>NZ_BJNF01000026.1 GCF_006539545.1 Nitrobacter winogradskyi
CTTTACGGCGATAACTACGGAAATGTCCGGACTCATCGCGGCCCCGTTTGTTGTGTTCCCACTAATAGTCCGATACGGCCGTCTTTGCCAAGACGCCTCACTGCGCCAGTGCCCGCGCGTAATGCGCGCGCCTATACATCTCCAGAAGCCGCGCAGAATTCGAAACCGGATTAAAATTCTTCTCTGCAAGTAGACGGGCGCTCTGCCCCATCTTTGCGGACTTGATTCGGTTATCAGCGAGGTAGCATATCGCCTCCGCGAGCGCCTTCGGAGACTTCTCTGGAACCGATAGCCCTGTTTCGCCATGAACCAGCGTGTCAGGTTTCGGATCCTCAACCGCAACAATGCTGGGAACCCCTGCAAACGCAGCTTCAAAAACAGGTCGCCCAGCGGCTTTGAGGTGCGAGGGAAAAGCCAGAACGTCGAAGGCATCATAAGCGACCGAAATATCACATGTTGGTCCAAGAAGATGGAAGTGCGTTCCGATCCCATACTCGCTTATCTTGTTCACTACATCTGATCCGATATTCTGAGCTAAGCCGAGTGCAGCCAATGCTCTTGCTCTTAAACTTCGATCATCGTCCGTCATGCCGCCAACGATAGCGAACTGAATATCGCGTCGTTTGTCGCAAACGATCTTTGCCGCCTCCACTAAGTCCATAATACCCTTAGAGACGTGCAGGCTTCCGACATATCCAACCGTGAACATCCCGCCCATCAGTGCCTTGTCTAACTTCTCCTTAAAAGGGGGGTCGGGACGATCCGAAGCCCGTGAAAAGGAATTATGCAAGACTTCGACGTCAATATCTTGTGGCAGCGAAGACCGCACGGTCTCATCAATCGCGATTACCATGACAGCTTGCGAGCGCAGAATCGACCGGATTAGTTTTGATCGCTTGCTCCTAACGACATTATTCTGCGGCGACCTCACATGAACGATCATCGGCGCCCTAAAGATCAGGCGCGCGACCAGGCCAGGTATGATCTCCGTAACCTCGTTGACATGAATGACGTCAATGCTTCGCCACCTGCGCTTCGCTCGAACAATACTCGCCAGTGTATATGGCAAATGAAACGCTTCCCGAAGCAGGACCAGCCAGCGAGCGCCTCTGTAGTGGCTATACTGAGTATTATCGAAACGTGTTAATCCACGCGTGACAACCATATCTTTCGCCAGCTTTCGATAATATTCGAGGGCCGTGCCATCGGCTGCCACAAAGTACCCTTCAACAGAACCAGGCGGCAGAGATCTGATCGCCTCATACAAGCTCCGAGAAGCTCCACCAAACGGGCCCACCCCATCAACGTAGAGCACCCGAATGCTTTTACTATCGCTCCCAACCATCGTCGATGAATTCATTGACTACTCAAAATGTTAGAATGAATACCGCGTGCGCAAGAAAACTATGCTGGATTGCCGAAACGCTCGCTGTAGCGTGGCTTCTTATAGTGTTCCCCGGTTGTTACTTCTACCGCAAAATCCATTATGACCGCCCCACTGCACTCGCCTGGGGACTTCTCGCAGGACGATTTGCTCAGGATCAGAGCCAGCTTCAGGATGGCTGACCATATTCCTTACCGGTTCGTAATTTTGAATAGGATATTGCCGGACACACCGTTTACCGGAGACCCGCTGGAATTGGTAAAATACACTTTGACGGTGTTGGTGGCCGTCACGCGAGCGTAGGCGATGCCGATGCCGCCGGTCGGCGTAAATTGAAAGTTTGCTTCGACAAAAGCATTTGAAGCAGCCCCCGGCACGTCGAGGTTAACATCGATTCCGGTCGTGGGGATGTTGGTCGATGGCATCGCAATTGACGAAAAAAACGGGGCAAGGCTCCCGCGAATGACGCGGTTTCCATCTTTGTTCAGAATGTTGCCACTCACTCCTGCCCCGCAATTGTCGGCTTCGATCGTCACCACGTTACTGCGGATATCCGACAACAACGAAGTGCGCTGCCCCTCGTTGTTGTCCATGATGCCCGCCACATCGGCGCTCAGAAACCCGAAGCGAATACGACAGTCGCGAGAGCCTGAGACACTAAAGCCCGTGGCGAGGTTGGTGGCGTGATCAACGTCGATCGAGCATTGGTTGTTCGGTCGCGCCAAGCCGAAAAAGTCAGCGCTTTCTGACTTATCATCGATGAGGGCACCGGTTGCGGCGCGCTGAAGCCGACGGCATCGAACATCGGTGCGGAAGTTTTGGGCAAAAACCCAAATGCCACCGCCGAGCGAGGCCGACACGCGCCCTATGGATGAAATCTCATCGACACTTATCCGGTTGTGCGCTGTTGCATATTCAAAAAGGCCGGCGAACGGCGCGGCTCGAAGCACACCGCGACCGCTCACGGTGCAATGGGTACTCAGCACCGAGCCCATGCACTGATAGAAAGCATCTGGTCGGCCCGGATCGTCATAGAATTCGCCGTCGATGATGTACTCACCCGACACCCTGTGACCTGTCGCGCCTACGTGGATCACGGCGTCGGTGAAATGGTTCGGAAGCGAATTTGAAATCGTCACGACGCTACCGACAACCGACACAACGGTTGTGACGAAGGAGTTGGCCCAAAAGGTCGGAGTTCCCGATGTGTGCGACGCCGGCGTCGTCCCATTCGCGCCGCGCTGCGTGACCGTTACAACGCCAGAGGTAGAGATCGCGCCGAGAATAACCTCGTCGTCTACCGCGAGGTAGACATGCCCGCCGTGGATCGTGCGTGAAACATCACCGCTAAGATTGAACGTCGTCACGCTGGAATTGATGTTTCCGGCAAGATTATGAGTCACGCTCGAATCCGGG
Organism: Nitrobacter winogradskyi; assembly: GCF_006539545.1. Classification (GTDB taxonomy): domain Bacteria; phylum Pseudomonadota; class Alphaproteobacteria; order Rhizobiales; family Xanthobacteraceae; genus Nitrobacter; species Nitrobacter winogradskyi_A. The sequence continues at coordinate 2,801 of NZ_BJNF01000026.1, forward strand.
TAAATCCCCTCGATCGCGATGCGCGCTCCTGGCTCGAAGATTGACGGGTCATCAACCGTCACGGACGCGGTGTTATACACTCCGGTCCCGGTCGTCTGACCAAGCCAGCTTGAAAGCATGGCCTTCTCGGTGTCGTTGGGGCTTGCGATGTTCCCGGTGACCGCAGTCAAGGGCTTGATGATGGTGCCATGCATTTCCCAATGAAGATAGGACGGGCGTCGGAACGCCCCCGCGCCGGCAATGCCGATGTTCATTTCCTTCTTCAGCGTCACCGCGCCCGTGACCAGGTGGATGTTGGCCGCGCTGATGCCGTCGAAAAGATCAATCTCGGCTTCCACTTCGCCGCGCAATGCCCGCGCATCAATGGTGCATCCAGGGTAGGTGCCAGCGAGTTCGGAAATCTTGGCGTTCAGCGGCGAAATGATGTCGCGCACGTTCGTCGCGTCGCGTACATCGGCCCAATCGGCCGCCGACAGCAGGGCTTTCAGCCCGAATGTGCGGGCAGCAACGTCGGCCACTGCGACCAGCTCGTGCGCGGTTTCATCGGCGTTGACTTGTAGAATCTTGCCGGCGCTCCCCGACACGATCGATGGCAGGCTGACGCCCGCAGCCGCCGAGACAGCTTCGTCGCGCGCTTCTTCCGCAACATCTTTCGCCGCGACTACTGTCGCAAGAATTGCATCGGCATCAACAGCGACCGGCATCAACAGCGTGTAATGATCCACCGACCACAGCATAAGCTGCGTCAATCCTGCCAAGAGTGAATTTTCGGCAAGCTCAGTGCCGAATGCGCTCTTGACTGTGACCGGCTCTCCGCCTTCGACGGAGATCGTGACGGCCCCGGTATTCGCAGCTAACGGCGTAAAGATATATGTGTGCTGTCCGGGCGTAGTCGGAAGACCCGGAACAATGGTCGCCTCGATCGCATTTGCGGTGCCGCCTGTGGCGAGGATCACATAATCCCCAGGCAAGTCAGCGATGCGTGTCCAGGAGCCCGTCCCGCCCGCACCGGCCTTTTTGTAGAGGCCGTTGTAGGCTGCGGTGCTGTCGCCACGGACCTGTGCAAGCGAGTTGGCGACAGGAACGAGATTGGCGAAAAGAGCCGCGCGGGAGGCGTAGCTAAGGTTGATGGCTTCAAACCCCGCTGCAATATCAGCTTGCAGCTTGGTACCCCAGGCGCGAATCTCGCGCTTGTTGGGCTTGTGCGCCCCACTGGCAGGCACGCCGTTTATGTTGTAGTCGCGCCAGACCTCGGCAGCCGTCAACTCGGTCATATCATCTCTCTCGGTTATACCGTCTCATAGACGATCGTAAAATCGAAGTAGGCACCGTTGGTGAGCCCGACGCTGTCGTAGATTAGCGCTGTTGGCGAGGTCGCGATCGTGCGGCCATCAGCGATCCGACCGTTGGCCGTGTTGCGGCATGTGAACGACCCGTTCGAAAGCGAATTGACGGGAAGCGGAATTGAAACCTGATCCGATCCGGAGTTTGGCGCCAACGTCGTTACGGTCGCTCGACCCGAAACGATGCAGAGCTTACCTATGATGATGTAGCTGTAGGCGAAGCTGCCCGCGCCGAAGTTCGTTCCGCCCTGGTTTTTCAGAACGGCCCCCGACGCCGTTGTAAAAGCCCCACCGGTGTAACCCGTCCCCCCATTTGCAACCGGCAGCGTTCCGGACACTTCCGAGCCGAGCGCGATGGTGGCGGCGCCGTCCTTCAAGGCGCTGCCGTCTGTCCCATTCCAGCGGGCGAACCCGCTGTCGGTCGACGATACAGGCCCCTCGATGCCACCGCCCCCGCCGGCCGGCGTCTGCCACGACCCGTCGCCGCGCAGGTAGGTGGACGAGGATGGTGTTCCCGTCGCGTCGATGTCGTCGACCCCGACATCATCCTTGGTCGCCATTGCGCCGAGCGACATGGCGAGGGCCGCGAGCGACGATGTGTCCGCCTTGCCTGATAGCGCCGTCTTGACCGCCTTCTGCGTCGGAAGTCGCGTGTTGCTGTCGGCTGTAAAAGCACTGTCAGTGTCGACAACACTCGTCGCGAACATCGCCGTCGTCAGGCCGCTGATCGTGTTATTGGCGGCGTCGATGGTCTTGTTCGTGAGCGTCTGTGCGAGCGACGCGAGATAGGTCGCAATCGACGATGCGAGAATGCCGAAGTTACTGCCGCTGGCAGCAGCGGCGAACTTCTCGGTTCCGTTGACGACCCTATCCGGGTCTTCCGATATCTTTCCGGTCATGCTTCTTCTCTTATGTAGAGCGATCCATCCTCGCGGAACAGACTCGACCCATCCTCGCGCTTGATGCTCGGCGGGATGACGGGCGTTTCGCCGCCGGCCTCCGGATCGTAGGGTTCAAGAATTTCGGGGAACACGAGGATGAAGGTGAACGTGATCCGCCCGGCCATCAGATCGATGTCGGCGTCCTGAATCTCGATGACCGAGTCCTGAAGCCCGGACACGAAGGGATATTGAATTCTGACCCAACGCTCGCCGAGCGCGGCAAGGCCGTACAACGTCGTTGTGATTGTCCCGCTCAAGGGCGTGTTGAGACGCCTCATCGCCCGCTCAGCCAGCCGCCGCGCCTGCGTCTCGGTCTGCGTCCATTTCAGATCGAGGGACTGAGACCGCGTCATCCCCGTGAGCGATATCGACTCTTCGTCCCGGTAAGGCTCGGCCTGAACCTCCACATAGCCCGAGTTCGGGTCGGTGTGAGATATGTTGAGTTGATTGACGGCCTGCTCGTCGGCTTGCCCGTAATTGAGGTTGAAGTCGATGATGTGATTGGCTGCTATGGTAACGGTCGGCTCTCGATACACCCCGACCTTGAGCGCGAGCGAGCCATCGCCGGCCTCAGCCAACCATCCGTCGCAAGTAGCCAGGATCGAATTGACGATATCCTCGGGCTTGTTGTCGAACTGGTACCATCCGTTAGACGTGTAGCGCGGCTCGGTGTCGCCCGGAGTTGCGACCCGTTCGTCGCAAAGGTCCGCTTCGTGCATCCACAAGGCGAGATGCGCCGGCGTTGGAAACAGGATATCGAAATCCAGCCCCATGCACCCGTCGACCTGGGTGAGATAGTCGAGCAGTTGCAGGACGGGGTTGTAGGAAATCTTCCACGTCGAGGAATCCAGCCGGCTTTGCGTCGGGTCGCGCGGATCCCATACCGGCGAGCAATCGAGCACGAGGGAAAGAACAGGAAGCCCGCGCGGGTAGATCTCCGTGTAATCCTCGGGCTTGATTTCTTGACCTTGGCAATAAAGGGATGCCCAGAAGATGCCGATGCCGAAATGCGTGGCGGGGTCCCATATGCCGCCGCTTGGCCCGACACCGAAGAAGCTTTGAGTTGACCCGTCGCCGTAGCCGAAGTGAACCCTGACGTTGCCGGCAGGGCCGTAGCGGCCGTCATCAGCGAATGCCGGACGTATGGCGTCGGTTGCGCCGTGGTCGAACACCACCAGATCGTCATGCAGGTACATGTTCACGACAGCGGCAACGCGCCCGGAATGGACCGCCATCACGTCGTAGGAGTTCTTGTCGGCCTCCTCGAACAGCATGTAATAGCCGGCCAGCCGGTTGCGGCCATAGCCCCGGATGCGCGGCGGGATTCCCTGCTTAAGCGGGTGAGACCCGTTCTCCGGCTTCGGCACATCCGGCCGCAACGCATAGTTCAGCCCGATTGACGTGCCGAGGATGGTTGCAGTACCGACTGCGGTCGCCAGACTCACGCCGAGAAATGACGCACCGCTGATCGCTGAGCCGAAACCGATCCCCGTGATCGCCCCTGGCGCGACGCTCGCGATCAGTATGGTTCCGATCGTTTCAGCCATCGAACGTCCACGCCCGCAGCATTGGAAGCCTGTCGTCGTTGTCCACCACCAAACCCATGTCCGATGTCACAACGGCATAGCACCGTGGCGCGGCGCAGATCGCACCGGTCGGCCGGCGCCGTATCTCGCCGCCCGCCGAGTAAGGTGCATCGACCGCGACGATATCGCCCGCAACGGGTGTTTCCGTGGGCCGCATTCCAACCGCGGTCAGGCGCGAATGACAGGCTTCTAGAAAGCCGCCCTCGCGAGCGACGATGCGCTGAAACTCGCGCTCCGAAGAATACGTGCCACGGACATCAGCGATCGGATCGCGCCCACACACGTTGACAACCCAATCCGCCATGAAAGTCGAGCAATCCCACGTTCCCGGTGACCAGCGCTTGCGAAGCACGGATTCGAAGAATTCAGGGAGCGTCATGCTGACAGCCGTGGCCACGTCTTGTTGAACCCGTTAGCGTAGAGCGGCGTGCGCTCGCAGAAGTAGTCGGTCGGATATCTGGCCCGCTGGTCCTGGTTCGTGAAATAGGCCAATCCCGGCCGCCGGCGGCCGGTCATAAGTGTCCCCGCGGAAAGTGTGACGGTTCTGACGGTCGATTGCCCGACCTCAGTCGGCGACACTTGCTGGATAGCGAGGTAGTCGGCGGTGTAGTTCTGAATCCATTTGATCGGGCCAAGGAGAGACCAGTCTTCGCCCATCACCGCGAAGCCGACAGAAACACGCTTCCCCTTGACCTGCTGTGCATCGCCGCCAGATGCGATCTGAAGAATCTCGCCGGTCACGCCGCTGATGGTGAAATCCACTCGCTGCGCCGCGCCGTTGATCATCTGCTTGAGGGCGGGCAGGCTGCCGACCTCGCCGAAGCCGTTGTATTTTGCTCCGGCTTCATCGAGCACGTCGGGTTGCGTCGTCTCGAAAGGTCCAACGCCCAGCCACAACCTGACGACCGGGTCCGTTTCCAGGCGGAAAAACACGCCGATGCGCGCGGAATTCCTGGCCAGCGCGGCCAGTTCATCTTGCGAAAGATTCATGACAGATCAGACCGGATAGAAATATTCGACGAAGCTGACATCCGGGTCAGCAAAGCGGCGCATCGACAATGTCAGCTTCATCACATTCGGGTCGGCGAGCATCATGACGCAACGCGGCCGGTCGAATTCGAGATACGTCCCTGCCGTCACCGCCTCCCGGAGCGGCGGGCGGAAGGTGATCACGGAGTTGCCTCCGCCTTGATCATCGACCGTGCCGACCTCATACAGATGCCAGCCTTGCGTCGGGTGCTCGATCGAGAAGAACTCGCCGCCGCGCAGCGGGCCGCCAGCGGCGAATGACAGTGCGAGGCTGACGGCCCGCAACGGCGCGTCCAGCAGAACAGACGCGTCGACGATGTTCTGGGCATATCCCGCCCCGTCGTCGAAGAGCGCACCATCGGAGTGCGGCACGGCTCCGATCGCGTAGAGAGGCTTCCCATCTACAATCGGCGCCGGGAAGTGGCGCTTGTCGCACATCGGCACGATGATCGGCGCTGAGCCGCCGTCGCACAGGACCTCCAGCGCGCGCCAGGCGCGGACGTGATCCGGCGTGCGTAAATTGATCGAGCCGTATTCACACTTCCACAATCCGCCGCCGCTGGTCGTTACGCGAGGGAACGCGCCCTGCGCCGATTGACCGACAGAAGCCGTCGATGACAGTATCTGCCACGACCCCGACCGCTCCCGCATGAGCGATGCTGAGAATTCCGGAACAGCCACGACTATGCAACTCCGGTCGACTGGAAGCGCTGGGCGCTCTGCATCGCCCTGCTCTGCCCCGCTATCGCCTTGGCGTGCTGTGCCAGAACGCCCCTGATCCGATCCACGGCCCCCGCGTCGGCTCCGCGCGCGTCGATCTGATAGACCGGCGCGAAGGTCTGCGTTGGCGCGCTACGGCCAGGTTTCGGGAGCCTGTAATTCGGCACCACCTCGGAACCGCGAGGCAGGTTTACCAGCTCCGGACCACGTTCACCCACGATCGCCATGCCGCCCGGCGCGAAATTCGTGCCGTTCGCGAACTTCGGGATCGCTGACAGAATGCTGCTACCTCCCCCGCCACCCAGCATCCCGGCAATCGGTCCAAGGATCGCCTTCTTGATCGCTATCCTCGCCAGTTCATGAAGGATCAGGTTTGACATCGATTTGAAGGCGTCGGCAACCGAGCGCGTCCCGGTGATGACGTCGGCCAATTCGTCGCTCATCCGGTCGAGCGATTGGACGGCCACATATTCCAGCTGCTGCCCGATGTTGGATGACTCCCGCGCGAAGGTGGCGAGAGGGCCATTCAACTGTTCGAGCTGGCCGCGCGCCTTGGCATAGGCGTCGGCCAACTCGTTTATCTTTGCTCGCTGCGCCTCGGTGACCTCGGTGTTGGACTTTCCGGCGCGGTGATTGGCTTCCCGTGCGGCGGTTTCCAGCTCGACCACGACGCGAGCGCGTTCCCGCGCCGTCGCAGTCTGGTCGATGGTCGACGCCTCAACGCCCATCAGGTCGATCTGGCGCTGCGTCATCGCCAAGCGGCGCTCGAAGGTGTCGCGATCGGAGCCGGCCCCGCCGCCCTTCTTCGCCGCAGCCGTCACCGGGTTGTCCGCAAGGCTGACTTTCTTGGTCGCGAACGGCGAAAAGGCATCGTCAAACCTGCTCGACGCCGTAGACTTCTTGGCCGCAGCCTTGTCCGCCTCCGCGTTGGCGGCCGACATGGCCTTGCGCAACGCATTGAACCCTTCCGCCCGGCTGGCGATTGCATCGCCGGCAGCCCGTTGAGCGAGTGAGCCGGAGGTGTCGAACAGAAACCGATAGAGGTTCTGAAACGATGGATCATTCCAGAGATTCTGCGCGGCCGCGCCCAGGGCGTCCAAGCCTCTATTGGTGTCCTGGAGGCTTTTGCTACTCGCCAACGACGTGAAGGCATCAGCGAGCTTGGTCACCGCGGCGGACAGCGTGTCCAGCGCCGATGTTGCCGCTCTGCTGGCGCCGCTGGCGTCGTTGATACGCCTCGCCGCGTCGACGGCGGAATTCTGAAGCCGCTCAAATCCTTGCGCCACTGTGAGTGACGCGCCGGCAACCTGTTGGTTGAGCATCACGGCGCCGGCCTGGAATCCCTTGAAGAACGCCGCCGACGACACCTTGCCATCGACCACCAACTGCCGGAGCTTCGAGACTGAACCGCCGGCCTCGGTAATGCCGTTGGCCGCGGCCTGCACAATAGGCAACGCGCCTTCCAGCATCGAGTTGAATTCCTCGGCGCGCACCACCCCGGAGCCGAGCGCCTGCGATAGCTGCAACAGCGCGCCGGACGATTCCGCCGCCGATTTTCCTGACACGCGCAGCGCGACGGCCACGTTGTCGGTGAACTTGAGCAGCTGTTCCGTCGAGACGCCAAGCTCCTTCTGAACCAGGCTGGCCCGGCCATAGAGCTGCACCAATGCCTCGAGCGGCGCGGCGTTCTTCTGCGCCGACACGAACAGCGCGTCATAGACCTTGGTGAGCTGCTCGCCGGAGAGGCCGGCGACCTTCAAGGCGTTGTCGATACGCGTGGCGGTATCGATAAATTTCTGCGCCTCGCGGAGGGAGAAGGCAGCCGCGAGGGCGCCGACCATGCCTTTGCCGAGCCCCGCGAAGGACCCGCTCACCTTCTTGCCGAGGCCGTCGAACTGCTTCTCGATGTTCTTGGTGCTGGCGCGAGAGTCCGCTTCCAGCTTCTTGAGCGCGCGCTGAATCTGGCGGGTGTCCGCCGAGATCGAAAGCACCATCTGCTCGAGGTCTTGAGCCATCAGCCGTACTTCTCCAGAAGCTTCGTCATCTCATCTTCGTCAGGCGCTTCGGTTTTCTCAGGGTCGGCGTGCATTTCGTTAAAGATATCGACCGCATCGAAGAACTCGGTGACGGTCACCTGCCAGAAGTCGGCCGGCCGCCAGCCCATCGGGCCGATGGCGGTTTTCAGCCAGTCGCGGAACGGGAAGGGCTTGTCGTGGTCGTCGCCGGCGCGCCTTCGTCGCCGGCTTTGGCTTTTCCCTCGGAATCCTTGAGGTGATGGCTGAGAGCGGCGGCAAATGCCTTGGCGCAGGCCGGGAAGTCGGGAAGCGTCAGTTCCGCCGCGGCCCGCGCGCCGTCGCCCTTGACCGCGAGGTGCTGAACGCCGGCAATGGTCGCCGCGACCTCGACGCCGAGCAGGCGCTGATAGAGGTCGCCGAACGACTTACAGTCCAGCGCGGTAGAGACGGCAGCCAACCTGCCGATCTCGGCGGCAATCACCAGATCGACAGAGCCGACGCGGAGCGGCACCTCGCCCCGCGCGCCATTTGCTGACAGTGCCATGCGCTTACGCCGCGATCACGTCGGCGGTGCCGCCGCTGGTCGCGGTCGCGCTGCCGGACGTGTTGGTGGCGGTAACGGCGACCGTGATGGTCTTGCCGACGTCGCCGGTGACAGGAACGTAGGTTTCCCCGGTTGCGCCGGAGATATTCACGCCATCGAGCTTCCACTGGAACGTGAACACCGCCGAATGCGTCCAGGTGCCGACGTTCGCCGATAGGGTCTGGCCTTCCTGGGCGATGCCGGCGATCGACGGCAGCAACGTGTTGACCGGCGCACCGGCTTCGGCCGTGAAGGTGAGCGGACCGGCGGCGGTGAAAGTGGCCGAGAACTCCATATTGCCTTCCATCTCGCCGGAAAACTCGAAATCCGACACCATCCAGGAGCCGGCATAGGTCCCCTCGCCTGGCACCACGACCCGGGCGTTGAAAACCGTGGCGCCGCGCACGTGGCCCATCAAGATCGCCTGAGTTGCGCCGCTGATGAAAGCGCCAGATCCGGAGAAGGTCCGGTTGACGATGCCGGGCTCCGACTGCTTCTGCACGGCGGCGCCTGGATTGTCACAATCCGGCACGGTGGTATCGATCTCATTGGCCGACAGATTGAAACTGCGGGTTTTCAGCCCGCACAGATTGGCGAAGGCTTCCGGGATTTCGCCGTCACCGATCTTGATGAGTAGCAATCGGCCTTTTTGCTGAGACATGAGAGCGTCCTTTCACGACAAAGCGCCCCGCGGCTCGCAGGGCGGTCAAAGCTGGGATATTTCAAGTAGTTACTCGGTGACGATGGCGACCATTTCGACCACGCCATGGCTGGTCAGGCCGTCAGGATCACGAAAAATGCGGGTTTGGCGGTGCTGAAGCGTTATCACCTTGTGGGTCGGTAACGACGCATCCCAATTGTGCAGCGATTTGACGACGGCGTGCGCGATCTGCTTGGCCTCGACGAAACCGGGCTTCCGCGACCAAATGTCGAGATTCATGGTGATCTCGTAACCGGTCACGCAGGTTGCGTCGTCCTGCAGATCGTCGCTATCAGCGATCCCGACGAACGGGAAATCTGCCGTCACCGCGCCGCCGGAGCCGCGCGGCACATGGTCATAGACCCGTGCCCCAACGATCGCGGAAACCGCGGTGTCAGCCTTGAGGCGCGCAACGATTGCGCCCTGTAGTTCCAGCGAGGGAGATGCCATCAGGATTTTGCCCTGCGAACAGCCTTATTCACGGCGGCAGCCATCTTGCGGCGCGCAGTCTTGCGATAGGCGCGCCAGGTCGGAAAGATGTGTGGACGCGCCGTCATATTGACAGTGCCGAATTCGAGGAATCGCCAGGTGAATTTGGCAAACACGGCGGTCGCGTTCTTGTCCTTGGTCTCCCGGATCCCCGTTAACTCCTGATGAGGTCGATTGCCGATGCGATCAGCCTCGATGCTGCCCTTGTAATCACCCGTTGCACCGACCGGGGCGCGGGCCTCGATCCGGCTGGCTGCTTCCCGCGCGACCTCCATCTGTGCCTCTGCCAGCTCGCGCTCTGCGTCGGGTAACATCGCATTTAGCTTGCGCATGACCGCCTCGCGGCCGAGGAATTTCGACTTGATAGCCATCAGGCCGCCACTCCGCGTTCGCATAGCAGCGAAACCCACTGTCGATCCGTCTCTGGCGTCACGTCCCGCACCGCCCAGGCGGTGCCGTCACGCGCATCGACCAGCCGCCAGTCCGAATTGATCTGTCGCGTCTGGCTCGAGGCGCGCACGGTGATGATCACGGGATGCTTGTTCTCAAGCCGCGAAGCGATGACCGCCTCGCCGCCACGCAGATGCGCGAACCCGGCGCGGACGGAAAACTGCGTCGCAAAATCGCCAACCGTGCTTCCTGCCCCGTCGTCAATCTCCACGCGCTTCTGGCAATGCACCTTGTAATAGAGGTTTGGCGCGCTGATCTTCCCCACCTCACGCGCCCTCGATATCAAGTGCTACAGCGCGGCCGCTGAACGTCACCCTGACTTCTGCCGGCCTCGTCAGATCATCCTGAATGCATTCGATACCAATGACGCCAGGCAGCGGCTCGCCCTTAAAATAGACGCGCAACATGCCTCGTTCGGTCGTCTTAATCTTTAGATCGGACGCCGATGGCTTTGGAAGGGCCATTTATACCCCCACCCTGCGAAACGGCGCGACCAATGCATCGATCGCACGCTGGTAGGATTCGCGCACCGCGGATTCCAGCGGGTCGTAGTTCAATTTGACCTGCAGGATGATCGCTAGCTTGATCGGCTCGGGCACGGTGCTCTGCGCAGGCGTCTCACCTTGAGCAGGCGTCGTAGCGTATCCGGCCTTGAACGTGACCGAGATCGCATCGCGCCGCGAATAAATGCCGGGCCAGGGCTGATCCGGCTTCAAGCCGACATACGGGCCACGCGCATCGGTGAAAAGGTTGTAGACGGATGCGGCGAGCGTCTGCTGCGCATTGTCGCCGTCGAAATAGGTGATGCTCTCGATGGACAGCACCGGCGCCAGCGGCAACCGCAGGCAGTCTGAGAAGCACTCGAAATCTTGCCGCCATGTCTGTTCGACCAGGCAGCGGCCAAGGATCCCGGTCCACCCGTCGAAACGCTCGGTCGCCGCCGTCAGCAACGCGCCGATCATTGCATCGTCGTCGGTATGGTCGACACGCAGATGCGCTTTCACCTCAGCCAATGAGACCGGCGTGATGGTTGGCGCTGCTGTGCGGACGGGTGCAAGCATGGAAATCTCGAAAGAGAGGAGGGAGCGGCTCGAAAGCCGCTCCAGGTCATCAGGCTACAGGGCGCTGTGCCGGGCGGCCGAGAACCACGACGGCGCCGGCGGCGATCGACGTGCCGGAGGTCTTGGTGATGACCGCGCGGATGTAGCGTTTCGTGCCGATATAGCTCTGCCGATAGACGGAAGATGCCTCAAGAGCCGCCGGAAGATCACCGATCAGATCGGCATCGTCCACATCAGCAAAATCACCGTCCGTAGTCGTGTCGCTCTCCTGCATGGCGATGACGTAAAGCCCATCACCAGCAATCGCCCCGGTGTTGACGACCAATGCTGCGCTATCGTAGCCGCGGAGATCGACAGCCGTGCCCTTGAGCGTGGCCGACTGCACTGCCGGGACAAGAGATGCCACGACGTTGATGTTTGAAGCGAGATCACGCATGTGCGTGTCCTTTCATGATATGAATGGAGAGAAGCGGGCGGCCGAAGCCGCCCGCAGATCATCAATCGCCGAATTTCAGGAACTTTACGGCTTCAAAGCTGATCGCATCACCGCCAACGCGCTTGGTCGTGTAAAACCCGACGTAGGGCTTGTTGGTCAGGACATCACGCAGCACGCGGATGCCGACGCGATCCACGATCTGGTAGGCTTCGCGGAAGTCACCGAACGCAAGCGAGAGACTGTCCTGCGCCATGACTGGCATATCCTCGCCCTCAACCACGTTGAAGCCGAGAACCGTCCCGCCAGACAGCGCCGAGAGCGACGGCTGCCAGACATAGCCGCCCTGGCCGTCCTTCAGTTTGCGAATACCGGCAAGCGTCGCCCGCGACATCATGAAATTCGCGTTCTGGCGATACTTCGACTTGAGCGAATAAACGAGGTCGATCAACTTGTCGGCCCCGTTGAGATTGGTGCCGAACGAGCCGTCCGTGCCGGTGAGGATGTGCTGAAATGTGCCCCACGCGCGGGAGGCGTCCGCCGTCGCCGCGGTCGGATAGGTCAGAAGGCCGCGCGGCTGACCGACGCCAGTTCCGTTGAGGAACGCGGCGTTTTCGGTGCGAGCGAACTTGTCCGCCGTCTTGTCGGCGAGCCAGCTTTCGATGTTGAACATGGAGTCGTCCAACAGCTTCTGCGTGACCTGCGGAAAGGCGTACAGTTCGTGCACGGGGATTTCCCACTTGCCGAGCTGCGGAGTGCCGGTGGCAGGACGGGCCGGCGTCTCACCGACCCAGCCGGCGGTACCTTCGCCGAGATCGTTGAAGCCTTCCAGTCGATCCGTGCCGATAGTGACGACGGATGCCACCTGGCGCATCGGGGTCGTCTCATAGACACGCTTGATCATGCGGCCGGAGACATCGGGGACGACGGTGTAACCGCCATCCGGGTCCGACCCGACCGACATGGCCTTGCGCTCGTCCATGGAAAGGCGCTCGCCCTTGCGCATGTAAGCGACGAAGCCGGCCTTGTAGGCGCGGTAGCCTTCGAGATCGACCTGCTCGCCGCGCTCGGCGCCGAACTGCGCCGCCGCCTTGATCTCGTCCTTGTCGGCGTCACTGCCGCCGCCGAGCGAGATGCGATTGAGCTTGGTTTCGATGTCGTCGGCGCGCTTCTTGGCCTCGTCCTGGATCTTGTCGAGGGCAGCATTCAGCTTTTCGACCTTCTCGACGGTCGTGGCATCCGCCGCGCCAAGCTTCTTGATCTCGGCCTGCATTTCATCATTTGCCGACTTGAAGGCAGCAAAGGTCGCGCCCTGCTCATCGAGCAGTTTCTTCAGTTCCGGGTCCATGCGGACCTCCTATTTTCGAGTGAGGATTGCCAGGTTGCGGCGCACGATCTCGATCGCGGCCATGTTCGCGTCCTCATCCCGAGGATTCGCCTTGAAACCGCCGGCGGCGATGGCCTTGGCGGCTGCATTCGAGAAACCACCTACATCCCGTAGGAATTCCTCAAATTCTCTGATGGTTTTGATGCTGTCTGCCGATTTGACGGCCTCGACGCGCGCCTTTCCATTCGCCGGGAATGTCACCAGCGACACTTCCAGCAATTCGACAGCCTTGAGCGTCCGGCGCGGGTCTTCCGGCTTGGCGCGCATCGACCATTCGACAGGCCGATATCCGATGGACATGCCGTTAATCGCCGGGCGCGGCGACATTTTCAGGAGCGTGTAAGCGTCTTTGCCGCGTGTGGTCGGTGCGAGCTGGCCTTCGACATACAGGCCCTTGCTGTCCTCACGCATTTCGGTCCATACGCCGACCGGCATGTTATCGTCGCCACCGAGAAACGATCCGTGCTGCAGCAACATCGCCGGCCAGTTGCCCGAAGATCGCGCATCTTTCAGTGTTTTTTCAAACGCGCCGGGCGCGATCACGTCCCCGTAGGCGTCGACATTGCCGAAGCGCGCGCCATAACCCGAGAACGACATGGTTTCACCGTCACCCGCGAATTTGACTTCAAGCGGGGTGAGAAAGGTCTCTCGTTTCATTACTCTTCCTCGCTCGCCGGCTTGGGTGCCGGGTTGGCAGGCTTGTTGACGATCGGCTTCGCCAGATCGTCGCCACCCTCAATGCGGTCCATTTCCTCGAGCCCGCGGACCTCGTTGGGCGTCATCCAGGCGCCGGAGCCTCCGGACCCGAGCGCCTTGGCGTAGAACTCCGCACGGTCCTTCGCCGCGCCGCGCATCAGCGCGTTCGGGATGAACTTTGTGTAGTAGCCTGCCGCCAGTTCTTCTTCCGAGAACAGGTTGACGTCGGCCGATTGCTCAATTCGCTGATACCAGGGCGCCAGCGTGTGAACGACGTGCGCCAGAAACATCTGCTCTGCGCTGGCATAGGTAGCGGCCTTGTCCGACTGACCAACCATGATCGGCATGACGCGAAATGCGCGGCAGATTTCTTCAATCTGGAATTTACGGGTCTCGATAAGCTGCTGATCGACAGCGCTCATCATCTGCGCGGCCCATTTCGCCTCATTGTCCAGGATCACGGGCTTGCCGTACCGGTCGCCACCCGGCGCATGTCGGTCGAGCCACTTCGCCAGAAACTCAAATCGCTCCGGCGAAAGCTTGTCCTTCACCGAGTAAGACGACGACGGCTGAGCGCCGTTCTTCTGGAATTCCGATTGCCCTTGTTCAAGCGTGACTGCGAGGCCGATCGCATTGCGGGCGAGTTTCGTCGCATCCATGCCCATCCACGAATTCCACGACGGGCCGCGAAGGTGCCAGATGGCGTCCTGTCCGAATACCGCGGTCTCGCCTGTTTCTGCGGCAGCCACCTTGTATTCGAGCGAATAGTCCCTGTTCTGCTTGACCGTGACGCGATGCGGCTCGATCGGAATCAGCTCTGAAACCTCTCGCTTCAACCCAACCCGATTGACGAAAACATAGGCGTTCCCGCACAAGATCATGTGAAACATCAACGTTTCGCGAAACTCGAAACTCGTCTGCCACGGATTCGGGCGCCGATAGAGACGGTGATAGACTGGATGGTCCTTCGCCGGCTCGCTACCAGCCGCGGCATCGCGATACACCTTGAACGGGACTTGCGACACGCCTTCCGCGATCACTCGGCAACAGGCCAACACCGTCGCGACCTCGAGCGCCGTCTGAACGTTGACGACGACACCGGAGCCGGATTCCCGGCCGCCGCCGTAAACCTGGCGCATGAGATCGTCCAGCGAGGCCGCTTTCTGTTCGCGGCCGACAAGTCGTTTCCAGAAACCCATAAAGCAGTTTCCCTATGCGATTTCCCAGAAAGAGGACGACGCCTGAGTCGACGTCGCCACGCCGATCGACATGGCGAGCGACACCATTCCGTCGATGCGGGTGGTGGCCTTGTCCTTGTTGAACATGCGATGCCCGGTGCGGTTCTGCTCGTAGACCACGCCGCCGGCACACATGCGCATGACCGGGTTCACAGCGACCGTGATGCGCTTCTCGAGCAGCGCCGCCTCAAGCTTATTGATCGAGTCCGGCATCCACCAAACAATGTCGTCGGCGCCGGTCTCGCGGTTATGATCGCCGTCCCGCTCGCCGATGATGCGCCGCTGAAACCCTTGCGGGTGGACTTCGGCCGGGATTGACCCGCCCTTTTCGCCGAGCGCGTCCAGGAGCTGCTCGAGACCGTACTGGTCGGCACCGATCATCACCGGGTGATACTTCGCCACAAGATGCTGCAGAGCATCGGCGACCCAGGAATACCTGATCCGCGGACCTGGTACCGCCTCCATGAATTTCTTTTGGACCCATAGCTCATAGGGCGCACGGTCGGTTTTCGCGCGCTCTTTCAGCGTATCGGCCGGCGTCCAGAACCACGTTTTAGAAGCAAATCGCCACTGATCTTTCGTCGCATCGAGCAGCCAGGTTAGTGTGAAGGCGGTCAGGTCGCGCGCGCGGGAGAGATCGAGGCCGCCATAGCACGGCACGTTGTCCGCGGTGAGTTTGTCGACATCGACATCGCCTTCGCAGTCCTCCCATACCTTGCGCGGAATGGCTGATGTCGCCGATTCCGTCCATTGGCAGAAGTGCAAGCGGCGCACGAGGCCTTCTTTCGAGGGCATGCCTTGCGCTTCCTGCACTTGCTCGCGGATAAATGCGGGCTGAATCGAAACGCCGAGGTTCGGGTTGGCCTTGGGCCAACAGGTCTCATCCTCAAATGGATCGTCGGCCTCATCGAGATTCGCAATGAAGGCGAACCAGGCATCGTTCTCGAATTCCCGCTTGAGGATCCGCACGGACATGTCGTGCTCCTGGCCGCAGACCGTCTTTTTGTCGAAACCGGAGTTCGTGATTTCGAACAAGAGCGCCTCCTGGTTGCCCTTGGTGCCGGCGCGCATCATCTCAATGACAGAATTGTCCGGGTGCTCATGCACTTCGTCGATCAACGCGCAATAGGGGCGAATGCCGGACTTGCCCTTTTTGTCGGACGAGATCGGCTTGAAGTAGGAATTCACACCGGGGCGACTGGTGTGCAGCTCCCACACCGGATTCGCACCCTTCGGCTTCAGGCGCCGCCGCAACGCCGGTGATCGTTCCCACATCGCAACCGCGTCTCGAAACAGGATCGCCGCCTGATCCTTGTCGGTCGCCGCCGAATAGACCTCGGCGCGCAGCTTGCGGCAGCCCAGCAGCATGTAGTGACCGATGCCGGCCGCGAGCGGTGACTTGCCGTTGCCCTTACCGATCTCGACGTAGGCGCGGCGAAACCGCCGGAAACCGAGCGCATTCTTCCAGCCGAACAGGGAGCCGATGATGAACGCCTGCCACGGCTGAAGGTTGAACGGCGACGCATAGGTGGACACCTCGCCATATTCGTCACGCTCCTCGACCTCGACCGTGAGCACGTCACGGAAGAATCCGATCGCGCGCTGCGCGGCATGCACGTCGAACACCAAGCCGCGCTTCTCGCCCGACGTGAGGTCGCGCTGATGACGCTCGCATGCGAGACGCACGAGCGGACCCGCAACGATCTCGCCAGCGAGGACGGCCGCGGCATAAGCCGTGACCTCGTCCTCCGGTTCGAGATCAGGCTGCGGCGGCGGCGCGGCGCTCGGCGTCGCGTTCGGCGGCAACGTCGTCGAAAGTTCGTCCATCGGATTCCAGGGTGGCCACAAGGCCAGTAAATTGCTGCCAGCGCTTCACGGCGACATCGACGTAAAGCGGGTTCAGCTCAATCGCGAAGCACTTGCGGCCGGTGATTTCGGCCGCGATCAGGGTGGTGCCGGATCCGGAGAACGGCTCATAGACCATCTCGCCCGGCTGCGAGTTGTTCTCGATCGGCCGTTTCATGGCCTCAACCGGCTTTTGGGTGCCGTGACCGGTTTCCGACTTCACATGCTCGATGTTCCAGACGGTCGACTGCTTACGGCCGCCCTCGTAATGGCCGCGCTCGCCGTCGCGCACGGTGTAGGTCGCAACGTCGTGCTCCGGAACGAAGTGCCAGTGTTCGTCCGCACCCTCTTTCACCGCGTAGAAGCACGGCTCATGCTGGAAGTGATAATCGCCGCGCCCGAGCACATGACGCTGCTTCACCCAAACGATGTGCGCCCGAATCTTGAATCTGCAGGCCGTGAGGGAATTGGCGACGTCGCCGCAATAGGCGCCAGCGTGCCAAATATACGCAACATCGCCAGGAAACAGCTCCCACGCCTCCCGCCAATCGGCGCGGTCATCGTTCAATACCTTGCCGGTCGCAGCATCCTTTGACGTGACGCCCGCCGCTTGCCGCCAGGCCGGATCATATTTCACGCCATACGGCGGATCGGTGACCATCAGGTGAGGCACCCGGCCCGCCAGAACGCGCGCGACATCCTCCGGATTGGTGGAATCGCCGTTGGTAATGCGGTGACGCCCGAGGATCCATACATCGCCGCGGCGTGACGTCGGCACCGGCGGCGGCTCGGGCATCTCGTCCGGATCGGTCAGACCGGCGGTCGGCTCATGCAGCAGACCCGCGATGCGGCCGGGCTCAAAGCCGAGCTGATCCAGCTCAACGCCGAGCGCGCCAAGCTCGAGCACTTCGCCCTTGAGCAGCTTCTCATCCCAGCCCGTCGACATGGTGAGCTGGTTATCGGCAAGGCGGAATTTGCGCTTTTCCGCATCTTCCCAGCCGACTGCGATCAGGACGCGGACCTCGGCGAACTGCTCTTGCTTCAGCGCCTCGAGCCGACCATGGCCAGCGATAACGACACCCGCCTCATCGACGAGCACACGGTGCACCTGCCCATATTGCCGGAGCGAAGCTCGAATCTGATCCAGCTGCGCCTGGTCGTGCTTCTTGGCGTTACGATCATAAGGCCGCAGCCGGTCGATCGGCCAGGTTTCCTCGCGAACACGATTGGCCGCACGCGGCCCGATGGGTTCAAGCTCGACGCGCGGCGCCTCGGCCTTCGGCTTCCGGGTCCGCTTTGGTTTAGTCGAAGTATTGGTCATTTTCATCAAACAGGTCGCCCTGACCGGGCAGAAGGTTGCGCTCATCGGTCGGCGACAAGCCGAGCATCGCAATGAGCGATCGCCACTGTCGCCAACTCTCGTTGACCTGCGCAACATGCGGGTGGCTTTTCACCTGATCGCCGTTGCGCGTTTTCACGCGGTAAATTTCGTGCGCCAGCGTCGGCATTGACGCCCGCAGGCCGCGCATTCGAACGGTGCAGCGGCAATATTCAATGATCGTGTCGATGTAGCGCGCCTTGAGACGATCGACGGAAGGATCCGCAAGTATCGCAGCGACGCGCTTGTATTCCTTCTCGACCTCGGGCGGCAGGTCACGCGGCATCAGCCGGCGGATCGCCCGCTGCATCATCTTCTTGCGAAGCTTTTCCGCATCGACGTCATCCGGCCGCATCGGGATGACGTTTCGGAGCTTTGGTTTAGCACCGCGCATCAAGGTGGCTTTTTGTATTTAATTCCAACTTTTTGCGTCCGAAGGGGGGCCGCCGGTCCCTAGGTGAAACCCTGCAAAGTTTTTTGCCCCCCGGGGTCATCCCATGGACGAAAATTTTTGGACCGGGATTCCGCATGGAGGCATTTTTTTACCTCGGGTCTCGTCGAAGATCTGGATTTTATTCTTATAATTTTAAGCCGCCGAGTGACCATCACCCTCCGACCCAACCATCCGCACCGATCACCGCCCTCTCGCGGCGACTGACCGCAACCGCCGTCGCCGAGTCCAACCACAGCTCGGCCTCCGGAAGCGCGCCGCGATCGAACATGTGCTCGAGCTGTTGTTTGACGACGTTATGGTGGAACGGACAGGACGGCTGCCACCTAGCCTGATCCCAGAACAGCGTCATGTCGCCTCGGTGCGGCACGACGTGATCGACCACTGCCGTTGGCGTCACCCTACCCTCTGCTTTGCAACCGAGGCAGAGCGGGTGCTTCCACTTGAACTGCTTCGCTGCACGATCCCAGCGCCCATCGTAACCACGAGAGCGAGCGGACCCACGGCGCGCGTCATAATCGGAAACTGTCGGCATACTCAAAGGAAAGGCCTGCACGGCATGGACACCGGCAGGCCAAGTCTATGGGAAGCGTCAGCGGCAGCATGAGCACTGCCGCTGCCCTAAACGAAGAACGCCGCCTGCATTGCTGCAGACGGCGCTCCCTCACCCCTGGAGTGCAACGGTCAATGGCGATAACCGCTACATCCCATAACGAAAAAGCCCCGCACGATGGCGGGGCGTTTTGAGCGGAATCCTTTCAACGGCAGCGAAAGCTGCCTCGCCGAGGCCTTGGCCTCTCACGAACCGTGCAGACATCCGTTGGATACTGTGACGGTTCGATCTGCCACTCCGACACAACGGTCGGCGACAGGCGTCCGAATATCTCAATGGCTACGCTGAGTCGCCCTCTGGAGTCGAGTCGCTCAATTCGACCGGAGAAGTCGCGGAACGGACCATCCACAATGCGAACGAGATCTCCAATATCGAACTTCGCGTCGCGTTTGCTGAACGGCGTGTTCGCAATCGCGACCAAAGCATGGATGTCCTCCATGCAAGCTCCGCGCTCCGACGTCGCTTCGCGCTCTGACGGAATGCGCGCGAACCATTCGCCAAACCGCAGCCATCCCGAAACGCCGCTTATATCTGCCGGTACGCGCTCAAAATCCGGAACGAACAGGAGTTGCGGGAATAGCGGCACCATGACCTGCCGCTTGATCTCATAAGTCCAGCTCGATCCATGCACCCTGCGAACCACCCGCTGCTGCTTCATAATCAGAGGACAATAGGCGCTGACATTCCGCCGCTCGAATTCACGCATCACCTTGCGCTCGCGGCCCGGATGGGTACGCAGAATGAACCACCACTTCGGCTGCATCGGCACCGATGCCGGGCCACGCACCGTGTCGAGATCAACCGTTCCGACGAATTGACCGATCTCAAGCCGCTGCAGTTCACCGATCATCTTCCGGGCCTCCCTCTTGCTGGTCACCGATGACGTCATCGGAAGTTGTCGATGCATCGGGCGACATTTCGTCGGCCGCACTTTCGAGATAGATCGTCCCGTCTTTCCTCGGCGGCCATGGCCAAGGCGCAAAGGCACCTGTCATGATCCGCCGGCGCGTCGCGACCGTGACGTGGTCAGCCAGATATCGATCCCATGCCGCCGCTTGCTGATTGTTCAACGCGGACCACTGCGCTCGCGGTGGCGCGTTAGCCAGCGCCAGAAGCCGGGGCGTCAGCTCACCACGCCAGCTCACGCGGCCATCCGGCATGCGGTAGACCTTCTGAAAGAAAGCCTCGAGCATGGCGATCTGGTGCAGCGTTGCGAGTGCCGTGGCGGCGCTACTCCCGGGCGGATGATGCACGGTGGACGCCGTCGTTTCCGGCTTGGCCGCGGAAAGCAGCTCCCATCGCCGCTGCTCGAGGTACTTCCAGCCGGCCGGTATACGATCGCGCTTTACCCGCTTTTGCTCGGCGAGAAACCCAGCGATGCCTCGGAGTGCGGCTTCGCGCTGCTGGGCCGTGAGTGCGGCTGCGGCGTACGCCGTTCGCTGACGATCGTCGACCGCAGCCGAAGGCCAGCGAGCCTCGAACGTCGTGAGAAAGCGGGCAACCGACTCATGTTCGGTCTTTCCCTCGCGCGCGCGCTCTCTCTCACGTTCAAGGTGGGGTCGTTCTAAGGGGTCGTTCTTGGTGCCCACGTATGTGTGGGCACCCGGTGCCCGCCCAGGGTGGGCACCCGGGTGCTCATCTATGGGCACCCCCTCCGGAGCCGGACCGCACGAATCTGGCGCCGGAGGCAGGGTGCTCGCTGGTGGGCACCCCCGGCCGGGCTCATCCTGATCGAGCAATACGCGGTATGCATAGCTCGCGCTTGGATGACGACTGGTGTCATCGTCATCAGAAAGATCGCGGCGCTTCATTTGCACCCAACCGGCGCCGACCAGGCGCTCCAGGGCGCGCTGAATGGTCGCGCGACCGCAGTCGAGCTCGGCGGACATCTTCACCTGACTGCGCCGGCACCAGCCCAAATCGTCGGTGTGCCGGCCAAGCAGGCACAGCACCTGCAAGTCGCGCGGCTCCAGCGAGCGGTCGGTGACAGCGCCGGCGGGAATAATCGAATATCGGGGCGACGGCATGATCAGTCCGGCGGCAAAATCTCGTCCGGCACGTCCATAACTCCGAGCGCGCCCTTATACGGGATTGGTGTTTTGAAGGGACGCGGTTTACGCAAAACGAGGCCGAACGGGCCAAAAAACCAGCGGGAAGGATGGTCGCGCACGCAGTCGATGATTTCGACGGTGCCGACCAGCGCGCCGAGCAGCCCGCATGCGCGGAAGTCGGCGAAAGTCGGCGGTCGAATACCCGCCAAAGCAGTGATGTCTTCGATCGCGAGCATCTCGGCGCGCGTCATTGTTGCGCTGGCATGGACAACGATGCGCCCGCGCAGATTCCAGCGCCTGTCGCGGTTCTCCATGTCCTTGCCAGCATGAAAGATGGCCCACGCCCAGGGCTGGCGAATGCTGATGGCTTTCATGCGCCGCCCCCGCGCGCGCACTGGAATAACCCACCCGAAAGCGCCTCTCGTTTCTCCTTGAGAAGCTCGGCGAGCGCCGCATCATCGGCGGGCGCGTAGGCGTTCTTGCGTTTCGAGCGGAAGAACATGCCGCGCAAAGCATTCTGGCCGTACCACTCGATCTCCTTGATCAGATCGAGCGCGGCGCGGCGGCGCGGATCGCTCGGGCGCGGCTCTCCTACCTGCTTGTAGAGGCCTTTCCCGACGTGCTGGAATTCCGTGGTGGCGCAGATGTCCTCGGATGGCTTTTCCAGAACCCCTTCAAGGATCCTGATGATTGACAGCGCGGCCCATTCGTAGCCCATGCGGAACAGCGGCGGCGGCAGCGTACCGGTCCGGCCATTATCGACATGGTGGATGTCGTTGCGCTTCTCCGCGAGCATCGCGGCGACGCTACGCTCATCCCAATCCTGATCGCCGCCAGACGCGGCCCGCCTCGCGAGTTCAGCAACAACATCCTGAAAAGCCATCTCGCGCGCGCGAGTCTCTTCCGCGAGACCAAGGTCATCCAGCTCACGGAGATCACGGAGAGACGCGCGCCGTGGCTGTAGCCGCTGGAGCGCGGAGCGCGCGATATCCTCAGCACGACAATGCGGGAGATAAAGGCCGATCGAATTCCAGTAATCCTGCAAAGACAGTGCGATCGCCTCGGTAAGGCTGATGTGATCTTCATCGGCAGAGACGGTCATGACTGTACCTCGCGCCGCGCATCGCATGGCGGTGTCGGCTGCGCCGGGAGCTGCTCACAGTCGCGCCAGAATTCAGTCCAGTGCACATCGCGCGGACCTTCGGCTTCATGCCGCGTGACCTTGACCATGCCGCACCGCCGGCACTCTCGTTCGGACTTGTGCTCGAACCGCGCCGGCTCGCCCCAGCTGTGACGGACCGACGTCATCGCTGCACCTTGCGGCTACGATTGCGATCGAACTTCTCGCCCTCGGCGATCCCGAGCGCGCACCCCTTGACGAGATCGCGACGGAAGCCGGTCGGCTTCCACCATTCGATTTCCCAGGGCCAGAAATGCGGGAGATAGAACTTTGCATTGCGGCCGACATCGGCGCCTTCAATGAGATGACAATCGGCCTGCTTGAGATAGGCAGCGCCCGCGTGCGCCAAATCCCCCCGCGCATGTTCATCGTCATGCGCCGAGTCCCAGCCCTCGACATCCTGTTGCCGATAGCGCTCCGCGATCACCGCCTGCATGAACGGCGAGAGCGGCCGGCGGATATGCAGCGCCTCGAACAGCCGCCGCAGCGTGAACGACCGCACGATCGAGATCGCGGTCATGATAAGCGCGAAGATGAAATTCGCATGCCACGGGACCGGAACCCCGAGCATCGGCAGGAAAACAGCCTGCGCGGCCATGCTGATGCCGAAGCCGACAACGATATTGATGATGCTTTCCAGCACCGACATCCATTTCGATTGTTTCATCTCGCAGCCCCAAACATGTTGATTTGCACAGGCGTCAAAGGCTCCGGCTGCGTGAGCGGAGCCGGCGCGTTCGTGGCTTCGGTCTCCCGCAGCCAGGCGTGGCCGGCCTCGGTGACGGCGAGGCCGCCGCAGTCGTCGATGACGCTAAGAAAGCCGTGCCCGATCAGGTCGCGCTCGTAGCTCGCGCGCCGGGATGCCGACAGATCTGCGCGGTAAGCGCCGGCGACCGCTGCCAGCACCTCGCGCATCTCCTGTTCCTCATCGGAAAGATCAGAGACCGCAGGCGGTGTGAGCACTTTCGGCGCAACGCCGGCGCGCTCGCGCTTCAGCTCATCCAGACGGTCGTAGCCGGCAGCGGTAAGCCCCCAATCCGTGACACCGCCATACTTGAACACCAGCCCGCGGGCGATGTAGTCGACCGCAACCGGGCCGATGACGGCGAACCGATCCGGCGTCGCGAAACTCGAGAACGCCTTGAGGACGGTGAATTCGTCGGCCTCGCTGTCGGGCGGCGGCGGCGCCGCTTCCGCCGACGCCCCGGC
Source organism: Nitrobacter winogradskyi (assembly GCF_006539545.1). Classification (GTDB taxonomy): domain Bacteria; phylum Pseudomonadota; class Alphaproteobacteria; order Rhizobiales; family Xanthobacteraceae; genus Nitrobacter; species Nitrobacter winogradskyi_A. Next base: position 26,199 of record NZ_BJNF01000026.1, read on the forward strand.
CAATTCGGGCGCGACGCTGTCAATCGTATCGGCGAATTCGTCAACCGCATCGGCGGTCACGTCAACCGGATCAGTTGGGGCGGAAAGGACGAAAGCCGCGACGGGCAACGTCGTCGCGCCTCCGGCGAATGACTCATCGGCCGTACTTCCGGGCGCGATGGTCTCCGCAGGTCGAAGTTGCAAGTTTGCGCAACTCGGCAAACTGACCGCAATGCTTGTCTCAGCGGTCTCGTTGGTAATGGTGGCGGACTCGGTCGTCGCATCGTCCGACGACGGACTAGTCTGGTTGCCCCACCCTTCCCACTTCGGCGGCAACGGATGCTCGGCATTGACGCGGGCGAACAGCTCCATCACCGGCAGCCCGCCGCACATGGTGGCGATCATCTCCCGGTAGAATTCAGGCTTGCGCGAATGTCCGAGCGGCTTTGAGCGCTCGCGATGATTGGAGCCGAACTTTTCCTTCGTATCCGGCTTCGGCAGGCCGCGCCCGCGCTTGAACAAGAGCAGGATTTCGTCCTGGTCGTAAGCAATTACGCCGCCGCCCTGATCTTCCGGGTGCTCTTCGTCGGTCTTGGTCCAGACGAAGGCGGTCGAGTAGCTGTCGCAGCCCCAGGCGCGCGCCACGGCCCACGCCAGCGGCAACTGCACCTTGCGTGTGATGACGCAACCATCATCGGTCGCGAATTCCATATCGACCGTATGCAGCGCGAACATGTGCGCGCGCGGGATCCAGAGAAATACCCAGGCATCCGGCAGCAGCACATCCTTGACCGGCAGCGCGCAGATGTCGTCCCACGTCATGGTGGGATAGTGGTTCTCATAAGAGCGGCCGGTGACACCCTGTTTCCGGTGCCAGGGCGGATCCGCATAGACGACGGGAAACCGGCGTCCCATTGGCAGTTTTGCAGTTTCGTCCGAAAGCGCCTGCTGCAGCGCGCGGCGCCGCTCGCGGCCATCGGCCTCGGCCTCAAAGCGTACAGCCTTCGCCGATACGAGCAGCCCGCGCTTTTCTTCGTCCGTTGCCGGAACAAACTGGACGATCTTATATGTACGCCGGTCGCGACCCTGCCGTTCAGTCGACTGGGGAATTTCCCCAGTCGACTCGAGTCCGTCCCGCACCGAGCCGACCGTTTTGTGATCCACACCCAGCGATGCCGCAATCGCACGATCGCTCGCCTCCGGGCGTTCGCGCAGATCCTCAGCGATCAATTGCCGCCGCTGCTCGCGATCAAGATGGCGGCGATCCAGATTGAGCCGGCGCGCGTGCTGCCGCTTTTCGGTCTCCGTCAACCCATGACGAATGAGGCGCGGCCATTGCGAAATGCCAAGCTCGCCGCAGATCTGCACGCGGTGATGGCCGTCGAGGATTTCACCGGTCTCGTCATATTCGACCGGAACCAGCACACCGCGGGCCGCAATATCGTCTCTTAAGGCGGCATATTCATCGGCCGACAGCGGCGGCATGACCTGATAGGGCTGGTCTTCGGCACTCAAAACGGCACCTCCCCCACGTCGACGCTGGCAGCGTGCGCGGTCAGCAGTTCAGCGATGATGGATTCCAGCGACGGGACACGGCCGCGCGGGCGGCGGTTGGCGGCATTTTCGCCGGGCGTCAGCCAGCGCAGATTGCAGCGACGGTTATCCAGCGTCTGCCCGTTGATGTGATCGACATGGCGCTTCGCCATGAACCGCTCGGAACGCGGGTCGCGGCGGATCAGGATCTCGCGATGCATGCGCACCGTAGCGCGGCCCGCCCCGACATTGCGCTTGGCATATTGCTGCCACGGCGTTCGCGAGCCCCAACTGATGTTCCAGGTGACCTCGGTGAGCCAGCCATAGTCGTCGGCGTCAACCAGACAATACACGCCACGCCGCTCCGACAGCGGAATCAGTCGCCACGGCGTGGGCGACAGATCGACCTGTTCGAGCGTAATAAGTTCGACCGGCTGCGGCTTGAGGAGAGCGGCGGTGTGCATCATTCGCCTTCACCTTCGTCGCTGCTTTCGTCGCTGATCTCATCCAGCTTGCTCGCCTGGCTGCGCTTCTCGGCCGCGTCGGCCTTGCGCCTGACGTCCTCGCTCGCAAGCTTTCCGCCGGGCACCATGGTGAGCACGGTCGCCGGCGCTTTGAGAGAGCGGCCGGTCTTTTCCTTTGGCGCTGCCGCCGGCGGCACATAGACCTCGGCATAGGCCCGGCCCTCTTCGTCGCGCCACAGCCGCATCGGCTCGCCGCCGACGCGGGCGATGATTTCGCCGTTGGCCGGGATCAGCGACGACAACGCGTCGATGACCTGCTCGCGCGCCAGCACGTCGACGCCGAGCGCTCGCACCATCGACGGCAGCGGCGCCTCGGGCGTCATGCCGAGTTCGGCCATATAGGTCTCAAAGATGGAATCTTCCTCGGCGACCTCGGCCGGATCCTTGTCGCGCCGCTTGATGATGCGGCGCATGGCCTTGGTGTCGAAGCCCTCGGCTTTGGCTTCGGCGAACACCGCCTTCATATCGTCGCCGAGATCACGCCGATCGGCCGCGATCCGTTCGACCCGCTCAATGAAATCCTTCAGGCGTGAGCGCGCTTCGGCGCGGGCCGTCGTCATCGGACGCCCCTTTTCAATCTCTGCAGATCAGCATCGTGCGCCGAGTCGGGCATGGCGGATGACGCCACGTCCGACTCGGCTACCATCGGGGTTGCAACACCAACCGATGAAGGAGATTCGCGATGAGCGACGACGAACGAAAGTGGCCCTACGGACTCGCGACCGATCACATCGATCGCCTGCATGACCTTGATCTGCAGCCGCCCGAGGTCTTCAGCGATGTCGTGCAGATATTCGAGAGCGGCGGCACACTGCGCTTTGTCTTTCGCGCTAGCCGTCCCGAACTCGGTGACCCCTGTAGCGACCCGACCGTTCCGGTCGCCCGAGTTGCTATCAGCCGGCGCTATTTCACCGCCGCGCTGCAGGATGCGCTCGCCAAGCTGCCGCCCGGTTGACGGCAGCAGCTTCCAGCGCTTCTCTTCCAGATATTTCCAACCGGCGGGCACGTATCTGCGGCGAAGCCGCTCCAGCTCGGCCAGGAAGGGTGCGACGCCGGCAAGCGCCGCCTCTCGATCGGAATCGGATAATCGCGATGCGGCCTGCGTAACCCGGTCCCGTTCGTCGAACGACGCGGTCGGCCAGGAGGCATTGAAGGAACTCAGAAAGGACTGAATGTTCATCAGACATCCTCCAACGCTTGCGCTTTTTCCCGGCGAAGCTCGGCCTCGCGCTCATGAATGGTGAGAAGCCGCCGCGCCCTGCGGTCGCGCGCGATCCACTCGGCTTCGGCGCCGGCGGTGATGGCTTCGAGAACGATGCCGCCAATCGGACTGCGGAGCAGCGAGGCCAGCGCCGCGCCGTTCGGCGATTGCCGCCCGGCGAGCCACAATTCACAAACGCGCTGTGGCCGCTGCGCGAAATCCGCGAGTGTTTGCGCCAGCTTGTCGGGATGCTCCCGGCGCAGCGCGTCGACCACCCGCGAAAACCACCGATCGATTGATCGGTATTTACCGATCGAATGATCGGCCTCGGTTTTTGACAGCTTTGCGCCCGGCCGGCTTTGTCGGGTCATGATGAAACCCCGCCGACTTTCCAGCCCCGATACGAATCGCCGACAATCCGCCGCAGGGCCGTCACTGGCCTGCCATGGTCGCCAGCTGAAAGGCTGGGCCGCAGCGGTCGCCGATGCGCAATGGACGCGCATCGAAGCGGCGGGCTTTCACCCGCTTGACCATGGAGTCCGCCATGACAGACATGGCGAGAGCGAAGCTCGTGCGCGTACGCGCGTACACGCGCCTGCGTTTCGGCCGAACCGAGCACGTCGGTGCTCACTTCAGGTCGATGCCCAGGCAACTGAGCTTCGATTTCTGAGACGGCATCGCAACCCGTCCCAGCCAGTGACGGCCCGCCCCGCGCGGAGCCCGTGCTTACGCTTAACCTTCGCTCAGTCCCGATCTGTGAAGTTTCCCCATGGCCGACGGCCGCTGAGGAAACACCAGAAGGGGAACAATCTTGAGAAACGAAGTTCTGCCCGACCTGATCGATCCGGATCGTGTGAACGACATCTTTGCAGAGGGTCTCGCCCTGCTCGAAAAGATCGGGCCGGATTGTTTGAGATTCACGCTCTACGCAACACGCAACCTGGGCGACGGCGACATCGACCGGCATGTCGTCGCGCGCATCATCGCGCCGATCTCGACGTTGCAGGCCGTGATGGCGCAGACGAGAGCCGTCCTGGCCGGGCGGCCGTTCATTACCGCGTCGCGCGGGAACGCGCCGTTGCAATAGCGTCATTGCCCGACCTCCAACTCAAGGAAGTCGTTCGCCGAGACACAGCCACCCGAAACTTGATGAAGTGCCCGAATTGTCTGCCAATTCGGGCGCATCAACCCGCGGCGATACTTGCTGATTTGCGACCGGTCACAGGGGCTTCCCACCCCGCGCACCTTTTCCGCGAGCGCTTCGTCGCCAATACCAGCCGATTTCATCCAAACACTGAGTCGCATGGGCAAAATGTGCATTACATGCACAATCAAGGCAACCAATAATGTTCATACAGGGCAATGGAAGGCGGCTTTTCCCCGTGCATCATGTGCACATGGCGCAAAATCGTTCGAAAAAGCCCGCCGAGCTGACCCGAACCCACCTACGTGAATGGCGGGAGTTCAGGGACATCACCCTAGAGGCTGCCGCTCCGAGGTTCGGCATCACACATGGGCAGTTGTCTAAAATTGAGCGCGGTGTAAGCCCATATAATCAACGCCTTTTAGAGGCCGCCGCGAAATTGTATGGCTGTACTATTGTGGATCTGCTCACCCGCGGCCCGGACGAAGCGCAGGATCTCTTTTCAGCCTATGCCGCCTTAGATGACGACGGAAAGCGCCAAGCGGCCCGCCTCGTGGACGCCCTAAAAAGGCCGCGCCGCTAATTGTGCATTTGATGCACATATAGACGTTGACTGCATTGTGCATGTCATGCACATTCATCCCGACACCAAATCGGGAGACGCGCCATGGTGCATCGTTTTTTCCGTTACATCGCTCGAAGTTTTTTTGGCGAAACACCGTGGCCGCTAGTCTCGGCTAGCGGCATCATCATCACTGCCGAGGCTGGCCTCATTGGTGCGCCGGTGTGGCTGACGATTTTGGGCGCCGGCGTGGCAGCAGCTGGCCTGCTAGGCACGATAAATCATCCAGGCGAGCCCAAAGACGAGCAGCACGATGGCTAGTGCCTGCAACGCAATTGATGCGCTCGTCCGCCTGCGAAAAACGACGAAATGGGTGCCGATCGGCCTACTGAAACGATCCAGAATCGGCGCTTCGCGTCGGTGCACCGTCGACCACTCAACGGCTCCAAACAGCAAGAGCCCGAGACCGACGACCACGCCGGGCGAAAACGCACCGCCGGCAGCCGCGACGATGATTAGCGGTCCGGCCGCAGTTACGACCTTCCACCAGGCATCGAGACTAAAATTCTTCAAGCCTACGCCGTCGTCAGACATCGAACAGATCCTCATTCAACCGCAAATCGGGAGACGCGCCATGGCGCGATGCCAGAATGCTTATAGCAATCGAAATTGCAGGCGCGATCGTCCTGACGGGTATCTACGTTGTGGGACTTCGGACGATCGCCTTGAATATCCGCGACATAGAAATGGTGCTGACTCACTTGCTCAAGATGGAAAGGCGAATGACGACACGCAACGCCAGTGCGGATGTGCCGTCGACTTCAGACGGAAACTCGCCAGCCGAGTAGGCGATCCGATCGCGCCGCTTCGGCCGATCTCCCTGCTTTGCGTCGCGAGCTACCTCGCCGCTCCGCTCGCGTGGTTCGCGCTGCTCGCCTGGCTTTGGAGCCGGCTATGAGCAACGTCATAGCCCTGCCCGGCCACGAAACCAGCGAGGTTATTGATCGCGTAGCTGCCGATCCCCTCGCGACCGCGACCCAGCTAGAGGCGACCGTCGCGCTCGCCGAATGGCAACGCCAGCGGCACCTGCCGCCGGCCGAGCGCATTGTCGGCGCATACCATGCCGACGTCGGCTACGAAGCTAAGCTCGATATCGTTGCCGCTGAAATGGCGAGGGCGTCATGAGAAACCGCCCCTCACCCGCCTTTGTCGCCAAAGTGCTCGACGCACTGCCGCAGGACGGCGGCCCGATCTCATCGCGCGGCGTCTTTCTCGCGATCGGCGAAATCTCGACGCCGAGCTATGTCCGCATTGTCCTGCGCCAGCTGGCGATCGCGGGCCGCGTGATCGCCGCAGGCCCGAGCGGCCAGCGCGTTTATCGACGACCGCCAGCGCAACAGGAGGTCACATGACGCGGAAGAAGCAGAAGAAAGTGGGCCGCCTCGCCATGCGGCACGAGGGCAGTTTCTGGAACGCCTACTATGCGCTCTCCGACACGATGGACGGCGCGATCCTGCTCGGCTCGATCCAGATGCGCTTCGTCGCCCATGAGAAGCGCAAGAACCAGTTCATGACGCTGATGCAGGAGGCGGTGTCCGACATGCTGACCGACATCACCGGCGAGAGGCCAACATGGCCTGACGGCCCCACTGTTGCGCCACCACACGAACGCGCGGGGCATTCATGAGCAAGACCAACATCAATCGTGGCGGGAGGTGGTAATGACATCGCCTGCTAGGCTTGAGGCCATCAAGAAGGCGACTGCCGCATCGGCTGCTAAGAAACGCGCACGGACGCACTGTAAGAGAGGCCACCCGCTGTTTGGCCCTAACGTTTATGTTCGTACCAATGGCGGCCGCGCTTGCAAAATGTGTGCGACACTCAGTCATCGGAAGACTGATGCAAACATGCCGAAACAAGAAAAGATCGTCCAGGTACTAGCCGCATTGCGTGAGGGACGAACCAAAGACTCAATCACCAAGCGAAGAAAGATCATAAACTTTCTCGCTTTGAAGACGCTGCTAAACTCCGATCACGAGGAGGCACCTGCCATCGCCGCTCTTATAGAGCGCAACCGAAACATCTCGTTTCAGTCCAGATGCGGCAAGCCAACGGCTCCTCACGCGAACCTTAATCACTGGCTGATGACATTCGGAGTTGCTGCGGTCGATCAGGCCGTCAGTGGAATCCCGGACTATATCCGTGACGAAATTAAGAACGAGTTGTTAGCCCAGCTTTGGACTGGTGAGGTCGCGCCGTCGAATATTGCCGTCGCTGTTAAGAAGCTGCAACGGCAGATGTACAAGGACTACGAGCTATTTTCTAAGTTCAGCAACCACGTGAGCCTGGATGCGGTCCTTCACCACGATGGGACCAGAACACTGCACGACTTCCAGCACAGAAGCATCTGGGAGTATTCATGAGCAAGACCAACATCGAATGGACAGAGCGCGTCTGGAATCCATTTGCCGGCTGCTCGATCGTCTCGCCCGGCTGCACCAATTGCTACGCGATGAAGAGAGCGCGACGGATCGAGGCCTGCAACGCCGGGCTACGGCAGGGCCACGGCGGCTCGCCGCATTACGCCGGCACCACAAAAATCGTGAACGGCAACGCCGTGTGGACGGGCAAGATCGGTACCGCCTCGGATGAGGTACTGACGGCGCCGCTGAGGCGTAAGAAGCCAACCACCTATTTCGTCAACTCGATGTCGGACCTGTTTCACGAGGCCGTGCCTGACGAGGCAATCGACAAGGTGTTCGCCGTCATGGCGCTGACGCCGCAGCACACATATCAGGTGCTCACGAAGCGCAGCGCGCGGATGCGGAACTACGTCATCCACCTTTACGAAACGGACGAGGGCATCGAGCGGCTGTCCGACGCGGCAGTGGCCGTATCGGGCTCTCAGTGCGCCGCTCACATCGAGGATGTGACGCCTCCGCTCCCCAACGTGTGGCTGGGTGTCAGCACCGAGCGGCAGAAGGAAGCCGACGAACGAATTCCTGATCTGCTAGCGACGCCGGCGGCGGTGAGGTTTATTTCAGCCGAGCCACTTCTCGGGCCGATTGATCTAACAGCAATCAAAGCTCCGCACGTTCCGGGAACGCCGGACGATAGCGATATGGGCTGGACCTTCAACGCGCTGGCGACGGGCGACTATTACAGATTCAAGGACGATCGGGGATATAACGAGGGCGGTGATGGCCCGTACCGCGAGCACGCGCTCGATTGGGTCATCGTCGGCGGCGAATCGGGGGCTGGTGCCCGGCCGATGCATCCGGATTGGGTCCGATCTTTGCGCGACCAGTGCGCTTCTGCCGGCGTGGCGTTCTTCTTCAAGCAGTGGGGAAGCTGGTACCCGATCGTCGACCGCGACAACGATGATCCGGACTGGCGCGCTGATTACGGCCGGGCTAGCCGCTCGCCGGAGAAATTTCGCATCGTCAATCTCGCGGGAGGCTGCGGCTTCCACGGCGAGCGCGTGCACCTGATGCAGCGCTATAGCAAATCCGCCGCCGGGCGCCTGCTCGACGCCGTCACCCATGACGCCATGCCGGAGGCGACGCCGCTATGAGCAGGACGCCCGCGCGCATCACCCAGGCTGACGTTTCCCGCGCTCTGCGAGCAGCAAAGCAGGCCGGCGCCGGCTACGTTGAAGTTATGCCGGACGGGACAATCAGGATCAGCTTTTCCCCGCAATCCACTGTTCCAACAAGCAAAACCCCAGAAACTCAGCTTGAACGGCCGCCGGATGTCATCCTGTGATGGCCGACATGGCAAGGCCCCGCCCTCCTTATCTGCTAAGTGAACGAACCCGCCACGGCAAGCGGGTCTGGTACGTCCGTATCGGGACCGGCCCGAGGATTCGGATTAAGGGCGAGTACGGCAGTGCAGAGTTTATGGAAGCGTACCATGCCGCCTTGGCAGGCGAGCGACCCCAGCCTAAGAGTGAGGCGGCGCGCGGTACGTTAGAATGGCTTTGGACGCTCTATCGCCAATCGTCGGCCTGGGCCGACCTATCGGCAGCGACCCGAAAGCAGCGCGAGAACATTATGAAGCATGTTCTCAAAAGTGCCGGTCATCAGCCCTTGTCCCATATCACCCGCGCGTCGATCGTCGCCGGGCGTGACCGCAGAGCAAAGACGCCGTCCCAGGCGAAGAACTTCATCAGCACGGTTCGCGGCCTCTTTGGTTGGGCGCTCGATGCGAACCTGGTCAACTTCGATCCGACAGCCGGCGTGAAGCGGCCGAAGCGGAAACGCTCGGAAGGATTCCAGGTCTGGACAGAGGATGACATCGAGAAATTTCAGAAGCGATGGAATCGAGGAACGCGGGAGCGCGTGATGTTCGATTTGTTCCTCTACACTGGACTGCGACGGGGAGACGCTGCCCAAGTTGGCAAGCAGCATGTCAAAGACGGCTCCATTTCCATCAACACGGAAAAGACCGGCATCCGCGTCACCATCCCGATTCAGCCAGAACTCCAAGCCACGTTGGATGCCGGCCCGGTCGGCGATCTGGCGTTCATTGCAACTGCCGCAGGCGTTCCGATGACGAAGGAGTCGCTTGGCAATGCATTCCGTGATGCCTGTCGATCCGCCGGCATTACAAAATCGGCGCATGGCCTTCGCAAAGCTGCGGCGACCAACGCGGCGAACCGCGGGGCAACTGAGCGCGAATTGGAGGCCCTGTTCGGATGGGTTGGTGGCCAGATGGCATCGCTCTACACGCGATCGGTAAACCGGGAGGCTCTATCAAAAGGAGCCGCCGCCAAGATGTCGAGGGACGAAAGGGAAACGTCTATCCCCGCACCCTGTGATAAGGTGCGGGCGTCAGGCCGAAAAACCGAGTAATAACAAGAGGATTTTTGGGCAATGGTGCGCTCGAAAGGACTCGAACCTTCACGATGTTACTCACTGCCACCTCAAGGCAGCGCGTCTACCAATTCCGCCACGAGCGCTAAATCGGGTCAGGCTCGCCGCCGGACCGATCGACGGCACCGATGTAACAAAACAATGATGGACGGACAAGGCCCAGCGAGACGTCCCTCCTCCCGATCGGTGGATTGGAAGACGGTTAGAACCTTTCCGCTTCTGATGAAATCAGACGCGGGGCTCTATGATTTTGATTTGACGCGTTTTCTTCACGCGAACAGGTCACCATCCTCGGGCCAAGCCCGAGGACATGCTTCGCTCGAAAACGCTATAGGACGGCTTATCGGCGGTCCGGCGCGCGGGGCAGCATCTGTTTGACTTCGACCGTGATGCGGTTTCGGTTGACCATCACGACGCCGCTGGCGACCGGGAGGTTGTTGGCGAGGATCTTGACCTCGTCCTGCTCGGTGGCGTCAAGCTCGATGATGGCGCCACGGCTGAGCCGCATCACCTGATGAACGGGCATGGACGTTGTGCCCAGAACCACCATGAGATCGACCGATACTTTGTCGAGCGTCGCCACGAAATACAGACCCGGAGCCATGCCAAATTGCTAGTGTTCCACACCACCACATGATGGTTAGCCAATGATTAACAGCCGCCAGACCCTCGATCTGAAGCTGTTCGCGGCCTCGCCCGGCGAGCCCGTGGACTGGCGGCGGTCGGATCAGCCGGTGCCCTATCCGGAAGCGGTCGACGTCATGGAAAGGCGGGCCGCGGCGATCGCCTCTAGCGAGGCCGCGGAGCAGGTCTGGCTGCTGGAGCACCCGCCGCTTTACACCTCCGGCACCAGCGGACGCGAAGCTGATCTGGTGAAGGCCCGCTTTCCGCTATTTTCGACCGGCCGTGGCGGCCAGATCACCTATCATGGCCCCGGCCAGCGCATCGCCTACGTCATGCTGGATTTGAAGCGCCGCCGTCCCGACGTGCGGGAGTTCATTGCCTGCCTGGAGGAATGGATCATCCGCACGCTCGACGCCTTCGGCGTCAAGGGAGAACGACGCGAGGAACGGGTCGGCGTCTGGGTGGCGCGCCCGGACAAGGGGCCGGGCCATGAAGACAAGATCGCGGCGATCGGCGTGCGGCTGCGCCGCTGGGTATCGTTCCACGGCGTCTCGCTCAATGTCGATCCCGATCTCAGCCATTTCGCCGACATCGTGCCCTGCGGCGTCATCGACCCGCGTTACGGCGTGACGAGCCTTGCCGATCTTGGTCTGCGTGTCGGGCTGACCGATGTCGATGAGACCTTGAAGCAGACCTTCGGCGAAGTCTTCGGGTTCTGAGCTCCTTCCGTTTCTTGTGACGGAATCAATAACCGCAAGTGCTCGCCATTCGGCAAACTACCGATCACCACCTGTAGGAGAGGCTTCCCGTGATGCGACGCCGGTCGCCGTAGTAGCATGAAGTAAAACCGCCACAGCCTGCGACATAAGCGGTGTCGGCGATGTTCATAACGTTGACAGCCGCGCGCCAGTTACTCGCCCATTCGTAGTGAACGGCAAGGTCGCCCAGTACCACGGAGGGCACTGCAATAAGATTGGCGACGTCGGCGAAAGATGAACCGACATAGCGCACGCCGCCGCCGAGACCAAAGCCGTCCAGCGCGCCTTCCCGGAACGTGTAGTCCGTCCACAACGAAGCAATCTGCCGAGGGACGGTGGTCGGAACCTTTCCGATCAAAGTCGGATCGAGATCCTTGCTGATGAACAGCTGGTAGTTGGTATAGCTCGCAACCACTTTGAAATCGCGGGTGATATTGGCCACGGCTTCCAGTTCGAGGCCGCGTGACGTCACTTCGCCGTTCTGTCGCTGGAAAGTCAGATTAATCGGGTCGACAGTCAGAGCATTCTGGCGTTTGAGGTCGAACAAAGCGATGCCGAACCGCGCGTTCAGACCGACGGGTTGATACTTCAAGCCGACTTCAGTCTGCACTCCGGTTTCGGGTAAGAGCAAATTGCCGGCGGCATTGATGATTACGATCGGGTTGTAGCTCGTTGCGTAAGAAACATAGGGTGCGACGCCATTGTCAAAGTTGTAGATCAGGCCGGCGCGGCCGGAAAACTTGCTGTCCTGTCGGGTTAAAGTAAATAGGTCGGTATAGACCTGCTTTACCCAGTCGTTGCGGCCCGACAAGAGCAGCGTCAAACGATCCCACTTGATTTGGTCCTGCAGGTAGAGGCCGGCCTGCTTTTGTGTCACACGACCGTCCCGATAAAGCGGACCGTCGAAGGGCGGGTTAACGCCATACACCGGATTGAGGACGTTCAGATCGGTGGCCGGTCCCGAACCCTGTTTGTCGTCGAGCGCATAATGTTTTAAGTCGAGACCCATCACCGCGGTATGCCGGAATGGACCCGTCGCGAAGCGATACTCAAACTGATTGTCCTGACTGAGTTGAGTCGCGTTATTTCGGGCGATGAAGGCGCCTCGCGCGATGTCGGCTGCGGCCGGAGTGGTCGCGTAGCCAAACCCAATGAGAGAGTTATAGTCAGCAACGACGTTCGCAACGCGCCCATTCTGGCGGAAGGTCGCGTTTTCCGAGAGATGCTTTTCGAATTGATAGCTGACCATTTTTTGCTGTCTGCTGTAGTCGCCAGCGGAGGGGTCGCCGATGAACAGGTTCGTTGGTATCCGTCCGAACGGAGCGTCGGTCACGGTTCCGACATAAGGCAGGAAACCTTGCACCCTTGTCCTGTTCTGGGATGCCATGGCGAGCACCGTAAGCCGCGTATCTACATCGGGTAGAAAGGTCACGGACGGCGCGATGAAATAGTTGTCGTCGTTGACGAAGTTCGTCTGTGTGCCGCCCCGATTGACCTGACCGACGATCCTGTAGAGAATCTTGCCGGTTCCGGGCTCGGTCGTCGTGACAGGACCGCCGAAGTCGAATTGCGTGTAAGCGTTGCCGAAATTGTTGACGCCGGCCTCGATAAAGCCGATGCGCTCGGCGGGAGGCGCCTTGCTTACGGCGTTGACCAGTCCGCCCGGCGCCGATCCGCCGTATAAAATTGCTGACGGGCCGCGCAGGACTTCGACGCGCTCAAGATTGAACGGCTGCAGTTTCCAGCCGGTAAAAGTGGAACTGTAAAGCTGCAGATTATCGAGAAAAAGCGAATCGTTCTGCGCAAAAAATCCACGGATAACAAACCAGTCATCGCCATGATCCTGCCCATACTGGGCAGCCACGACTCCCGGCGTGTAGCGTAGGGTATCGTCGAATTTCGAAACGATTTTCTGGTCGCGGATTTGCTCGGCCCCTATGACCGAGATCGACTGCGGCACCTCGATCAGCGGCGTGTCGGTTTTGGTGGCTGTTGCGCTGCGGTTTGCAACGTAACCCTGCACCGGCCCGCGCGCGGTCTCGCCCTGTACGTCGATGGTCTCGAGCGAGATCACGCCGGTCGGCGCGGTACCGGTGGCAGTCGCACGGGGCTGCGTGATCAATACGTTTCGCGCATCCTTGAAAGAATAGCTCAGACCGGAGCCTTGAAGAATGCGCGCGATGGCCTGCTCGCGCGTCGCCGCTCCCTGAACTCCCGGCGATGTCTTGCCGCTCGCAATGGAGGCTTCATAGGAGAGCTGGATTCCCGACTGCCTGCCGAAGGCGGCGAGCGCTTGATTCAAGGGACCGGCGGGAATGTTGAAACTGGTCTGGGACTGGGCGAGCGCCTGGCTTTGCGGCACCGCGCTGCCGCCTATCATCGCCGTCGTCGCCAGCAGCGCCGCGATCAGCGCCTCGCGGACATCCTTGCAAAAGTCGCTCCCGCGAAACCCGTATTGCAAAGCCCTCTTCCCCAAAGCTCGTTGTCGCATGTCCGAACTACCCCCGAGTGTCATTCGGGACTGGCGGCTCGCTGTTCGACGCAGTCCCTATGGGCTTTACGAACGGACCGTCGAATTTTCCTGTTTTTCGTGCGAGATTTTTTCAGACGGGCGAAATGATGGTCATGAAAGGCGTGACGGTGCGCACCTTCGCGCCGAACGGCCGAACCACGGCTTCCAGCGCCCCGAGCGGATCGGCAAGGTCAAAAACGCCGCTCACCACGCGAGAGCCGAGGAACGGATCGGCCATGACCACCCTTCCCGGCTGCCAGCGCGAGATTTTAGCGACCATCGCGGAGACGGTTTCCCTTTCGGCGACGATCATTCCCTCCCGCCATGCCGCGATCTGGGAGGCTTCGCGCGTGCCACGAGCAATCGCGTGGGAGGAAGTATCAAAGGTGATCCAGTCGCCCGGATTCAATCTTTCCGCGAGACGAAGAGCGGAGTCGGCCGCTCTCGCCTCGACCGCACCGTGGTTCACGGAGACCGAGACGAATCCCGCGTCGTTGGACACGTCAAAGGCGGTGCCGAGCGCTGTCGCCGTGAGGTCGCCGGACAGGACCGAAAACGGCCGCGCCGCGTTGCGCGCCACGTCAAAATAAGCCATGCCCGCCAGAAGCCCGATCGTCCTTCGCGCGTCGGCAAAATCGATCGCGACCGCGCTATCGGGTCCCAGCGTGATCTCGCTGCCGTCGGACAAGGTAATGCGCCTGATTTCAGCGGTGGACGTCATGTAATCCGCCCGCGCGCGCAGAAGAGCGCCCGGCACCGTCAGCGATCCGGCCGCCGCAACGCCGGCGCCGATCAGGCCGCCGATGACCAGCGTGCGCCGCGACATGCTGGCAACCCCGCCTTCAGCGACCGCGCGCTGCTCGGTCAGAACCCTTCCGGTCATGCCATGGATCGCGGCGACCCTAGCCCAGGCCGCCTCGTGGCGGGAGCTGCGCGCCACCCACGTTCGCACCATATCGATGGAAACAGGGTTGGCAGGGTCGTTCTGAAGGCGAATGGCGAGGTCCGCCGCTTCGCGAAACAATCGGCGGTCCTCTGCTGGCGCCTCGGTCATTCGTATACGTCCATCATCTCGCGCTGGATTACCGCGCGCCAAACCTTCCTATCGAAGATTACGAGTGGCGGGCCGGAATTTTCAGTTTTTCTTGAACGGCGGCCTGTCAGAGGCCGGTCAGCCGGGCATCGATATGATCGTAGGCGTCCCGGATCAGCGACCAGACGCGGGAGGTCGAAAGACCGAGTTCGGCCGCGACCTCGGCAATCGTCATTTCATCGAGCCGATGCATTTCGAAGGCGACGCGGGTACGCTCGGGCAACTCGGCGAGCGCGGCCCTGGTCAGCGCCAGCTTCTGGCGGTCATAGACGGCAGATTCCGGAGACGGCGTGGGGTCGATGATCGCTGCAAAATCCTCGGCCGACATTTCGACCCGACGCAGCACCCGCTCGCGGCGCTGGTGATCGATGCCGAGATTGCGCGCCACCCGAAACAGATAAGCCGCCGGGTTGTGAACCGTCACCGACCTGCCGGGTGGCGAGACCAGGACCTTGACGAACGTATCCTGGGTGATGTCCGCCGCCGTTTCCTCGCTCAGTCCCCGACGCCGCAGCGCCGCGGTAATGTCGCGCGCATGGCGTAAGAACAGCCTGTGAAGATCCCAGCTCATGCGCGCCCCGAACGCCAGCCAGAAGCCATCCCTTGCCCGCAAACGGATTCGCCCGGTGACAGCGGCTGCGGACAAACGGGAACGAAAGCAAAAGGGATCATGATGCGAACGTGAACCAGCCAAGGATGAGGACGCCGACACGCTGTCACCGTCGCGTGGTCGGCTTCCAATCGTTTATGGCGTCCAAAATTCTTCTGCAACCGCAATGATCTAGATTGATTCTAGAGTGTTTCATGTTTTGCCGGAAGCACCTTATGACGTCATTGCCGGGCTTGACCCGGCAATCCATCCTTAGATGGGCATGCGGGTCAAGCCCGCGTGTGACGATGAGGAAGGATTACACCGTCGGAAGCTGTGAGAAGCGCTCTCCGGGGCGGATCATTTTCAGGGCGTTCGCCGTCACTGGCTGATCTTCAATATCATCCACGCGCGCGAATTCCGGCCCGCTCCGGCATCGCGCCGTTATCTCCGCGACGGCTTCGGCCGGCCCCGCGAACAGCGCCTCGACGCTCCCGTCACGCCGGTTGCGCACCCAGCCGCCGACGCCGAGCCGGATGGCTTCGCGCATCGTCCAGTAACGGAAGCCCACGCCCTGAACACGGCCGCGGATCACGACCTGACGGACGACCTCGTGCATCCAGTGCTCCCATCGGTTGCTGCCGGGCGAAACCACGGCGCGCGAATTCGAGGCATCGAGACGCCATGAAAGCGCTCAAGCGAATTCGAGGATCAGCGCATCGACCGCCAGCGTCGCTCCGGGCACCGCCGCAATCCTCTTGACCGTTCCGTCCTGCTCGGCGCGCAGCACGTTCTGCATCTTCATCGCCTCGATGACCGCCAGCGTCTCGCCGGCCTTGACCTCCTGTCCTTCGATGACGGCGATCGAGACGACAAGGCCGGGCATCGGGCAAAGCAGCTTCTTGCCGTTGTCGATGGCCGTTGCCACCGGCATGAGCCGCGCCGCAGCCGCCTCGGTTTCGGTAAACACATAAATCGCGACATCGAAGCCCTGATGCGCGAGCCGGAATCCGTTTGTGATCGGCCTCACCTGTATTGCGATGGGGTGCCCGTCGAGCGTGCCTTGCCAGACCGGCTGGCCGGGCGCCCATCGCGAAAGTAATCGATGCGCTTCGCCGGCGCTTTCGTCCGCCTCAACAAAGCGAACCGCTATGGCGTCGTCGTCACGCCAGACTTCGAGCAGGATTTCATCGCGATCGAGCCAGACCGCGCGGCGCTTTTCCCGCGTTACCGGACGCCCGTTCATCTGGCCGGAGATCCGCCGCTTGCGCTCGCCGAGCACATGATCGATCGCAGCCGCCACCGCCGCAAGCCTGCGCGCGATCTCGCCTTCCGGCACGCGGGCGGTGAACCCGTTCGGAAACTCCTCGGCGATGAACCCGGTCGAGAGATTGCCGCCGCGCCAGCGCGGGTGATGCATCAAGGCCGACAGAAACGGAACGTTGTGCCGGATGCCGTCGATGTAGAATGCGTCGAGCGCCTCGGCCTGCGCCTCGATGGCGGCGATGCGAGACGGCCCGTGGGTTACGAGCTTGGCGATCATCGGATCATAGTGAATCGAAATCTCGCTACCTTCGTAGACGCCGGTGTCATTGCGCACGGTGACATCGTTCCGGCTCATTTCCACCGGCGGCCGATACTTGACGAGGCGTCCGATCGAGGGAAGGAAATTGCGGAACGGATCTTCGGCATAGACGCGCGACTCGATCGCCCATCCCGTCAGCGTCACGTCCTTCTGAGCGACCGACAGCTTTTCTCCCGCGGCGATGCGGATCATCTGTTCAACCAGATCGATACCGGTAACCAGTTCGGTAACCGGATGCTCGACCTGCAGGCGCGTGTTCATCTCGAGGAAGTAGAAGCTCTTGTCCTGCCCGACGACAAACTCGACCGTGCCTGCGGAGTCGTAGTTCACGGCCCTGGCCAGCGCCACGGCCTGCTCGCCCATCCTGCGCCGCGTGATCTCATCGAGCAGCGGCGACGGCGCCTCCTCGATGACTTTCTGGTTTCGCCGCTGGATCGAGCACTCACGCTCGCCGAGATGGATCACGTTGCCATGCTTGTCGCCCAGCACCTGGATTTCGATGTGCCGGGGTTCGACGATGAATTTCTCGATGAAGACGCGGTCGTCGCCGAACGAGGCTTTCGCCTCCGCTTTCGCCAGATTGTAGCCCTCCGCCACCTCGGCACTGGAATGCGCGATGCGCATGCCCTTGCCCCCGCCGCCCGCGGAGGCCTTGATCATCACCGGATAGCCGATTTCACCAGCGATCTTTACCGCGTGCTCGTCATCCTCGATCACGCCGAGGAATCCCGGCACGGTCGAAACCCCTGCGCTCGCGGCTGCCATTTTGGATTCGATCTTGTCGCCCATCGCGGCGATCGCTTGCGGATGGGGTCCGATGAAAACGATGCCGGCATCCGCCAGCGCGCGCGGAAACCTCTCGCGCTCGGACAGAAATCCGTAGCCGGGATGGACGGCTTCCGCGCCGCTCTTGCGGCAGGCTTCGACGATTTTCTCGATGACGAGATAACTCTCAGCGGCCGGCGGGGAACCGATCGGCACGGCATCGTCGGCCATCTTGACGTGAAGCGCGGCGCGATCCGCCTCGGAGTACACGGCGACGGTCTCAACGCCCATCCGGCGGGCTGATCTGATGATCCGGCAGGCGATCTCGCCGCGATTGGCGATCAGGATTCGTTTGAACATGCCTGGCGACCTGCAACCTTCGGGAGCGGTCCAATCATCAGCAGGGTATACGCGGTCCGGCCTGCGACACTATAGCGTTTCCTCGTACAGAAGAACAAAACAACAGCAAAGGCTTTTCAGCAGCATATCAGTCGCGGCCGCTCGATCCCGAACGCCCGATAAAAAACGGCGGGCAAATAACCCGCCGTTCGTCGATTTAGAGCCTTCTGCCGCCCTTACATGCCGAGATCGAGAACGCCCGGAAGGTGCGCCAGCGGCAAGGTTGCCGCGCCGATCAGGCTCGCGACCAGCGCCATCAGCTGACGATTGCTGCGGCGTTTGCCGCGCATCTGGTTCGCAATCCACTCCAGCACTTCGATATTGACGCCCACCGCCCGGGTTGGCGCCCAGCTTTCGATAGCGGTATCCGGAGCCAGAGCGATGCTGCGCGCCGGCACGGGAAGCCCCGATGCGGACGCCGCGTGGTGAACGATGGCCTTGGCGAACAGATCGTCGAACCGCCCGCCATCGCTTCGCTCGGTGGCGGCATCGTTGATCTCGAACAGCGCCTCAGCCTCTTCCCGGCTGACCGGCTGGTTGTCCACGGCAGCGGCCGTCAGAAGGCGCTCACACCACGACGTATCGGTGGAGTCGAGCGCTCTGGAGAAGTGAACGCGGCCTCCCGCGGTCGGGCCCTCCCCCGTGATGACACCGTTACGGACGGTTGCGAGGGCCGCCACCACGTCCTTCCGGCTCGCAATGGCGGATGTATCGATGGGAGCGGCGGCGGCGGACAGGTCGGAAAGCATCGGTAGGGTTCTCTCTTCTGGATCAAATGAGCAATTTCATGCGGGCGTGAATCGTTCGTTAAAAATCGGACAATCCGCTAACGTGCTTAAATTTAACGGTCAGTTTGGTTGTCGCCCCCATGGCGGCCCCGGTTCAAGACATTGGCAACAGCTTTCGGCACGCGTGGGGCGACGGCGGGGCAACATCGGGACATCTTCGATCACGATGTCGTAGGGTTAATTCGCCACATCCGGGAGGTTTCGATAGGAAGATGCTCCGCAGTGCCTCCCGGAAAAAAAGATATTGTCTTTTTCGTAACCGGTTCCGTTTCGCGAGACCCGAGCCTATAGTCCCCGCCACCAGTTAACTGTGTGACACGAGGACGTGACTTATGACTTTATCGATTGGCTCGACCGCTCCCGACTTCGAAGCTGAAAGCACCGAAGGCCCCATCAGCTTTCACAAGTGGCTGGGTGATAGCTGGGGGTTGTTCTTTTCACACCCCAAGGACTTCACGCCGGTCTGCACCACCGAGCTCGGCGCCGTCGCCCGGCTCAAGCCGGAATTCGACAAGCGGGGCGTCAAACTGATCGGCATCAGCGTCGATCCGACCGACAAGCATCACCTCTGGTCCAAGGACATCGAGGAGACGCAGGGCGTCGCGCCGAACTATCCGCTGATCGCGGATGTCGATTTCAAAGTCGCCAAGCTCTACGGCATGTTGCCGGCCAGCACGTCCGGCGACGTCAATAAGCGGACGCCCGCCGACAATCAGACCGTGCGCAACATCTTC
This sequence comes from Nitrobacter winogradskyi, assembly GCF_006539545.1. GTDB lineage: Bacteria > Pseudomonadota > Alphaproteobacteria > Rhizobiales > Xanthobacteraceae > Nitrobacter > Nitrobacter winogradskyi_A. Next base: position 45,863 of record NZ_BJNF01000026.1, read on the forward strand.
GTGATCGGCCCCGACAAGCAGGTCAAGATCGTTCTCATTTACCCGATGAGCACCGGCCGCAACTGGCAGGAGGTGCTGCGCGTGATCGACTCCCTGCAGCTTACCGCCAAGCACGGCGTCGCGACCCCGTCGGACTGGAAGCAAGGCGACGATGTGTTCTTTTCCGCCGCGGTTCCGGAGGAAGAGGCCCGCAAGAAATTCCCCAAGGGATGGAAGTCGCCGAAGCCGTATTTCCGGATCGTCGAACAGCCGAAGTAACGCGCGCAGCTTCAACGCCTGCGCAAGTCAAAGGGACGCCGCAAGGCGTCCCTTTTTTTGACCCCGCACAAAATCCAGCCCGTGCCCGAAAGCGGCCCCCCGCCCCCCGTTGCGGCTTTGGGAGCACAACCGTATCCTGCGCGGCAACACGCGTTCCCGTGGGATGCTCTTTCAATTCCTGCCAGAGAAGAAGTCGCCATGCACGTTCGCGCCGCAGTCGCCCTCGCCGCCGGCAAGCCGCTTGAAGTCACGACCGTGGAACTCGATGGCCCGCGCGAGGGCGAGGTCATGGTCGAGATCAAGGCGACCGGCGTCTGCCACACCGACGAGTTCACCTTGTCCGGCGCGGATCCGGAAGGGTTGTTTCCGGCCATCCTCGGCCATGAGGGCGCGGGCGTGGTTGTCGATATCGGCAAGGGCGTGACCTCGGTGAAGAAAGGCGATCATGTCATTCCGCTCTACACGCCCGAATGCCGGCAATGTCCCTCCTGCCTGTCGCGCAAGACCAATCTGTGCACGGCCATTCGCGCGACCCAGGGCCAAGGGTTGATGCCGGACGGCACCTCGCGCTTCTCCTTCGACGGCAAGCCGCTCCATCACTACATGGGCACCTCGACCTTCGCCAACTACACGGTGCTGCCGGAGATCGCGGTCGCGAAGATCCGCGAAGACGCTCCGTTCGACAAGGTCTGCTACATCGGCTGCGGCGTCACCACCGGCATAGGCGCGGTGATCAACACCGCGAAGGTCGAACCCGGCGCCAAGGCGATCGTGTTCGGCCTCGGCGGCATCGGGCTGAACGTCGTGCAAGGGTTGAGGCTCGCCGGCGCCGACATGATCATCGGCGTGGACATCAACGACGATCGCAAGGCGTGGGGCGAGCGCTTCGGCATGACGCACTTCGTCAATCCCACGGATGCCGGGAAGGATCTCGTCCCTCACCTTGTCGATATGACGAAGTCCGGCGCTGATCAGATCGGCGGCGCGGATTACACGTTCGACTGCACGGGCAATGTGAAGGTGATGCGCCAGGCGCTGGAAGCCTGTCACCGTGGCTGGGGACAATCGATCGTGATCGGCGTCGCCCCCGCCGGCGCGGAGATCGCGACACGGCCGTTCCAGCTGGTCACGGGCCGCGTATGGAAAGGCACTGCGTTCGGCGGCGCGCGCGGCCGCACCGACGTGCCGAAGATCGTCGACTGGTACATGCAGGGCAAGATCCAGATCGACCCGATGATCACACACGTCATGCCGCTCGGCGACATCAACAGAGCGTTCGAGCTGATGCGCAAAGGCGAGTCGATCCGCGGCGTCGTGACGTTCTGAGGGGAGCCTTTTCGCTTCTGATGGAATCCAGAAGCGAGGCTGCTTGATCTCCAACTGACACGTTGGCTTCACGTTGCGTGGAGCGGTGCGATCTGTTCAGCCAGGCGGCGATAGAAGCCCTGCATGTCCTCGCCGGCAAGCTCCTGGCACCGGGCCAGGGCGGCTGCCGCTTCCAGCCCCTCACCTGCTTTGATCGCGGCCAGCAGCGCGCCGTGCCGCGCTCTCCATTCGGAGAACTCGGGTGATGCCGCCACTGAATCATCGCCGACGATCGCATAAATTTTGGTGGGGCGTGACTTTCCCTTCAACAGGATCTCACCTGCCTCAAGCAGCGCAATCCCTCGAACGCGTCGTGCCACGTCCTCCGAAACCAGAAGATCCACATCGAGCGTCTTGCTTGCCGATTCGATCCGTGCCGCCACGTTCACGACATCGCCCATGGCCGAGTAGTTGAATCGTCTTTGTGATCCCATGTTGCCTACGCAAGCCAGTCCGGCATTGATGCCGATTCCTATCCTGACGCGCGGGTCCGCGAAGCCGCGCGCGGAGAATTCGAAGACGTCTGCGTCGTTGAGAGCGGCGAGTGCCTCTCGCATCTTGAGCGCGGCCTGGCAGGCTCGGGTCGCATGATCGGGCACGTCGGCCGGCGCGTTCCAGAATGCCATGATCGAATCGCCGATGTACTTGTCGATCGTTCCCAGTTCATCCTGTATCGCGTCCGACAGCGGCGCCAGCAGCGTATTGATGAAATCGACAAGCTCGGTCGCGGTCAGAGCTTCAGAGATCGGCGTAAACCCGCGAACATCCATGAACATCACGGAAATATCGCGGGACGCGCCACCGAGGCGCATCCCCTGCGGCGAATTTTCAAGCTGCGTGAGCAATTCCGGCGCGAGATATTGGCCGAAAGCCTGACGTACGAATTTCTTTTCGCGGTCGGATGCAACGTGAAGCACACGCTCCACGGCGATATAGACCGTCAGCGCCGCCAGCGACGGAAAGATCGGGTCAATCAGCAGCCGAAAATGCGCGAAGGCGATCCACGATCCGGCCAACCCCGCGACAAATCCGACGACGCCGGCATAGAACGAGAACCGCGCGCCAAACATCAGCACAAGACCGGCGACCAGGGCGCCGAACAACAAGGTCAGGACGATCTCCAGTCCCTTGGCCCAGTCGGGCCGCTCGATGAAGTCCTGCGCAAGGATCTGCTCGATCACCTGCGCCTGAACTGAAACGCCCGGTACCGACCCGCCTAAAGGCGTCGTGCGTGAATCCATCAGGCCCGCAGCCGATGCGCCAACCAGAACGATCGCGCCATCGACCAGCGGCTTCACCGTCGCCTCTTTAGCGGGATCGAGAATGTCTTTCACCGACACGTAACGTTGCGGCCGGTCGCGATTGAAATAGACCCAGGACTCGCCGTTGCTCGTTAACGGCAGCTTGAACGCCCCTACCCGCATATCGATCAGCGCGGCGCTGCCGGTATCACTGTCGCCACTCGATCCGGTCCCGCGCACGATGATGCTTTTCTGGCTCTGGGCGACGCGGAGCGCCTCGATCGCAAGGCTGGGGTAGATGCTCGCCCCGTCGGAAAACAGCATGGGCACACGGCGGACGATGCCGCCGCGATCGTGCGAACTGAGATTGATGCCGCCGATACCCGCCGCCTTCTGATTCAATATCGGCAGGCTCGATACCGTGCCGCGGAACGGGGCCAGCACGTTTGCCGGATTGACGCCGACAAAGGCCACCCCGGCCCGAACCGGCGGGCGCTTGTCATTGACGGCGCCGGTAGCGGCGAAGCCGAGCACGACCCCCGTGTTCTCGATCGCATCGGCAAACGCCTGATCATGATCAGGCAGGTTCGCGAGCAGCTTCAGGGTCTGGTCGAGGTCGGGCGCGCCGGAGTCTTTCAAATCGTTGGCGAGCCGGCTCGGCGTCGTGCGATCCGGCTCGGAAAAGATGACGTCGTAGGCGACCACGCCTGCGCCGAGATCAGCAAGCCGGCGGGTCAGCGCGGCAAGACGCGTCCGTGGCCATGGCCACTGGCCATATTCTGAAATCGAGGCTTCATCGATGTCGACGATCCGCACCGGCAGATCGGTGTAGGCGCGCGGCTTGAGCCGCTGATAGGTATCGAACGTGCGTTCCTTCAACTCGGTGACGATGCGCGGATCATACGCCCGCAGCGAAGCTAGCAGCACAAGGGTCACCACCGCAGCGCCGATCGCCCGAAGATTCTTGTTGCGCGTCAGCCGGCGCAGACGCGCCCACGCCAGCACCGTCCGAACGCGCAAGGTGTTCCGCAAACGCGTCGCGGCCTTCATCGCTCCGTCGCCCATTCAGGCGCGAACAGAGAAACATGACCGCCGATGCAGCCTGAAAGGCTCGCCGGGTGGCGGCAGGCGCCTGCGGGCCTTCCGCGCAAGCCTGGATCGGCGCAATCAAGGGACGACGACAAAGGGTCTCTAGTCCGGTTCAATGTTCCGGTGATCGGCCCGGCAACCCGCAGGCACGACGACATCGCGAATGCTGCCGGCGCATTATAGCGTTTTCGTGTGAAATGAATACCGCGGCCGGATCGCTGCCGCACGGCTTTGACGCGTGACCTATCAGGCAGGCTCGCCCGCCTTCAGAACCGTGCGGTCGGCCCGATCGAGACCGAGAAGTTATCGATGGTGAAATTCGGCAGCGACGAGTCGATCTTGGTGTAAAGGATCTGGGTCCGCAGACCCACGTTTCTGTACACCTGCGCATCGAAGATCGCGCCGTAGCGTTGTTCCCAGTCGTGCCTGATTTGGAAAGGATCGACGATCGGATTGGGCGCGTCGTAATTGGCCCAGCTAAAGCCGAAGGTCGGCGCGATCACGAACTGATGCGGCGTGCCGAACAACGGCAGGGCGAACGCGTACGGAAAAGCCATGTCGATCGAATAGCGCTTGTATGAGTAGAAATCGAAGGCAGCACGGTTCTGATCAAAGGCGGCGCGTGTCGTCCAATGCACCGGTCCGAAGCGGAAATCGGAAGTCACGACCGCCGATAGCAGATCGCCGGTTTGTTGACTGGCCGTTGGAAAGTTGAACGAGTCGGAAAAATTGCGGTGCCGCTGCTCGACGAACGCCTCCAGAAAGCCGTTATCGCCGATGGTCGTGCGCGCGGAAAAGCCCGCGCCGCCCGCCGAGAAATAAGTGGCATCCCCCAGCCAGACCTGATCTCCGATGCCGTAAAGCTTGACCGATGCGTTCTGCCCGATCGCGAAACGCGGGCCGACCACGACCTCGACCAAGCCGAAATTGAACTGGTTGAGTTTGTATTGGCGCGAGTTAAGGCCGAGGAAACTCGCTTCGATGGCGTCCCCCCGCGTGCCGATCTTGTAGGCGTAATGAGCCGCGAGGGTCTGGAACATGTTCACGTCCGGACTCTTGCCGAACGAGCTGTTGAGGATTGCATCCTGACCCAAGGCGCGCACCATCAGGCTCGAGGGGCCGAGGTTGGCGTTGGTCTGATAGCGCAAGCCGGCTGTGGTGAATACGCTGAACTCATAGCGCGCGAGCCGGCGGTCGATCTCGGTCAGATAGGCACGGACCTGGGCGCGGATGTCATCGGGAGCGTCCGCCGCCTTGACCGCTTCCTGAAAATAGCTGCGCGCCAGTTCGTATGAGCCGAGCTTGAAGTACAGTACACCCAGTTCGAGTTTGACGCGCGGCAAATTCGGATTGAAGAAAAGCATCCTTTCGAGGGCGCCGATGGCGGCCTCATAGTCGCCGCGCTTGACGGCCTGCTCGGCAAACTTGAAACTCGCCTCCAGGTCGGCGGGGTTCTTGTACATCTGCTGGAACAGCGCATCGTAGTCCTGCTGAACGGCGGACGCCGCGGAGATGGGTGATGCGGAGATGGGCGATGTCGTCGACTGCGCCGCGGCTCCCGAGAAGCAAGCCGTCATCGTCAACAAAACGGACGCGACTTTCGCGGTCTGAATAAGTTTCACGCCACCACCCGGAACTTTGATGCGAGGCCTCCCTTCCATCTCCGTGGAAATATGGAGCAATTACGCACCGTTATGGCTGCCAGATTAGCGGCGGTCTGCCCGATTGGAACAACGATATTCCCGCGTCGACACGATTTCGGAGCGGAGTCACCATTTTACCACACATTGATCAAATGAAATCAACGGCTTGGTAGCACACATCGAACCGGGCGATTAACCGAACTGGTCCGGGATTATTAACAGGCGCTCTTTCCCTAGAAATGCTGCCTCCAAATCGCGTGACATCGGGACCCCGCAGTTCCTATAAGGGGAGCCTGCGCTCGTAGCTCAGCTGGATAGAGCATCGGATTTCGATTCCGAGGGTCGGGAGTTCGAATCTCTCCGAGCGCGCCATTCGCCTTGGCCGCTCTCAACGAAAAGCGGGCCCGAATTGTTCGTGAACCGGCGCGCCAACGCACCCTTCCGGAACCGGATGGAACATCCTGCACCATGAGGTATAGTTCAGGGATTCGTTCTGGAGGTTCCATGAAAAAGATCATACTTGCCACGTCGTTAATGCTGGGGGCTGCGCTGCTGTCGACCCCGTCCATGGCGGTCCCCGCCGCACCGGGCGCTATTCCGTCGCCGACGGCGATCCAGCCGGTTCAGTTCTTTTACGGCGGACGAAACTATTGTTGGTACAACATGGGATGGCGCGGCCCCGGATTCTATTGGTGCGGTTTCGCATCGCGGCGTGGCATGGGCTGGGGTGGCGGCGCAGGCTGGCGTGGTTGGGATCATAGGGGCGGCCGCCACTTTGGCGGACCTCCGCACCGTCACGGTCCTGGCATGCATCATGGTCCCGGCACCCATCGCGGTCCCGGCCCCCATAACAGTCCTGGCATGCATCGCGGTGACAGAGGTCCTATCCCGCCCGGCAGAGTTCCCGGCCGACACGGCGGAGGCCATGGCGGCCGCTACTAAGCCTGTCGTCCGTTCTGATAGTGGAGCTGCGCCCTCCGCTTTCCATAAGGACGTTACATGATGTAAGAAACGGGTCTGCGGTATCGCAGACCCGTTTTCCATCGATAAGCCCGGCGACGCCTGGAACGCCTCCGCATTGACGCGCTCGCGTCCTCTTTGACATAATGAGGCCGGGACAAGACAAAATTACCGGCTGCGAGCGGATCACCATGAAAAATGGGCTGTATTCGGTTCATGTCGCCTTGCTTGACGGGCGTCTGGGCAAGGGCAGTGGCGTGGTCATGTTCCGCGACGGCAAAATTCTCGGCGGTGATGCTTATCTGTTCTATACGGGCAGCTATTTCACCAAAGATGACGGCACTTTCAGGGGCGAGGTTCTGGTTCAGCGCCATACACCTAATCCCGATCCGAACCTGCTGTTCAGCAGCCCGGAACCCGTGGGGATCGGCGTCACCGGAACATTCACGGATACGACCGGCACGATGAACGGCACAGCGCTGGTCGGAAAGGCGAGCCAGATTTTCCGGGCCACGCTGCGCAAGCTGGCGGACACGGATTAGGGAAGCGCTATTCCGCAGCGAGTTCCATGGGTGCGACCCGAGGCAGAAGGATATCAATGCGCGTGCCCTGCCCGGAATCGGAATCAAGTTCGATACGCCCTCCCAGCCGGCTCGTGACGATATTGTAGACGATGTGCAGACCGAGGCCTGTTCCTCCTTGATCGCGCCTCGTCGTGAAGAAGGGATCGAACGCCTTGCGCCGCACATCGGGGTTCATGCCGCACCCGTCGTCGGAGAATAGAATCTGGACATTGTCCTCCCCTATTCGCCGGACGGTAATATTGACCGTGCCGCCCTTGCCGTCCGGAAAGGCGTGCGCGGCCGAGTTGAGAAACAGGTTGGTCAACACCTGGCCGTAAGGCCCCGGATAGCTGTTCATCGTGAGATCGGGTTCGCAATCGACCGTCAACGCGACATGATGCTTGCGCAGGGCGGGACGTAGACTCATCACCACCTGCTCGGTGAGTTCGCCGAGGTCGAAGGTGCGCTTGTCCGAATAGCTGCGGTCCGCGGCAACCTGCTTGAATGACTGGACCAGTTCGGCAGCGCGATTGAGATTGGCGACGAGTTGAGAGGCAGCATCGCGATTGGCCGCGATGAAATCGTTGAGGCTTGAGCGCCGCAACTGCCCACGCTCAACCTCCGCGGCGAACAGGGCGATCTTGCGCTCCAGCGAAGAAGCCACGGTCAGGCTGATGCCGACCGGATTGTTAACCTCATGGGCGACGCCCGCAACAAGACGCCCCAGCGCCGCCAGTTTTTCTGCCTCGATCAGCGAATTCTGGGTTGCGCGCAGATTACTGAGCGCCGCCTCGGCAGCGTCCTTGGCGCGCCGCATTTCCTGCTCGCTCCGCTTGCGGTCGCCGATATCGAGCGCGACCGTGACGATATTCTCCACACGGCCATCGGCGTCGCGGATCGGCAGCTTGTTGACCAGCCATTGCCGCGTTTCGCCTGACGCATCCTGATATTCCTCTTCGTAGAAACCGAGCTCCTTACCGCTCTCAAGAACCCGCCTGTCGGTCTCACCGGTCTTTACGGCATCGTCACGCGACATGACTTCGCCCGCCGTCCGTCCTATCGCATCCGCGGGTTCTATCCCGAAGATGCCGGCCATGTAGCGATTCATCAGGACGTAACGCGTCTCCGCATTCTTGACGTTGATCACCGCTGGCACGGTGTCGATCACCAGTTGCAGCAGACGCCGGCCCTCCGCGATCGTCTCCTCGGCTCTCCGCTGATCAGTGATGTCGCGAACCACGCCTTCATAACGGACAATGCGGCCCCCTTCATCGCGGATCGCAGTCGCGCTATCGGAAAGCCAGAGGATGCCGCCATCGCACTGACGCACCTGATACTCGAACCCACGAACGGTCCCATCGCGCTCCATTCGTAGCTGGTATTTGACACGCGCTTCGGCATCGACGTAAACCGTCTGCGCACTGTTACCAATGCCGCGGATGAGATCATCGGGCGTTTCATACCCCATGATTCGCGCCAGCGCCGGATTGGCATCGAGGAGTTGACCGGCCGGCGTCGTGACATAGATTCCGTCGACCGAGCCTTCGAATAGCTTGCGATAGCTCTCCTCGGCAAGACGTTGCTCGGCCAGCGCTCGAACGGCAGCTTCTCGCGCGGAGTCCGCTTCAGCGAGCGTTCGGCGAAATACCTCTGCAGCCCGTGCGATATCCCCGATCTCGTTTTTGACGTCGGTTGATGGAATCGATGTTTCCTTTTGACCACCAGCCAGTTTCCGGATGGCCCTTGCGATTGCCCTCAGGGGCCGAACCGTTCGGCTAACCACGAACGCCGCAGCAAGCCAGCCAATCACTATTCCCACGCTGCCGAGGACGAGGCTCTGCCATTTTGTTTCGGCAAGCGTCCGGGCAAAATCGCGCGACAGCACCTTCTCACGTTCCGCGCTGAGCTCCCGCAATAATTCCGTTACTCGCCCGATCAGCCGCCCCTCCGCGCCCAGCACATCCCTATCGAGATCTGCTATTTTCCGCTCCCGCAAGGATATCGCGATCACGGCATCCGCGTACGCCTCAACGGCTGCACGCACCTTGGGCTCACCGACATGAATGGCGCGCATCTTTTCAGCCGCCTGCTCTGCGGTCGTTGGATCATGCCCAAGCAGCGCGGCGGCGACATCGCTTTGCGCACGAAACAGTGTTCTTGATGTAGATTGATCCGCGGACTGCTCGATGACGAGTTCGAGTTTTTCACGAAGCGGTGGCAGCTTTTCGACCAGCTTCGCGCGGTCTGCAATCAGGCTCGTCGCCTGCTCTATACCTTTACGATAGTTCTCCAGCCGCGGTGCGACGCCATCGATCATCTCCTGCTGTTCCGGAGCGAGCTTGATGCGCGTCATTTTAAGCAGTTCGTTAAACGATGACGTGGCGCTCCACACCCGGCTGGACTGCGCATTTGGATCGGTGACGTAATCACGCGCCGCCAGCCGCAAATCGTTCATGCGGCGATCGAGTTCTTCGGCGAGATCGCCGACGCTGTCCAGTCGCTGCAATTCAGCAAAGGTGTTGTCGAGATGACGCGTCGCGAGGACACTGGCCACGCTGGTTATCGCGATAATCGTCAGCACCAGAAAGAATCCGCCAAAGGTAATCTGGCCGATCGACAGAGAAGATGATTTCATCCGCTGAAAGAATGCTCCGAACCCAGATGGCATGGCGTTTTGGACCGGCTCCCGACGGTCTTATATAGGCCGGATTGCCGCTTCGGGGAACAGGAAGACCAGATTAGCGGGCGCCTATTCCGCCGCCATCTGCCGCGGCACCACCGGGGGTGGATTCGCCAGGTCGCGCAGCAATTCCGCATGACGGGCCCTGGTGTCGGCCACCGCCTTTTCCTTCACCGGACCATAACCCCGGATGCGGTCAGGCAGCGACAGCAGTTCGATCGCGGCTTCGACATTGGCCGGCGAAAGCCTGTCGAGCACCGCGGCCACATCGGTTTCGTATTCCGCGATCAGACTGCGTTCCAGCCGGCGCTCCGTGCTGTATCCGAAAACGTCGAAGGCGGTGCCGCGCAAGCCTTTCATTTTCGCCAGCAAGCGAAATACCGGCATCATCAGCGACTTGCCATAGGACCTCTTGGCAGGCCGACCGAGCGCGTCTTTCCTGCCGTCGAACAACGGCGGGGCGAGATGGAAGCGGATCCTGTAGTCGCCTTCGAACTGATCGCTGACCTGCTTCCTGAAGCGGCCATCCGTATAGAGTCGAGCGACCTCGTACTCGTCCTTGTAGGCGAGCAATTTGGCGTAGTTGATCGCAACCACGCGCGGCAAGGCATCGCCGTAGCCACCCTCGTTTGCCGCCTGCCGGACCCGGCTTACCGTCGCCCGGTATTTATCCGCAAGCCTCGCGTTCTGATAGTCCGCAAGGTGCGCCGCGCGATGCACAACGATTTCGTCCAGCGACATATCTCCCAGCACCTTCGGCGGGGCCGCCTCACCGGTTCCTTTCATCATCGCGGCAAGGCGAGCAGGATCCACCACTGCGAGCCGCCCAAGCCGAAAGGCTTCGACATTCATTTTCACGGCAACGCCGTTCATCTCGATCGCCTGCTCTATCGCCTCCGAGGTCAGCGGCAGCAAACCCTTCTGATAGGCGTATCCCATCATCATCATATTGGCGGCGATGGAATCTCCGAGCAGTGTCTCCGCCGGCCTTGTAAAATTGAAGAAGGTGGAATCCTTGCGGAGCGCGGTTTCGAGGACGCGGCCGACCTTGCCGCTCTGGAAATTGAAGTCGCGATCGAGAACGAAGCCGGCGGTCGGAATAAGGTGAGTATTGATAAGACCGTAAGTGCGGCTCGACTCGCAGAGCGTGATCGTTTCCTTGGCTGCCGCGACTACTTCGTCAGCGGCAATGACGAGATCGGCCGTGCCGGTGACGATGCGCGAGCACGTTACCTCAGCGGGGTTTTGTGACAGCCGGACGTGGCTCAGGACCGCGCCACCCTTCTGGGCGAGGCCGGACATGTCGAGGATCATGCTGGCCTTCCCCTCGATATGCGCCGCCATGCCGAGCAACGCGCCGATGGTCAGCACGCCGGTGCCGCCTACCCCTCCGACTCCAATATTGTAAGGCCGGTGCAGCGAAGGCCGCGAAGCCGGATCGGGCAGGTCGCCGATCTCGCCGAGGTCCGCCGGCGCGCGCTTTCGCAGGCGTCCGCCGTCGATCGTGACGAACGAAGGGCAGAACCCCTTGAGACACGAATAATCCTTGTTGCAGGATGACTGGTTGATGGTGCGCTTGCGCCCCATCTCGGTCTCCAGCGGCTCCACCGAAATGCAGTTCGATTGCACCGAACAGTCGCCGCATCCTTCACAGACTTGCGGGTTGATCAACACGCGACGCTGTGGATCTTCCATGAGGCCACGCTTGCGCCGCCGCCGCTTCTCGGCGGCGCACGTCTGCACAAATACGATTGCCGACGTTCCCTTGGTCTCGCGGCAGGTTTTCATGACCGCATCGAGGTCATCGCGATGCGCGGTCCGCGTGCCCGGCGCGATGTCTGACGCCGGATAGATGTCCGGGTTCTCCGAAACCAGATAAATGTCGCGGATGCCTTCGGCATGAAGTTGAAAAGTGATCCGCTGTGGCGATAGCTCGCCGTCGAAATGCTGGCCGCCGGTCATGGCAACGGCGTCGTTGTACAGGATCTTGTAGGTAATGTTTGCTCCGGACGCGACAGCCTGACGGATCGCCAGACTCCCGGAATGGAAATAGGTGCCGTCGCCAAGATTGGCGAAGATATGCTTCTCATTGGTGAATGGCGCGATACCGACCCAGGGCGCGCCCTCGCCGCCCATGTGGGTATAAGTTTCGGTGTTGCGATCCATCCACAGCGCCATGAAGTGGCAGCCGATGCCGGCCATGGCGCGGCTGCCGTCGGGCACTTTGGTCGACGTGTTGTGAGGACACCCCGAGCAGAAATACGGCACGCGCATGACGGGAGTCGCTGGCTGCATTTGCGACGCCTGACGGCCGTTGAACCAGTCGGCCTTGGCGCGAAGCATGTCGGCGATTTCGGGATTGAGGTTCAGGCGCAGCAGCCGCTCAGTCAGGTATGACGCCAGGGAGGCGACACCCAGTTCCTGCGCGAACGGCAGGAAGCGCTTGTCGTGGTCGTCCATCTTGCCGATGATGCGTGGCCGCACGTCGTCGCGCCAGTTGAACAGCTCCCGCTTGATCTGGTTCTCGACGATCTCGCGTCGTTCCTCGACAATGAAAATCTCCTCTAGGCCGACGGCGAATTCGCGGATGCTCTGCGGCTCCAGCGGCCATGGCATTCCGATCTTCAAAAGCCGCAGACCAATTTTTGCGGCGACCTGCTCGGTAATGCCCAGTTCGCGCAACGCCTGACGGATGTCCTCGTAACTCTTTCCCGAAGCCACGATGCCGAACCGCGCATTCGGGGAATCCATGGTCACGCGATTGATGTTGTTGGCGCGCGCGAAGGCGACGGCGGCAAAACCCTTGTGATCCTGCAAGCGCAGGTCCTGATCGTAACGGTCGTCGGGCCAGCGCAGGTTCAGCCCACCCGGCGGCATTTCGAAATCGGCGGGAATGACGAACGGCTTCATCTCATCGGTCAGATCGATCTCGGCCGTCGTTTCCACCGTCTCGGTGATGACCTTCATTCCAACCCAGCAGCCGGAATAGCGCGACATCGCGATGCCGAGCAGTCCCATCTCGATCATTTCGTGAATGCTGGACGGATAGAGATAGGGCATCAGCGCCGCGATGAACGCATGGTCGGACTGATGCGGCACGGTCGAGGATTTGGCGCCATGATCATCTCCCGCCAGACACAGCACGCCGCCGTTCCTTGCCGAACCCGCGGCATTGCCGTGGCGGAATACGTCGCCGCAGCGATCGACGCCTGGGCCCTTGCCGTACCAGATCCCGACGACGCCATCATAGCGCGCCCCCGGCGACAGATTGACCTGTTGCGACCCCCAGACCGCTGTCGCCGCAAGATCCTCATTCACGCCCGGCTGGAACTTGATGCCGTGCCGGTCCAGATGATGACGGGCGGCAAAAAGCTGCTGATCGTAGCCGCCGAGAGGAGAACCGCGGTAACCGGAAATGAAGCCCGCGGTGTTGAGGCCGGCGGCGCGGTCGCGGCGCATCTGCGCCATCGGCAACCTGACCAGCGCCTGAAGGCCGGTCATGAAGACGTGCCCTGATCCCTGGGTGTATTTCTGATCGAGGCTTATCGGACCCTGATTGATACCCATTGCGCCGCCCTCTTCGTGCCTGGCCGCCCCCTTAGAGCTAGTGATGCGACTGCTCCAGAACCAGTCTTGTCGCTTCAAGAAGCGAACACTCGGGCAAACCCGGTGAGATAAAACCAAGCATCAAAAGATCGTAATTTCGTTACGAAAAGTCCGGACGCGGTTTCAGCTTATGTCTTTGCACCGCGCGCTCGCGCAAGGACATGTCACTCGGGACGCGAGGCCCATTAAAACCCGCGCCCGGTGATCATCGATCCTCTCCGTCTGGCAAGGCAGGGGATGACGAATTGAGCAGCCGGCAACGCCACACGTCTCCTTAACCATGTCGTCAATGAACGATCGGTAGGCGGCTCCATGCGTGTCGCTACGCGCTTCTTCAATGATGATGCTGTCAGATTCTGGACAGAGTTATCGCCGACCTTCCGGGTGCGAATCACGACTGCCGCGTTGCCGCGGCCGAACCAGAGGACGATTTGATGAAATCAGTATTTGCAGCAACCTTTCTCGTTGCCACCGTCGCAACCTTCGGCATGGCGGACGCCATGCCGTTGGCTCCGCCAGCATCGAGCGTGAATGCTGACCTCATTCAAGTCGCGCACAGCTGCGGTCGTGGCTTTCATCGCGGCCCGCGCGGCGTCTGCATCGCCAACCGGCGCGGCCCGGCAGTCGATCGCCGGCAGCATCGCCGCTGCCGTTACTGGGGTCCGGGACGCCGCGTCTGCCGCACCTGGTGGTAAGAAGCGGTTCAGCGCGACGCTTAAGAAAAAACCCGCGGCTCCAGGCCGCGGGTTTTGTCTTGTTGAATCGCTTCGCGCGCCTCGGAGCATGATCCGATCAAGTTGAACCGGACTATGCGCGTCAGTAAGCCCTGCATACCAGCCCGGCCGCCGACAACGTGCTTTGCCGAGATACTTTGTACCGCAAGGAGCCGGACCGCGAAGCGAATGGGAGCACTTGCTTTCGAGCCGGTCACTACGAAGTACTGCTGTCCGGCATTCATCCCCCGGCCTGTGCTGGCGTCAAGGCTCACTGGACCCGCTAATTTGCGGGCCTCGCACCCTGTCGAAAAACAGGCGGGGTGGTACAAAGGAACCGCTCTGGCCGCCTATCAGCCATGTGCGTGGAGGAAAGCGACATGCTTCAGCGGTTCCGTTAAGGCGGTCTTCAATTAGTGTGGCCGATAAAACCCTTAACAGGTGTCCCATGGACAAGCCCCGCCACAGGTATTCTCGGGTACCGGTTCTTGATCTGCTGCGTCTTGCAGCCGTGGCGGCCGTTGTCCTTTACCACTATGGCTTCTGGGGGCCCACCTCAACGAGTGGCATCTCGCTGGTGGCCTTGCCTGCATTAGCGCCGGTAGGACAATACGGATTTCTCGGCGTATCGGTTTTCTTTGCCATCAGTGGCTTCGTCATTGCGTACTCGGCGGAGGGGCGGTCCTGGATTGGCTTCACCATTGCGCGTTTCAGTCGCATCTATCCGACATTCGTTCTCTGCATGACGTTGACGTTTACGGTCATGCTGGTGGCTGGCGCCGGGCATCTTACGCGCTCGCAGTGGTTCGCCAACCTGATCATCGCCGCGCCATTGGTCGGTCAGCCCTATGTCGACACCGTCTACTGGTCCCTGGTGATCGAGGTTGTGTTTTATGGATGGATCGCGCTGTTCATGATGTTGGGTTGGTTTCCTCGCCACATTGATGCGCTCATCCTTGTCTGGCTCGCAATCACGTTTGCGAACGAACTGACGATCGATGCCCCGATCTTCGAGAAGGTTTTCATAGCCGACGATAGCGGCTTCTTCGCGGTCGGCCTGCTGATCTACCAGCACTACCGTGGACGTCGCGGAGCGCGATTCTGGAGCCTGTTCGCCCTCGCGATGGGGACGGCGATCTTTCAGGCAACGCACAAGCTGGAGCGGCTCGGTGCGCATCCGGACAGTACGTTCGATCCGAGGGTCGTAGCGGTCATCTGCGTCGTAGGTCTGTTGGGCGTGTTCCTGGCAACGCGCATCAAGCGTATCCCGCTCCCTGCCACGTTTGTACTCGCCGCTGGTGGAATGACCTATCCGCTGTACCTGTTGCACATGGAATTGGGTTACTTATTTTTTTCGGCGACGAAACCGCATGATCATGCCGCGATGGCCGTCACAATGATCATCGCAGGCATCGCAGTTCTTGCGTGGGTCATCTGGCGATTTGTGGAGCCGTGGATGCACCGACTTGTCAAATCCAAGTTGACCCAGCTCGCCTCCCGTTTCGGCTGGTCTTCAACAAGTCATCGACTCATTAAAACGCAACCAGATTCAGATTGATACGAGCTTGATGGTGGCGAGGAAGTTATCGTCGCGTTTGTCGTAGCGGGTGACGACCGTGCGATAGTGCTTGATTTTTATTGAAGAACCTCTCGACCAGATTGCGCTTGCGATAGAGCCGTCC
>NZ_BJNF01000027.1 GCF_006539545.1 Nitrobacter winogradskyi
AGGCGTCCACCAGCGCATGGATTTTGGTTGTCAGCCCGCCGCGCGAGCGACCCATGCCACGGGATCGCGTCTGTTTTTTTTGGCCGTTGGCCGCATGCTGATGCACCCCGATCGACGAGAAGTCGATCATCTGGATGTCGCCATCGTAGGCCTTTGATACCGCCGACAGAATGCGATCCCACACGCCTGCCGTGCGCCACCGGTTGAAGCGGTTCACGCAGGTCGTTGCGGGTCGTAGCGCGCCGGAATGTCCGCCCACGGCGCACCGAACCTGTCAGGGCCTAGTGCGCCAGCACCGCCAGCAGCAGCAGCGCCACGATGTTGGTGATCTTGATCATCGGATTGACCGCCGGTCCGGCCGTATCCTTGTAGGGATCTCCGACCGTATCACCGGTGACCGCCGCCTTGTGCGCGTCGGAGCCCTTGCCGCCATGATGGCCGTCCTCGATGTACTTCTTGGCGTTGTCCCATGCGCCGCCGCCCGAGGTCATCGAGATCGCGACGAACAGGCCCGTCACGATCACGCCGAGCAGCATCGCCCCGACCGCCGAGAATGCCGCCGATTTTCCGGCAACGCCGCCCCCGGCGATCGCGTAGATCAGGAAGTAGACAACGATCGGCGACAGCACCGGCAACAGCGACGGAATGATCATTTCCTTGATCGCCGCCTTTGTCAGCAGGTCCACCGCCTTGCCATAGTCGGGCTTGTCGGTGCCGCGCATGATGCCCGGCTTCTCACGGAACTGGCGACGCACTTCCTCGACGATCGCGCCTGCCGCGCGTCCCACCGCGGTCATGCCCATCGCGCCGAACAGATAAGGTAGCAGGCCGCCGAACAGCAAGCCCACCACCACATAGGGATTGTTCAGGGAGAAGTCCGGGTTGACGCCCTGGAAGTAGGTGTGTTGCGCGGCATCGCCGATGAAGAACTTGAGGTCCTGATTATAGGCCGCGAACAGCACCAGCGCGCCGAGACCGGCGGAGCCGATCGCGTAGCCCTTGGTGACGGCCTTGGTGGTGTTGCCGACGGCGTCGAGCGCGTCGGTCGACTTGCGCACCTCCTTCGGCAGACCCGCCATTTCGGCGATGCCACCGGCATTATCGGTCACCGGACCGAAGGCGTCGAGCGCGACGATCATGCCGGCCAGCGCCAGCATGGTTGTGGTGGCGATCGCGATGCCGAACAGGCCGGCCAGACCGTAGGTCACCAGGATGCCCGCGATGATGACGATCGCCGGAAGCGCCGTCGCCTCCATCGAGATCGCGAGGCCCTGAATGACGTTGGTGCCGTGCCCCGTCACCGAGGCCTTCGCAATCGACTTGACCGGGCGATAGTCAGTGCCGGTGTAGTATTCGGTGATCCAGATGATCAGGCCGGTGACGATCAGGCCGGCGACGCCGCAGGCGAAAAGATCGAGTCCGGTATAATCGACGCCCGCCAGTTCGCCGAAGCCGACCAGCCAGTAAATGACGGCGCCGACGCCGATCAGCGACAGGATGCCGGTGGCGATCAGGCCCTTGTAAAGCGCGCCCATGATCGACTGGCTGTTGCCGAGCCTGACGAAGAACGTCCCGATGATCGAGGTGATGATGCAGATGCCGCCGATCGCGAGCGGCAGCGTCATCATGTTCACGAGCAGCGGCGAGGTCGCGAAGAAGATCGCGGCAAGCACCATGGTGGCGACGGCGGTCACCGCGTAGGTTTCGAACAGGTCGGCGGCCATGCCCGCGCAGTCACCGACGTTGTCGCCCACATTATCGGCGATCGTCGCCGGATTGCGCGGATCATCTTCCGGAATGCCGGCTTCGACCTTGCCCACGAGGTCGCCGCCGACGTCAGCCCCCTTGGTGAAGATGCCGCCGCCGAGGCGGGCGAAAATCGAGATCAGCGAGGCGCCGAAGCCGAGCGCAACCAGCGCGTCGACAACCGTGCGGCTGTTCGCGGCGTAGCCCGCGCCGTGGATGAGATAAGCGAAATAGATGGTCACGCCGAGCAGCGCCAGACCGGCGACCAGCATCCCCGTGATCGCGCCGGCCTTGAAGGCAAGCTCCAGTCCGCCGGCCAGCGACTTGGTCGCGGCCTGCGCGGTGCGCACGTTGGCGCGGACCGAAACGTTCATGCCGATAAATCCGGCCGCGCCCGACAGGATCGCGCCGATCGCGAACCCCACGGCGACCAGCACTCCGAGGAAGTAGGCAAGCAGCGCGAAGATCACGATGCCGACCATTCCGATGGTCGTGTACTGCCGGCGCAGATAGGCCTGGGCGCCCTCGCGTACAGCCGCCGCGATTTCCTGCATCCGCGGATTTCCCGCATCCGCCCTCAACACCGACGAGGTCGCCCAGCCCGCATAAACGATCGAAAGCGCTCCGCAGAGCACAATCCCTACCAGTGCTGTCATTGAATTTGCCTCAGAATTCCGGAAGTTGCCCCGACCACGCCGCGAGCCCGCGAACGGACGTTCAAGGGAGGTCCGTTTTATCGCAAGGCGACGATAAATCGGGCGAGACCATGCCAAAATCGAACCTCCGGCGCAATGTCGGCTTTCGGCTGAACGGCCGAATTTCCGTCAGGAATTGCAACAAAATGCCGGCAATCGCGGAAGGATTCCAAGCCCGGCCGGAGGCAGCCCGCTTGAGCGCGGAGGCTCAGGTCAGCCATTTCCCGAGGCGCGCGACCGCCTCGTGCATCTCGGCGGCCGACCGGGCGTAGGAGAAGCGCAGGAACGAGTGGCCGCGCACGGGATCGAAATCGACCCCGGGCGTCGCGGCAACGCGCGCCTGCTCCAGCATCCTGCGTGCGAAGTCATGGCTGTCCGTCGTGAACTTCGAAACGTCGGCATAGAGGTAGAACGCGCCATCCGCGGGCAGAAACTCGCTCAAGCCGGCCTTCGGAAGACCCTCGATCAGGATGTTGCGGTTTTCCTCGTAGCCGCGCTTCACGATCTCCATCTCCTCGCGGCCCGCGAAAGCCGCCTCGGCCGCGACCTGCGAGAGCATCGGCACCGAAATCGACAGGTTCTGCTGCAGCCGCTCGATCGTCCGCACCAGGTGTTCGGGCACGACCATCCAGCCGACGCGCCAGCCGGTCATGCAGAAATACTTCGAAAACGAGTTGATGATCAGCGCATGCGGCGACAGTTCAGCGGCGGTGACGGCAGGAAACGCATAATCGAGACCGTGATAGATCTCATCGGAAATAAAGCGAATGCCTTCGCTCTCGGCAGCCGCCATCAGATGCGCAAGCGCCTCGCGCGACATCATCGTTCCCGTCGGATTTGCCGGACTGCCGACCAATACCCCCTTCAGCGGCGTCTTACGGTGCGCGGCCAACAGCGCCTCACCCGTCAGCGCGTGACGGTTCTCGCTTGACGTCTCGATCAGAACCGGCTCGCAGCCGAGCGCCGTCAGGATGTGCCGGTACGGCGGATAGCCCGGCACCGCCACCGCGACGCGGTCTCCCGGTTCGAACATCGAAAGGAACGCGAGGATGAATCCGCCCGATGATCCCGTCGTCACGACGATCCGCTCGTGGCTGACCGTGCAGCCGTAGAACTCGCGGTAATGCCGCGCGATCCGTTCTCTCAGCGAGGGGATGCCAAGCGCGGGCGTGTAATCGATCCGGCCGGACTCCAACGCGGCGCGGGCCGCGTTCAGCGCGGTTCGGGGCGCCGGCGCTGAAGGCTGTCCGACCTCCATGTGAATGACGTGTCCGCCCTCCGCCTCGATCCGCGCCGCCGCCGCCATGACGTCCATCACCATGAAGGGTGGAACCTGGCTGCGGCCAGATGCCGCCAGCACGTTGGCGGCCCGCTCTCTCGGTGTCGCGTCGGCCATGGAAATCTGTTAATGCGCTCTCTCGCCCGAGGCCGCGTTACCGCCTTATTCGATGGGTTGTTTAGGACATACAGCGTATTCGAACCCGCGCCAATGATTCCGAAGGCATTGACTAACGAAGATATGACCCGGCGTCCCGTCACTCCCCTGCGTCGTCCCGTCTCGAA
The DNA here is from genome assembly GCF_006539545.1 of Nitrobacter winogradskyi. Lineage (GTDB taxonomy): Bacteria > Pseudomonadota > Alphaproteobacteria > Rhizobiales > Xanthobacteraceae > Nitrobacter > Nitrobacter winogradskyi_A. Next base: position 4,005 of record NZ_BJNF01000027.1, read on the forward strand.
GCTGATGACGCTGGTCACCGCCTGCGCGATCGCGAACGCCTCCTTTCCGGTCCAAGCGCAACAGGACAAAGGTCTGCCGATGTTGCGCGATAGCGAGACCGAGCAACTGCTGCGAGACTATACGCGGCCGATCCTGCGCGCGGCGGGGCTGCAGAAGCACAACATTCAGATGGTCATCATCAACGACAGGTCCTTCAACGCCTTCGTCGCCGATGGCCGCCGCATCTTCGTGAATTACGGCGCGATCTCGAAATCGACAACGCCGAACCAGTTGATCGGCGTGCTTGCGCACGAGACCGGGCATCTCGCCGGTGGCCATCTGTCCAAGTTTCGCGAGCAACTCGCCCGAACCCAGACCCAGCTCATCATCGCCATGCTTCTCGGGGCCGGCGCTCTCGCGGCCGGAGCCGGCCGCGGCGGAAGCAACAGCGCCGGCAGCAATATCGGCGCGGCCGCACTCAGCGCGCCTCAGGAAATCGCCCGCCGAAGCCTGTTGGGCTATCAGCGCCAGCAGGAGGAAAACGCCGACCGCGCCGCCGTCAAGTTCCTCAACGCCACCGGACAATCCCCCCGGGGAATGTACGAGACCTTCAAGCGTTTTACCGATGAAAGCCTGTTCGCCGCGCGCGGCGCCGATCCCTATGCGCAGTCGCACCCGATGCCGGCCGACCGTGTCGCTTCGCTCGCGGAACTCGTCAAGACCAGCCCCAACTGGCAAAAGAAAGACGATCCGGCCCTGCAATTGCGCCACGACATGGTGCGCGCCAAGATTTCGGCGTTCATGGAACGCGAGGATACGGTATACCGGCGCTATCCCCGATCAGACACCAGCCTGCCCGCCCGCTACGCGCATGCCATCACCACGTACCTGCATGGCGATCTTCGCTCGGCCATCGAGCAAATCGATGCGCTGATCAAGCTGCAACCACAAAACCCCTATTTCCACGAAGTGCGTGGGCAGGCTTTGCTCGAGGGAGGCCGCCCCGCTGAGGCGATCGCGCCGCTGCGGCGCGCCGTCCAGCTCTCACAAAACGCTCCGCTCATCGAGATGTTGCTGGGTCAGGCGCTCGTGGCTTCGAACAACAAGGCCAATGCCGACGAAGCTATCGCAATCCTGCGAACGGCGCTGGTACGGGAGCCGGAGGCTCCGCTCGGCTACTCGCAGCTTGCGATAGCCTACGGCCGCAAGGGCGATTATGCACAAGCCGATCTGGCATCGGCTCAGGCCGCGTTCCTGCGAGGCGACAACAAGACGGCACGCGAACTCGCATCACGCGCGAAAACCCGCTTCGCGATCGGCACTCCCGGATGGGTCAAGGCGGACGATATCGTCTCATCCAAGGTTCCGGACAAGAAATAAGACCAGACGCTCCGCCACGCGGCCCCTTTCAAAGGATTTGACAATGCCCCCTCTCCGTTTTCTCGCTCCTGCCCTTCTTGCGCTCGCGTTCAGCTCTCCGTCCGCCGCGTCCGCTCAGAACTTCTCCGACGGCCAGCGCGGCGAGATCGAGCAGATCGTCAAACACTATCTGCTCGCACATCCCGAAATCCTTGAAGAGGTTTCGGCCGAACTCAGCAAGCGTCAGGCGGCCGCCGAAGCGCTCAAGCACGAGGCCGCGGTTACGGAGAACGCGAAAGTCATCTTCAATTCACCGCGTGGCGTGACACTCGGCAACAAGGACGGCGACGTCACTTTCGTCGAGTTCTTCGATTACAACTGCGGCTACTGCAAGCGCGCGATGCTCGACATGCTTGAGCTTATGAAGTCGGATCCCAAGCTCAAGGTTGTGCTCAAGGAGTTTCCCGTGCTCGGCCAGAGTTCGGTGGAGGCTGCGCAGGTCGCTGTCGCGGCGCGAATGCAGGATCCCACCGGCAAGAAATACCTCGATTTCCATCAAAAACTTCTGGGAAGCCGCGGTCAGGCCGACAAGGCGCGAGCGCTGGCCGCCGCCAAGGAGGCCGGATTCGACATGGCCAGGATCGAAAAGGATATGACGAGCGCCGAGGTGCGCGCCACGCTCGAGGAGAACTTCAAGCTTGCCGAATCCATGGGGATGAATGGAACGCCAAGCTACGTCATCGGCAAGCAGGTCGTCGTGGGAGCCGTGGGGCTCGAGAACCTGAAGGAGAAAATCAACACGGCGCGCTGCGGCAAAGCCTCCTGCTGATTGGCGCGTCCCTGTTTTGGAGCAGCGCTCACCGGCGAGCCTCGCGTCGCAGGCCGGTACCCGCTTTCGCTTGAGAGCCTCCGAATCTCTCGCGACGATTCTCCTTTACCTATCGTCGTTTGAGAGGTTCCTCAGTGGGCGCGGGAACTGGCTATCTGATACGCTCGCATGCCCCGTCGCGGCGCCCGAGGTCGGTTAACGAGATATTTCCGTATGTTCTCCATGAGTTCTCGCAAACAGCGCGAGGTATCTCAAGCCGAATCAGGGAGTGTTCAGGCTTCCCCTTGACGCCCTTGTTACATATAACGGCCCGAACTCCGGCGTTCGGCGGCGGAAATGGCTGATTCTCGGGATTTCAGATGGCCAAGACGATCTACGTGCTCAACGGCCCGAACCTCAACATGCTCGGGATCCGGGAGCCGGATACCTATGGCCACGCCACCCTTGCCGACGTCGAACAGCTTTGCGCCGAGACGGCCCAAAATTTTGGACTGGTTGCGGATTGCCGCCAGTCAAACCGCGAGGGTGAGCTGATCGATTTCATTCACGAAGCTCATGCAAGGAACGCGGCCGGTATCGTCATCAACGCCGGCGGCTACTCGCACACTTCCATTGCGCTTCACGACGCGCTCGTCGCGGTCAAAATTCCGGCCGTCGAAGTTCATATCAGCAACATTCATGCGCGCGAGGACTTCCGTCATCATTCCTTCACAGCCAAAGCCGCGTTCGCAAGCCTGTCCGGGTTCGGAATTGACGGCTACCGGCTCGCGATCAATGGCCTTGCAGCCAAGATCGGCGCAGTAGACCCGTCGAACAAAGTTAAATCCTGACACATCAGCGTCATTCTCACAGAAAGTTTCGGATCGAGAACATGTCCCGCCAGCCCGGAGAACCTGCAAAAATCAAAACCGGCAACGATCTGCGCGAGGAGAGCGACGTGATCCGCGAACTCGCCGCACTGCTCGACGAAACCAGGCTCACGGAAATCGAAATCGAGCGCGATGGACTTCGTGTCCGTGTCGCGCGCAACATCACTGTCGGGGCGGCGGTACCGACTACCTATCAGGCCGCGGCGGCCCCTGCCCCCTCGCCGGCCGCAGGCGCCGCCGACGTCAGCAAGCATCCCGGCATGGTTCCCTCGCCGATGGTCGGAACGGCCTATTGGGCATCGGAGCCGGGCGCAAAACCCTTCATCGAGGTCGGGTCCAGGGTCACCGCAGGTCAGACGCTGCTGATTATCGAGGCCATGAAGACCATGAACCAGATCCCGTCGCCGCGGTCCGGCACCGTCACGCAGATTCTCGTCGAGGATGGCCAGCCCGTCGAGTTCGGCGAGCCGCTTGTCATCATTGAATGACGCCGTTCGAACCGCGGACGCAGTGATGTTCGATAAAATCCTGATAGCCAATCGCGGCGAGATCGCCCTGCGCATCCTGCGCGCCTGCAAGGAGCTGGGTATAGCGACCGTGGCGGTCCATTCCACCGCCGATGCCGACGCCATGCATGTCCGGCTCGCGGACGAAAGCGTCTGTATCGGACCGCCGCCGACGAAGGACAGCTACCTCAACATCCCGGCGCTGCTGGCAGCCTGCGAGATCACGGGCGCCGAGGCCGTGCATCCAGGGTACGGCTTTTTATCCGAGAATGCCCGTTTCGCCGAAATCCTCGCTGACCATCGCCTGCATTTCATCGGCCCCAAGGCTGAACACATTCGCCTCATGGGCGACAAGATCGAAGCCAAGAAGACCGCGAAGCGGCTCCGTATTCCGGTGGTCCCGGGCTCCGATGGCGGCATCGGTCCCAATGACGACGCCATGGCCATCGCCAAGGCGATCGGCTTTCCTGTCCTGGTGAAAGCGGCCGCCGGCGGCGGCGGGCGCGGCATGAAGATCGTCAAGACACCCGACGACCTGATGATGGCGATCTCGGCCGCGGGTAACGAGGCCCGCGCGGCGTTCGGCGACGCCTCCGTTTATCTGGAAAAGTATTTGCAGAAGCCGCGCCACATCGAAATCCAGGTGCTTGGCGACGGGCGCGGCGGCGCCATCCATCTTGGAGAGCGCGACTGCTCGCTGCAGCGGCGTCACCAGAAGGTCTGGGAAGAAGGCCCCTCGCCCGCGTTGACGGCGGCAGCCCGGAACAACATCGGCGAGACCGTTGCCAATGCCATGAGCGAGATAAAGTATCTCGGCGTCGGAACGGTCGAATTCCTCTACGAGGACGGCAGATTCTATTTCATCGAAATGAACACGCGCATTCAGGTCGAACATCCGGTCACCGAGATGATCACCGACATCGATCTGGTGCTGGAGCAGATCCGCATCGCCGCCGGCGGCGACCTTCCCGCCACCCAGAAGGAAATCGCCGTCAACGGCCACGCCATCGAGTGCCGCATCAACGCGGAAAACCCCGTCACCTTCCGCCCCTCTCCGGGCAAGATCATGCAATTCCATGCGCCGGGCGGGCTCGGCGTCCGGATCGATTCCGCCGTATATCAGGGGTATGTGATCCCGCCCTACTACGACTCGCTGGTGGGCAAGTTGATCGTGCATGGCAAGACGCGCGCCGAATGCCTGATGCGGCTGCGCAGGGCCCTCGACGAGATGGTCGTGGAAGGCGTCGAGACCACCTTGCCGCTGTTCCGGGCGCTGGTCCGCGAGGCGAGCATTATCGACGGTGACTACCATATCCATTGGCTGGAGCAGTATCTCTCCAGCGGCGGTCTTACAGGAGTCTGAGCCGCCTCGAGTCCGGATCGGTTTTTTAGGAACAAAAGGCCTGGAACCGATTGCGTACTGAGGGGTTTAGCAAATGGCTGGCAACGGTGCGGGGGCGATTTAGACTGTCTCGATCCAAACACGATGAAATCGCAGCGCCGCGAGCCAGATCGTCGCGCCCCGCGCTGAGCCAGCTGATCCTGCTGACGGCAGGTCTAGTGGTTCTAACGCTGATCAGCGCCATTTCCGTCTATCTTGTCAACAAGGCGCGCGACGACACCCGCTGGGTTCTGCACAGCACGGCAGTCGAGAATGAAATTTCACTAGCCCAACTCCAGATACAGCGGGCGGAAAGTTCGCAACGCAGCTTTCTACTGACGCAGCGCCCGGAATTCCGTGCGGCGTTCGAAGAAGCATCCGGCCGTATTCCGCAGAGCTTCGAACGGCTGAGGACGCTGACGAGGGAGAACCCCTACCAGCAACAGCGGCTCCAGCAGATGGTCCCGCTGACCAATCAGCGGATCGAGCAATTACGGCAGAGCATTGATCTCGCGCTGACGAACCGGCTGGATCAGGCTGTTGAGAGCGCGCGACGAGAGGCCGGTCAGGACGCCACGCGACAGATCCGCGATCTGGGGAACGAGATGCGAATCGAGGCAAATCGTCTGCTAGCGGCGCGCACCGCGTCAGCCGATGTCAGCCAATCGCGCTCGGCGCTGATTACCAGCGTGGGTTCAGGGCTGGTCGTGCTGTTTGCGGGGCTTTCGATCTATCTGGTGCGGCGGTCGAGCCGGGAACGCGACCTGGCTCACGCCCGGTTGCGCGATATCAATCTCAACCTGGAATCGGCCATCGAGAAGCGGACCAGCGATCTGCGGGAAGCCAACGATGAAATCCAGCGTTTTGCCTATATCGTCAGTCACGACCTGCGCTCGCCGCTGGTCAACATCATGGGTTTCACCAGCGAGCTAGAGGAACTGCGGGGTGACATTTTTCGCCGGATCGCGGAGCTCAGCCGGGCAAACAGCCTCCCGCCTCCGGGAGTGAGCGATCCAGCCAATGCGGCCGAACCGGTTCTCGATGGAGCGGACGAGCAACTGTCGCAGGATTTCAACGAGGCTCTTGGATTCATCAAGTCGTCGATCGCCAAGATGGACCGTCTCATCGGTGCGATCCTCAGCCTGACCCGCGAGGGCCGACGCGAGTTTCATCCCGTTTCGATCGCCATGCGCGATCTGATCGAGAGCATCGTATCCACGGTAGCGCATCAGGCCGCCGAAGCGGACGCCCAGATCCGGGTCGAGCCATTGCCGGATATTGTCACCGACCGCATCGCGATCGAACAGATCTTCTCCAATTTGATCGACAATGCCTTGAAATATCTCAAATCTGATGTACCCGGCGATATCGCCATCAGTGGCCGGCGCAAGCTGGGTTTCGCTATTTTTGAGATCACGGACAACGGTCGCGGCATCGATCCTAAGGATCACCAAAGGATTTTCGATCTGTTCCGCCGGGCGGGTCCGCAGGATCGACCGGGCCAGGGTATCGGACTGGCACACGTCCGTGCACTGGTCCGAAAGCTCGGAGGGACCATATCAGTCTCGTCGGAGCTTGGTACCGGCACCACATTTACAGTTACGCTGCCCAGCACATGGGTGGGCACAAACCGGGACGAACAATCATGAGTACGCCAGTCACCATCATCATGATCGAAGACGATGACGGTCACGCCAGGCTGATCGAACGAAATATCCGGCGTTCCGGTGTCAACAATGAGATCAAGTCGTTCACCACCGGTACAGAAGCCGTCAATTACCTGTTCGGCGCTGATGGCAACGGCCTTCCCCATAAGGGAGAATCATTGCTTATCCTGCTCGATCTCAATCTTCCTGACATGACCGGCATCGAGATCCTGCGGCGCGTGAAGGAAAACAGATACCTCAAGTGCGCGCCGGTGGTGGTGTTGACGACGACCGACGATTCGCAGGAGATCAAGCGTTGCTACGAACTCGGATGCAGCGTCTACATCACAAAACCGGTGAATTACGACAATTTCGCCAACGCGATCCGGCAACTCGGTCTGTTCTTCTCCATCATTCAGGTCCCTCAGGCCACTCCATGAACGTCAAGCCTACCCTCTTGTATGTGGATGACGACAAAGCGCTGGCTCGTCTGGTGGAGCGCGGCCTAACGCGCCACGGATTTTGCGTGGAGTACGCGTCCGACGGCGAGGCTGGACTTGCCCGCATCGCGCAGGGCGGCATCGATGTGATAGCGCTCGACCAATACATGCCCGGCCTGGACGGGCTGGAGACGCTGGGCCGGATTCAGGCAATTCCCGATGCGCCCCCCGTGGTGTTCGTCACCGCCTCGCAAAATTCAAAAATCGCAGTGACCGCGCTCAAAGCGGGGGCCGCCGATTATCTTGTCAAAGACACGTTCGGCGAGTTCGTTCCGCTATTGCATGTCGCGGCCGAAGTGGCGATCCGTCAGGCGCGCGTTCAGAAGGCGCGCGACGAAGCCGAAGCCGAAGTCCGCGCCTCACGCGACCGCTATGCAGCGCTGGCCGCCGAGCGCGAGGTGCTGCTGCGTGAGGTCAATCACCGCATCGGCAACAGTCTCCAGATCATTGCGTCGCTGCTGCATCTGCAAGCCAATTCGAGCCCCGAGGAAGACATCAAGGCCGCCCTCACCAACGCAATGGGACGGGTGGCGGCCGTCGCGCAGGTGCATCGCCGGCTCTACACGTCGCACGACCTGAACAGCGTCCTGCTGAACCAGTATCTCGAAGCGCTGCTCGAGGATCTCCGTCGCTCCGCCGAAGGCAACCGGATGTCGCGCCTCGACCTGAAAGCCCAGCCCATCGAGATCGATCCCGATCGCGCCGTGGCCATCGGTATCATCGTCAACGAACTGGTGATGAATGCGGTCAAATACGCCTATCCCGATGGTCCCGGCCCTATCCACGTCGAACTCGCGAGTGATGGCGATGATGTGGTGCTGTCGATCGCCGATGACGGCGTCGGCCTCAATGCCAGAAGCGATCCGCGCTCGACCGGAATGGGTCAGCGGATTGTTTCAGCGATGGCGCAGAAGCTCGACGCGCAGGCCGAACGCGATCCCACCCACACGGGCACGCGCATCGTTCTGCGGTTCCGCGGCGGAACTCCTCAGGTCACGAAACCCCTGTCCGCGACGGCTGCATGAGCACGGCGGCAGCAGACTGATACCGCGCTCCGCGCGCGCCAGATTATCGACGCGGAAACCTTCCAGCTCTGCTATAAGATAACCGGATGTCCCGCGAGACCGCCTCGTCCGAGATCACGCCCGAACTGCTGCTGCGCGCTTATGCCTGCGGCATTTTTCCGATGGCGGAAAGTGTCGATGACCCGACGCTGTTCTGGGTCGAGCCGAAGATGCGCGGCGTGGTTCCGCTCGAGAGCTTTCGAATTCCGTCGCGGCTCGCGCGCACCGTTCGATCGGACAATTTTACGGTGACCGTCGATACCGCCTTCGACGCGGTGATCAACGGCTGCGCCGCGCCGCAACCCGGCCGCGACAATACCTGGATCAACCATCGGATCCGTGAACTTTATATCGGCCTGCACAAGCTCGGCCACTGCCACAGTGTCGAGGTCTGGCAGGACGATGAATTGGCCGGCGGTCTCTATGGAGTCAGGCTCGGCCGAGCGTTTTTCGGCGAGAGCATGTTCCATGTCGTGCGGGACGCGTCGAAGGTCGCGCTCGTGCATCTGGTCGCCCGATTGATCGCGGGAGGCTTCGTCCTGCTCGACACGCAGTTCGTCACCGACCATCTGCGGGGGTTCGGCGCTATCGAAATCCCGCGCCGGCGCTACCGGGCGTTACTCGACGTCGCGCTGGAAGGCCGGGCCGATTTCGGGACGCTGCCGCTCGACCGGCCGGTGCCGGGCGTGGAAGCGCTCAAGGCCATCGCCGCCCGCCGCTCTTAGAGCATGATCCCGACCCGAAGGGCCGCGCCAGCGCAAAGTGGGAACCGGCAGCCTTTTCACTTCTGATGGAATCAGAAACGAGGCTCGCGGATTTTGATCCGGCGCGTTTTCCTCATGCGACCGATACCCACTTCAATCGAGAATGCCCTGAAGTGTCGCGGCGCGAGCGCAAAAGCGGAACGCCCACTCTACCTCTGGAACGGCGGGAAGAAGGGATTGCTCTGCGGTTGCCGCTGCACCGGAGGCGCTGGCGCTGGTTGCGGCGGAGGTGCCGGCTGACGCGACTGGCGAGTCGATTGCCGCGATCGCCTGGCTGGCGGCGGCGGCGGCGGTTTCGGCTGATCCGGCTGCTCGGCGATAACGGTCGTCTCCGGATCCTTGCAGTCGGTCAGCCAGACATCATAGATCGGATGCTCGACGCCATGCAGGCCGGGGCTCGACGCAAACATCCAGCCGGAGAAAATTCGCTTCACCTCGCCCTGAAGCGTGATCTCATCGACCTCGACGAAGGCGTCGGTATTCGCGGCTTCGGTCGCGGGGCGCGTGTAGCAGGCGCTGGTTTTTACGCGCAGCGCGCCGAACTGCACGGTCTCTCCGATGTCCTCGTCGAAATGGATGATGCGGCCGGTGATTTTATCCAGACCGGAAAATACAGCCTTCTTGTTGAGAATCCTCTCAGCCGGCGCCTCGGTGACGACCTCGTCGCCGGGCTGCAGCGTGGCCGGCGCGGGCGGAGCAGATCGCGCGGCGTTCTGTTCGGGAGCCTGACGGGGTGATGGCGGCGCTACGGCAGCGCCCCCCGGGGCGTTCTGCGGAGCCACGGTGGTTCCGGACGGCGGCGGCAGCGGCTGAGACTGAACCGGACCGGGCGGTGGAGCGCCCTGCCCCGGCGGTGGACGCATTGGCGCCGGCAGCACGCGGCCCTCAGGCGGCAGCTCGGGAACCTCTTCCTCGTCATCCTCAGGTGCCGCCTGCCCCTGTGGAATGGCGCCGGGCGGACGCGGCGGTGGATCCGAGAAGATATTTCCGATCTGGGCGCGCGCGGAAGGCGGGGCCGCGACGAGTGCGACGCCTGCAAAAGCCGCACAACCGGCTATAACGATGGTTCGAAATATCATGCGCGGCTTTGTGAGGCTCGAATCAGGGCCGGACCATTGTACAGGGATAAAGGCTCCAAGCCGCTCGCAGCAATCCGGTTAACACGTCGATTGCGGCGGGGAAAGGGCGACCTGCTCCGCGTCCACTGGCGGCTGCGGCAGGGCTCGCTCGATTGCGTGACCAATAGTGTTTTGGAACGAAGTGGATGCCGGTTTGCCTGAAGAAACGCGTCGAGACAGATCCAGAATCTCGCTGCTGATTGCACCAGAAGCGGAAGGTTCGGGGCGAACCGTGGATTTACAGCAACAGATGCCATCAATCGGCCGCGGATCGTGACCTGGTAGACGATCGGGGGTTGGCGCATTCGGATTATTCAAGCGTATACTTGACAGGACTTTGTCTGTTCTGAGTGTCAGGAGTTGCCATGACCCGGGCGGGGGCGCATTGGATCGCGATGACGGCGGCGACGCTGGCGCTCGGGGGCACCGCTGTGCAGGCTCAGCAGGTCGGCACGGCATCAGCGGTTAACCCTGCCGCCACCGCCAACCTGAAGACCATCACCATCGGCCAGTCGATCGCTCACAAGGAGCGCATCCAGACGAGGTCCAGCGGCTCGGTGCAGTTGCTGTTCCTTGATAAGACGTCGATGACCATCGGCCCGAACAGCGACCTCACAATCGATGAATACGTCTATGACCCGAACGCCAACACCGGCAAACTGGCGGCCACTCTCGGCAAGGGCGCGCTGCGTTTCGTAGGCGGCCAGATCAGCCACAGCGGCGACGCGGAAATCAAAACCGGAACGGCCTTGATCGGCATTCGCGGCGGCGTGATGATGACCGACGGCAAGGGCGGCATCTATGCCGGCTACGGCAGAATGACCGTCTCATCCGGCGGCCAGACCGTCACCCTGGGCGCCGGCGAATTCACCCAGACGCAAGCGGGCGGCCCCCCTTCGCCACCCGGCCTGCCGCCGCCAGGGTTCGTGCAGCAGCTGATCGCATCGTTCCAGAGCGCCGCCGGTCAAACAGGCGGGACGCGCGCCGGCTCGGCTTCGGCGAAGAATGTAGCGGCCGCCGAACACAAGGCGACCGGATCGCCTGGCGGACTGGTCGCCGGGTCGGGTGCTCCGCCCTCTCCCAACCCGCCCACCATTATTCAGCAGATCAACGCGATTACGTCAGCCTTCACGGAAGCGATCCAGACATCCAATCAGGTGACGGGCGCGCAGCAGATCGCGAACGATCATCCGCCCGGCGGCGGCGACCACCCGCCCCCGACAAACAATATCCCACCCCCGACAAACAATATCCCGCCTCCGACAAACAACAACCCGCCCGGGCCGCTGCGCGGATATGTCGGCGGATTGGTCTACACGGACTCAAGTGAGGGCGAATATTACTCGAATCACGGTGAGAACAGTGAGCATGGCGTAAGCCATGAAGTTCCGCCCAATGTCACGCCTGTTACCGGAACCGCGGAAATCACCCTCGACACCGCCAACCGGCGCGTCCAGGCGCGCCTGGACACCTACCGTTACGATCAAAATAATCCGTTCACGCAGCTCGCCGAGACGATGCACGAGTTGTTTCAGTTTGGATCCAAGGGATCGACCGGCCCCGCTGACAGCGTCTATGTGGACCACGATAATTTCTACGCGAATACCCCTGAGAACCATGAGGTCAACGGCACGAAGGTCAGCGGCATTTTGGTTTCCGGCAACGGCATCGCGGCAAACCCGATCGTTAGCGAGACAATTCCGAACCTGACACCGTGCCAGTGCGACTATACCCGCTGGGGTTTCTGGATGGCTGACGAAAGCGATACCAGCACTGGTGAGTCAGCGTCCTACAAAACAACCTTCGGCACCTGGGTCGCCGGCCGGCCCGTGGGCAGTATCGGCGACGTGCCGACGACGGGCGCCGCAACCTACACCGGCCATGTCGTCGCCAACGTGAATAATGCAGGCTTCGTCGCCGGCGGGTTTTCGAACAACGTCAATTTCGGGGCGCGCACCGGCGCGGTGAGCGTGACCAATCTCGACGGCACGAACTATTCCGGCACCGTGAACTTCAACACCGACCCGCGCAATTTCGGCGGCACGATCGCCGGTGACAACAACCGCAGTATGACTCTGCAAGGAAGCTTCTTCCAGGGCGCTCACAGCCCGGTCGGCGAGATGGGCGGACGGGTCGCGATCTCCGACCCGTATGGCTATGTCGGCAGCGGCATTTTCGCGGCTACCAAACAGTGACAGCACCCGCGTAATGCTGCTGCATCCCCGCGCTGGATACGGGTGTTTCTACTGACCGGGCGTCCAGGGCTGATAATCGCCGGTCGCCTTTGGCCGGCGGCCGCTCGCCAGCGTAGAGCCGGACGGTCGATAGGCCGCCGGTGTCCCCGTCATGTTCGGTACATGCGGCTTCTGCCATTCGCGCGGCTGGTAGTCTTCCTTGGTCGGCGGAACATCGACAACGTGATGAATCCAGCCATGCCACTCCGGCGGAATACGGGTGGCTTCCGTATAACCGTTATAGATCACCCAGCGGCGCTCGAAGCCAAGCGCCGGGTCGATCTGTCCGCCTCGCGTCCGGTAATAGCAGTTGCCCTCGCTGTCTCTGCCGACGAGTTCACCGAACCGCGCCGTCCAAAGCTGCGTGCCGAAGGTCTGGCTGTTCCACCAGGTAAAAAGCTTGAGGAAAAACTGCTTCATTGCCGGAAATCCGTCGCAAGGGTATCACGGAGCCCCCGCAAGGGGTCGCGCGATTATCATTCTGTTTCGATTTGATGACATCCCGCCGCGACCTTGTCCAGCCAACGCGGCCAAATAGCGCGTCCGGCCGCCTCCGGCAGCGCCAAACGGGGCGTGAATTATAGCGTTTTCGAGCAAAGCATGCCCTCGGGCCTGACCCGGGGATGAAATCCGGTTCGCGTGAAGAAAACGCGTCAAAACATAAAGATGGAGCCCTTCACCGCTTCCATGAAGTGGCGGAGGACTCTAGCGGGTTGCGCCTTCGGCTCGCACGCCTTAGAGCCTCTTAACGCGTTTTCTTCACGCGAACCGGTATCCACTTCGCTCGAAAACGCTATAACCCACTCTATTATCCAAGCCCGGTCCGGCGCTGATCGCGCGGGCCGAAGGCGCAGCAATGGCAGGCCGCAGACGCTCCGCTGTTGTTGACTGGTTCCTGAAAACTTTGAATGTTGCCTCTCAGGCACGAAAGAACAAAGGCTGCGAAATGTCCGAAGTCGTCAATAATATGGAAAAACATCGCTACGAGCTCGAAGTAGACGGGCTCGTTGCCGCGACCTACTACCGATTCCTGGACGGTGTCCTCGTCTTCACCCACACTCAGGTGCCGCCCGAACTCGAAGGCAAGGGCATCGGTTCGGAACTGGTGAAGGGCGCGCTGGATCAGGTGCGCGCGGATAAATTCAGGGCCAGCGCTCAATGCCCCTTCGTCAAAGCGTGGCTCGAGAAAAATCCGGATTACGCTGATCTGCTGCGCCCGAATTTGTGAGGCAACGAGAGACCAGAGTTCCGCTTCTGATTCAATCAGAAGCGGATTTCAGATACTGGCATAACGCCGTTTCTTTTCGCGAACCGGTGTCTACTTCGCTCCAAATGCTAAAGCTAACTGCGCTCTGTCTGATCACTGCTTCATGTCAGGCGGCAGCTTGCCCCCGTTGGCCGCGAGCTGCGCCATCATCTGCTTATGCAGCCAGACGTTCATCGCCGCGGAATCGTTGGTGTCGCCCGGATATTTCAGATCCTTCGCCAGCTCCTTGCGCGCGTTCAGGCTGGAGTCGACATCAAGCGCCTTCATCAGATCAACGATCGAGGTCCGCCATGCCAGCTTTTCCTTCTTGGCGGCGACAGCCTTGTCGAGAATGGCCGCGACGTCGACGCTTTTGGCGGACGAGCCCTCCGGCGAGGGCGCAGTCCCGCTGCCTGACTCTCCCGCCGGTGTTGCCGCTTCTGCGTGCGAGCCGAAGATAGCGCCCATGATCTTTCCGAATATGCTCATTGTGCCGCTCCCAATAGCTTTAGCCCTATGCCGACTACAAAGCGGAAATCCCGCATCTGTTTCCGCCGGATCGTCAAAAGAGTAACCGGCTCATCGCGGCTTGCCAATGCGAACGATGCCGGGCCCCTCCCCCAGGCCATCCTCCCCTTCGATGAAAAAAGTCACTCAACCGTGAGCAACCAAGATCACGGATCCGAATTAGAATGGTGACAGTACAGGTCGCGGCAGGACCAGGTTGCTTGCCTTCGCGTCTGGTCTTGATCGTGATCCGTTTCCGAAGGGGCGACCTCGCGCCTTCCGGCGGCCAGAGATCGACCCCGCGAAAGGGAGACAACGAACATGGCCACCTCTTATCCTGTCGACGTTACGTCGCATTCCGGAATGGCCGGCGCAGACAGACCAGTGGTCCGTCACATCGGCTTATCCGATCTGTTCGATGCATTGCGGCTGGGCTGGGAAGACTTCAAAGCGGTTCCCAGCCACGCCATCGTTCTCTGCGTTATCTATCCCATCATCGGAATTCTGCTGTGGCGAATGGTGCTCGGCTACTCGGTCTTGCCAATGCTGGTTCCGATCGCCGCCGGCTTTGCCTTGGTCGGGCCGTTCGCCGCTCTTGGACTTTATGAACTGAGCTATCGACGCGAACTCGGTATGGACGCGTCAGCCTGGCACGCATTCCGCGTGCTAAAGGCGCCGTCGTTCGGATCGATGCTCGGACTGGGCGCCGTGCTGCTGGTCATTTTCTTTATATGGGTGGCAACAGCTCGCGCGATCTATGTGTCCACCTTCGGTAACACCCCGGCGGCGATCATTCCCGACTTCCTCACGCAGGTTTTCACCACGACCGAAGGCTTGCAGATGCTCATGATGGGCGTCGGCGTCGGATTCCTGTTCGCAGCCGTGGCCTTGTGCATCAGCATTGTGTCGTTCCCGCTGATGCTTCATCAACACGCTGACATGACCGACGCCATGCTGACGTCGTTGCGCGTGGTGGCGAAGAATCCAATAGCGGCGGCGGAATGGGGTCTGATCGTTTCTGTCCTGCTGACGCTCGGATCGATCCCGTTCTTCCTTGGCCTCACGGTTGTCATGCCACTGCTCGGTCATGCGACGTGGCATCTCTATCGCAAGGCGATCGAGAGTCCTTTAACGTCGTCAGCGCACGAGCCTCGGGAAACGGAGAAGGAAAAACGCTACGCAGCCGATTTCCCCTCCGTCTTGTTCCCGCCTTACGGGCGCAAGCACCGGTTCTTCGATAGTTCGGATTGATCGGAAGACACCGTTCTCGCAAAGGCCGCCTCGATGCCGATCGAGGTGGCCGTTGCGCGTCGACAGCCCTCAGGCGATATCCCCTGGGCAGACCATAGCCCGAATGCGGACACGAATACCGTCGATAGTGAAAGCGCCGGACCGGCGTTAACGCGTTCCTTTTGGCTGAGAAACGCGCTACCCCTTCGTCCATGACACAGTTTGAATCCTCCCGCGCCACCATCCATATCGTCGGCGCCGGCCTCGCCGGCTCGGAAGCGGCCTGGCAGGTCGCGGATCAAGGCGTTCGGGTCGTGCTGCACGAGATGCGGCCGCACCGGATGACCGCGGCGCACCGGACCGATGGCCTGGCGGAACTGGTCTGTTCAAATTCGTTCCGATCCGACGATGCTTCCAACAATGCGGTCGGACTCCTCCATGCAGAGATGCGCCGGCTGGGATCGCTGGTCATGCGCTGCGCCGATGCCAATCAGGTTCCGGCAGGCGGCGCGCTCGCGGTGGATCGCGACGGCTTTTCCGCCGCGGTCACCGAAGCTCTCGACAACCATCCGCTGATCGAGATCGACCGTGCCGAGATCGACGGCCTGCCGCCGGCGGACTGGAGCAACGTCATCGTCGCCACCGGGCCGCTGACCTCGGCACCTCTCGCGGCTGCGATCCGCGCACTGACCGACGAGTCCGCCCTCGCCTTTTTCGACGCGATCGCACCCATCGTCCATCGCGACTCCATCGATATGTCGAAAGCCTGGTTCCAGTCCCGTTATGACAAGGCTGGTCCGGGCGGCAGCGGCGCCGATTACATCAATTGTCCGCTGACCGAAGTGCAGTATCACGCCTTTGTGGACGCGCTGCTTGAGGGCGAGAAGGTCGACTTCAAGGACTGGGAGGCCGACACCCCCTACTTCGACGGCTGCCTGCCGGTCGAGGTCATGGCCGAACGCGGCCGGGAAACGTTGCGCTATGGTCCGATGAAGCCGGTCGGCCTCACCAATCCGCACTATCCCACGGTGAAGCCCTATGCCGTGATCCAGCTACGCCAGGACAACAAGCTGGGCACACTTTACAATATCGTCGGCTTTCAGACCAAACTGAAGCATGGCGCGCAGACGCGGATCTTCCGCACGATTCCCGGCCTTGAAGGCGCGGAGTTTGCCCGCCTCGGCGGCCTGCATCGCAACACATTCCTGAACTCGCCAAAGCTTCTTGACGTCCGGTTGCGGCTGCGCGCCGAGCCACGGCTGCGCTTCGCGGGACAGATGACCGGATGCGAAGGTTACGTGGAATCCGCCGCTATCGGGCTACTCGCCGGACTCTACGCGGCAGCCGATGCACGATCATGCACGCTTGAAGCCCCGCCGCAGACGACGGCGCTCGGCGCGCTGCTCGGCCACATCACGGGCGGCCACATCGAGACCATTGACGCTGGCCCCCGCTCGTTCCAGCCGATGAACATCAATTTCGGATTATTTCCCCCACTCGCCGATCCGCCAACCAGGAAGCCTGACGGCACGCGCCTGCGCGGCAACGAAAAGACGATCGCAAAGAAACAGGCGATCTGCGCGCGCGCGCTGTCGGATCTCGATCGCTGGATCGCGGATGCGCTTCGTCCGGCAGCCGCGGCATAGGTTCAACACGCTATCTCCAGGATTATCATGCCCCTTCCGAAGCAGGACGCAGCATTCCTGTCCACGAACTGGACCGAAGGAGTCCTGCTGAAACGCGACGTGTTTTCGACGGTGGAGCGCGGGCGTTTTCGGACAACCTCCGGCGAGGCCGACGCGGTGCTGCGACGGCTGGATCAGGTGCCCTGGTGGTCGCATCTAGTCGCGCGGCATTTGTTCGAGCGTGAGCGCAAGGCGCTGACGCTCGCCCGCGATCTCGGCGTCGGTCCACGGCTGTTGTGGAGCGGACGTAGCGCGTTGCTGCGAGACTTCATCGATGGCGTGGCGCTGCATCTCGCGAGACCCCACGGCGACCTGTCCTACTTCCGCTCGGCCAAGGCAGCGCTGCGCAAGCTGCATCGCGCCGGCATCTGCCACAATGATCTTGCCAAGGAGCAGAACTGGCTGCGCGGCAGCGACGGCAACGCCTACCTGACGGACTTCCAGCTTGCTGCATGTTTCAAACGGCGATCGCGCCTGTTTCGCATCGCGGCTTACGAAGACCTGCGGCATCTTCTCAAGCACAAGCGCACCTATGCGCCGGACGCCCTGACGCCGCGTGAGCGCAGAGTGCTCGAGCGCAAGTCGGTCATCGCGCGTATATGGCTGATGACCGGAAAAAAGGTCTACCAGGCCATCACGCGCGGCCTGTTCAGTTTCACCGACCGCGAAGGCGGCGGCCGACGTCTCGTCAACGACGCTCCCGTGCTGGTCGCGCGCATCAGGGAAAATCCCGCGGTGCGCGACGCCGCCATTGTCGCCTTCGCTGACCGCCGCAGCGGCGTCGGGCTTTACGCCTTTGTCGAGGCGGACCTGCCCGGACTCGAAGCGCGATTGCGCTCCGCGCTTGCCGCGGCAGGCGAGCCGAAACCTCCCGAGCACATCCAGGTCGTTGCGCGCCTTCCACGCGGCGCAGCCGGCAAGGTGCGCACCGAAATCCTGCAACTCATCGCCATGAATCAGATCGACCTGATCGAGCCGTTGATCACGAGTCCCGCGGATCGCGAGTTCTTGCGCGGTATCCTGGAGAGCCGAAAAAACCTGCGCGACCGTTTCAATTTCGAATCGACCGATCGGGCCCTGCCGACCTGAATATGTTCAACCGCGAAATGCCTTCGAGCGTGACGCCCGCCACATGATCCACAGGATGCGCAGCCGCGACACCGGCCTTGGCATAAAGGGATTGATGTCAGCGCCGCCGACATCGTCCAGTGCGCGTCGCACAAGCGCGAGCGGAAGATAGACACCGCGAGACTCTGGCGGCAGATCGGACAGCAGGCCCAACGCCGCCTTCAGATGCGGTCGCGCCTCATTCGCCAGTCCGCCAATGGCCGCGCGAACCGGGGGCGTATCCCGGCCCGTGAACATCTGTTCCAGATCGGCGCCGTGCTGCTCCAGCAACGTGAGCGGCACATAAGACTGCCGCCGCGAAGCGTCGAAACCGAAGTTCGCGATCACCCGCGCCATACCGCTGGCGAGACCGGCGTGTCGGGCGAGATGATCCGTCTGCTCCGGCCGCTGTCCGATGATACGCGATGAGAGCGAGAACAGCGCGCACGACGTATCAGCCAGATACTGTTCCAATGCCGCCATGTCCGGCATCGGATCGTTGTAGAGATCGAACTGATGCGCCTCGATCAGTCGCCGCAACAACTCGACCGGGAGATCGTGATCCCGGATCGCGAGCAGGAGTTCCGCCGCGACCGGATTGCCTTCAACGCCGCCATGCCCCGCGCCCGCGAGCATATCCATCCACCATTGCAGGCGGACTTCTCCCGCCAACGGCTGGGTGATCTGCTCTCTGACCCTGACGATCTCGACATTGAAAGCATAAAGCGCGAGCAGCGCGCGGCGGCAACGGAGCGGCGCGAACAACGTCGTGGCATAGCTGCCGAAGTCGTGAGTGCGCACTAGTTCCGCACAGAACGCCGCGGACGTGTTCTTTGTTGTATCGTTCATAACACCGCAATCACGCGCGCCAAGGAGCACATCGATATGACGGTCGCCATAATACAGCAACCGACGCCATCAGGCGCTGCCTCGACCTCGCGGTTGTCATGGTACGGCAATCAGTGCCATCAGGCGCTGTCGAAACGATGAGGCTATCATGCCACGGCTATCAGCGCCGCCGCCACCCTGCGCCGCTCGCCCAGCATGATGTTGTAAGTGCGGATCGCCGGACCCGTGAGCATGGTGTCCACGCCGATGCTCACGCGACGCAGAGCCGTGCGCAGTTCGGGAGGAACAAGCCACACATCTGTTCCGGTACCGATCAACAACGTGTCGATGGCAGCCGAGCCCTCGAACACGCGCGCCAGCGCATGACGGTCGATGTCATCCGCTCGCGCTACGGGCCACGCCCATACACCGTCCGGCAGGCAAAGCAGCGAGCCGCGATGCGACATTGTATCGAAGCGAAAGCCGCCGTTGCCATAGGCCTCGATCGCGGCGGGCCGCGGAAGATGCGGCACCTCCGGTGGGACAGCGCTCACGGCTTCGCTGGTTTCGCGGACTTGGCCAGCTTCTCGGACTTGTCAGGCTTTTCGGGCTTCGCCAGCTTTTCGGGTTTGGCCGGCTTTTCCTCGACATCGGCGCGGCTCTCGCCCACGCCGAGATAAATCAGGATCGGAGCCGCGATGAAGATCGAGGTGTAGGTGCCGACCAGCACCACGCCGAACGTCATCACCGCGGTGAAGCTGTGGATCGCAGGTCCACCGAACAGCAGCAAAGCGAGCAGCGCCAGCGTCACCGTGACGTGCGTGATGATCGAGCGCGAAAGCGTCGAGTTGATCGATGCGTTGAGCAGTTCGGGCATCGGCATTTTCTTGTAACGCCGGAGGATCTCGCGGATCCGGTCGTAGATGACGACCGTGTCGTTCAGCGAGTAGCCGAGAATTGTCAAAAGCGCCGCAATGCTGGTGAGGTCGAAGTCGACCTGCGAGATCGACATGAAGCCGATCGTCAGCACGATATCGTGCACGTTGGCGATCATCGCGCCGAGCGCGAACTGCCACTCGAACCGGAACCAGAGATAGACCAGAATGCCGATGATCGCCAGGATCAGACCGATCATGCCGTAAGCAAGCAATTCGCCGGACACGCGAGGTCCGACGACCTCGACCCGGCGATAGTTGACGGTTTCGCCCAACGCGCCGCGCACCTTCTGCACGGCTTCCTGCTGCGCGGCGTCTCCGCCCGGCTGCTCGGCGACGCGGATCAGCACTTCGGTCGGGCCGCCGAACTGCTGAAGCTGGACCTCGCCCAGATCGAGCTTGCTCAGCGTTGCGCGCATGCCCGCGATGTCAACCTCGCCAGACTTCGCTTGCACCTCGAGCAGCGTGCCGCCCTTGAAATCGATGCCGAAATTCAGGCCATGCGTGAAGAACAACGTGATCGCGACGATCGAAAGCACGGCGGAAATCGGAAAGCTGATGCGACGGAAGCGCGTGAAATCGAACTTCGTGTCGTCCGGAACGATCCGCAGCGACGGCAGCAGGCCGAAGCAGCTGACGATGGTCAGTACAACGATGAGGGCACCGAGCCCGATCAAAATCCATTGAGTCACAGCCGGCTCCGCGTCATCAGATCGGCACGGTTTGCGGCCGCTTCCAGCGCACCCACGTCGCGACGATCAGCCGGGTCACCTCGAAGGCGGTGAACACCGTTGTAATGATGCCGATGCCGAACGTCACCGCAAAGCCGCGAACAGGACCGGTGCCGATATAGAACAGCACGGCGGCGGCTATGAAGGTCGTGATGTTGGAATCCAGAATCGTCGCCAGCGCTCGTTTGAAACCGGCGTCGATGGCCGAAATCGCGGTGCGACCGGCGCGCAGTTCCTCGCGGATGCGCTCGTAGATCAGCACGTTCGAGTCCACGGCAATGCCCACCGTCAGAACGATGCCGGCTATACCGGGCAGCGTTAGCGTCGCGTTCAACAACGACAGCACTCCGAAAATCATGGCGACGTTGATGGCGACCGCGATATTCGCGATCACTCCGAAAAACCGGTACGTCAGCAGCATGAACAGGATCACCATGATCGAGCCGACATAGGCGGCAAGCTCGCCCTGTTCGATCGAATCCTGTCCGAGGCCAGGTCCGACGGTGCGCTCCTCGATGATCGTCAGCGGCGCGGGCAGCGCGCCGGCGCGCAGCAGAATCGCGAGGTCATTGGCCTCCTGCACCGTGAAATTACCGGAGATCTGACCCGAACCGCCGGTAATCGGCTCGCGGATGACGGGCGCCGAGATCACCTCATTGTCAAGGATGATGGCGAACGGCTGTCCGACGTTTTCGGTCGTCGCCTGCGCGAATTTTCTCGCGCCATTGCTGTTGAAGCGGAACGTCACGATCGGCTCGCTGGTTCGCGAATCGAATCCCGGCTGGGCGTCGGTCAAATCGCCGCCGGAGACGAGCACCTGCTTCTTGACGACGTAAGGCGTCTTGGGCGCCTGCGAACTCATCAGCACTTCGGAATCGGCAGGCACCCGGCCCTGCGTGGCCTGATCAGCCGGAATGCTGGAATCGACCATGCGGAAGTCCATCTTGGCGGTCTTGCCGAGGATTTCCTTCAGCCGTGTCGGGTCCTGCAATCCCGGCACCTGCACCAGAATGCGGTCGGCGCCCTGACGCTGGATCAACGGCTCGACGGTGCCGAGTTCGTTGACGCGCTTTTCGATGATCTGAATCGACTGTTCGACCGACTGGCGGATGCGATCGGTGACGGCGGCCTGCGGCACGGTCATGCGGATCACGCCGTCCGCGCTGGTGACTTCGAGGCTGCGCTGGCCGCTGGAGCCGAGCAGACCTCCCAGCGGCTGCGACAGCTCACGCAGTTTGCCCAGCGCGGTCTGGAATTCCTCTTCCTTGCTGATGCGGACCTCGACGGCGCCGTTCTTGACCGCAAGGCCGGTATAAGCGATCCGGGCGTCGCGCAGCGTCTTGCGCGCATCATCGCGAACCTGATCGAGCTTCTCCTTCTTGACGTAGTTGGAATCGACCTCAAGCAGCAGATACGAGCCGCCCTGGAGATCAAGTCCGAGCACGAGGTGACGCTGCGCCCATTTCGGCCATGTCTTGACCTGCGCCTCCGGAAAGAAATTCGGTACGGCGCACAGGCAGATCGCGAGAGCGGTCACGATGATCGCCAGCGCCTTCCACCGCGTAAAGTACAGCATCGAGATAACTCGTCAGATTCGAGGAATGATCACCCGAGAATCACCTAGCTCGCCGCGGTGTCGTCCCTGGAGCCATTTCCTTTAGCGCCATCGCCCTTGGCGGCTCCTTTTGCCAGTTCGCCTTTGGTCGATTCACCTTTGGCCGGCTCGCCCTTCGCGCGAACGATCGAAATCATCTGTCGCATCTGCCGCACCCGGACGCCATCAGCGATTTCGAACTCGATCTGCTCGTCATCCACCACCTTGGTGACTTTTCCGACCAGGCCGCTCGATGTGATGGCGGTGTCACCACGACGAATGTTCTTCACCAGTTCGGCGTGCTCTTTCGCCTTCTTCTGCTGGGGCCGGATGATCAGGAAGTACATGATGATGAAGATCAACGCGAACGGCAGCAGCGACATCAACAGGCTGTTGGCGTCGCCGGAGCCGGCGGCCTGAGCAAAGGCAGGGGTAATGAACATTCGGGCCATTCCTTGGGATCAGACCGGCATGAGCACAGAGTCGGGCCGATCAAGAGCAAATTCGCGCGGACTATAACGGCCACGGTCCCAATTGCAACGCCGCCAGACCCTTGATCGAGCCACATTATTCCGCAGCTTGCAGGAGCCAGGTCGCCCCGCTAAGGGTGCGCGCTCGGGAAAGACAAAGATGGCCAGAAAGTCGCGGAAAACCAGCCTTCGAAAGACCCCTCTCAAAACATCGGGGGCCCGCTCCAGTTCTCGGGCCGGCGTGACAAAACGTCCGAAAGCGGCCGCGAGGCGAGATGCCGCGGACCGGATCGCCCGCGCTCTAGAAACGATCGCCGCCGCCATGACCGCCGCCTCAGA
The DNA here is from genome assembly GCF_006539545.1 of Nitrobacter winogradskyi. Taxonomy (GTDB): domain Bacteria; phylum Pseudomonadota; class Alphaproteobacteria; order Rhizobiales; family Xanthobacteraceae; genus Nitrobacter; species Nitrobacter winogradskyi_A. The sequence goes on from NZ_BJNF01000027.1 coordinate 26,927, forward strand.
GCAGATCGACAATCACGCCGTCATGACCCACGCCGACGCCTTCGTCTGGCATCCTGACGGGCGATTGACGCCGGTTCCGCAGGTCAGCCGCGTCGATCTCGGCCTGCTCAGGGGCATCGACCGGATGCGCGATATCCTGATGGAGAACACCCTCCGCTTTGCCAGGGGTCTGCCCGCGAACAACGCCCTGCTCTGGGGTGCGCGCGGCATGGGCAAGTCGTCGCTGGTGAAGGCGGCACATGCCAGCGTCAACGTCGAGGCCGGCGGACGGCTCAAGCTGATCGAAATTCACCGCGAGGACATCGAGAGCCTGCCCGGCCTGATGGAACTGCTTCGCTCATCCGGGTTTCGTTTCATCGTTTTCTGCGACGACCTCTCCTTCGACGGCAATGACGCCTCATACAAATCGCTGAAGGCCGCTCTCGAAGGCGGCATCGAGGGACGGCCCGACAACGTCATCCTGTACGCGACGTCAAACCGCCGTCATCTGCTGGCCCGCGACATGATCGAGAACGAGCGATCGACGGCGATCAATCCCGGCGAGGCCGTCGAGGAAAAGGTTTCGCTGTCCGACCGCTTCGGCCTCTGGCTCGGCTTTCACCGCTGTAGCCAGGATGAGTATCTCGCAATGGTGCGCGGCTATTGCTCCCACTTCGGCATCAGGCTCGACGATGCCGAACTGGAGCGGGAGGCGCTGGAATGGTCGGCCACGCGCGGCTCGCGTTCCGGTAGGGTTGCCTGGCAGTTCACGCAGGAGCTTGCAGGGCGGCTCGGTGTGCGGCTCGCGGCGAAATAGCCTTCAAGCTTGTTATGCGGATATAGCGCGGCACGAGTTGATACGCTGCTGATCCGGAGTCGTCTCACGCGCCGAGGTTGTTAAGGTTCCGGATCAGCGGAGCATCGCAAGCGCGACGCACCGCCTCCGGGGCATCCAGCCTCAGGCCCCGTTCAGGAAATTCAACGGGTCGACCGGCGTCGATCCTTTCCGGATCTCGAAGTGAAGCTGCGGCGAGCCCGCCTCGCCCGACTGACCCGACTTGGCGATGACCTGACCGCGCCTGATGGAATCTCCACGCTTCACCATCAGCTCACGTGCATGGGCATAGGCGGTCACGTAACCGTTGGAGTGCCGAACAAGAACAAGGTTGCCGTAACCCTTGAGTTCGCTACCGGCATAGGCAACGACACCGTCCTCGGCGGCCTTGACCGGCGTGCCCTCGGGCACGGCGACGTTGATGCCGTCATTGGATTTCCCATTCGTCCGGGCGCCATAGGCTGTGATCACGCGGCCACGCACCGGCCAGCGGAAAGTCGGCAAGGCGCCGGTCGCCTCCGCGGCTTTCACCGAAGGTTTGACCACGGCCGCTTCAGGCGTCGCGGTCGCAACCGCGAGGTTGACCTTCTGAACCGGACCTTCGGGCGCAGCAGCGGCGTGAACCACGGGCGCAGGCGCGGGCTTGGGTGCAGCAGCAGGAGGCGCGGCCGGAGCGGCAATAGGTTGCGCGGACACAGTGGCGACCTTCGTCGGCACCGTGATTTTCGTGCCGATCTTCAGTTTCGCGCCGGGCGGCAGTCCGTTTGCGCGAGCAAGCTCCCCGACAGAAATGTGGTTGCGGCGGGCGATGTTCATCAGGGTGTCGCCGCGATTGACGTAGTGGGTACCGGACGCAGCCGTAGCGACGACCGCCGGCTTCGCGACCGGAGCCGTCTGGGTCTCCGCCACCGCTGCGCGCTTCGGAATGATCAACCGCTGGCCGGGCTGCAACTGGCGGGGACCCCGGTAGCCATTGGCCTTCAAAATCTCCGCGGTGGACACGCCGTATCGGCGCGACAACCCTTCAAGCGTATCGCTGGTCCCAACAATGATCGGCGTGCCGCCGTTATGATTCCAGCCGTCTCGCGCAGCGACCGCGGGGGCGGGCTCGATCGGCCGCGCGGGAGGCGTATACGAACCGGGACCGCGCCCGTTCCCCGACACATTCGATGCCACCGGATAGGACTTCGGCGTCGAGATCGGCGGCAGCGGCTGGGATTGATAGTCGGACTGAGGTCGATACGGAGGCCGCGAATATTGCTGCAACTCGCGGCGCTCCACCGGAGCCGCGGGCGCCGCGGCCACCGTGCCGGTGGTCTCCCGCTGCCAGCCGAAGCGATTTGATTGCTGTGGACCTGATTGCTGCGGACCACTGTCCAACTGCGCGAGGCGCGTCGACATATCCGCGCTGCATCCGGCAAAACCGATCGACACCAGCGCCAGCACCGCTACCTGCGGTGCGCGGCGCGAGCAAAGCAACTCGACGACACGGGACATGGTTACTCACTCGTACGCAACACGACTAAATTTGAATAAACACCGTCCCAGTAAACAAAGCCTTTCACCGTGACACGTCGCGGCCTCGAAAGTTAACATCGCCGGACAAACTGATTACGGCCGCAACCGCACCTTCGACCCGCAGGGTCAGAGCTCGCGGGCGATACCCGGCAGCGCCGGCACGAAGCGGACATCGATCAGTTCCTTGCGGATTATTCCGGCGGGGGCGCGACGCAGGAGGATCAGGGTCTGCCGTCCGCTCTGCGGTCCGACAGGCGCGATCAAAAGCCCGTCGGGCTCAAGCCTGGCCGTCAGCGCCTCCGGTATCTGCTCCATTGCCGCGGTCACCATGATGCGGTCGAACCGCCCTGCTTCGCCAGGAATGTCGAAGCCGTCACCCAGCAGAACTTCGACGTTATCGTAGCCGAGATGCTTCAAGCGGGCGCGCGCGCGATCGGCGAGCACGCGATACCGCTCGACCGTCACGACCTCGCGGCAGAGGCGCGACAGGATCGCGGTCTGGTAACCCGAGCCGGTGCCGATCTCCAGGACCCGATGATCGTCACCTAATTCCAGCCGCTCGGTCATGTAGGCCACGACGAACGGCTGGCTGATGGTCTGGCCGCAGGCGATGCCGAGCGCGGTGTCGCACCATGCGTCCTCGCGATCGCCCTGTTCGACGAAAGCATCGCGCGGGACGTTATCCATCGCGCGGAGCACACGCTGATCGCTGATGCCGCGGCGCCGCAGGTTAAGCTGAAACATCATCTTTTCAGGCGGCGGATGACCGGCGGGGGGCATGACGGGCGAACTCTCGAGCGCCGGCGCTTGGCCGAGCGGTTATCATTAACGCAATCTGCGCAGATCACCCACCGGGTCAATCCGGCGCGGCAAGTATTTGTTCCGGCGAGGAACCGGCGCGAACGCTTCTGCCGGTCCGGGAATCTCCCGATTTGCAGCCCGGCGCACCGGTGCGACAATCTTGCCCGAGGCGACGACACGGATTGCGTTCGGTCGCATAATTTGCGACCCTTCGTTGGTGACAAGGCGGGATTTCCAACATGGAATCAGCGAAGCCACCCAGCGGCTCCGTATTCCTCGTTGAAGACGAGGTTATGATCCGCATGATGGTTGCGGATATGCTGGAGGAACTCGGCTATAGCATCGCCGCCGAGGCTGGCGACATCGAGCAGGCTCTCCAGCTCGCGCGCACAACGAATTTCGACATCGCGATTCTCGATGTCAACGTCAACGGAAAGCTGATTTCCCCCGTGGCGGAGGTCATCGAAGGCCGCAACCGGCCTTTCATCTTCGCAACAGGCTATGGCACGCAAGGGCTTCCGCCCGAGTATCGCAACCGTCCGTCCGTGCAGAAACCCTTCCAGATGGATGGCCTTGACGCCGTGATCCGAAGCACGCTCAAGGGCAGCGCCGTGGCCTGAGGCCGAGCATTTCCGCTTCTGATGGAATCAGAAGGGAGATTGATCCAGCGTGGATTCCGGGCGTCCTACTTGAACTTCGCGGTCAGGATCGCGGCGAACGCTTCGTCGGTGCGGTCCAGCCGCAGCGGCGTCACTGAAACACACTGCCCCGCGATCGCCGCGAGATCGGAGCCCGACGCGGGGGTATCCGCGTCGTCGGCCTTCTCGAACCCGATCCAGAAGTACGGGTTGCCGCGGCCGTCGCGACGCTCATCGATCTTGAGGAAGCCGAGATTGCGCTTGCCCATCCGCGTCACCAGCACTCCCGCCACATCCTCCGGCGCGCAGGCCGGGAAATTGACGTTGATAACCGTGTTTTTCGGAATGCCGATCTCGATCACCTTGCGGAGAATTTGCGGCCCGAATGTCCGCGCCGTTTCCCACACCGGCCTGTCACCGGTTTCCATGCTGAACTCCTGCGACAGCGCGAAAGACGGCAGCCCGAGCATCGTGCCTTCGAGCGCCCCCGCGACGGTGCCGGAATACACCACATCCTCGGCGAGGTTGCGGCCGCGATTGACACCGGAAAGCACGAGATCAGGCGCTTTGTCGGCGAGGATGTAGCGTGATCCCATGATCACGCAATCGGTCGGCGTGCCCTTCACCGCGAAATGGCGCGGCCCGAGTTCGCGCAGCCGCAGCGGATCGTTGAGCGTCAGCGAATGCGAGACCCCGGACTGATCGTGCTCGGGTGCGACCACCCAGACGTCGTCGGACAGGTCTTTTGCGATTTGCTCGATGATTTCGAGGCCCGGCGCGTAAATGCCGTCATCGTTGGTACAGAGAATCCGCATTCCTAAGAGCGCCTCTTTCGGCCGCCGACAGCGTTTTCGAACGAAGTGGATACCGGTTCGCGTGAAGAAAACGCGTCAAATCAAAATCATAGAGCCCCGCTTCTATTCTACCAGAAGCGGAAAGGCTCCAGCCGTTCGGGGACACCTCATATCCGGCCCGGCCGAGGCTGGCAAACCTGACGTTCCGCCTGCGCCGGCGGATTTTACGCCGTCATCACCGGGCCCACCCCGGTGATCCACGTCTTTCCGCTGAACCGCAAGCAAGGCGTGGATGGCCGGAACACGTCCGGCCATGACGCTGAAGCTGGGTCTGAGGGCAGCGGCTACATGCCTTTCGCGATCACCTTCAGGCCGCCCATGTAGGGCTGCAAGACATCGGGCACGGCGATCGAGCCATCGGCCTGCTGGTAAGTCTCCATCACCGCGATCAGCGCGCGGCCCACGGCAGTGCCGGAGCCGTTGAGCGTATGGACGAAGCGTGGCTTGCCGTCGCTTGCGCGATAGCGCGCATCCATGCGCCGGGCCTGGAAATCACCGCACACCGAGCAGGATGAAATCTCGCGGTAGGCGCCGCCCTCGCCCTGACCTGAAATTTGTCCTGGCATCCACACCTCGATGTCGTAGGTCTTCTGCGAGGCGAAGCCCATGTCGCCTGTGCACAGCGTCATCACGCGGTAATGCAGGTCGAGCCGGCGCAGCACTTCTTCCGCGCATGACAACATCCGCTCGTGCTCGTCCTTCGATGTCTCCGGCGCGGTGATCGACACCAGTTCGACCTTGGTGAACTGATGCTGACGGATCATGCCGCGCGTATCGCGCCCCGCCGCACCCGCTTCGGCGCGGAAACACGGCGTCAGCGCGGTGAAGCGCAGCGGCAGGTCTTTTTCGTCGAGGATGGATTCGCGTACGAGGTTTGTGAGCGAGACTTCGGCGGTGGGGATGAGCCAAAGTTTTTGTTCACTCGGAGCACCTAAAAGCTCTTCAAAAAAATACTTTCGTAGTTCAGCTTGCACTTGCTCACGCTGACCAAATAACGATCTGACAATATTAGTGAAGAACCTTCTACGATAAAGAGCGTCGGCCTTCACTTTAGCAATTTCTATCCGCTCGGTTTCAGAAATTCGCCGAGTGGCTTGAAACTGATCCTCCTCGAACTTCGGCAATTGCGCGGTGCCGAACATCGCGTCGTCTCGCACCAAGAGCGGCGGGTTGACCTCGGTGTAGCCGTGCTCGCCGGTGTGGACATCGAGGAAGAATTGTCCGATCGCGCGTTCGAGCCGCGCCAGCCCGCGCTTCAGCACCACGAAGCGCGAGCCGGACAATTTCGCCGCCGCCTCGAAATCCATGTCGCCAAGCGCGCCGCCGAGATCGTCATGCGGCTTCGGCGTGAACGCATAGTCGCGCTTTCTGCCAAACACATGACGCCGCACGTTGCCATGCTCGTCGACGCCATCAGGCACCTCGTCGAGCGGCAAGTTCGGAATTTGCGCAAGCTCTTTTCGCAGTTCTTCGTCGGCTGTCTTCGCAGCCGCTTCCATCTGCGGCATGGTGGTCTTGAGTTCGGCGACCTCAGCCATCAGCTTCGCGGCGCGCGCATCGTCCTTCGCCTTCTTGGCGTCCCCAATTTCTTTTGATGCCGCGTTGCGACGCGCCTGCGCCTGCTCCGACGCCAGAATCGCCGCGCGCCGCTTTTCGTCGATCGCGAGCAGCGATGACGACGGCGGCTCAAGTCCTCGCCGCTTCAGCGCGGCGTCGAAGGCTTGCGGGTTGTCGCGGATCGCTTTGATGTCGTGCATGGGAGCCAGTCCAAAAGATAAAGAAGCGGCCAGACTCAGGGTGACGTCATGTCCGCGAGAACGGGCATTCAGTAGCCCGAACGGCAGCGATTGGAAACAGTCACGCCCTATTCCGCGGGATTTCCCGCAGGCGGTGAAGTGGCGGCGGAGGCGGAGGGCCTCACGGCCTTTTTCTCTACAACGGCCACGGCGAGGATCGAGCCCTCGTACAGCAGGAGCAGCGGCAGCGCCAACGACATCTGGCTCAGCACATCCGGCGGCGTCAGCACCGCCGCGATGACAAACGCGCCGACGATGAAATAGCGGCGCTTCTCGCGCAGACCTTTCGCCGTGACGACGCCGATCCGCCCGAGCAGCGTGAGAATCACAGGCAACTGGAAGGCGATGCCGAAGGCGAAGATCAGCGACATCGTCAGCGACAGGAATTCGCCGACCTTGGGCAGCAACTGGATCTCCGCGGTTCCGGGACCAGCCATCTGCTGCATCCCGAGCGAGAACCGCACCAGCATCGGCAGCACCGCGAAATACACCACCGTCGCGCCGAGCACGAAGAACGCCGGGGTCGCGATCAGGTACGGCAGGAAAGCATTGCGCTCGTGCTTGTAGAGTCCGGGCGCCACGAATTTATAGATCTGCGTCGCCACGATCGGAAACGAGATGAAGGCCGCGCCGAACAGCGCGAGCTTGAGCTGGGTGATGAAATATTCGAGCAACGCGGTGTAGATGAATTTCGAGTTCTCCGGCCCCGCGACCCAGACGAACGGCCATATCAGGACGTTGTAAATCTGCCTGGCGAAGAAGAAGCAGGCAACAAACGCCACGCCGAATCCGATCAGCGCCTTGATCAACCGGGAGCGCAGCTCGATCAGGTGATCCATCAGGGGGGCTTTGCTGGCCTCGATGTCTTCGTGGCTCATGACGCTTTGGCGTCCCTGGCCGTCTCGTCCCTGCCCTCATGCGAGGCTTCCGGCGCAACCTCGGGCGGCTCAACGGCAGTTGCATCCTGATGAGCCTGCGGCGTGATCGCCAGCGGCCCGGTGGTGCTCGTCCCGGCGTCGGACTGCGTAAACGTCTCGGGAATCGCCGGCGCGGCCGATCCGCTCGCGGAAGCGGCATCGGGGGATGCGGATGGCTTGTCGGCCCCGGTCGCAGGCTTGTCGAGATCCTCGAGCCTGGGCGGCTCGCCGAGCGAGTCGGTGAGCCTGGTCATCAGGTCGCCACGGGTCAGACCGCTGGTGGCGTCGCGCACTTCGTCGAAGGATTTTTTCAGGTCGGCCATTTCGGCCTCGCGCATGGCCTCGTTGAACTGTCCCTGAAATTCAGCCGCCATCCGCCGCGCCTTGCCCATCCACTGGCCGACCGTACGCAGCACGCCGGGCAGCTCCTTGGGGCCGATCGCGATCAGCGCGACGACCCCGATGACGAGCAGTTCACTCCACCCGATGTCGAACATGAAACTTTCCGCTCACGCGAGGGCTTTGCGTCGGTTTTCGCGCCGCAGCCCATGTCCCGCCTTGTCACGTCCCCGCCCTGAGCCCGCAGGGATCATCGCGTTTCGACAGCCCTGCCGCATCGTGGAAGTCGAACCCTGATGATCGCCGCAGACGTGACGTCCTCGCGCCGAGTCGCGTCAGATGACCTTGCTGCCGGTGTCAGACCGCGCCGCGCCGGACCCGTCCGCATTGTGATGGATCGTCTTCACGGGTTCGGGCTTTTCCGCGCTGTTCTCATCGTCCCTCATGCCCTTCTTGAAGGCCTTGATGCCCTGCGCCACGTCACCCATCAGATCTGAAATCTTGCCACGACCGAACAGCAGCAGGATCACCGCGACCACCACGATCCAGTGCCAGATGCTCAGTGAACCCATCTGCAACCTCCAAGCCGGCGACCGGCGTACGGCCAAACCTGTACGGAAAGTAGGCCCGGGGATTGGCAAAAACAAGGATTCAGGTTCTCGCGAGCCGCAATAACGGCCCCGGGGACAGCCCTTGCGGCTTCAGACCGAAACCGCGGTCGCGCGCTCCGTCAGAATACTCAGAATACGAAGGCGGGCGGCCGTTCGAGGCCCGGCAGGATCGGAGCCGACGCGTCGAAAAGAGGACGGCTCCCAAAATCGGAACGTGAACGGGTGACGATGACCGCCCGCGGCGCGCCGCCTATGGCAAATACGCCGACCAGGCGTCCCTCGGGCGCAAGCTGCCCGTAAAGCGTATCGGGAACAATCTCGGTCGCGCCCTCCAGAATGATGACGTCGTAGGGGGCGCGGGCGGGCGCTCCGTTGCTCGCCGTGGCCGGAACGATGGTCACGTGGCGGAGGCCGAGGCTCGCGAGATTGTCCGAGGCTTTCGCCGCCAGCGCCGGATCGCTCTCGGTCGCCGTCACGCGATCCGCTAGTTTCGCCATCAACGCGGCGGTATAGCCGGTCGCACAACCCACCACGAGCACGTTGTCTGTGGTCTTGATCTCGGCCGCCTGAATCATTTTGGCGACCACCACGGGCTTGATCAGGTGTCGCTTCGGCGCGCCCTTTTCGCCGACGTCGAGATCGAGATCGAGATAAGCCAGCGCACGGCGATCCTCGGGGACGAAAATCTCACGCGGAAGCACCGTCATCGCGTCGATAATTCGAGGATCGGTGACGTCGCTGGGCCGCACCTGACCGTCAACCATTTTCCCGCGAGCGGTCGAAAAGTCAGACATCGACGATCCCTCAACCCATGACAAAGTTCCCGGAGGACTAGGACACCCCCATGATCGATGCAAGCCTTTGCTGAGCGGGCCTTGTCAGCCGTCGCATTTTGTCGCAGCGTTTTCCGTTGGTTGCGCAACGTGCATGACGCGTGACGGGTAATCGATCGATTTATCTGCCCTCGTCCGGGGACGCCGGGTCGGCATTTCTGCTTTGCAAGCGTCGGAGGCTTTGTTATACGCTGCCTCATTGCGAAGCACGCTTCGCACGTTCCCTGGTAGCTCAGCGGTAGAGCATTCGACTGTTAATCGAATGGTCGCTGGTTCGAATCCAGCCCGGGGAGCCATTTTCATGAAACCCGAATTCAGAAAAAGCCGGCAAACATCGCCTCCACTATCAGGTGGGGTGCGTCCATCCTCGGGTCAGGCTTGAGGACATGCTTCGCTTGAAACGCTAGATTTTCCGGCTGTCATAGGCCCAATGCAAGAGCGCCTGCCGTTGGCGCGGCCGGCACATGGGATCTCCCGGCTCGCAATGCTTCCTGACCTGTGACACATGACGCCGCATCGCTTTCCAGCGGCCGATCTGGCGCGCGTCCTCGTCCGGCATGCGCCGTCCCATATAGTAGCGGCAATACCACTGGAACCAACCACGCGGGTCGTCGGGATGAATCCAGCCCTTGCGTCGCCAGACCGAAAGCGGCTGGCTGGCATCGACGCCGAAATAGTTGAGCGAACAGTCGCGGCCAGTGGATGAAAGCCTGGCCCGCGCGAACCAGTTCGCCGGAAACTCGTCCCGGCAGTCGGTCAGATACTTGCCGCAGAACACGCCGAGTTCGAGCATCTGCTTCGGAGTAAGGTCGGGCTGGAAGGCCGGATCGAAGCTGCGGCCGGCCGGCGCCGTCAATCGATAGCGATAGTCGCTTTGCATCCTGTCGTTGACGGTAATGACACGGCCCATTGGGTCAGTTTAGAGCGTTTTCGAGCGAAGTGGACACCGGTTCGCGTGAAGAAAACGCGACAGAACAAAATCATACAGCCCGCTTCTGATTCAATCAGAAGCGGAAAGGCTCTAGCGCAGGAATCGAACCAGACGACGCCTGACGCGCGTCATCAACGAAAATCTCGCATCTTTTCGAGCGGCCGACCCTATAGCCTTCGTTTCTGACGGAACCAAAGATGAAATTCCATGATCCTGATTTGACGCGTTTTCTTCACGCGAACCAGTGTCCACGCCGCTCGAAAACGCTATAGCTTTCGTCACGCAATTCAAGGCGAACAGGATCGCAGCAGGCGGGATTCAACCTTGCTCCTGAACACCGAACAGAGGAGATTTTGATGGCGGAAGATAACTTTGAAGTCGAAACTGAAGGTTCTGCAATCGCAGCGTTTACGCTGGCTCAATTCGCGTTCTGGGGTCTCATCGAGAGCGGGGTTATCTCAACCGAGAAGGCGGCGGACATGCTGGAACAAGGAGTAACAGCGCTTTCCAAGGGAGATTCAGCCAATCGGAAGGCGGCGCAGATGTTGCAAACCATCCTCGACATGGTGCAGCGTAATCAAAGGTCGAGCGTTAACTAGAGCGTGGACCGATCAAGTTGCATCGGACCAACCGGTATCCATCCTTGGGTCATGCCCGAGGACGCGCTTCGCTCGAAAACGTCATGAACCGCTGGTGGGTGTCATGTCATCAAACATAGAACCGCTGGCGCGAGCGATGGCAGAACGAATCTGCCGGTCTCAACTCATGAATGAATCGGAAATTCCGGGCTGGGTGGACCGCCACTGGGAGGTCGCAGCCGCAATGCTGGAGTCCGGCGCCATGGACGAAATGGGCGAATGGCAGCCCGGACAGGACTGGCGACGTGGCCTGGAAGCGTACCGCGAACGACTAGCCGCGAAGCACACCGTCCGATAAAAATCCAGCTTTGACCCCTCTCGACCCCCGCCCGGGAAAAGGGCATGATCAGGATCTGGACGCCTTTTTTCTCCGTCCCCATCCGAAGGTCTCCGATGGACGTATTTCCCGATCAACTGAGCATCGTCACGGTGAACGCTTCACGCCCTTTGATCCGGCCTGACGGTCGCTACGCGATAGAACTGGCAACGACGGAACTTGGCTCGATCGCGTTCGAGGTCGATGAGCAAGCGCTTTACGCCTTGCGTCAGGCTATAGGTGAAATCGAGACGGAAATGAAACGGAGACCCGGAAGGGCCTGATCCGACCAGCCGAGCTGTTACCTCCCCGTGGAGGAGACGCTTTTTAGATTTCCGTCTTCACCCGGAAGCCCCATCAGGCATTCGCGATCTTTTCACCGTGCAGCGTCAGTTCCTGCTGCCATGCGCTGCCGGTATGGGTCTCCTTGCCTGTCTTCTGAACAGCCGCGATCAGCGCGTTGAGGCCCAGCAATGTTGCTATGATGAGAATGACCATCAAGACAGCTTTGATCTTCTTTTCGTTATCCATTTCGTTTCGTTCCTCTCATGACAACCGGAAAGGTGCGCCGATGGAAAACGGCGCGACCGTGCGTCTGATGATGTGCGGGTGAATAGGCTGATCAGGGTCACTCTCGAACAGATGAGGTCGCCGCAGCAGGTGTTCCAGACACTATGCTGTTTTCCGGCGCTTCGCGACGGGATTTTATCGCCTCACGCAAAATCGCCTCGGCCCGGGTTCCGCTTTTCCGCCATCCTTTAGACGCGTCACGACCATTCGACTTTGCTGCGCGCTTTTAACGAGCGCGCAACGTTTATACGGAAAGCTCCCTATGCGCGTTCGGGCGAAGTATGTCCTGGGGGCTTGCCCCCGGGAAGAACATCGGTTCGCGTGAATAAGGAGGGGGAGGACCATGGAACCGTGAGCGACACCCGCGATGCCAATGGCCGAGCCGGGCCGCAACGATTCTCCCGCGCATCGACGCGCTCGCTTGCGCAAACGTCATCCCGTCTTGCCCATTGGCCGCCGCCGTTCCGCGGCACAGCCACGAAGCCGAAGATCGTCCGCCATAAGCCGGATGAGAAACCACAGCGGGCAAAGCCTCGCGGCTGGCGCCTCACGCGGGCCATGTTCTCCGAATTCGAGGAAGAATGAATCTTCGGCTCGCCTCGGCCTCCTTCTTCAACCGGTCTTCTGTTTCCTGGCGAGCAGCTTCATCTCTCGGAATCTCTTTGCCCAGCCCTCGCGCAGGGTTTGCTGGCCCCGGCCGACCGCGAGCGCGTCATCAGGCACGTTTTTGGTGACGACCGAACCCGATCCTATGTAAGCCCCGGCGCCGATCCTGAGCGGCGCGACCAGTGAGGAGTTGGAGCCGACGAACGCCCCCTCGCCGATCTCGGTGCGGTGCTTGTTGAAGCCGTCATAGTTGCAGGTGATGGTGCCCGCGCCGATGTTGGCGTTGGCCCCCACATGGGCATCGCCGATATAGGTCAGATGATTGACCTTGGCGCCGGCTTCGAGAACGGCGGCCTTGGTCTCGACGAAATTCCCGATCCGCGCGCCCTCGCCCACCGACGTTCCCGGCCGCAGCCGGGCATAGGGGCCGACGGAGGCGTTCCTGCCGATTGATGCCTGTACCAGGTGAGAGAATGCGTGAATTACCGCGCCGTCGGCGATCGTCACGCCCTGCCCGATGATGACGTAGGGCTCGATGGTCACGTCCTTGCCGAATGAGGTATCGGCGGAAAGAAAGACCGTTTCGGGGGCCACCATGGTCACGCCGGCGTCGAGCGCAGCCTTGCGCAGCCGCGCCTGCATGACCTGTTCGGCCTCGGCCAGTTGAGCCTTGGTGTTGATGCCGCGCACTTCGTCCTCGCCGGTTTCGATCACCGCCGCCGTCAGACCCATATCTCCGACGATGCCGACGGCGTCGGTGAGATAGTATTCGCCCTTGCTGTTGGTGTTGCCGATCTTTTCAATGATCCGCAGCGCCGTCCTGCCGTCGAAGGCCATGACGCCGGCGTTGCAAAGCGTCATGCGGCGTTCGTCGGGGCTGGCGTCCGCGTCCTCGCGGATCGCTGTAAGCCGGCCATCGGTCACGATCAGCCTGCCGTACCCCGCAGGATCGTGGGCATGAAAGCCGAGCACGGCCAGAGACGCACCCGCCCGCAACGGCGCCCGCATCCTCGCGAACGTATCGGCCGAGATCAGCGGCGTGTCGCCGAAAGCGATCAGCAGATCGTCGGCGCCGCGGATGATGGCCTCCTTCGCCGCGAGGACAGCGTGCGCCGTTCCCAGGCGCTCGTCCTGGACGAACGTCATGACGTCCGGCCGCACCCGCCTCGCTTCATCCGCCACAGCCTGATGGCCGGGACCAACGACAACCGCCAGCGACGTCCCGGCACCGCCCGGCGCGGCCGCCAGCACATGAGACAACAGCGTCTGTCCTCCCACCGGATGCAACACTTTAGGCAGCGAGGAGCGCATCCGTGTCCCCTCACCCGCGGCCAGCACGATGGTCAGACAATTCCGGCCGCTCATTCGAATCCCCGTGGTTGGCGCATCAAACGTCGCCGTCATTAATCTTTTTTCTCGAAACTGAAAACCGACCGGCTTCCCTGAGATCAGGCGGGTTTCCTGCTAACATTCCGCCATGATTCGGAACGGGGGTCCGGCATCATCATTATGGCGAAGAATCAGAACGGCTTAGCCGAAAGCGCAGGGGCCGATGAAAGCAGCGGCCGGCCGGGCGGCTTTCTTGCCGACGAGGACGGATTCGACCGCCGCACCATATGGCGGCTCGGATCCTGGGGCGTCGGGTCCATCGGAGCCGTCATCGTCGCCCTCCTGGTATACAATTCCGGAGCCGCTCTCCGGTCCCGGCCGCTCGCCGGCGCCGATCTCGCAAAGCCATCGCCGCAGCTGGAGATCGCGCAGGCGGCCGAGAGGAAAATCGAACGCCTTTCGTCCGCCATCGACACGTTGAACAGCGATCGCGACCGGCTGTTCGCCCGTCTCGCCGCACTCGAGCAGGGTTTCGAATCCGTCACCGGCTCCATAAGCCGGAACGCGTCACAGACCAACGCTATGGCAACGACGACCTCGACGCCGGCGGCCAGTGAGCCCGCTCCGGTCCGAGAGCCTGACTCACCGGGCCCAGACGCCTCGACAGCCGCAAATGCGTCCACCGATGCGCCGCTCGCCGCACCGGCCGCTTTCATCACCGCTGCCACAGCGGCAGCGGTGAAGCCTCCGATCGCCGCTTCTTCTCCCGTAGCTGCATCACCGCCCGCGATAGCCGCACATGATCCGCCCGCAACAATACCTGGCGGACAGAGTGAAACGGCCACGCTCGGGACCACGAAATCCGAACCCGGGAAAACCCTTCACCATCACAAGGAGGCGCAGATCGTTGCCGCATCCATTCCCCCGATCGCTGATGCGCCGCAACCACCTCTCCCCGCTCAGGCATCGTCCCCTGAAACGGTGAAAGACATGAGCCCCGTCCCGGTGCCGCGCACCGAGTTCGGCGTCGATCTGGGAAGCGCCGTTTCGATCAAAGGATTGCGAACGCTCTGGCAAAGCCTTCTGAAATCAGAGCCGAAGGAATTGACGTCGCTGCATCCGATCATCGTGCTGAAAGAAAACGGCAACAGCATTCAGATGCGTCTGGTCGCCGGGCCGCTCACCGATGCGGCAACTGCCGCCAGGATCTGCGCGGTGCTGTCCGAGAACGGCCGAACCTGCGGCACCACCGTCTTCGACGGCCAGCGCCTCGCCATGAACGAAGACGGCAAGGACAGCGCCGTTACCCCCGCGACAAAAAAGCCGAAAATAGCGCCTGCGTCGCGACGTCGGCCTGCCCGGAAATCGACGCGAGTCGAGGAGCCGGCACAGCCACCACCTCCTCCTCCGAAGCCGGCAGCATTCAGCCCGTTCTTTTCACGCTGACTCCATCCGGCGGGGGCCGGATTCCGGGTTGTCCGCTCTACCGATCCGGATCATATTCACGCAATGAAAAAAGACCCGTTCCGACTGACGCCTTATCAGGTGCAATGGTTGCTGATCGTGGGATTCCTGAGCGTCGGTTATGCGCTCTATCTTCGCTATCTCGCGATTGAACTATCGACGGTATCACTGGCGTGCGACTCCGGCCTGCAAACCATGCTGTGTCGGGGCCGGAGCATCGCCACCTACCTGTTTCGCAATCAGGTCTTCGGAATTGCGGCGCTGGTCGTCGCGGTGCTGCATGTGATGCGGCCCTCGATCGTGCTTCTGACTGCGGGGTTGAGCGCCGCCGGCTTTGGAATCGTCCTCTACAATGCCGGTCTTTCGGGCCTCGCGATCGGCCTGCTTATCCTTGGGTTTGCGCGGCCCGCGCCCGCCACAGCGTGATCCCGAGCATGGCGTACACCACACAGGTCCAGAGCGACTGCCAGTTCTTCGGGCCTTCGTTAAATCCGATATAGACCGCCGCGATTATCAGCAGACCGGCAAAAGCCGATTCCGCGATGGGGCGAATGCCGGTGAGCGGACGATTGAGCCATGCCAGCGCCCAGCACGGCGCCACGGCCATTGACAACGCGGCGAAGGGAAAATCCCGGTACCGTGGATCGAAGACGAAGCCGAGCGCCGTCTCCGCCGCGATCAAGGTGGTCACGAGCAGCGTTATCCCCAGCATCACGGTCAACACCGAGCCGGTGCGACCCGGGCGCGGACCTATCAATTCGACGAATGTCGGCAGCGCGCGTCCCGACATCAGGGCGTTCGCACCCAGCAGCGGAGCGATGACCCCCGCCGCCAGCAGCACCCCCCAGCGCAGCGAGTTGCCGAGCCCGTAGCTCTCGTAACACAGCTTGTCCGCGGCCACTCCGAGCAGGATTCCCGCCGTCGTCGCCGAGATCGCCACCGCAATCCAGGACATCCACCGCGGTTTCCAGGGCTTCCGCCGCAACGTCAGCATGGCGACCCCGAAGACAAGGACGCATAAGCCCATCCCGGCGCCCATCTGGATCTTCCAGAGCGGGAAATTGCGGACGGGTTCTCCGGCCGGATATTTCAGATCGCGCGGATCAGCCTCGATCAGGCCCCAGTTGCCGCCGACCGTACCTTCGAGCTGGCGCTTCCAGGGCTGGTCATAGGCCTCGATCAGGTTGACGCGGAATTTCTCGCGTTTCGCCATGTCGAGAATTTCGGACACCACACGCGCCTGATTGGCGCGAGATGGCAGCGCGCCTTCCCGCATCCGGCCGGCGCTCGGCCATCCGGTCTCGCCGATCAGGATCTCCTTGGCGGGAAACGACGCCGCGACCTGCTTGCGGATGGCGCCGACATGCGCGGCGGCGTTACGTGAGCGAACAGGAATATCCTCCCAGTAGGGAAGGATATGGATGGTGACGAAATCGACCGCGTCATAGACTTCGCGGTTGCGCAGCCAGTATTCCCAGACGTCCGCGTAGGTCACCGGCACCTTCACCTGCGACTTCACCAGCCGGATGTTCGCCGCGAGATCGGAGGCGGTCATTTCCCCGCGCAGCAAAACCTCGTTACCGACGACGAGCGCGGTGATGACGTTGGGATATTCCTTCGCAAGACCGATCGCGACATTGATCTGGGCCAGATTTTTCAACCGGTTGTTGCCAAGCCAGATGCCCTGGATGACCTTGAGGCCAACCTTCTCGGCGAGAGCGGGCAGCCGGTCGAGGCCGTTCTCGATCGAGTAGGTCCTGACGCAATTCGAGATCTTCGCCAGCTGGGCAAGATCTTCGGCAATCTGCTCGGGCGCGATCTCGATCGTGGCGACCAGCGGGGTCTGTTGCCCCCGGAACGGTGCATAGGACACGCATTCCAGCTTCGCCGCCGGATCGATCGGAGCCCGCGCAAGCCGGATCGGCGCGCCGAGCCACCACCATGCTGCCGCGATCAGACCTAGCGAAATGATGAGAAGCGCCAGTGGCGTGCGAAATGAAATCGGCCCTATCCTCCACTAGAACATTTTTGCTTCTGATCAATCAAAAGCAAAGCTCCAGATTGTTGTTTTAAGACGTTTTCTTCACGCGAACCGGCACCCGCTTCGCTCGCGAACGCGAGAGAGTCGTCCGATTAGCTTGTCGGGACCGTCCTGCCAAGAGCCGCGACCGGGCCACCACAATCATCGGGCCACGTTTGTCCCTGATGCGATCAAACCTCTCATCTGCTGGACAAAATTCAGAATCTCCGTCATTTGGAAATCTTTGCGGACGAATTTGACATTCGCAATCTGCTTGCGCGATCTGCCTGGCGACACCTCGCGAGAGCGAATGATCAGAATCACGCGACCAGGGCGCCTCGCCGCATTGGGGACTAATTTGCCCGTCATTGCGGGCAAGTGGTGCGGCGGGCAAGAGTCGGGGGACTTTCATGCGTCGAATACTGTTTGGATTCGAGAAAGCGTTGTGGCGTGGCCTTGCCGTTCCAGGCTTCGCCTTGCTGTTCGGTATCGGCGGAGCGATCGCGCAAAGCGGTGATCTGCGAGCCCAGGATCAAAACAAGCCGGCGACGGAGAACGGGACAAACGGGGCTGACGGGGCCAAGGACAGCCAGCGTAAAACCGACGAGTTCGTCGAAGCCGCCCGCGTCATCAACGGTCCAGCGGGAAATCCGGAATGCGTCTGGCTCGGCCGCCGCGTGGTTGTCCTGATGTGGCGCGACGACCTGGATACGGCCTTCCGTCATCTCGATCTCTATGATCGCTTCGGATGCCCCGGCGGTCACGTCCAGGCGGCGTTCCGTTGCCTGGTCCGGTTCGGACCCATCGACCCCAAGGCGCCCGATGCGCTGAGCGGTCGCGTTCATGCCTGCTGGATCAATCCGGACGCACAGCCGTCCGGGCAGGATGCCGCGACCTCCCCGCCGGCGGGTCACTCCACCCCTGCGCCCGCAACTCCGGCGCCGCCGCAGCCAGCGCCCGCTCCCGCCACCCCGAAGAAAAAGTAAACGCCACTCCGCCAGAAACAGTTTCGATTTTTGGGATCACGCGGAACCGCCTTCAAAACGCCACGGCACCATACGAGTTGTTAATTATGTCGCAGAATTATGTCTGCTAATGTGTCGGTCGGGCCCAGGGGCAGGTCCGCGTTTCTGGCAGGCACGCCCCTTATGGTTTAGTCGCGATGCGCGCCGTCGTCGCCGTTTTTCTATTTGTGTCCGCCGCGCATGCCGCGCTCTGGGGAGTTCTTCAGGACAAGCAGTCAGCACCCGACTTCAAGGGCGTTCTGACCAGCCTGTCCTACGCGCCCTTTGAAGGCGCCGCGCACCCGGACGTCGACAATATCCCGACTGTCGAGAAGATCCGGACCGACATGAAGGCGCTGGCGCCCCTGACCCGCGCCATCCGTCTGTATTCGTCGACCGGCGGCGTGGAGCTTGTGCCCCCCATCGCCAATGAGTTCGGCCTCAAGGTCATGGTCGGCGCGTGGATCGACAAGTTCGTCGAGCGCAACGAGCGCGAGATGCTCGCCGCCATCGATCTCGCGAAGCACAACGGCAACGTCAACGGAATCGTCGTCGGCAACGAAACGATCTATCGCGGCGATCAGAAGGTTTCGGATCTGATCAAGCTCATTCAGCGCGTAAAGGGCTCCGTGAATGTGCCTGTTACGACGGGTGAAATCTGGAACATCTGGCTGGAGCATCCTGAACTCGCATCATCGGTCGACTTCATCGCCGCGCACATCCTGCCCTATTGGGAAGGCTTTTCGAGCAAGCAGGCCGTCGATCAGGCCCTCATCATCTATCAGAAATTGCGCGACGCCTTTCCCGGCAAGCGGATCGTGATCGCCGAGTTCGGCTGGCCGAGCGCCGGATATAACCTCCGGAACGCCGATCCCGGTTCTTTCCAGCAGGCGGTCACGCTCCGCAATTTTGTAACCAAGGCCCAATCGATCGGCATGGAATACAACATCGTCGAAGCCATCGACCAGCCTTGGAAGTTTTTCGAAGGCGGCGTGGGTCCCTACTGGGGTATCCTCAACGCGGATCGCGAGCCGAAGTTTTCGTGGACCGGTCCCGTCGTCAATGAAGCTTACTGGAAGCTTGCCGGCATCGCGCTTTTGATCGGTATCCTGCTATCCCTGCCTATCCTGCGACTTGTCCGTCCCACGCCGATGCAGACCCTGCTGCTGTCGGTTGCTGCCAACGGCGTCGGCGCCTGGGTCGCGACAGTCTTCGCCTATTGGACCACGCATTACTTCGTTTTCGGTTCGGCTCTCGCGCTGGCGCTCGGATTGACCCTGCTTGTCCCGCTGATCCTGATCGCGATGGCGCGCATCGAGGAGATCGCGACCGTGGCGTTCGGCGAGCGCCCGCGGCGGTTGATTACCAGGGAGGCGGCGGCCGCTGCCCAGGCGGCCAGCGACGCGCCGCTGCCCAAGGTCTCGATTCACGTGCCCGCCTATTTCGAGCCGCCCGAGATGCTCAAGCAGACGCTCGACGCAGTCGCGCGCCTCGATTATCCGAATTTCGAATGCGTCGTGATCATCAACAACACGCCCGATCCCGCCTTCTGGCAACCCATTCAGGATCATTGCCGCGCGCTTGGCGAACGATTCAAGTTCATCAACGCCGAAAAGGTCGAGGGCTTCAAGGCGGGAGCGCTGCGTATCGCCATGGAGCGTACCGCCGCTGACGCCGAGATCATCGGTGTCATCGATGCCGACTATGTGGTGCAGCCCGACTGGTTGAAGGACCTGGTGCCGGCGTTCAACGATCCCAGCGTCGGCCTGGTTCAGGCGCCGCAGGATCACCGCGACGGCGACCGCTCGTTGATGCACTACATCATGAACGGAGAATATGCCGGCTTCTTCGATATCGGCATGGTCCAGCGCAACGAGACCAACGCGATCATCGTCCATGGCACGATGTGCCTGATCCGCCGCGCCGCGATGGATATGGCGGGCGGCTGGGCCGGAGACACGATTTGCGAGGACACCGATCTCGGCCTTGCGATTGCCCAGCATGGCTGGGTCACACACTACACCAACACCCGTTACGGCTACGGCCTGCTCCCCGACACGTATGAAGCCTTCAAGAAGCAGCGACATCGCTGGGCCTATGGTGGCTTCCAGATCGTCAAGAAACACTGGCGCCGCTTTCTGCCGGGCGCGAGCCGCCTGTCGCCAGACCAGAAGCGCGAATTCACCCTGGGCTGGCTCAACTGGCTTGGCGCCGAAAGCCTCGGCGTCGTGGTTGCGATCCTGAACCTGATCTGGGTGCCGATCGTCGCCTTCGCCGACATCGCCATCCCCGACAAGATCCTGACATTGCCTATCATCGCCGCCTTCGTCGTGTCGCTGCTCCATTTTCTGGCGCTGTACCGCCTTCGCGTACCGATAAGAACGGCGCAGATGCTGGGAGCGATGGTCGCAGCCATGTCCGTGCAGTGGACCGTGTCCCGTGCGGTGGCGCAGGGGCTCATCACGGAACACCTCGCCTTCGCACGGACATCGAAGGGCGGACTATCGCGAATGTCGATCGAGTTTCAGGCGTTCTGGGAGGCGGTGATCGGCATTCTCCTGCTGGTCGGAGCCGCGGTGCTGATCGCATCCAACCAGTACAAGGAAGTCACGGAGATCTACATCTTCGCCGGTGTGCTCGTGCTCCAGAGCCTGCCGTTCCTGTCGGCCGTCGCCATCGCCATCCTTGAGATGTCGCGCATCAACCAGTTTTCATTCTGGCGCAATGCGCGTATCCGCAGCGCTGAGCTGATCGGGCTGCGGCCCGCTCCGATGACAACAGGCACGTCGTCGCCCGTCGGCTCCGAGATTCAGCGCGAAACAACCTGATCCCAGCCGCTATCCGTTATTCGCCAGGCTGCTGGAAAGTTTGTCGCTAGAGTCTGTTTCAACTGCGTTGAATCAGACTCTAGAGCGGGATGAGAAAAAGTGTGGTGCGGTTTTCCGCCCGCATCCCGCGTCTCAAAATATTGGAATCGATCACGTTTATGGTTTTGGATCGATTCGATCCAAAACCATCGTGATCTAGCCTTAACTTTTGATCGAGCATGATCTTGTCCGAAAACCGGTTTCCACTTTGCGCTGGCGCGGCCCTTCGGGTCGGGATCATGCTCTAAGGCTCGGATTCGGATGGGTAAACCCGTGATATAGGTCATCCTGCGCCGACACCGGCGCTATTGACCGGCGCGGACTGGCCCCCTACACAGCGCGGCATGTGAGCGCGTAGCTCAGTTGGTAGAGCACGTGACTTTTAATCATGGGGTCGAGGGTTCGAGTCCCTCCGCGCTCACCAAGCAAAATCAATAACTTACAACTCTTTTGCCTCGATTGTCCGCTGATAAAAAATCTCTTATGCACACAATATGCACATAGACGAGGATTCATTATTGCCAGAAAGCGGACTCTCCCTCACTTTGAGGAAGAGTCCGTCCTCAATTCTTCAAACGACCGTGCAGCCCATCGACGCGATCTGTGCCCGCAGCCGGTCAATCAGCCGGTGTGCGCGGTCCAGTTCGGCCGTCAGATTGCGTTCCGATTGCTCGGCACGTTCAGCCCTTACGATGGCAAGCCGCTCGCGCTCCTCTGCCGCCATTCGGACGCGGGTTTCTCCTGCCATTCGGGCCTTAAGCTCTTTGCGGTCGATCATCGCGGCACCGATGCGGAGGCGGCAATATCAATCTCCCCGCGCAGGACGGCCAAGGCTATATCTTTGGCTTCCTGATCCGCCTGTAGCCAGGCGGCAACCAGCGCCAGATTAAGGGCTTGCGCGTCCGCTTTCCTCCATTCAGTCTCTGTGGACCCTGACGCCGGGTTGGCTGCCCGCTGAACATTGTGTGCTCGGACCATGGCCTAACCCACCACCATTAGAGGCGATGACGCCAACGTCCGCAGAAACTGGCCTGATGTGTCGGGGATGCACCCCTCGTCGTATTCCAGAAGCCACGCTACGGCGGCGGCGAGACCCGCCATCGTGGTCGGGGCTGTAGACGTGAGCAGATCGGCAGCTTCTTCGTTCGCCTCGACCGCCGCATCCAGCCTGTCTTCAGCCTCTTGTGTGATCTCGCGCCCATCTCTCAGCGCCTTGACTTCGTCGACGGCGAGCGATGCGGCCACGAACTCTCTGAAAGCCGATCGATGGCGTTCAATGACCGCAAATATCGGATCAATCAGTTGCGGTGCTGCGGCGGCCGGCAGAACAGCGGCTGCAACCGCGCCAGATAGAAAGACCCGTCTCGATGTGGTAGGAATCCTTTCAGCCTGCGCCATGGTCCTGATCCTTGGTTCGGGTTAGGGCCGGGTAGGAAGTTCGCGCTTCCTTCCGGCCTGATTTTACGCTATCATATAATCATGACTGGTCAAGATAAAAAGATAGCAAAAAAGCGCGGCCGTCCCGCGACCGGGACGAGTCCCACAGTCGGTGTTCGTGTTCCTCCCGAACTATCGGCTAAAATTGAAGCGTGGCGAGCGGAGCAACGGCCCATTCCGTCGCAACCCGAGGCCATTCGCCGGCTCGTGGAACAGGCTCTGAAGTTGCGCACCACAGAAGCTGATCCGGTTGGGAAGGAAAAGCGTCCATAGCCCGCATAAACGCCAACGCAAATTGTTTGGACACGAGACGGACATGTGCCTATTTATACGAGCCGGCAACCGTCCGGTCCAGGAATCGAGTCATCCTTGGCCCCGCCCTAGTAGGCGGGGCTCTTTTTTACTGTGCTCAGCGTCGATATTCCACCCGAGTGTGGCCGCCCCGCTACAGCAGCCTTGTGTTTTGTCTCTAGAATGCCAGTCATCGAATCTAACATCGAGGCTCCGTCATGAAAAAGATTCTTGTAACCGCCGCAGCTGTGCTGATGGGCGCGTCGGCTGCTTCCGCCGCTGATTTGGCGGCACGTCCCTACACGAAGGCTCCGCCCTACGTGCCACCAGCACCGATCTACAACTGGACCGGGTTCTATCTGGGTGGTCATATCGGTGGCGCGTTCGGTGGTCCGAACAATGCCCTCGCGCCCGGCTTCTTTACCAATAACGACGGCAGGTTCATGGGCGGCGGTCAGATCGGCTTTGACACGCAGTTCTCGCCGAACTGGGTCTTCGGCATCGAAGCCAACTACAGCTTCCTCGACACCGGCAGCTTCTTCGCCAACCGTGGTCTTGGATCGGTTACTGGTCGGCTCGGCTACACTTGGGGTCCTGCGCTGCTTTACGTCAAGGGCGGCTACGGATGGGCCGACTCGCGCTTCACCAACGGCTTCGCCGGCAACGGCGGCCGTGACGGTTACACCGTCGGTGGTGGCCTGGAATACCTGTTCACCCCGAACTGGTCGGGCAAGGTCGAGTACCAGTACTACGATCTTGGCAATGTAAACTTCGTCGGTCCGATCGGGGCTCCTGGCACGTTCCGCAACGACCAGCACACCGTCAAGGTCGGCCTGAACTATCGCTTCAACTGGGGCGCTCCAATGGGTGCTCCGCTTGCGCCGGGATACTGATCTAGTCAGAACGGATGTGAAGGCCGGCAAGTTTGCCGGCCTTTCTATTTTACTCAGGCGGGCGACGCGCATTCGTGACCGCGCCATTCGCCGCGCTGGTGAGTTGCTGAAACAGATTGAGCCGCAGCAGGGCGCTCGGAACGACATAGCAACTTCGGGTAGTCGCCCACCCGAAGTTACGCGGACAGAAGCAGCGCGGGATGCGGGAATGTCGCCGCATCAAGCGAAGCAGGCTATCCACTGCGCCGTGACATTGATCCTAGTTCACCCTCATCGCCGCTCGCATCTCGGCAAGCGCGGTCTCTAGCAGTTCTCGCGTTGAATCAACATCGCCCGCGTCAAGCAGATCGATAGCGGTCGTGAGCACGAAGTCCACACCGCGAAAACCGTTCTGCAGATTTGCGATGTGCTCCACCACCATCGGCGGGACATCATACCAGATAAAGGGATCATCGGTATCGTTCCAAAGGGGCTCGCTCATCGGTCGCCCTCAAGGGTCGCGTTCGTCCCGAGAATGCCGCCGATCTTCGTCCGTTTCTTCAATGGCGCGGTCACACTCTCGGTGCGCTTTATGAAGCGCCCAATAGCATCGCGATCCTGCAATCTGGCCGGGCTCAGCAGCATGTCAGCAAGCACCTTGTCGGACCGTGAGCGGGTGGTGTCCCGAATGCCTCGCGACACGGCACCGACCGCAGCCGGAATACCCTTCCTGACCGGGGACGATATGACGTCGAGGATCATCTCAGCAGGAATACCTGCCGCCGCGTCCTGCTCTGCCAGCCGCCGCGCGGTCGCGGAATTGCCGAGCGCCTGACGCGACAGCGATGAGAAACCGGATTCCGCATCGAAAACCCGGCTCCACTTCTTTGCCAGAGCCTCGGTTGGCATCAGCGCGGCCACCTTCTGCCGCATGGCCCGTGAGTTGAGATATTTCGTCATGTCCGGCAGCTTCGCCGCGTCGTTTTCCATCTGCGCGCGAATCGCGTTCACCGCACCGATGCGGTACGCCTCACGGTCAGCATCGCTAAGCCTGGCCAGCGTCGCCTTGACTTCATCAGCGGTGACGTTGCGCGTGATCAGGCTGCGGCCTTCCTCGATTGCATCAAGATAGCGCGATGGTCCGGCCCAGGCATTTCGCGCCTCGCCATAGGCCGGGTTCACCGCGTCAACCGCTGCCACAACCTTGTCGCGCACGCCGCTGACAACCCGCGCAATGTTGCCGTTGCCGGCACGGCGTGCCGATTCAATCACATCGTCAGCCTGCTTCTTCCAAGCATCGATCACGGGCATCATCACTTCCTTGCCCGGCGTCCCCTGCAGGCCATACTCGCTTTGCAACGTCAGCTTGAGTTCCTGGCTTTCAAGGATTTTCTTTCCCCATCCGCTCGATGTCGCTTCCTGGAAGGTTCGAACGAGCGCCGGCGATGTCGCCACGTCGAAGCTGTACGCCTCGTCATAGAGCGGCTTGGATGCTCCCTTGCGTTCCACGATCTTCTGTTCAACCGTTTCCGTCAGGTTGCGGTTAGCGCCCGTGAGACGGGACAACTCATCCGAAAGGCGGTCAAGCTGTCCCTGCTGCCGCTCAATGAGCGCGGGAACGACCTTGGTGCGCCCGGCTCCTGGGCTTTGCGCGATGCGCTCCACGAGGCCGCGAACATTCTCACCGCCAGCATCAGCCAGCGACGCGACGCCGGGGCGGTCTTGCGCAAGATCAGCGGCGCGCGCGGCAAGCGATGCAGGCGTGTCAGCATCACGCATGACCGCTCGCCCGAAGTCTGCCGCAGCCCGCCGCGTCGGGTCGATCGTTCCGAGAATTCCCTTGCCGATGTTGGCCGCGCTTTGCATCACATAGGGTGCAGCCGCACCGACCGCAGCACCGCCGACAGCGCCGCCTGCCGCGCCCTGCATCCGATCGGCCAAGCCGCCATCGGCCGCACCCGAGCCATAGGCTGCGCCCGTGCCTGCGCCAATTCCGATGCTGCGGGCGAGCATTGGAAGCTTTGAGAGGCCAGTTGCAGCACTGAGCACGCCCGCTGCCGGTGCGGCAGCGATAGCTCCTGCCAAACCGCCAGCAATCTCGCCGGGAATGCGGATAGCGGGCGAGATAGCCTCATCCCGCGCCCTCTCCCGCCGCAAATTGTCCTCATAGGAGCCGCTGCCGAAAAGTGAGCCAGCTTTTGCCGCCAGTTCGTCGGCATAGTTAGATGTCATGCCATTTGCGAGCGAGCGCACAACATCGTCCGCCATGCCAAGCAGTCCGGCCGGTTTGCTCACCTGCGACCGCGCGAACGCGGCCTGCGCCTCGGACGCGGACGGGGCGTCAATCTCATAGGTTTCACCGCCAGCGGTCTGAAATTGAAAGATGCCCATCTACTTCACCTGCCGCATTCTCGTGCCATTTCCGAGATCGGTCCATCCGTCAGCGCTCGATCCCGATTTGCCGCCACGCTCGAAAGACAATCGCTCCCGCTCAGGCCCTTTGCCCTTGCCGTGGATGATATCGAGGTAAGTGTTTTTGACGCGCAGCAGATTGTCCTTGAACTGCTTCTCCGACTGCGACTGCTCAAGGGATCCGATCACTGACTGCAAAAGCTTGTTCTCACTATCCGAAACCGAACCCAATGCGCCGCCAGTTGGGGAGGCCGCGCGCATGGCCGATAGCTGATCGAATCCGGCATTGGCTTTGATAGTGGTCAGCAAGCTGCCAAGGTCATATGAAGACGTTCCTGGGATATAGCTCAACAAGCCTCCGGTCGCGCCGGTCACTGGCGTCCAACTGTCCTTCGTCAGCTTTAGCGCTCGGTCGATATCCTGCACGACAATGTTTGCTTGCGTGTCCTTGCGCTCTCGCCCCTCCTGATCACCGAATGCTTTCTTGGTCTGCAACTTGCGCCATTCCTTCGGGTCAACACCGGGAGGGATGGCATGCGACGCACCAAACCTTTCGTCAAACGTAGCCGCTCCTGTCGCTTGCGGCGAGGCCGGCGGCACCGGATGTGCTGGCGTCGTGGTCATGGCGCTCGGATCACGCCAGCCATATTGCTCGTTACCGAATTCATCTTTGCTGATCACACCATAAGACGGCTCTTTCGGCTTCGGCCCACTCAACTGTTTTCGCCGCTCGGGATCGTTCATGTCGATCATCCACGATGTGCCGTCTGAAAGGTCCTGCTTCTGCCAGTTTACCTCGCCCTTCTTCTGTCGTTCCGCAAAATGCGCGCGCAGCGCAACGGGGTCGCTCGCCAAATAATTTGCGGTGTTGGCGTCAACGCCCTGCGATTGCAACCATTCAACAGTGTGATTGCGCTGCTGCTGAACCCGCTGCCGTTCCTCACGCTTCGGCGCGTTGAACGCCATCATCCGGCCAGCCATCGCCATCGACTCTTGCGGCGTGGTGCCCATCGCAAGGCCCGCCATAAGGTCGCGAAGGGTCGGTGTAAGGCTTTCGAATGTGCTCATTGTGCCATCTCCCTGCACCGCTCATACAGTGCATCCACCAATTCAACGTCTTTCGCTTTCGGCGCGCCACGCCAATAGGCCAGGTTCTGAATAGTGATCAGTTCAGCGCCGGAAATTAGCTCCGGGTGAGCCTTGATCGTCTCAAGCTTGCGAAACCATCCATCAGGGGCTGTGCTCATTCCACCGCCCCTTTGAAACGTGCTGCCAGCGTTTCCACGCGTTGCAATGTCTCTGCATCAAGGGACCAGGGATTCGCACCGTAACGCCGCAAGTTCCTGATCAACCGGATTTCATCCGGCTTGGTGATGGTCTTGCCAAGCCGGGAATGCAGATTACCAACCGTGTCTCTGAACTTCCGCCATTGCTCAAAGTAAGCCGGACTGCCAACCGGCGGTGGTGCAATTCCAGCCTCGATATCATCCGCCAGACGACGCGCTGTCTCAGCCTCGGCCGCGAACGAGGTCGACGCCGCGAGCTTGCGCAGTTTGTCGGCGCGCATTCTGTTACGCTGCAGATTTGCTGGCATTAGCTTTCTCGCTCCATTGCTTGTCGATCACGCCCTTGGCGAACTGCCATGCTTCGCCCCCTCTCACAGCGCTGCCAATGTTCTCATAAAGCGCATCACTGAGAGATCGGACGAAATTTGAGAGCGCGACAAACACTTCATGATTTAGATGTCCCGCTGACGGCTGCATCTCCGTTAACCCCTGTATCCTCGTGATGCCAAAGACGTTGCGCTTGACGGTGTTGTATTCGATGCCATCCGCAAGGCGATGGACGACGTACCGAAGTAGCGCATCCTCTGTAACCGGCAGTGCATCGATGCCGTGTTCCGAACACCACCTTTCGAAGCAACGAAAATCCGACTGATAATGAGCCTTCGTTTCCTCGGACAGTTCAGCCTTCTGTTTCACCTTGGATCCGAGTGACAATAACCAGTCCGCATGACTGACCGGTGTGTGCGCAACGGCGACGCCAAGATTGATGATCCGCTTCGCCTCTTTCTCCGGCAATTCGATTTCCGATCCGCGCATCACCTTGCCGCCGTTCTCAAGGAAGTAGTTTCGCTGTAGCTTGACGTGCATGTCGGGCATCACCGCTGTTTCATCTGATGACGCACAGCATCCGCCAAAACCTGCTGAATGCGATGGTCGCGAAGGCTGACCGGCGCACCATTACCGAGTGCGGTCAGTTCATCTTCCGAGAAACCGATTTCCTTCAGATAGGAAATGCCGGCATGGTAGGCATCGCCTGCGGTATCGAGAGACTTGCCGGTGATGTAGCGCGCCGCGTCCACAACGACGCCCTGCGCACGCGGATCGCTCAACGTGATCCCGCCATTGCCGTTCCACATCTCGGCAATCTGCGCATCGCTCAAGCCGCCCCGACGCAAAAGTTCGGTGACGGCCGGCTGCATGTCGTCGGACCAGTCAGGATTGCGGCGGCGAAACTCTGCATCGGAGTATGCCGCGCAGACTTCAAAGGCTGATCGCCGCGCGGATTCTGCTTGCTCATATAACCTGTTGATCGCCGGTAGCGCCCGCTGCAATTCCTTCTCACGGGCATCCCATTTCATCCGGCCGATTGGATCGGTGTACACATCGGGCATACCGCCAGGAAATTCGCTCGCACATTGCGCCACGAACTGCCGAAAGGATGCGTGCGCCATCTGTGCGTTGTTGGCCGTCGTCTGCGCTTCAGCAAGAGCGCGCGCCTGCCGGTCAACGGCGTCCTGATCAAGCGCTGGCTTGGCGATGTGCTGCCGGTTTGCTCTCGCCACAGGCTTGGCTTCCGGCTCGTCGCCAAAGCCAAGGCGATCAAGCGCGCGATCCAGCATTGCATCGACGTTATCTTCAGTCCTGGCAACCCGACGCTTCGGCGCAGGTTCAAGGCCCTCAAGGCGGTCAACCACATCGCTAAGGGCTTCTTCGGCATTGTCGCGCGTGACGACGCGTAAGCGACGGGCCTTTGCAGGCTGATTGCCGCCGCCATAAGCCGCGCGTTCGAATACGTCTTCCTGCTCTGCCGGAAGCTGGATTGTGTCGAAGGACTCGACGTTATTGACTGCGATTTCGCCCATGGGGCCTCCTGGATCGATGAATGTAAATGTAACTTACATTAACATTAAAGTCCCGTCTAGCCAACACCTTATAGATTTCACACCATCCACCGCGACATCCGCTCCCGAGCCCGATCCGCCGCCTTCATCCAAGCTGCCTCACGCTTCGGATCAGATGCCAGCCCCTGCTCTGCCAGCGTCAACGCGCCGGCAACCGAATTCGCCAGATCATCATGCGCGCCGCGCCCGTGGTCGATGCTGTCCTTGCCAGAGCGCCCCGTGCGACGCTCAAGGCCGCACAACTGATGAACCAGCCGATCGTTATCAAGCAGATCGCAGCCGCGAGAATTCAGCATCGGCAACAGGTCGCGATATAGATCGGACTTCGGGGCGGCAGCCGCCTCGTAATAGATTCCCGCCTTCCTGAATTGCTCCGCGCACCACTCGCC
The DNA here is from genome assembly GCF_006539545.1 of Nitrobacter winogradskyi. GTDB lineage: Bacteria > Pseudomonadota > Alphaproteobacteria > Rhizobiales > Xanthobacteraceae > Nitrobacter > Nitrobacter winogradskyi_A. The sequence continues at coordinate 56,381 of NZ_BJNF01000027.1, forward strand.
GGCATACTTGTCGCCCGTCACCTGCGACACGCGATAAGCCCTCAACAGCGCCGCGAACTCTAACACCACCGCCTCAGGCGAGAATGGTGGTTTCACTTCACGCACAGCATCAAGGATCGCCGTCTTGCCCTCCTTATGGGCAATCGCCAGCGTCATTGAGTCCGACGAGCCGCCGGATGGATCGACAAAGCCGAGATACCTATGTTCGCGGATCGGGAGACGCTCCCGAACGCCGCTCTCGATACAAGCCGCGACAGTCTCCCTGGACACAAAGTCCGCAATGTCGGTGCGAAACTGCCCCAGGTACTCCGCCGCCGCATACTCGTAATCACGCGCAAGCTCCGCATCGATGAATTCCTGCGATACGGTTTCATTAAAGGACCGGGTATCGCCATGAACCACCAATGTCCGCGCATCGTTCTGCCCGTAGCTGCCCTGAAAGGTCTCAAAGAGCACGCCCTTCCTGGCATAGGGCGAACTCGCCATGATCAGCGGGCCACGAGTGCGGGCCATCGCCGGGCGGACGGCGTTGAGGATTTCACGGTCAGGGTTCACGCTCGAATCCGCATCGCGCCAGAACGCCACCTCGTCCGCCACAACGCCAACGGCGGACATGCCGCGCAGGTTTCGGAAACTCGCCGGGCGGATTTCAAGATCAATCCGGTTCTTAAGGACGATGCTGTCAGCGGTGATGTTCTTCACCAGCTTGGCCAACATCGGAACGTTGGTGAACAATGCGCTGGTGTAATCGAGCGCGATCTTCGCCGTTGACTGGCTCTGCGCCAGGAACAGCAGCTTGCCACGATCGCCAAGCCCAAGAACGTCCGACCAATCGCACAGGGCCGCGAGATACGTCGCAAGGCATGACATTGAAACCGTCTTGCCGCTACGCCGACCAGCGACGAAGCATAGTTCCTCAAACGGCACCGTCGGCGCGCTGTCCCGCCCGGTGCGGGCCATGAACATGGCAAGCTCGTCAGACGACAGCGGCTCACCGCGAGAGGCAATCAAGAGGGTACGCCATACCCGCCAGCTATCGCCGGCAAGCATGGAGCCGAGCAGGTTTGCATCCTCAACCGCCCGGCGCATGGTGAACAGCGGCTTCATTGCGGCGCACCCGCTGGGGTGCCTACGTTGCCCGCTGGTGAGTTTTGAGCGGTGGCAGCCACAACAGAGGCCGACGAGCTAGAAGCAGCCGGTGACTCGCTGAGAGTCCTTGCATAGGCTTTCAGATCAGGGGTGACATCACGGGCACGGCGCTGCCATCCGAGTATCTGAGCCGTTCGGTTGAATGTGTTTTGCAGCGTGGCAATCGCTGAAGGGTCAAGCTGCTCCCCCTGAAGCCATCGCGCGCCCGTGTCAGCGATCATCGCCGCCACCAGCGCAACGTTGTCGGCAGCAAGCCGCTCCAAGGTCGAAAGCCGATCCTCCCCGCCAAGGTCTTCCATAACAGCCGCTCGCGTCTCTCGAACCTGCTGCGCAGCCCTGGTGCGGCCGTCTAGGTCTTCAAGCGTCAGCAGCCGCACCTTTCCAGAGGGTTTTGGCTGCGATCCAGATGATATTTCGGCGGTATCTGGCTGCATCTGGTTTCCAATCGTGCAAATCGATCGGCATAATATAGCGGGGAAGGGTCGATACCAACAGACCCCGTAATCAAAGATCACGGCCTAAACGTTGATTTATTTGGTATTTCTTACGCGTTCTAGTATTTGCACACAATGTGCACACACTGTCGGTTATTTCTCATAGATAGAATGGCTGCAAATAACCGCGCTCACCAGACAGCGACAGTTCAGCATCTGGCGCTATCGCAGTAAGAAAGCGGTTTTGACCGATCAACAAAAATACCGGCCTGGGGTGTGGGCGCGGGAGTTGCCATGAACGACGAGTGCCGTGACACGTGACACGTAGTGACGCATTTTTCCGTTATCGCTACGTACGCGCGCGCGTGAGGCGTATAATAGAAAAAACGTGTCACTATCCGTCACGTGTCACTCCTTTCATGGCTAGCAATCACCCTCAGCCGCAAAAAACGAAACGCTCGCGTGCCGATATTGGGAACACGATACTTTTCAAATCCACGCTTTTGCATGAGTTGACCGAAGCTTTTGCTCGAACCCGGCTCGTCGCCGGCTTTGATCGCGTATTCGGACCAGCTTTCAAACAGGTCAGCAGATTTGTCCCACAGCCGATCATTGCCGGGCTGGACATCACAGCAGTCTTCAAGCCACTGTCCGAACAAATCCTGATCGTTGAAATAGGTCTCTGTCGCAGCCTGCACGACTTGCGGTCGGGTCAACTCGTTCGCCTGCCAATCGAGACAGCCCGCAATCATCCAAGACAGAATGCCCCCTGCTTCCTGCATCAGCTTCGTCTCTAGCTCGCGATCAGGCTGTTGCGGCTTCAACATGAAGGGCACGATATTGAACCTGCGCCGTGCCGCTTCGTCCACATTGTGCAGCACGGGCTTGTGATTACCGACAATCGTAAGCTTGAACTGCGGGACGAATTCAAAGAAGTCCTGCCGCATGAACCGGGCAGCAATCTTATCGCCGCCGGTCAGTTGTTTAATCCGGCTTTCGGCCCATGGCCGGCCTTCTTCCGTCTCTGAGGCCGTCACCAGCCTTGCGCCCCGCAACATCGCGAGATCAGTCGGATGCTTATCGCTATGGCTTGCCGTGAACGTGTCCATAGCCGCAGTCGTGGCATAGTCGCCAAGAATGGCAGTGACGATATTCAGGAAGACAGATTTGCCGTTACCGCCGGGACCATAAACAAACACCAGAGCGTGTTCGCGCGTGACGCCGGTTAGGGCGTACCCGCACCACTGCTGAAGAAACCGAACGAGCTCCGTATCACCGCCGGTTGTTTCGTTCAGGAATTGAAGCCATCGTGGACACCCTGTTTCCAGGGGAGCCACTGCCGTCAACTTGGTGATCCCTGCCTCTCGTCTCGGGTCCTGTAGTTTCCCCGTCACCAGGTCTACCGTGCCGCCTGGGGTGCCAAGCACCCAAGGGTCTTGATCCCAGTAATCCATCGTGACGGCCACGCGCTGGTCAACACGCGCAAAGCGCTCGATCCCGCTCACAAAGCCGTTCTTCCCAATCGCCTTGCGGCCACGCTCGTCCTGATCCTCACCGATCTTGCGGCCAAGCTCCCGCGCTAGTTGGTAGGTCGAATTGGTCTGATCAATCTGCCAACGCGCACCGTTCCAGCAATACCAATGGCCGATCGAATGGCCACCGGAATGGCAAAACCGAATGTTCTCATGGTAACGGTCAACAAATAGCTGCGCGGCGCTGTCTTCTGTGATCACGTCGTTCGAAAACGGCTTGTAGCTTTCTGATTCCGTGTTAGCGGAGAATCCGGAGTGCATCAGCCTGCCCTCCCCGCGCGCCATGCATCGTTCAGGTCATTGCCTATACGCGACCTGACGATGTTCACCGGCAAGCCGGCCTTGAGGTACCGATCCCTGCAAACCGCGCTATCTCGCCGGCTGGTATCGTCGTTTTCCTGAATGATGGTGAGTGTGGAAATTGTAGCGATTACCGGGAATGTTCGGATTGCGACGCTTGAGCCAAGCGCCCACACGGCCTCACTCAGCCCGGCCTCTCGCGCGGACAGGCACGTTTCCACGCCCTCTCCGATCATCAAACCGGATGCCGACACGGGATCGAACTTGATGGCTGTGCCCTTCGCAGGGCCAAGCATCCTGCGGTCTATCTTTTCGGCCGTTTCACGGTGCAAAAACGTCCGATGGATCGCGCGCGGTTCATTGGTCTTGATATCGCGCAACAGACAGATCATGCCCGGCAATCGCGCGCTCTGATCGAACCATAGCGAGCCGTGAAACCTGATCACCTTGCCGGCAATATCGTCAGTCAGCCGCAAGCCGCGATGTTCGCGAAGATAGTGCTCGACGATCGTGCCGCGCGGATCGACGCTCCCCTGCCAAATCTCGATCGCCCGTTTCGCCTTCTTCTTCGCATCTTCGTCTTCTTCCTGCTGCGAAACCACCGTGAAAGCCGCCTGTGAACGCGACGAGCAGCGGTCAATGCCCAGGCGGTCCATCACATAATCGCGGCATTCCTTCCAGTCGTTTCCGGCGTGACTATAGACACATAGACGGCCGCGCTTGATCGTGATCGACAGTGAGCGGTCGCCCGGTCTATGCCCTGGCCCCGGAACGTTAGCGGTGAATTGGCCGGTTTTCTTCCCGCCTAATGCGCGGGCGATCGATTGAATATCGAGAGTCATGGCGCAGCCCTCCACAGGCTGCCAACCCACGGCACGAAACGACGCCAAAGTGTGGAATTGTCAGAGTGTGAATGGACCACGCCCCAGCCGCGTCCCTGGGGGCGGACTGGATTGCCGCGCCATTCGATCAGGACGCCATCCGAGTCGAAGACATTCTCGACCTGATCGCGTGTGACACGATACTCAACAATAAAACCGACACCGTGAGCGCCGACGCAAACTTGTCTGATGGGTTTCGGGTAATAAGTCATCGCCCGCCCTCCCCAAACAAGAGAGGCGCGACAACAGCAGCCATCACGGCGCTGATCGCGCAGCGACGTGTGAGCGAAGACACTTGAATAAGGCGGATCGAATTTGTATCTTCCGAACTGATCCCGCCTGTCAGCAGATCAGTATTCGGAACGCCCCGTGCCACCAGCGCGGGGTTTTCCATATGCGTGGTCATGGACTATGCAACCTCCTTCACGTCGGAGGTCGATTTGCATTTCAGGCTGGAGAGCCAGGCGTCCAGGTCGTTAGGGTCATAACGAACCACGCCGGCACGCTTGATGAAGATCGGCCCGCCGCCGTAGCAGCGTAGCTTGTTCAAATAACCTTCAGTGAATCCGGTATATGCCGCAGCGTTTTTGGTATCGAGCGGGGGGCGATGGTCGTTCTTCGTGGTGGAGCTCATAATTCCCTCGACGTTTGCCGCCGAGAAATCCCCACCTCACGCAACATTGGGCTATTTCTCGGTAGCGGTGATTACCGAGGGTTGGTCTCGCATGACGGAATCCTCCGTCGCTATTTGTCGATGGTCGCTATTTGTCGGAATTACTTTTCCCGACAAATTCCGACAGAACTTCGCTACGCGCTCGGCGGCATGTATCGCGGCTTGCACTGAAGGTGGCCGCCATTGCTTCTTCGGTCATACTCTGCAGATCGTTCATGTCGTTGCGGCTAACCATTTCCGCCTTTACCCGTTTAAGGACACCCTTCTTGGGACCGCGCTTGGCGGGAGATGACAGCACAACGGCTGTTCGCGCTTTCTGCTCGGGCCACCGCCTTTGAACATCAGGTCTGGAAACGAGTATGCGCGTGTAGACCACGCCGGCTGTATTGTGAGCGCGGTGGACTAGCCCGTCATCGCCCCGGTCTTCGTAAGTTAGCTTGATATCTTCCCACTCGGGCGGCTGGATTGGCACACGTTGTCCACCCGAAAGGCCAGTTGCTTGAACGCCCCCGGTCACTAGCTCATGAATCAGCAACGCGCGGGCTCGCTGAATTTCAACGTTAGCCTTTAGATTATCATCTAGCCACACGTCCTCTAAATTACATTTCCACAAAGGCCCCGCAGCAAGAGGCGTAGGGTTTACAATCCAGACGCAAGCCATCCCGATAGACCACCACGGCACCAGCATTGCATCTTCAAGATCACCGATTTTCTTGCCATCCATCACGCCATCTCTCGGTCGAAGCGTACGACATTTTTTGCCGGCGGTTTGAGGATGATCGCCACAAGGTCCGCCAGCCTTTGGAACGCCTCCCGCTTTTCATCGAGGAATGAGTATCGATCATAGGTACCCCGCACGCCGGCAATAACGTGCCCCATGGCGCGCTCGGCATGATCCTCTGGCACCTTGGCGCGGCTCATTAGGGTCCGTGCGGTGCGCCGCAGATCGTGCAGCGTCCATCGCGGCATCTTCGCCCTGCCCTCTGCCTTGCGCCGCTTGGCGATCTCTGCATCAAGGCTGGCCTTAGCTTTGCTGAACCCGCTGAACGGCCGCTTGCCGTCCGTGGTCGAGAACACGAACCAGTTATTGCCCTTGAACCCTTGTGGCTTGGTGCCGATCAGGGCTTTCGCATCCGGCGGCAGTGGAATGACGTGATCCAGCTTGTTCTTGTAGCGCTCGCCCGGAATGGTCCAAAGATCGCCATCGATCTCTACGGCATTCATGTCCGCCGATTCGTTGCGCCGCGTCATGGTCAAAAGCAGCATCTTGACGTAGCGCGGATAGCAGGACGGAGCGTCAGCCGTTTCCAGCGCATGCCAGATGTCACGAATTTCATCGTCGGTCAGGACACGTTGCCGTGCCCGTTCCTTGGGCTTTGTCCGCGCCATGCCTCGGACGATCGGTGACAGGAAGTCGTCATCCCGCGCGGCCTGCCAATTGAACGCCTTGCGGACATGGGCCAGCACCCGATCCGCCATCACCGGCCCGGCCTTGTCTTCCACCGAATCCAGCATTTCCACGATCTGACGGCGCTTCAATTCATAGATGGAGGTTTCACCGATCTGGGGGCGGACGTAGCGGTCCAGGGCAGACGTGATCTGATCTTCGCTGCGAAGCTTGCTGGCGTGGCGCATCACGAAATCGTCCAGGATTGCATTGACGGTATTCGACGAAGCCCGGCTGGCCTTGGCTGCCTCAGCCTTTGCCGTCGCCCGTTCAGCCGATGGATCGCGCCCATCCGCAACCTCGCCGGCCCGCTTCTTGGCGAGGGTGCGCGCCTCGTCAGGCGTGATTGATCCCATAATCCCCAGGCCGTGCCACTTCTGCTTGCCAGCCGCATCGCGGTAGCGATAGCCGAACGTTACCTTGCCGCTGGACAGCTTGCGCGCAACAAAGCCCCTGATTTCGCCATCCGCGATGATCTCACCGGCCCGCATTTTATCCACCCGGCTCTTACTGATCTTGCCCTGCACCCTCGCCGCCTCCGTGCACATACAAAAATCACGGGGTCAATATGCACACACTATGCACACAGAACAAGGTAAATCGGTGGGATTAGTCGGAAAGTGTGAGAAAAATAAAGAAATACTGCAACTATAATAGCTTGGTGCAACAATGAGATAAAAATGAGCAATTGCAGAGACTTGGAATCAACCCAAGGACATAACTTTTAATCATGGGGTCGAGGGTTCGAGTCCCTCCGCGCTCACCATCAAAACATGGGTTTCCAGGATTTTACCGGAACGCCCGGCGCCAGAATGTGCGAACCCGATCACATCGTCGGCTTGGTTTTTCAGCAGTAGAGCACCGCAGACAGGCGACACGCGATAGCGGTTCTCGTCGAGGCGCAGTAGAGCATGATCCCGACCCGCAGGGCCGCGCCAGCGCAAAGTGGAAACCGGTTTTCGGATAAGATCATGCTCTAACAAAAAGATGAGCGACGAGTCTGATTCAACGGGGTTGAATCGGATTCAACGCAGTTGGGGACCAGACTCAAGCGTTCCGCTGGAACCGCTCGCCTCCCGCGCAGTTAGCCAGACTGATCGGGCAGCGCGAGACTGAGAAATCCGGCATGACAGAGTTCCTGAGCCAGGTTCTGGTGCCGATCGCGGTGGCGTCCGTCGCGGCGGTACTGATACTGGGCCTCGTCAACATGATACGCGGCGGCAATCCCTGGCGCTCGCAATACCTGATGCAAACGCGGGTTGTACTGCAGCTCGTCGCGATCGTCATGGTCATGATGGCCGTTTGGTCGATGATGGGCCGACAATAGATCGTTCACGGCCTCTGGAACTATATGCCTCTCGGCGCATTGCCCGTGCCGGACGGCCCTTGGCCGGGTACCGTCCGGCTTCACTTGATCTGGCCCGCCTCCTCTCGCGTTGGCGGGCCTTTTGTTTTGACTCCTGATCAGGACCGGCTCTACGCACAAGCTCCTTGGCATGAACCGTCCGATCAGCGACAGGCGCTCAACCGACGGCTGCGGCATCCTCGTTCAGACCCGAGATAAAGGCCTGTATCACTTTCTCAACGTCTGGCGACACGTCAGCGTTGTACGGCCCCTTGGTCTGGATGAGCTTGTAGGGCGAGCGCTTGCGGGCAGGCAGCTGAAGAAACTCACCCGACGCAAGCAGGAATCCTGACTTGCTGATCTCGAAGGTCGCGACGCGCTGGCCATCCCTGCGCACGGAAAAAATCCGGCTGAAACCGCGTATGACATTTCCCGCGTAGCTCGCCACGCAATGATGCATGTCCGCGCCCTCGGCGTGAAGCACCGCGCCTGACTGAAGCGCTACAATTTCGTACCCATCGATGATCCTCCTGCGCGGAAGATCTCCATAATCAATGACATCGTTCCACCCGATCTTGTGGGTCAGAAGGTACGCCTTCTCGCTGGAGGCCCGTGCGAGTTCATCATGCCACTCGATCGCCGCCCGGTAAGCGCGCTCGTAACTCCAGCGCCGATTGAACCGGTCGATATGAAAGGCCGCATAATCAGCAACGGACGACCCCTGATCCAGAAGACCACCCGCCGTGCTTGCCGCATGCTCGCCCATCGCGCACACTGTCCATTCGAAAAGGGCCTTGGCGCTCTGTTGACGCCGACACATCGTCTCAGACCACTCACCGAGCGCGCGCAACCAGTTGTGCTGCTTGCGGATCGCGGTGGGAATCGCCTGCGCCAATGGCGAGGGCGGGATGTCGCACAGGTTCTGAATGACCTGATATTCGGTCGGACCGGCGCGAAATGCTTGGCCTTTGAGCGCACGTAAGGGACGGATCAACCCATAGGACTTCAAAAGGTCGCGCAATTTCGGGCGATCTTGAATAGCCGCGTGCCAGTCCTGCTGGACAAACTCCCGTTCGCTCGGGCGGAAACATTCCATGCCCTGTGCCGCCGCGACCACAAGGACCGGAGCCTGCCTCAGATAATCGATCGCGAAAGGTTCGACCACGACCATGCTCACCGCAGCGATGGCCAGCGGCTTCACCGCGTACATACTCTCGGCTTCGCGCGCGCAAGCCTGAACCCACGGCTCATCCCGCAGCAGACCCGTTGCCGCAAACTCGGGAGCCAGCCATTGCAGCAGGCTTCTCTGTGCATCATCTTTCATGCGAGGACCTTGAGCATCGCAACCAGAAGCCCCTGACCTTCCACTCGGCCTCCCGACCGGTCAAATATATTCTCTCCTTCGAAGCAGCGCGGTGGCTCTCATGATTAGGTGGCCCCATGATTGAATGCCACATATCACCCAGGGGACGCCGCCATTTTTATAGATCAGCTTCCTCGCCAGAACCTGGTTATTGATAAAGAGCCTTGAAATCGGATAAACTCAAAGCCGGATACCCCACAAACATGGGGGGGATTGGAACATCGCCGGGGTTTGGCGCGTAATGTGTTGAATGATTTAGTGATTTGCTTATATTGAGCGAGACACTATCGGTGCGCGGACTGATCCGGCGGAGGCCCATCGGCCCGACTCGTCTTGCCGCTAATTTTGGACACAATGTACCGGAATAACGCGGCAAGCACGAAGATTGAGGAATTTGTTCATGCACCGCGCCAACACTTATGCTCTTCTTTTTTCAGGTGTTCTGATTGCGGGCTTGGCCTCGGCGGCGCTAGCGGGGAACACCTATGACGGCCTCTGGCACGTTAAGATCGTTACCAAGACTGGCAGTTGCGACCCGGTGGCGCAATATCCCCTGATGGTTACCAACGGCAAGGTTTCGGCGGGAAACGCTGACGTTACCGGCAGCGTTGGAAGCCAGGGCTACGTGAAGGTATCGATCCGTGGGGCTCACGCCAACGGGCAACTCAACGGCAACGTCGGGTCTGGCAAATGGAACGGAGCGTCCGGGGGGATTCCTTGTAGCGGCCGATGGGAAGCTTCGCGTCAGTAAACAATGGGATGATACAAATGGGATTCGGGGGAATCATGTCTCGAGGATTGTCAGCCACGTGTGCGTTTGGCGCCGTGGTAATGCTGTCGATGTCGACCAGCCTGGCGGGGGCTGGCCCGTTTGAAGGCTTGGCGGGGATCTGGACTGGACGTGGCACGATACAGCTCGAGGATGGCTCGACCGAAAAGATCCGATGCAAAGCTACTTACGCGGTGAGTGGCGATGCCCAGGGTCTCAATCAGACGCTGCTGTGCGCCAGCGACAGCTACAAATTCGAACTCAAAAGCAATGTGCATGCTCGCAACGGCGTTCTGTCGGGAGACTGGCGCGAGACCAGCCGCAATGTTGGCGGAACTCTCGAAGGACGCGCCGGTAACGGCCAGTTCAACGTCGACGTCAACGCTCCCGCATTTACGGCGAAGCTCAAACTGAAGACGAACGGTAACCGCCAGGACGTGGTCATCAGTTCGGACGGGCAGTTCAAGGGCGCCAGTATCTCACTGTCCCGTTCCTGATTTCAGGCGCGATCTTCAGCCGATGGACCCGCTTCTGATAGAATCAGAAGCGGGTCCATTGTTGTTGTGCCAGAGCCTTTTCCGCTTCTGATAGAATCAGAAGCCGGCTCTATGATATTGATCTCACGCGCTTTCTTTCCGTGAACCGATATCGCTTCGTTTGCATAGCGCTATAGATGCCGAGCTAAACCCGGGGACGGAATTCGGTTCGCGTGAAGGCTCGTTGGATCAAGAGGATCAAGAGGGAGTCCTTCAACCGTTTTATGACGCGGTAAGAGACTCCGGTCAGATTCCCTCGAACAGCGCCGTCGAAAGATACCGTTCCGAAAAAGATGGGACGACGGCGAGAATTGTTTTGCCTTCGCTTCCGGGCCTTCGGCCAATGGCCAACGCCGCAGCAATCGCCGCGCCGGACGAAATTCCGCCTGGAATGCCTTCGCTGCGCGCCAGGGCACGGGCGGTTTCCAGTGCCGTGGCGCTATCGACCTTCACAATCTCGTCGATGGCGGAACGGTCCAGAATCTCGGGCACAAAACCCGCGCCGATCCCCTGAATCCTGTGCGGCGAATGCCGGCCGCCGGACAGTACCGCGCTCTCTTCGGGTTCGACCGCGACAATGCGCAGCGACGGCTTACGGGGTTTCAGGGCCTGACCGATCCCCGTGATGGTGCCGCCGGTGCCGACGCCAGCCACGATCCAGTCAATGTTCCCGCCGGTATCGTTCCAAATCTCTTCGGCCGTGGTGCGCCGGTGAACCTCCGGATTGGCGAGGTTCTTGAACTGTTGCGGCATTACAGCATGCGGAGTGGTGCGCACCAGTTCCTCCGCCATGGCGATCGACCCCTTCATGCCTTCCGCCGCCGGCGTCAGAACGATCTCCGCTCCCAGAAAAGCCAGCATCTTGCAGCGCTCCGTCGAGACCGATTCCGGCATCACCAGCTTCAGGCGGTAACCGCGCGAAGCCGCGACGAAGGCCAGCGCAATGCCGGTGTTTCCCGAAGTCGGCTCGATCAAAACAGTGTCCGCATTGATCTTGCCGGCATCTTCCATCGCCCGGATCATCGCCGCGCCGATACGATCCTTCACGCTGGTGGCCGGGTTAAAGTATTCAAGTTTGGCCAGGATGGTCGCGTTCACGCCGTGCTGCTGCGGCAACCTGCGCAGGCGAACGATCGGAGTATCTCCGACCGTATCGACAATGCTGTCGAACACACGACCTCGGCCGGCATGGTGCGGTGCATCGTTATTCGGCTTGGTATCCATGTCAGCGTCCTTCAGTCATGGGTTGAATGCTCATCCACATAGCGTTTTCAAGCGAAGTGGAATCCGGTTCGCGTCAAGAAAACGCGTCAAAACATAAAGATAGAGTCCATGAAGCGGTGAAGGACTCCAGCGTGTCGGCCAGGCGCCTGGCGGCAAGACTCATTGCGCCAAAATATCGCGCCAGGAAATCGAGCTTCGCAGGCTGGAATTCGTAAAAGAAACGCATTTGTGTTGCGACATCGTCAAATCATGCGTGTACCGTACCTGAAAATCCAGGCCGATTAATCTCAAAAGGAGGTCACGATGCCAGCGATTGCTGAAGTCCGGTCGACCGCCCTGCTCCATTCCTCGCCTCATGGAAGCGATCTTCCGGCGTGCCCGGTTTGCGCCGACTCGATGATTGCGGCGGAGGCATCCGCATACTTGCCGGACAATGTCATCGGCCATTTGTGGAGTTGCGACACGTGCGGATACGGCTTCGTCACCAAGCATGTCGTCCAACGGATCGCCTGCAACTGACGTGATCCTTTCCGGCGCCGTCAGGCATCAGCGCGTGGCGATGTCGCCGCGCGCCCATCCCTCGCGTGTCTGCTCCCTGAACTGCTGAAAGGCTCCCGCGGCGATCGCCGAGCGCATCGCCTGCATGAGGCCTTGATAATAGGCGATGTTGATGCCTGAGAGCAGCATCGCGCCCAGCGTTTCGCCCGAGCGAACCAGATGGTGCAGATAGGCGCGGGAATAATCGCGCGCCGCCGGCCATGAACTCTCTTCATCGAGCGGACGCGGATCATCGGCGTGGCGCGCGTTGCGCAGGTTGATCTGACCGAAGCGGGTGAAGGCCGTGCCGTGACGCCCGTTTCGCGTCGGCATGACACAGTCGAACATATCGATGCCGCGCGCGACGGCTTCCAGCAGGTCGTGCGGCGTCCCCACGCCCATCAGATATCGCGGCCTTTCAATCGGCAACCACGGCACGGTTTCCTCGATCATCGCGAGCATGGTGGCCTGAGGTTCGCCGACCGCGAGACCGCCGATGGCGTAGCCATGGAAACCGATCCCGGTCAGCCCGCACGCGCTCGTGCGCCGCAGTTCCGGGCTGTCCCCACCCTGAACGATGCCGAACAGCATGTCGGCGGCGGGGGCACCCTCGAAGGCGCGCCTGCTGCGCTCGGCCCAGCGCAGCGAGAGCTGCATGGCGCGCTCGATGTCTCCACGTTCCGCCGGCAAACGCACGCATTCGTCGAGTTGCATCGCGATGTCGGAGCCGAGCAGACGCTGCACCTCGATTGCGCGTTCCGGCGTAAGTTCGATCACGGCGCCGTCGATATGGGATCGAAACGTCACGCCCTGCTCTTTCACCTTACGCAACTGCGCCAGCGACATCACCTGGAAGCCGCCGGAATCGGTCAGCATGGGTCCGCCCCAGCTGGTAAATTTTTGCAGGCCGCCGAGTTCGTGGATCCGTTCGGCGCCGGGTCGCAGCATCAGGTGATAGGTGTTGCCGAGCACGATGTCGGCTCCGGCATCGCGCACCTCCTGCCATTGCAGGCCCTTCATCGCGCCCTGCGTGCCGACCGGCATGAACGCCGGCGTTCGCACCGTCCCGTGAGCCGTGGTGAGAAGCCCGCTACGGGCGTCACCGTCGCGCCCGAGAATCTCGAAATGGTTGGCGGGATTCATGCGCTTGACCGTTCGGGAAACAGCAGACAGGCGTCCCCATAGGAATAGAACCGGTAGCCCGCCGAGATCGCATGAGCATAGGCCTGTTTCATGGTTTCAAGACCGCTGAAGGCAGAGACCAGCATGAACAGCGTCGATCGCGGCAGATGAAAATTCGTCATCAGGATATCGACTGCGCGGAAGCTATAGCCCGGCGTGATGAATATCGCGGTCTCCCCGGTGAACGGCTTGATCCGACCGTCATCGTCCACCGCACTTTCCAGGAGCCGAAGCGATGTCGTACCAACCGCAACGATCCGGCCGCCGCGCGATCGCGCCGCGTTCAACGCGTCGGCGGTCTCCGTAGATATCGCGCCCCATTCCGAATGCATCCGGTGACCGGCGGTGTCATCGACCTTTACCGGAAGAAACGTACCCGCGCCGACATGCAGGGTGATCCGATGAAGGCCCACGCCGCGACCGCGCAGCGCCGCCTCGATGGCCGGCGTGAAATGCAGACCCGCGGTCGGCGCCGCGACCGCGCCCTCATGCGCCGCGAACATGGTCTGATAATCTGAGGCATCGCGATCGTCGGGTGCGCGCTTCGAAGCAATGTAGGGCGGCAGCGGCGTTGAGCCCAACTCGGCAATGGCCTGATCCAGCATCGGCCCATGAAACGAGAAAGCGAACGTCACTTCGCCCTCCTCGCCCTTGCTTTCGACCTGCGCGTCGAGATGCCCCAGAAAGCACACCCGTCCCTCGTTGCCGAAACGAACGATATCTCCCGCCATGAGCTTCCTGGCCGGCCTGACCAATGCGCTCCAGCGAGAACCGTCGAGGCGCTTGATCAGCGTCGCGTCGATCCTCGATTCCGCCTCGCGACCGATGCGGCGGCCATGCAACTGGGCGGCGATGACACGCGTATCATTCACGACGAGCTGGTCGCCTGGCCGCAGCCATTCCGGCAGATCGCTCACTCGCTGGTCGCTCACACCGGACCCAGGCTGCACCACGAGCATCCGCGCGGAATCGCGCGGGCTCGCCGGACGCAGCGCAATGCTCCCGGCCGGTAGTTCGAAGTCGAAGAGATCGGTTCGCATGGAATGATCAAGCTATGGCGTTTTTCACTGACCCTGCCCGGCCCGAAACGTCAATGGCCGGAATACATCCGGCCATTGCGCGTCGGTCTGAAGAGTCGGAACAGCATCTTGTCGCGTTTTCGGGCGAAGCATGTCCTTGGGCCAGACCCGAGGATGAATACCGGTTCGCCTGAAGACAACGCGTCAAAATAATCCAGAGCCTCGCTTCCGTTTCAATCAGAAGCGAGCGTGCTCTAGCCCGCGTCCGCCGCTATGCTGGCCTTGACGATCTTGTCGGGATTCTGCACCGGCTCGCCGCGCTTGATCTTGTCGACATTCTCCATGCCTTCGATCACCTTGCCCCAGACAGTGTATTGGCCGTCCAGGAAGGAGGCATTGTCGAAGCAGATGAAGAACTGGCTGTCGCCCGAATCCGGGCTTTGCGCCCGCGCCATGGACGCGGTGCCACGCACATGCGGCTCCCTGTTGAACTCGGCCTTCAGTTTCTGGCCGGAGCCGCCCATGCCGGTGCCTTGCGGGCATCCGGTCTGCGCCATGAAGCCATCGATGACGCGATGGAATACGATTCCGTCATAAAAGCCTTCACGAACCAGTTCTTTGATCCGCGCGACATGGCCGGGAGCAAGATCAGGACGCATCTCGATTGTCACGGGTCCCTGGGTGGTTTCGAGGATCAAAGTGTTTTCGTTATCAGCCATGCTCGTTTCTCTTTCCGTTTGTAAGGGGTTCGTCCGTTGTTACTTGACGTCGGAAGCAACCTGAACCTTCAGCATCTTGTCCGGGTCGGTGACGGTGCCGCTGCTCGAACCGGCGGGCGCCTTCTTCAACTTGTCCACCACGTCCATGCCCGCGACGACGTCACCCACCACGGTATATTTGCCGTTGAGGAAGGAGGCGTCAGCGAAGCAGATAAAGAATTGCGAGTTCGCCGAGTCGGGACTTCCCGCGCGCGCCATTCCGACCACGCCGCGCTTGAACGGCACGTTGGAGAACTCGGCCTGGAGGTTCGGATATTTCGAACCACCGGTGCCGTTGAAATTCTTGCCATCGCCCGTCTGCGCCATGAAGCCATCCATGACCCGATGAAACGGCACGTTGTTGTAGAAGCCGTCACGCGCGAGTTGCTTGATGCGCTCGGCATGCTTGGGCGCGATGTCTGACCGCAGCTTGATGACGATCTGTCCCTTCGTGGTGTCGATCACGATCGCGTTCTGCTTATCGAGACCGGCCGGCAATGGCTGCGCAAGAGCAGGGAACACGAACATCAGCGCGGCGACGAGGCCAAGGATTCTAATCATGATAACTCCGGATCCAGAGGAAGATCGGTTCATTCAACCGGCGAATTTGGTCTTGAGCTTCGAGGCGACCAGTTGCGGAACGAAAGCTGAGACATCGCCGCCCATCGTTGCGATCTGGCGCACCAGTGTGGCGGTGATCGGGCGGACGCCGGGCGAAGCTGGAACGAACACCGTATGCACGTCGGGGGCCATAGCCTCGTTCATGCCGGCAATCTGCATTTCATAGTCGAGATCGGTGCCGTCGCGCAGGCCCCGAACCAGAATCGTGGCGCCGGCTTTATGCGCGGCCGCGACTGTCAGGTCGTCATACGTCACGCAATCGAAAGCGCAGCCGGCTTCGATCGCAACCGGTTCGAACACCGAGCGCGCCATCGCGAGGCGCTCATCCGTCGAAAACAGAGGCGTCTTGCCGGGATGAACGCCGACAGCCACGATCAGCCGGTCGCACAGGGCGACGGCATGTCTGACGACATCGAGATGGCCGTTGGTGACGGGGTCGAACGATCCCGGATAGAGCGCGACGCGTGGCATCGTCCCCCTCTAGAGCATGATCCCGACCCGAAGGGCCGCGCCAGCGCAAAGTGGAAACCGGTTTTCGGATAAGATCATGCTCAATCAAAAAGTTAGGGCTGAAGTCTGATTCAACGCAGTTGGATCAGACTCTAGAGCCTTTCCGCTTCTGATAGAATCAGAAGCGGGCTCTATGATTTTGATTTAACGCGTTTTCTTCACGCGAACCGGATTCCATCCTCGGGTCTGGCCCGAGGACATGCTTCGTTCGAAAACGCTATAGCGCGCCTGTTCAGAGGCCGCAAGCTAAGCGGGTTCCGCAATAATCGAGGCGACGGCCGATATTTATTTCCGGGCGCCCATCGAACCGGGACCGGGGTGTGTGCGTCTTATCCATATGGCGCCGAGGCAACTGAAATCATTGCGGATTCAGGCTCTGTTTCGTTTCAAGAACCGGGGTGAAACAATTCTCCCGCACGATGAAACCACTTTTATGACGGGCGAAGACATCGCGAAACGAGGGCCGATTATCAATCCGTCCAACAAAGCGGGCCGCCAAAATCAAACGGACAGGCCCAGATCGCAGGGGACCGTCATGATCAAAGCTCTTTCCGCAGTTGCGGTCGCGGCGTTCATCGCAGCCGCCCTCACCGTCCTTCCGGGTTTCGCTCCGCAGGTTTCCGCCAGCACGCCCGTTCCGCTCGCCAAGGCCGACCGGCTCGATATCCGGCCCGCGGGCGCGGTCTGCTCGCAGCAGGCCTGGCCGAATTTCGACGTGTCCTGCCTTCGCGCCGCCGGCTCCAGGACGGTGGTTCGTGAAGCCCGGCTGATCACGGCAGGGCATCGCTGATCCTTCAAGGAAAGGCCGCCCGTATGATGATTTTTTGATCGGGCATGATCCTATCCGCCGTTGCCGTTCTCGCCATCCTCGCGGATATGTTCGACCGACACCACGTGCTCGCCGTCCGCCGTGTTGAACACGCGAACGCCCTTGGACGCGCGGCTGGTGATGCGGATGCCTTCCACCGGCACCCGGATCAATTGCCCGCCGTCGCTCACCAGCATGATCTGGTCCGACATCTCGACCGGGAATCCAGCCACGAGATGTCCGATCTCGCCAAGCTTGGTCGGATCTGTCGCGCGAATGCCCTTGCCGCCGCGTCCGGAAACCCTGAATTCGAACGATGACGACCGTTTGCCATAGCCGTACGTCGTGACGGTGAGTACGAACTGCTCGGCGGCGCCCATCTCCACATAACGTCCTTCGGGCAGCGAGAGATCGGTATGCGCGGCCTCGTCGGCTTCGGGCGTCGCCTCCTCCGGCTCGATATCCTCGCCGGTCGCCGCGCGGCGGATCGCGCCGGACTGCTTGAGGTACGCGGCGCGTTCGGCCGGCGTGGCATCGAAGTGATGCAGGATCGACAGCGAGATAACCCGGTCGCCCTTGGCCAGCGCGATGCCGCGTACGCCCATCGATGTCCGGCCCGAGAACACGCGCACGTCGGTGACCGGAAACCGGATGCATTGACCGCCCGCGGCGGTCAGCAGCACGTCGTCGCGCTCGGTACAGATCTGCACGTCGACGATCGACTCGCCCTCACCCAGCTTCATCGCGATGATGCCGGAACGCCGGACATCGACGAAATCGGAGAGCTTGTTGCGGCGGACCGTTCCGCTGGTGGTCGCGAACATGACGTCCAGGTCGGCCCAGGACGATTCATCCTCCGGCAGCGGCATGATGGTGGTGATGCGCTCGCCCTGGTCGAGCGGCAGGATGTTGATCAGCGCCTTGCCGCGGGCATTGGGAGCCGCCATCGGCAGCCGCCAGACCTTTTCCTTGTAGACCTGTCCGCGCGACGAAAAGAACAGCACCGGCGTATGGGTCGAGGCGACGAACAGCCGGCTGACGAAATCCTCATCCCTCGTCTGCATTCCGGAGCGGCCTTTGCCGCCACGCTTCTGCGCGCGGTAGGTCGATAGCGGCACCCGCTTGACATAGCCTGCGTGCGAGACGGTCACGACCATATCCTCGCGCTGGATCAGGTCCTCGTCCTCGACCTCGCCCTCCTGCTCGACGATAACGGTTCTGCGCGGAGTGGCGAACTCGGACTTCACCGCGCCAAGCTCGCCCTTGATGATCGCCTGTACGCGCGCGCGCGACCGCAGGATATCCAGATAGTCAGCGATCTCGATGGCGAGCTTGTCGAGTTCGTCCGAGATTTCCTCGCGGCCGAGCGCTGTCAGGCGCTGCAGGCGCAGATCGAGAATGGCCTTCGCCTGCTCCATCGACAGCCGTGCCGTGCCGTCCGGAGACACGCGGTGGCGCGGATCATCGATCAGCGTGATCATCGCCGCGACATCCTTTGCCGGCCAGTCGCGCGACATCAACGTCTCGCGCGCGGCGTTGGGATCCGGCGACTCCCTGATCACGCGAATGATCTCGTCGATGTTGGCGACGGCGATCGCAAGACCGACCAGGATATGGGCGCGATCGCGAGCCTTGTTGAGCAGGAACTTGGTGCGGCGCGTGACGACCTGTTCGCGGAACGCGATGAACAGGGTCAGCAGGTCTTTCAGGTTCATGACCTGCGGACGGCCCGCATCCAGCGCCACCATGTTGGCGCCGAAGTTGGTCTGCAGCGGCGTGTACTTGTAAAGCTGATTGAGCACGATCTCCGGGACGGCGTCGCGCTTCAACTCGACGACGACGCGAAACCCTTCGCGATCGGATTCGTCACGCAAATCCGAGATGCCGTCGATCTTCTTTTCGCGCACCAGCTCGGCGATACGCTCGACCATGCTGGCCTTGTTGACCTGATAAGGAATCTCCGAAACCACGATCGCCTCGCGGTCCTTTCGGATCGTATCGATCGACACCTTGCCGCGCATCACGATCGAGCCCCGGCCGAGGTGATAGGCCGAGCGGATGCCCTGCCGTCCGAGGATGATGCCGCCGGTTGGGAAGTCCGGACCCGGAATGATCTTGATGAGGTCGTCGATCCCGAGCGCGGGATCGTCGATCAGCGCCACGCAGGCGTCGATGACTTCGCCGAGATTGTGCGGCGGAATGTTGGTCGCCATGCCGACGGCGATGCCACCGGCGCCGTTGACCAGAAGGTTTGGAAATTTCGCCGGAAGAACCGACGGTTCTTTCTCGCTGTTATCGTAATTGGGCTGGAAATCGACGGTGTCCTTGTCGATGTCGTCGAGCAGCGATTGGGCGATCTTGGTGAGGCGGGATTCGGTGTAGCGCATCGCCGCCGCCATATCGCCGTCCACCGAGCCGAAATTGCCCTGTCCGTCGATCAGCGGCACGCGCATCGAGAAATCCTGCGCCATCCGCACGAGCGCGTCATAAACCGACTGATCGCCGTGAGGATGGTACTTACCGATGACGTCGCCGACGGTGCGCGCCGACTTGCGGTAGGGCTTGTTCCACTCGAAGCCGTTCTCATACATGGCGTAGAGAATGCGACGATGGACCGGCTTGAGGCCGTCGCGCGCATCCGGCAGCGCCCGCGCCACGATCACGCTCATCGCGTAATCGAGATAACTGCGTTTCATCTCGTCGAGGATGGAAACGGGCCGAATGCCCGAAGGCGCCGGCGGCTCCTCGGGTTTGGTGTCTTCGATATCTGACAAGGAAGGATTCCGGTCGGTTTCTGCTCGGAATCGTATAGCCTATTGCGGCTCTGAAAACCACCTTCGGCAGCCGCCCGAGGTGGTTTTTTCCCATCGTTCTTTCAGGTACTTATAGGCTATAACGGCAACCAGAATCTGATGGTGGAGCGGTGCTGCTGGACTACGCGCTGACGACCTTCGCGACACTGATGGTGGTGGTCGATCCGATCGGTCTGGCCCCGGTGTTCCTGTCAATCACCCAGGGCCTGCCGAAGGCCGCCCGGCGCGGCATCGGCTGGCGCGCCTCGGCCATAGCCGCCGCTATCCTGGTGGCGACGGCGCTCGGCGGCACATGGCTCCTCGCCCGGCTCGGAATCGGCCTCCCCGCCTTTCGCATCTCCGGCGGCCTCCTGCTGTTCGTGGTCGCGTTCGAGATGGTGCTGGGCGTCCGGCCGGCGCGAGAGGCCCAGCAGGCCACCCAGGCGGCGGAGGAGCACGCGCGGAATATCGCGGCCTTTCCGTTGGCGATCCCGATGATCGCGGGCCCGGGTGCGATCACAGCCACGCTGCTGCTGGCCGGCCGCGCGGCGGATCAGCCGGTTCAACTGATAGCGCTGATCGCCATCATCATTGCGGTCGCCGCCATCTGCGGCGTCACATTCGCGTTGGCGGGGCGCGTGGCCGGCGCGCTCGGACACACCGGCAATGTCGTGCTGTCGCGATTGCTCGGCGTCGTACTGGCGGCCCTCGCCGTCCAGTTCGTCATCGATGGGATTCGCGAGGCATTCGGCTGAAAAGGGACTCACGACCGCGAGTCAGGCTGGTCCGAGCGCGAACTACGTTTCCGATGAAATCAGAAGCGGCGCTAGATTATTGTTTTAACGCGTTCTCTTCACGCGAACCGGTATCCATCCTCGGGTCAAGCCCGAGGACATGCTTCGCTCGAAAACGTTCTACCCCTTGATCCGATGTTTTGTCTTCAAGCGAACGGAATCCTCCGTTGGGTCAAGCCCGAGGACACGCTTCGCTTGAAACGGCTCAGGATCCTGCCGGGGCAGCACCGCCGCTGCTCGAATTATCGCTTTCCACCTCCAGAGCCGGAACCAGCGCCAGTTCGAGATCGCCCGCTTCAAGCGGATCCTCGTCGTCGCGCAACGCCGGATCGTCTGATGGCGTTGGAACGCTGAACCCACCAGGCAGGCGGGAATCCAGCAGCCCCGTTCCTTTCAGTTCTTCCAGGCCCGGCAGATCGCCGAGGTTCTCGAGGCTGAACTGGGACAGAAACGCCTCGGTCGTTCCGAAGGTGAGCGGGCGGCCCGGTGTCTTGCGGCGACCGCGCGGCTTGATCCAACCGGTCTCCAGCAGCACATCCAGCGTGCCCTTGGAGGTCACGACGCCGCGGATCTCCTCGATCTCCGCACGGGTCACGGGCTGATGATAGGCGATGATGGCCAGCACCTCGATCGCCGCGCGCGACAGGCGCCGCGTCTCCGTGCTTTCCCGCGTCATCAGCCAGGCCAGATCGCCCGCCGTGCGGAAGGTCCACTTGTTGGCGATTCGCACCAGGTTGACGCCCCGCGACGCGTAGTCCGCCTGCAACCGGGCAAGAGCCGATTTGATATCGACGCCGTCGGGCATCCGCTTGGCCAGCGCCGCCTGATCCAGCGGTTCGGAGGAAGCGAACAGCAGCGCCTCCAGTAACCGCAATTCCTCGGGCCGCGCCGCGGGCAGATCCGACTCAGGTTCCTCGAACTGCTCCACGCGCATTTCCGCCAGGCTTGCCATCGCTCGGTCTCCTTCTTCCAATTACTGCACCGGGGTGTCCGGTCCCGCCGTCGGATCGGGTGACGGCTGCGGCGCACGCTTGCGAAAATAAAGCGGCGCGAAGGCCTCTTTCTGATTCAGATCCATGACGCCCTCGCGCACCAGTTCGAGAGCGGATGCAAAACTCGACGCGAACACAGTGGCGCGCTGCGCCGGATCGACGACAAACGTCATCAGATACTCGTCGAGGCACCCCCAATCCTCGCCCGAAAGGCCGACCAGACGCTCAAGCGAGGCGCGTGCCTCGCTCAACGACCAGACCGTGCGCTTGGCCATGTGAACGGTCGTCAATACGCGCTGCTGACGCTGCACGGCATAGGCGGAGAGCAGGTCGAACAAGGTCGCGGTGAACTTCGGATGTCGAATCTCGGCGATCGACTCGGGATTTCCGCGCGGGAAGATGTCGCGCCCCAGTTGCTGACGATTCATCAGGCGGTTCGATGCCTCGCGGATGGCCTCAAGCCGACGCAGGCGGTTGGCGAGCGCCGCCGCCATTTCGCCCGCGCTGGGCCCATCCGGTGTCGGCGGCTCCGGCAGCAGCAATCGCGATTTCAGGAAGGCCAGCCACGCCGCCATCACCAGATAGTCGGCGGCCAGTTCGAGACGAATCTTGCGCGCCGCCTCGACAAAAACGAGATACTGATCCGCGAGCGCCAGAATGGAGATCTTCGACAGGTCGACCTTCTGCTGCCGCGCAAGCGCCAGCAACAGGTCAAGCGGGCCCTCATAACCCTCGACATCGACCACGAGCGCAACCTCGTCGGCGACGACGTGCTCCGTCGGGCGGCCGGTTTCAAACGAAAGAATTTCAGCGCTCATGCGCTCGCGGCTCCAATCAGTGCGTCGAGTTCCGCCCACGCTGCTTCGCGGTCGAACGGTTGCGGCGGCTTGCGCGCGGCCAACGCCCGCCGGGCGCGGTCCAGCGCGGCTCCCGACAGTTCCGGAGTTTCGCTGGCGACCTGCCGCATCTCGTCCAGCCTGCCGTTGCAGTGCAGGACCATGTCGCACCCGGCCGCGACGATCGCCCTCGTCCGCTGGGCGATCGAGCCCGACAACGCATTCATGGACACGTCATCACTCATCAATAATCCCTGAAATCCGATCGAGCCACGAATCACCTGCTCGATGATTGTCGCAGATGTTGTCGCCGGTTGGGTGGCGTCAATCGCACTGAACACAACATGTGCGGTCATCGCCATCGGCAGATCGGAAAGGGGACGGAACGCAGCGAAATCAACGGCCTCAAGCTCGTCTTTCAAGGTATCCACGACCGGAAGCCGGTGGTGGGTGTCCGCGGTCGCCCGTCCGTGACCCGGAATATGCTTGAGGACCGGCAGAACACCGCCCTGCTCCAGCCCCTCGGTCACGGCCCGCGCGATGCTCGCGACCTTGTGAGGATCGGTCCCATAAGCGCGATCACCGATGACGGCATCCGCGCCCGGCACCGGAACATCCGCCAGCGGCAGGCAGTCGACCGTGATCCCGAGATCGGCGAGATCGGCCGCGATCAGTTGCGCGCTGAGCCGCGCGGCCTTCAGGCCCGCGGCCTGATCGCGGTCATAGAGAGCGCCGAACGTCGCGCCCGCCGGATAGACGGACCAATGCGGCGGCCCCAACCGCTGCACGCGGCCGCCTTCCTGATCGATCAGGACAGGTGCATCACCATCCTCGACCGCTTCGCGAAATTCTTGAACCAAGCGAGCAACCTGCAGAGGATCGTCGATGTTCCTCTTGAAAAGGATGAACCCCCAGGGTCGCTCTGCGCGCAGGAATTCGCGCTCCTCCGTTGTCAGGCTCAGGCCTGACGCTCCCGTGATGAATGCGCGCGTGCTCATGTCGGCCGATTAGCTCTCACCGGCCGCGATGGTCAAGGAAACCGCCGTTAATTCCTTTGGACGACGCACTGTCCGCCGGCAGATTTGAGGCTTCCGCAGAAGCGCGAGGCCTCGCCGGACGAGGCGAACGGCCCGACCATTGCGCGATAGTAGACGCCCTTGGCGCCGAGGTCGGCGCGTTTGATCACTGGCGTGCGCGATCCCAGTACCGACGGGAATTTACCCTGCAGCACCCGGAACGAAGCCTTCGCGTCCGCCTCATTCTTTTGCGAGGATACCTGGACCAGATACCCCCCGCTGCCGGACGCCTGTTGCGCCGGATTGGTCGATGCCATCCGGGTGCGGGTGTCGGCGGCCGGCGTGGATGGCGACAGCGGCACATTTGCCCCCGGCGCGACTCCTGCCGCAGCCGTCGTATGCCGGTTAGCAGCGGACGCGGCAGCGAGATCAGCCTGATCGCCGCGGACCGCCAGTGTCCTGACCTTGCGCGGCTCATCACCCCCGAGCGCGCTGTTCGCGACGGTCGCGGGAGGCTTGATATCCGGAGCCACGCTTGCCGCGGACGGCGGGTTGTCGTTCTGGTTCAGCGGCGGAAAAACCACGCGCGGGCCGGCGTTCACGGCGCTTTTGACATCGACCGGCTGCTCTTCACGAGACACCACCTGCTCGGTGCCGTTTTCCGCCGACATCCGGTCCTGAAGCAACTTGCCGACCGCATCACCCGACGTCGCCTGTTGAGGCACGATCTTGTTGGGTTCGGTATCGGCCCTGATGACCGGCGGCTCACCATTAGGCGCGTTCCCGACAAAGGTGCGGTACCCATACGCCGCGCCGGTACCGACCACCGCGAGCGCCAGAACCGCGACCACCGTCGCCATTTTTCCGCGACGGCCGGGAGCCGGTTCAGCTGCAGCCTCCCCGTAGCCGTAAGATTCGTCGTAGCCGTTCTCGTCGCCGAAGGGCGCTTCCGGATAGGTCTCGCGCGGAAACTGACCCTCATAAGCATCGTGTGGAACACGATCGCCATAGGCATAGGCCGGCTGATCGTCCGGCAGATTCCCATACCGTGCATCGTGGTAACGGTCGGAATCGTTCTGATAAGATTCCGGTTCAGGCTGCTGATGGCTGTCTGGATAAACCGCCGCGCGCCGCAACACCGGATGCGGCGAAGATTCGAACTGCTCCGGCGAAGGATCAGGCTGCGTCATCCGCCTTTGAATCCACGACGGCGGCCCGGCGGGTGGCTGCTCTTCGATGGGTTCCTCGATCGGCGGCAGCGGCTCAAAATGGTCGACGGGATCATCCACCGGAGCCATCGACGTTTCTGGCTTGGGCTCACCGAAAGAATCGCCCTGACCAATCAGCCGCGCCAGTTCCGCAAGCGGATCGGGCTCCGTGGGAGCAGCCGCGCGCTGGTCGTCGCGCCCGTAATCGTCGTCCTCCGGGAAGGGCCGGTCCTGATATCGATGAGCCATCGTGATGTCGCGTCCCTTTCGGAAAGGCGCCAACTCGCTCGTTCTAAACGAAACAGCTGCCAATCAAGCCCATCACGATCCCCTTCATGACGGCTAACCCATTATCGCATCTCGGTCGGCGCATGGACGCCGAGAACGGTAAGTCCGGATGCCAGAACAGCGACAACGCCCTGAACCAGCGCCAGCCGTGCCCTAGTTATTTGTGCATCATTATTGATAATGAAGCGTAAATGAGGCAAATCGCGCCCTTTCGTCCAAAGCGCGTGAAATTCGCTTGCGAGATCATAGAGATAGAAAGCGATCCGGTGCGGCTCGTGAGCGACCGCCGCAGCTTCGACCGTTCGCGGATAGAGCGCCAGCCTCCGCAACAAGCTGATTTCCACCGGATCGGACAGCCGTTCCAGGTCCGCTATCCCGAGGAATTGCCTTCGTTCCGCATCCGCTTCGGGAAGGTCCGGGAACACCTCGCGCGCATTTCGGAAAATCGAGAAGCCGCGAGCGTGGCCGTACTGAACATAGAAAACCGGATTGTCCTTCGACTGCTCGATGACCTTGGCGAGGTCGAAATCCAGCACCGCATCGTTCTTGCGGAACAGCATCATGAAGCGCACGGCGTCGGAGCCGACTTCATCGACTACTTCACGCAACGTCACGAAATCCCCGGCGCGCTTCGACATCTTCACCGGCTCGCCGTTGCGCAACAGCTTCACGAGTTGCACGATCTTGACATCGAGGGTCGCTTGGCCCGACGTGACCGCCTTGATCGCGGCCTGCACGCGCTTGATGTAGCCGCCGTGGTCGGCGCCCCAGACATCAACCATGTTGTGAAAGCCGCGGTCGAACTTCGTCTTGTGATAGGCGATATCCGAGGCGAAGTAGGTGTATCCGCCATCCGACTTCTTCAGCGGGCGATCGACATCGTCGCCGTAGGCCGTGGCGCGGAACAGGGTCTGCTCGCGATCCTCGTAGTCCTCCACCGGCGCGCCCTTCGGCGGCGGCAACCGGCCCTCATAGACGTCGCCCTTCTCGCGCAGGAAATCGATGGTCTCCGCGACGCGATCTGCACTGCCTTCGATCAGCGAGCGTTCCGAGAAGAACACGTCGTGTCGGATGTTCAGCGCGGCGAGATCGCCCCTGATCATCTCCATCATCATGCCGATGGCCTTGGCGCGCACGAGACCCAGCCACTCCGCTTCGGGAGCCTTCACCAGACTATCGCCATGCTCAGCGGCAAGCGCCTGCCCCACGGGCTTCAGATAATCGCCGGGATAAAGCCCATCCGGAATCGCGCCGATATCCTCACCCAGCGCCTCGCGGTAGCGCAGGAGCGCCGAGCGCGCGAGCACGTCGACCTGCGATCCGGCGTCGTTGATGTAGTATTCGCGCGTCACGTCATAGCCTGCGAACGACAACAGGCTCGCCAGCGCGTCGCCAAACACCGCGCCGCGACAATGACCGACATGCATCGGGCCTGTCGGATTGGCCGAGACGTATTCGACGTTGACCTTTTCGTCGGCGCCGATGGCGCTGCGGCCAAAACCCTCACCATCCCGCAACACATCACGCAATACATCAGCCCAGACCGGCAACTTCAACGTCAGATTGATGAAACCGGGACCGGCGATCTCGGCATTCTCGATCAGATCGTCAGCGCGCAGCTTCGTCACGATCCGTTCTGCGAGATCGCGCGGTTTGGTTTTAGCGTCCTTCGCCAGCACCATGGCGGCGTTGGTCGCCATGTCGCCATGCGAGGCATCGCGCGGCGGCTCGACGACGATCCGCGTCAGATCCAGTCCGGACGGAAGCGCGCCTTCTTCCGCGAGCGCGGCGCAGGCCCTGTGCACGCGCACAAGCACATCCGCGAAAAGATGCTGCGATGGACTGGAATCGGTCATGATATCCGCGATTTGAGTGGAGCTGGAACACGCGCCGCCTAACGCAATTCCGGAGTCGAGTCAAAAAGGCGCTTGTGCTCGTTGATCGCGAAACGGTCGGTCATCCCCGCGATGAAATTGCCGACCCTGCGCGCTTTTTCAGCATCGAACGTGCGATCGACGCCCTCCTCCGGCAGCCATTCGGCGGGAAGCGCAGCCGGATCGTCACGGTAGCGAATGAACAGGTCCCGGACGATGGTTTCAGCCTCGTCCATCACCCGCATGACGCGAGGATGGCGATACATCCTTTGCCGGAGGAACGCCTTGATCCCCGCTTCGGCCTCAGCCGCCTCCGGCGGAAAGGCGATCAGCGGCGCGGAGTGCCGGCGCACATCATCGACCGATCGCGGCTGCGCCGCGGCAATCCGCCTACCCGCCTCGGACAGGACCGCCATGATCAGGCAGGAGATCAGTTCGCGCACCAGTTCGGCGCCGCGCCGCCCATTGTCCAGCGTCGGATGGCGGCGCGCGATATCCGCGATCATTCCGGCGGTTAGCGGCATCTCCTTCAAATCATCGACAGCGAACAATCCGGCGCGCAAGCCGTCGTCGATGTCGTGGGCGTCATAGGCGATGTCGTCGGCGACCGCCGCAACCTGCGCCTCGAGCGAGGCGAAGCTCCATAGCTCCAGATCGCAGGTCCGGTTGAAATCGGCAATACCTACCGGCACGCCCCGACACTGATAGCGCCCCACGGCGTTTCCGGCGGCATCGGTCAGCGGACCGTTGTGCTTGACGATCCCCTCCAGCGTTTCCCAGGTCAGGTTGAGGCCGTCGAAATCCGGATAGCGGTGCTCCAGCAGGGTCACGATCCGCAGCGTCTGCGCATTATGGTCGAAGCCGCCATAAGGACCCAGGCAAAGGTCCAGCGCCCGCTCCCCGGCGTGGCCGAACGGCGGATGGCCGAGATCGTGCGCCAGAGCCAGCGCCTCCGTCAGATCCTCGTCGAGCCCGAGCTGGCGGGCCAGCGCGCGGGCAATCTGCGCCACTTCGAGGGAGTGGGTGAGACGGGTCCTGAAGTGATCGCCTTCATGATAGACGAACACCTGGGTCTTGTGCTTCAGCCGCCGGAACGCCGTCGAATGGATCACCCGGTCGCAATCGCGCCGGAACGCGCTGCGGGTCCGGCTCGGCGGCTCGTCATGCAGCCGCCCGCGGCTGCGGTCGGGCTCGCTGGCAAAAGGCGCAGGCGGGGCTGCCATTCCAACTGTCACGGCACTTGCCCCCTTCCGATGGTTTGATTCCGCCGCGAGCCCACTTAACTATGGCTTGCGGGCAATTCAAAATATTAGACAATGTCCGCAATCGCATATGGAGTCGCAGGATGACAGAAGCCAACATCACCGTCAGCGAGCGCGCGGCGCGGCGGATCAGAGAAATCCTGAAATCCGAGGGCGATGGCGCGATGTTGCGTATCAGCGTCGAAGGCGGAGGCTGCTCGGGCTTTCAGTACAAATTCGACATCGAACGCGCCAAGGCCGACGATGATCTGGTAATCGCGCGCGATTCCGCGGTGGTGCTCGTCGATCCAGCCTCCGTCCCTTTCCTGAGCGGCTCCGAAGTCGATTTCGTTGACGATCTGATCGGAGCATCGTTCCGGGTCGTCAATCCGAACGCCACCGCCTCCTGCGGCTGCGGCACCAGCTTTTCGATATAGTTTTTTGGGGTCATACGCGACCCTGACCCGCTTAAAGGGACCTTCGCGCCGGATGCCCCGTTTCGGATCGGCAATCACCTGCGGGACCACCTCATGCGCATAGCCACCTGGAACGTCAATTCGGTCCGGCAGCGCCTGGATCACCTGATCACCTGGCTGGGAGAGACCGCGCCGGACGTGGTCTGCCTTCAGGAGATCAAATGCGTCGACGAGCAATTTCCCCGCGAAGCCATCGAGGCGCTCGGCTACAATGTGGTGACGCACGGCCAGAAGACCTTCAACGGCGTAGCGCTGCTATCGAAATTCCCGTTCGACGAGACCCGGCCCCGGTTGGCGGGCGATGACGGCGACGTGCAGTCGCGATTCCTCGAAGGCGTCGTCACCCTCAAGCACGGGGTGGTGCGCGTCGCCTGCCTCTATCTGCCCAACGGCAACCCTCCGAACACCGAGAAATATCCTTATAAACTCAAGTGGATATCGCGCCTTATTGAGTATTCAAGGGAACGATTGAAAAGCGAGGAAGCCTTCATACTCGCCGGCGATTTCAACGTCATCCCCGCGCCGTGCGACGTCTACAATCCCGCCGCATGGGTCGATGACGCCCTGTTCCGCCCGCAGACACGGCAAGCGTTCCAGACGCTGCTCGGGCTGGGCCTGACCGACGCCTTACGCGCGGTGTCAGATGGCGCCGGAGAATATACCTTCTGGGACTATCAGGCGGGCGCCTGGCAAAAGAACAACGGCTTGCGGATCGACCATCTGCTGCTGTCGCCGCAGGCCAGCGACCGGCTCAGCGGAGCAGGAATCGATCGTCATGTGCGCGGCTGGGAAAAAGCGTCCGACCATGTCCCGGTCTGGATCGACCTCGATCTGGACGCGACCGAGACGACATAAGATTTTGATTTGGCCGCGTTTTCTTCCAACGAACCGGTATCCACTTCGCTCGAAAGCATTATAAGCAAAGCAACTCAGTCCCGCCGCCCCTGCACCCAGTGTTCCAGCATCTGCAGCGCCATGGCGCGATCATCCTCCGAGGCCTTCGCGATCGCCTTGTTATAGCTCTCGGCGATCCAGGTCTCGTCCGGCGCCGCCGCGTCTCGCGCCAGCGTCAGCCACATCAGGCCGCGCGCCGCCTGCCGGGGCAACAGGTCGCCGTTGAACAACATCCTGCCGAGCATGGCCTGCGCCTGATGCTGGCCCTTCTGCGCCGCGAGGCCGAGCCAGCGGGCGCCATACTTGACGTCGTGAGGCGCTCCGATGCCTTTCAGATAAAGCCGGGCGAGATCGTATTGCGCATCGGCATTGCCGAAATAGGAGGCCGCGTAGGAAAACATCTCTCGCGCGCGCTCAGCGTCACGTTTGATGGCCGAATTCGGAATCCCTTGCAGATAATAGCGCCCGAGCGCGACGAACGCGTTAGCCACAACGCCGGCCTGCGGCGCCGAGGGGCTGTCCTCGGCATGGGCATTGGCGATACGGCTGAAGTACTGGAATGCCCGCAGATCATCCTGGGTAACGCCGTCGCCCTTGGCATACATACGCCCCAGCCGCCACTGGGCGATCGGATGCCCACCCTCGGCGGCGTACTGCAGAGCCGTCAGCGACACACTCGGCGTCGCCGCCTTCTTCAGCGCCTCACCCCCGGCGAGGGGCGCAGAAGCCACGGGAAGCGCCGCGGCGGCTTCCTGCTCTCCGGCCACGGTTCCATCAAAGGCAAAGGCCGGGGCGCTCACGCACCCCACGCTCCAAGCCAACGCCAGAAAAGCTGTTCTGCTAGCCATTCGCATTAACGCAACTTCTCGAACATCCTGCCCGTACAGGTCAGGATACGGCTAAACATCTGTCCAAACTGCCGAGCGAACTTTGCGCGCTCGTCGGATGTGGGATTGGTCGCGCCGATCCGCCATTCGGTCTTGCGGTCGGGACACCGGACATATATCAAATTTACGTCAGCACGCGGGCGAACCGCATTGCTGTCGAGTCTAACGCCGTCAGCGGTCGCGAGCGCCGCAAGGCGATGCGAATCGATCCATCGCGCGCCGGACAAGCCCGCACGGCCGGGCCCGCGCATCGGACCTTCCGTGGCACGACGGCTCGACAGCCTGCCTTTGATGTCCGTCCCGACATCCATCGCGAACCCGATCCCTCCCTGCGGCCTTTTTTCCGGAGACGCTTCCGGGGCTTCGAGCCTCTGAAGCGCCAGCTTCCAGCCGACAGATAAATTTTCAAGAAGGGGTGTGGCCAAATAGCGGCGTCTGCAAGAGCCACCTGTTCGCAGGGTTAAATGATCAGCCAGGTGTTGCGCACTGGCAACAATATTGCCACAGGGCAACAACAGGCGGTTGCGGGGCGTGTACGCCTACATGTTCAGCGCGCGCCCGTAGGCGTCGAGCACCGCTTCCTTCATCATCTCCGAGAGTGTCGGATGCGGGAAGATAGTGTGCATCAATTCCTGCTCGGTCGTCTCCAGGTTCATCGCGACCACATATCCCTGGATCAGTTCGGTGACCTCCGCGCCGATCATGTGCGCGCCGAGCAACTGCCCGGTTTTGCTGTCGAAGATCACCTTCACCAGCCCCTGATCCTCGCCGAGCGCGATGGCCTTGCCATTGCCGGCGAACGGAAAGCGGCCGACGCGGATATCCCTGCCCGCCGCCTTCGCCTTGGCCTCGGTGAGGCCGACGGAGGCGATCTGCGGGTGACAATAGGTGCAGCCGGGGATCAGGCTCTTGTCCATCGGATGCGGTTTGAGGTCCTTGATCGCCTCGATACAAATGACCCCTTCGTGCTCGGCCTTGTGCGCCAGCATCGGCGGTCCCGCGACGTCGCCGATCGCATAGATACCCGGCACGTTGGTCCTG
This sequence comes from Nitrobacter winogradskyi, assembly GCF_006539545.1. Taxonomy (GTDB): domain Bacteria; phylum Pseudomonadota; class Alphaproteobacteria; order Rhizobiales; family Xanthobacteraceae; genus Nitrobacter; species Nitrobacter winogradskyi_A. The sequence continues at coordinate 87,808 of NZ_BJNF01000027.1, forward strand.
CCGTAGCCGTCGATCACGATGCAGCCGCGATCGGTTTTCACGCCGAGCTTTTCCAATCCGAGATTCTCGATGTTGCCGACCACGCCGACCGCCGAAATCACCCGCTCGAACTCGGCGGCGACCGGCTTGCCGTCGCCCGCGTCGATGGTGGCGACGACGCTGTCAGCCTTCCTGTCGAGCTTGGTGACCTTGGTGGAGGTCATGACCTTGATGCCCTGCTTCTCGAACTGCTTGCGGGCGAGAGCGGCGATCTCGGCATCTTCGACCGGGAGAATCTGCGGCAGCACTTCCACCACAGTGACCTCCGCCCCCATGGTGCGGAAGAACGAGGCGAACTCGATGCCGATCGCGCCGGAGCCGACGACAAGCAGGGACTTCGGAATCTTCGGCGCGACCATCGCCTCGAAATAGGTCCAGACCAGCTTGCCGTCCTGCTCCAGGCCGGGCAGCACGCGCGGCCGCGCGCCGGTCGCAACGACAATGTGCTTCGCCTGATAGCTGCCCTCGCCCAGCACGCCCTTGGGTGGCTCGGTCTTGATGCGCGGATCCGACGTCTTCACCGTGATCTTTCCGGGAGCATCGATCGATGCTTGGCCCCAGATCACGGTGATCTTGTTCTTCTTCATCAGAAAGCCGACGCCCTCATTGAGGCGCTTGGAAACGCCGCGCGAACGCTGCACCACGGCCGTCGGATCGTAGCTCACCTTCTCCGCCGACAGGCCATAGTCCCTGGCGTGCTGCATGTAATGATAGATTTCCGCCGAGCGCAGCAGCGCCTTGGTCGGAATGCAGCCCCAGTTCAGGCAGATGCCGCCGAGATGTTGCTTCTCGACGATCGCCGTCTTGAAACCCAGTTGCGCCGCCCGAATAGCAGCGACGTAACCGCCCGGGCCCGAGCCGATGATGATGACGTCGAAGTGAGTATCAGCCATGGCCTCTGCTTTCTGTCCTCAATTCGTGGCGTCGACCAGTTCGACCCGCCGGTTCAGCGCACGCCCCTCTTCGGTGCGGTTGGTCGCCATGGGAGCGGCCATGCCGACGCCAAGCGGCGTCATGCGCGCTGCGACGATGCCATGCTCGCGGCTGAGCGACTCAACGATAGAGCGCGCGCGACGATGTGACAGGTCGCGATTGTAGTCGAGCGCCCCCTTCGAATCGGTATGCCCGACGATCAATACCTTCAACTCGGGTTGAGCTTTCAAAAGCTTGGCGATCTCGTCGAGCTGCGGCTTCGAATCGGAACGCATGGTGTCCTTGTCGAAGTCGAACAGGATGCCGTGAATCGCGACACGCCCTTGCGAAGCGATATCACGCTGCATGGCGGACGACTCCAGCACGACCATCCGCTCCTCCATTGGCTTGGCTTCAGTGATTTCGAGAAGCGCCAGCGCACGGTCCTTGAGCGGCCCGCCACCCGAGCGGTGCATGATCACATACAGCGAGGCATAGACGTCGCCTTCCGCGCGCTTGAGCCGCGCGGCGACGTAGCGTTGGTCGGCCTGCTGATCGCCGAACAGCATGTAGAGCGGGTCGCCGGCGATCGCGAGGCTGAAATTCCGGCCACCGCAAGTCTCACGCTCGCAACTGAACATCGTCTCGAAGCCGGCTTTCTTGAGCGCCTGCTCGTAGTTGCGAAACACCTCCAGCGACGAGCGGCCTTCCGGCATCTTGTAGGCGATCTGGGTGAACTTACCCTCCAGCGGCGTCACGGAATTCGCATTCTTGTCCTTGCCGCCGTAGTTCTTTATCGGCGCGATCGCGAGTTTGTAATCGGTGAACGCCTCCTGCTTGTAACGAAGGATCTCCGAGCCGTCATAACGCGGCAATAATGGATGGTCCTTGGAGCCCTTGATGTCCGCTGCCTGCACGGACGCCGCGACCAGAACCACACCAAGAGACATCAGGAAGGTCCGCATCTTTTTTCCTTCACACGCTCGGTCAAATTTACGACTTGCACTGCTTCTCGCCGAGATCGACCCGAACGATCCGCGACGGTCCCGGCATCGGTCTCCCGTCCGGACTCTTCGCGGGCTCACGCACCACCGTGGCGAGGATCGCGCAATTGCCGCCGTAAATATTGAAACGACCCATGCCAATCCGCTCGATACGATCGACCACGCCGAGTCGCTCGGGGAAATCACGCATCGCAACGATCGCTGCAAAGTCCTGCCACACTGTGAACTGCGGTGGCAATTCGGCGCGCGCCGAACCCGTGATGGCAATGCACGGACTTGCTGCCAGGATCGCAACCGCGAGGGATTTTCCGATGGCCATCGAAGGTCTCCGGCGCGGTCACACCATCATCATCACGGGATTCTCGATCAGCGTCTTGAACGCGCCGATCAACTCCGCGCCGAGCGCGCCGTCGACCGCGCGGTGATCGCAACTCAAAGTCACGCTCATGATCTGCGCCGCCTCGATCCTGCCGCCCCGCACGACCGCCCGCTCCTCGCTGGCGCCGACCGCGAGAATGGTGGCGTGCGGCGGGTTGATGACCGCGGTAAAATCCTTGATGCCGTACATGCCGAGGTTGGAGACGGCCGTGGTGCCGCCCTGATATTCCTCGGGCTTGAGTTTGCGCGCCCGCGCCCGCGCCGCGAAATCCTTCATCTCGGATGAGATGGCGGAGAGTGTTTTCGTTTCGGCATTGCGGATGATCGGCGTGATCAGCCCGCCCGGCATCGCAACCGCGACACCGACATCGGAATGCTTGTGTTTCAGCATGCCGCCCTCGGTCCAACTCACATTGGCGTTCGGCACGCGTTGCAGCGCCACCGCCATCGCCTTGATGACGAAGTCGTTGACCGAGAGCTTGTAGAGCGGCTTCTTTTCCTTGTCCTTCGGCGCGGTCGCGTTGATCTCTTCACGCGCGGACAGCAGCCGTCCGATGTCGCAGTCCATCGTCAGGTAGAAATGCGGAACGTTCTGGATCGACGCGGTCAGGCGCTGCGCGATCGTGCGGCGCATGTTGTCATGCGGGACGAGTTCGTAGGAGCCGTCCTCGAACAGCGACAGGATCTGTTTGTCCGACATCGAAGGCGCGATCGACGACGCGCCTGCCGGGGCGGGCGCGGCCGCCGCCTTCAGGCCCTTGCCGGACTTCGCCTGCTCCACGTCGCGCGCGACGATGCGGCCATGCGGACCGCTGCCCTCGATGCGCGCCAGTTCAATGCCGGCTTCACTGGCGAGCCGCCGCGCCAGCGGCGATGAGAAGATGCGAGCGTGGCCGTTCGCCGGCTGCGCCGCTTGCGATCCTGATGATGCAGGCTTGGGCGCGGGGGCGCGGGAGGATGGTTCCGGAGAACCAGTCGCTTCGCCGCTGCCAGTTTTCGCCTCCGCCCTGGATTGTGCTTTCGCGTCGGCTTTCGGCTCCACCGTGGCTCCGCTCGCCGCCGCCTTCACGTCCTCGCCGTCACCGGCGAGCACCGCGATGACGTTGTTGACCGGCACGTCCTGCGTGCCTTCCGGCACCAGGATCTTCGCGATGGTGCCTTCGTCCACCGCCTCGACTTCCATGGTCGCCTTGTCGGTCTCGATCTCGGCGATAACGTCGCCGGACTTGACCGCGTCGCCCTCTTTCTTGAGCCACCTCGCGAGGTTGCCCTTTTCCATCGTCGGCGACAGCGCGGGCATCAGGATGTTGATCGGCATGACTTGCCCCGCTTACCGGTAACAGACGGCCTTGGCCGCGGCGACGACTTCAGCCACCGACGGCAAGGCCAGCTTTTCGAGATTGGCCGCATAGGGCATCGGCACGTCCTTGCCCGAGACGCGCATCACCGGCGCGTCCAGATAGTCGAATGCGTGTTCCATGATGCGCGCGACGATCTCCGCACCGACGCCCGATTGCTGCCAGCCCTCTTCCACGGTCACCGCGCGGCCGGTCTTCCGCACCGACGCCACGATGGTGTCGGTGTCCATCGGCCGCAGCGTGCGCAGGTCGACGACCTCGGCCTCGATGCCTTCCTTGGCGAGTTCATCCGCCGCCTTCAGGGCGTAGGTCATGCCGTTCGACCATGAGACCAGCGTGACGTGCTGACCGGTTCGCGCGATCCGCGCCTTACCGATCGGCAGCACATGGTCATCGAGTTTCGGCACCGGACCGGTGTGCCCATAAAGAATTTCATTTTCGAGGAAGATCACCGGATTGGGATCGCGGATCGCGGCCTTCAAAAGTCCCTTGTGGTCGGCGGCTGAATACGGCGCGATCACCTTGAGGCCGGGGATTTGCGAGTACCACGCCGAATAGTCCTGACTGTGCTGCGCGGCGACGCGCGCCGCGGCGCCGTTGGGACCGCGAAACACGATTCCACAGCCCATCTGGCCGCCGGACATGTAAAGCGTCTTGGCGGCCGAATTGATGAGCTGGTCCATTGCCTGCATGGCGAAGTTGAACGTCATGAACTCGACGATCGGCTTCAGGCCCGCCATCGCCGCGCCGACGCCGACGCCCGTAAAACCGTGCTCGGTGATAGGCGTGTCGATCACCCGCCGCGCGCCGAATTCCTGCAACAGGCCCTGCGACACCTTGTATGCGCCTTGATATTCGGCGACCTCCTCCCCCATCAGGAAGACATCATCGTCGCGGCGCATTTCCTCGGCCATGGCGTCACGCAGCGCCTCGCGGATGGTCATGGTCACCATCTCGGTGCCTTCCGGTACCTCGGGATCCTCTGAAATCCCGGGGCGGGGTGAGGCGGCCATCGGCTTGCCCTCGTTGGCCGGCCGGGCTTCCGCGATCGGGGCGGCTGACGATGTCCGGGAAACAGTCGGCTCTGTTTTGGGCTGTGTCTTGGCGTCGGTATTGGCCAGATCGGCCGCGCTTTCGCCGTCCGCAAGAATGGTGGCGATCGGCGTGTTCACGGCCACGTCGGCGGTTCCTTCAGGGACCAGTATCCTGCCAAGCGTCCCCTCGTCGGTGGCCTCGACCTCCATGGTCGCCTTATCGGTCTCGATCTCGGCAATGACGTCGCCCGATCTGATCGTCTCGCCCTCCTTCTTCAGCCACTTGGCGAGGTTGCCTTTCTCCATCGTTGGCGAAAGCGCGGGCATCAGAACTTGAATTGGCATGATCGCTCCGAAAAAAGGCTTGCGCGCTCAGCGATAAATATCGGTGTAAAGTTCGGACGCGTCGGGCTCTGGATCGTTCTGCGCGAAGTCCGCGGCCGTATTGATGGTCTCGCGCACCTTGGCGTCGATCTTCTTCAACTCGTCCTCGGAGACCTTGGCCGCCAGCAGGCGGTTGCGAACCTGTTCGATCGGATCCTGATCGTGCCGGACCTTGTCGACCTCCTCGCGCGTCCGATACTTCGCCGGATCCGACATCGAGTGGCCGCGATAGCGGTAGGTCTGCATTTCCAGGATGTAGGGACCATTGCCCTCGCGGCACCATTTCACAGCCTTGTCGCCTGCCGCTTTCACGGCACGGACGTCCATGCCGTCGATCTGCTCGCCGGGAATGTCGAAGGACACGCCGCGCCTGGAAAAATCGATCTGCGCCGACGAGCGCGCCACCGACGTGCCCATCGCATAGCGGTTGTTTTCAATAATGTAGACGACCGGGAGCTTCCAGAGCTGCGCCATATTGAAGCTCTCATAGACCTGGCCCTGATTGGCCGCCCCGTCTCCGAAATAAGTCAGGCTGACACGATCATTGCCACGATAGCGATTGGCGAAGGCAAGGCCCGTTCCAAGCGACACCTGCGCGCCGACGATGCCGTGGCCGCCATAGAAATGCTTCTCCTTGCTGAACATGTGCATGGAGCCGCCCTTGCCCCTGGAATAGCCGCCGCGCCGCCCGGTCAGTTCGGCCATCACGCCCTTGGCGTCCATGCCGCAGGCCAGCATGTGCCCATGATCGCGATAACCGGTGATGACCTGATCGCCCTCCCCGAGCGCCATCTGCATGCCGACGACGATCGCCTCCTGGCCGATATAGAGATGGCAGAAGCCGCCGATCGCACCCATTCCGTAGAGCTGGCCGGCTTTTTCCTCGAAACGGCGGATCAACAGCATTTCGCGCAGTGCGTGAAGGTCCTGCTCGCGCGTGAACGAGGGGGGTGGCTGGCTTTTCGAGTCGCTGCCTGCCGGCTGCGCGACGTTCTTCTTGGATGCAACCATGGTCATTCCGGATGCGAGAAAGGGTCACCCTCTCTAGCCCAACTCAGGCAACCTTGAAAGCGTGTGATATCAATGATGTTCGCTATGTCGCGAAATTCCGTGACCGAAAACCGGAGGTTTTTGAAATTAGACAAAAGCCTTCTGCGAAAAGGCTGAAGTGCCGCAAGCGCGGCGGCCGCCAGCGGCGTTTCTAATCCTGGCGGATGATGTGAATCAGGTCGTGCGGATTCGCGTAGTGAAGCTGATAGCGGACGCGCTCATCGAGCATGTCGGGATCGATTCCGCTCGCGCGCAAAAGCGCGACCCGCTTCTCGCCTTCGGCGCGCTCCGCCTTCAACCGCACCAGTTCGGACGTCAGCGCGATGATCTCCTGATCGAGGTCCTGCCGCGCATTCAGCCCGTACTTGCCGGTATAGGCGTTGACGCCGAAATAGCCGACGATCATGGCGGCCATCGCATAGAGAGCGAGGCCGGTGAGCAGCGATCGGAGGCGTGAGCGTGAGACCATGGCCCGACGATGCGACGGTCCGGTTAACGCTTCGCTAACGACCTCGCGGGCCCCGGCTGCTATTGTTGATGCCGGGCCACCCAGGCGGCGAAAGCCTTGACATAGGCATCGAGAAACTCGCGCAGCGAGGTCTTGACGAGTTCTCCCTTCTCATCGAATGCATCGCCGATACCGCCGATATAGGCTTCCGGCTGCTGCAAGACCAACACGTTGAGAAAAACCAGCGACTGGCGCAGATGATGATTGGCGCCGAACCCGCCCAGGGTGCCCGGCGAACTGCTGATCACCCCGCCGGGCTTGCCGTTGAAAACGCTCTGCCCATAGGGACGCGATCCGACGTCGATGGCGTTTTTCAGCACGCCGGGAACGGACCGATTGTATTCGGGCGTCACGAACAGGACAGCGTCAGCTTTCCTGACACGATCGCGAAAATCCACCCAGTCCGCCGGCGGCGTCGCGTCCAGATCCTGATTGTAGAGCGACAGTCCATTCAGCGTGATGACATCAAGCCGAAGCGACGGCGGTGCGAGCGCCGTCAACGCCCTGGCGAGCTTCAGCGAAAACGACTCCTTGCGAAGGCTGCCGACGATGACGGCGGTGCTTGGTTGGGACGCCATGAAAAGATCCTATGGTTGCGCGGGCCTGGCGGCCGACTAGATCGCAAACAGATGGTGCCGAAGAGACAGGCGCGTCTCCTGTGAAAACTCATCACCAGAAACTTCGCCGCACTCTCGACCTCCGGTCAATACACGCCGGGGATGATGCGGTGCGTTTGCTGCATGTAGCGGCGATAGTCTTCCCCGAACGTCTCGATCATCATCTGCTCCTCGAAGCGCACGCGCGCGAAGAACAGCAGCGCCACGGCGGCGACGCCGCTGAGGGCGGCGACGACGTTCGGCAGCAGGAAGGCTTGCGCGATCGCCCACAGCCAGAACGAAGCGTACATCGGATGGCGGATCAATCGGTACACACCGGTGCGAACGACCCGATGCCCCTCACGCACTTCCAGCGAAGCCGACCATTGCCGGCCGAGATCCTTGTGCGACCGGCGGAACAGCCAGAGCGAGAAGGCGAACAACAGGCTGCCGAGCACGATGAGACCATAGCCCGGATCGTAGGCGAAAGCGCGCGGCCATCCCGTCGCGAGATTGACTATCGGAATGACAAACAGTCCGGCAAAGGCCGCCGCCAGAAGGGCGCGCTCGCGCCGGCTACCGTCGCGCCGCAACGTCGCGGTGCCCCGCGCCCGCCGGGCATAGGGATAGCGGATGATGAACCAGGCGACGAGACCGATAAGCCATATCGTCTGTCCGAGGGTGATCGAGGACATCAGCCGCCGCCGTGCTTAAGCGACGCCGACGACGGCGGCGTCCGCCGACCTGCTCGCGGCGGCGGCCGTCCCGGAGGACGCGTGTGGCAGGAGCGCGCCATCCTCTCCAAAACGATCGACACCGCCGCGGGGCGACGTGATCTCCTCGAACGGCAGCGGACCACAAATGATCAGGCAATAGTCGTAGTTGGCGCGCACGCTGTTTCCCATCAGGAATTTGTAGTGCAACAGCATGAAATTGAACCGGTGACGCCGGAAGCTAGCCCTGTCCATCATGTCATGCAACTGCACGCGGCGGATGTCCGGACGCCCGCCCGAGCGCTCGCGGCTGACGCGCTTTAACATGACAGGATCGAAGCGATAGAAACTGATGGCGTCGTCGCGGGCGTGATACTCGGTCCACGGAATTCGCGTCTCTCCGGCAACGGCTTGCGCGGCCTGACGAATGCGCTCGCCGCGCGGATGCAGCGAGAATTTCGCGATGGTGGAGCCAACGGTCAGAATACACAGGGAACGGCCACGCCGTGCAAGTTCGGGATCGCGCTTGAGCGCGCGCGCCACCGCATCCATGACCAATGCGGCGCCGAGGCAGTGACCGATGATGACGACCTCATCGACGTCGGCGTTACGCACCCGGTCAAGGATGCGCTCCGCGAACCGGTCGATCCGGGCATCCATTCGCGGCCGCCGGCCATATACAAACTCGCGCGAAAAGATCCAGTCGTCGAACACATGGTTGATCGGACGCCGCCAGCCCAGCAGGCGCAACAAGCCAGCGCTGACGCCCACGGCCGCCGCCGTCCCAAGCACGCCCGCCGGAAATCCGGTCACGCCCGTGAGCCAGGCCAGGCCGTATCCCACCGCCACGCCGCATCCGATGAACCCCGCGACGTACAGATAAGGAAACAGAAAGAAGCCGGCATACTTCCAGTTCGCATACATGAAGCGGAACAGCGTGCCGGTCACGATGAAATCGACCAGCGTGACGAAGCTCTGCCATAGGCGCGACCACATCCCGCGCGCATGATCTTCAAGGATCAGGTCGTCCCATCGCAGCATTTCATAGGATGTGCGCGTGCTCCAGTTAGGCCCGGACGCCTCGACGACCCAGAACGCGCTCACCGGCGTCGCCTCGATCGCGCTCACGATCCCGGCTCTCACGCCCCAGGTGCGCTGGAAAACCGACAGCGATCGCTCCAGGCGGTTCACTTGCTGTTCCGGCGAAATCGGATCGTATCCGCCGATATGAAAGACATGCCGCCGCGCGATCATTCCGTCACTTCCGTGGGCATCTGTTTTCGAGAAGGAAGAGATGTCGATTCTCCCGGCCTCCAGACACGATACCCAACTTCGACCTCGAATACTTCCCTGAAACCGGCTGTGACGTTTCAGTCACAATGCACAGGATTCCCGGCCGCACAATTGACGAGGGAGTGTGAGGGCGCAAATACTAAACCTCCAAGAGAGTCATAGGAACTTATCGATGCCGACTGGTTTCCCGCCTGCTCTCCCCGCCCTGCGTGCCGGAATCGTAGGTCTTGTCCTGTTCGCGCTCGGCGGATTCCTGACAACCTCCGCCCTTGCCCGGACGGCAGCGCCCCATAGGCCCGGTCATGTGTATCTGATGCGGGGTCTGTTCAACGTATTTTCGCTCGGCATGGACGATCTGGCCGCGAAGCTCCAGAAAGTCGGCGTGAAGGCCGAAGCCGTGTCCTATACGTCGTGGTCCTCGCTCGCCGACAGCATTACCGCTGATTTTCGAGCCGGCAACCGCGAGCCTATCATTCTGATGGGCCATTCATACGGCGCGGATACGACGATCTCCCTGGCGCGCAAGCTGAACCAGAACAGGATTCCCGTGGCGCTGATCGTGAACTTCGATCCGACGGAGCCGGACCAGGTTCCACCCAATGTCCGCCGGATCATCAATTTCTACGTGCCGACCGACTGGGGACGTCCCGTGGAGCCCGGTAAAAAATTTCGCGGCCGCCTGTCCAACCTCGATGAGAGCGGCAAGCACGGTCATTTCGAGATCGACAAGGCCGAAGAGCTTCATCGCAAGGCGATCGCCGCCGTGCTTCAGGCCGTCGGACGAGGCGCCCCTCGCGTCAAGCGACCCGCCCAGCACGATCAGATATCCGAAGCACCGGCGCAGTAGCCGGGCACAAGTCATCACTGTCAGCCGGATCCGTGAAGCCCGTGCTCGTCCCGGCCATGAAGACGACAGTGACCAGAGCCTTTTCGCTTCTGATAGAAGCGGAAGCGAAGCGCTAGCCCGTTCTGGCAACCGCGTTACGCCAGAGCCTTGAGCGCGGCACGACCCGCGTACTTCGCCTGGTCGCCAAGCTGCTGCTCGATGCGCAGCAACTGATTGTACTTGGCGGCGCGGTCCGAACGCGACAGCGATCCGGTCTTGATCTGTCCGCAATTGGTGGCGACCGCGAGGTCGGCGATGGTGGAGTCTTCGGTCTCCCCCGAGCGGTGCGACATGACGGCGGTATAGCCGGCCTTGTACGCCATTTCGACAGCGGCCAACGTCTCGGTCAACGTGCCGATCTGGTTGACCTTGATGAGGATGGAATTGGCGCGGCCATTCCGGATGCCGTCGGCGAGCCGCGTCACGTTGGTGACGAACAGGTCGTCGCCGACAAGCTGGCACGTCTTGCCGATCATGTCGGTGACGAGCTTCCAGCCCTCGAAATCATCCTCGGCCATGCCGTCCTCGATCGAGACGATCGGATAGTCCGAGGCCAACTTGGCGAGATATTTTGCCTGCTCCTCGATCGAACGGGTCTTGCCCTCGCCTTCGTAAACGTACTTACCGTCCTTGAAGAATTCCGTCGAAGCCGGATCGAGCGCCAGCGCCACGTCGTCGCCCGGCCTGTAGCCGGCCTTGACGATCGCACCCATGATGAAATCAAGCGCCGCATTGGCCGACGGCAGGTCCGGTGCAAAACCACCCTCATCGCCGACGTTGGTGTTGTGGCCGGCCTTCTTCAGTTCGGACCTCAGGGTGTGAAAGATTTCCGATCCGCAGCGCAGCGCGTCCGAGAACGTCTGGACGCCAACCGGCATGATCATGAATTCCTGGAAGTCGATCGGATTGTCGGCATGCACGCCGCCGTTGACGATATTCATCATCGGCACCGGAAGCGTCCGCGCCGTGACGCCGCCGACGTAACGGTACAGCGGGATGTCGAGGGAATCCGCCGCCGCCCTGGCGAGCGCCAGGGATACGCCCAGAATAGCGTTGGCGCCGAGCCGGCCCTTGTTGGCTGTTCCGTCAAGCTCGATCAGGGTCTCGTCGATCTGCGCCTGCTGCTCGGCATCCATGCCCCCGATCGCATCGAAGATTTCGCCATTCACGGCGTCGACCGCTTTTCGGACGCCCTTGCCGTGATAGCGGCTATTGTCGCCATCGCGCAGTTCGACCGCCTCATAAGCGCCGGTCGAAGCCCCGGACGGCACCGCGGCCCGCCCCATCGCGCCATCTTCGAGCACCACGTCGACCTCGACGGTCGGATTGCCGCGGCTATCGAGAATTTCGCGGCCGATGATGTCTACGATGGCAGTCATAAGAACCTCTTGAGTCACTGGATCACGATGGCCGGATCGAACCGATCCAGAACCATGAACGTGATCGATTCCAGATGTTTTGAGAAGCGGGATGCGAGCAGAAACCAATACCTGCTTTTCCTCGTCCCGCTCTAGTGTCCCGATTCCGAAGTTCGTATTCCCTTGCCGCAACCTCTGATGCGAACTTCGGAATCAAAGGGACACTAGCAACTTTATGATTCTAGTGTGGTTTAGGTTCAGAAGTTCGCTTGACGGACTCGATGGGGCAATGAAGCGAACTTCTGAACCACCACACTAGATTTTGCGCTGCTTCTACAGCAATGCTTGTGGGTGGGAAAGGCTGTGAATCATGACTCTCTCATGACGAGAGCCTTTCCGCTTCTGAGCCAATCAAAAGCGGGGCTTTATGATGTTTATCCAGGATCGGCTTTCGCCGACACCGCTTTGACAGAGACGATCATGCCCAGAAAGCCTCCCTCTTCGCCGAAATCCCCGGATTTGCAACTGGGCCGCGCCGTGGCCTGGCCTGATTCTCCAGAGCGGGCAAAGCTCGACCGCGTGCCCAATCCGCAGAAGGGCACCGACTACGTCGCGCGTTTCACGGCGCCCGAATTCACCGCGCTGTGCCCAGTCACAGGCCAGCCGGATTTTGCGCATCTGGTGATCGACTACGTGCCGGGATCCTGGCTGCTGGAATCGAAATCGCTCAAGCTCTATCTCGCCAGTTTTCGCAATCACGGCGCTTTCCACGAGGACTGCACGGTAGCCATCGGCAAGCGCATCGTCGGCGCGGTCAAACCGAAATGGCTGCGTATCGGCGGCTATTGGTTTCCGCGCGGCGGCATTCCCATCGACGTGTTCTGGCAGACCGGAGCGGCGCCGAAAGGCGTCTGGATTCCCGACCAGGATGTGCCGTCCTACCGGGGGCGAGGCTGAGCACAGACCGAAATCCCCAGAGTCTGTTTCAACTGCGTTGAATCCGATTCAACCTCGTTGAATCACACGCGTCGCTTGTTTTTCATTTGAGCATGATCTTTCCCGAAAACCGGCTCCCACTTTGCGCTGGCGCGGCCCTTCGGGCCGGGATCATGCTCTAGAGC
>NZ_BJNF01000028.1 GCF_006539545.1 Nitrobacter winogradskyi
GGCCGCTCTAACGCAGGCGGGAAGCGGCCTTCCCTACCAGCAACCACGCACAGACCAATCCGAGAATCGCGATGACGAGGGCATTCACCGCGAGCGTGGGAAATTTTCCGGCCCATGAAAGGCTCAGGCCATAGGCGACGGGACCTGCCGTCTGCCCCATGTAGAAGAAGAACGAATGCAGTGACAGCGCGGTCGCCCGCGCCTGCTCGGACAACTGGCTGGCGAACACCTGGAGACAGCCGTGAAGCATGTAGAATCCCCAGCCCATCGCAACGAAGCTGAGAAGCTGGATACGCCAGTCCGGGCCCAAGCCGACCGCCACGATCTGCGCCGCCACCAGCATGGCGCCTGAGATCATCATGCCGCGGACACCGAGCAGCGCCAGGAACCGTGACACCGTCATGGTGTAGAACAGGCCGCCGACGGCAAAGCCGGCGATGACGATGCCCGCGATCGACAGCCGGGTTTCACCGAGTTCGAACAGGAACGCCGCGACGTAAGGAAACAGCCCGAGCACGCAGCAGCCTTCGATGAAAACGGCCGAATAACAGACCCGGGCGTTGGGATTGCTGAAGATCTGCCGATAGCCCTGCCGCAGATCGGTCAACTTCATCCGTCGCGAGGTCGCGATCGCGTCCCCGCGTTGAAATCCAAGCCCGACCGCGATCGAGACCGCAAGAACCAGAACGCCGAGCACGACAAGCACGCCTCGCCAGCCGACGAGATCACCGATCACGCCGGCAAACGAAGCGCCCAACAGGTTGCCTCCCATCGTACCCGCGATGGTCCGGCCGATCGCCACCTGACGCTGCGGCACCGGCACCAGATCGCTGGCCATGCCGAGAGCGACCGGAAAAACACCGCCCGATGCGATCCCGGCGAAGATTCGCGTGACGAACAGCGCGGCATAGGATGTGCACAGCGCGCCGGCGACGTTCGAGATGCCGAGCAGCACCAGGCACACCAGCATCAGCCGTCCCTTGCCGAAGATATCGGCGGCCGCGCCGATCAGCGGCTGCACGATGGCGAACGAGAAGGCGGTGACGGCCGACAGGCCGGCGGCGGTCGCGACCGTCACCGACATATCCTCGGCGACATGCGGCAGCACCGGGTCCATCGCGCGCGTCGACAGGCTCGCCGCGAAGGTCGCCAGCGCGATGATATTCAGGAGCGGCGGCAATTTGGGCTCCCCGGCCGCTGCCGGGTCAGCCGATGTCATTCCGGGCAGGCCGGGTCGGCCGCCTTCGCCAGCGCATCGAACGCCATCAACCTTCGCACCAGCGCCTCGAACTCGCGCAGCGGCACCATGTTGGGGCCATCAGACGGCGCATGATCGGGATCGGGATGGGTCTCGATGAACACGCCGGCGACGCCGACCGCGACCGCCGCGCGCGCCAGCACCGGCACGAACTCGCGCTCACCGCCGGTTGAGGCGCCCTTGCCTCCCGGTTGTTGCACGGAATGAGTCGCGTCGAAAATAACCGGCGCGCCGGTGGTGCGCGCAAGGATCGGCAGCGCGCGCATATCGGACACCAGCGTATTGTAGCCGAACGACGCGCCGCGCTCGGTCACGAGGATGTTGCGGTTGCCCCCGCCGGTGATCTTGGCGACCACGTTCCCCATGTCCCATGGCGCGAGAAACTGCCCCTTCTTGACGTTGACGACCTTGCCGGTCGCGGCCGCCGCCAGCAACAGGTCGGTCTGCCGGCACAGGAACGCCGGAATCTGCAACACATCAACCACCTGCGCGACCTCGGCGCATTGGGCTGCCTCATGGACATCGGTCAGCACCGGCAATCCGAGCGACGACCGAATCTCGGCGAAAACCGGCAACGCCTGCTTCAGCCCGATCCCACGCGCGCCGGAAGCGCTGGTGCGGTTGGCCTTGTCGAACGAGGATTTGAACACGAGGCCGATGTTCAGCCGCGCCGCGATGTCCTTCAGCGCGCCGGCCACCTCGAGCGCGTGAGCCCGGCTCTCCATCTGGCAGGGACCGGCGATAATCGACAGCGGCCGATCCTGGCCGAAGCTCACGGAGCCGACGGAAACGACGGGCGATGCGGAGACGGGCTGGTTCAAGGTGAGTTCCTTTGCCGGCGGACCATGCCGGGCCACGGCGGCGGGATCAACCCGCTTCTCGAATCGAATGGCAACCGCCGTTCACAGGTAGGCCGTAGCTCCGCCAGGTCCAGCCTGATAGGCTCGCGCCGCCGTTTTCCGGAGTCGCAAATGCGCCTGCCCCTCGTTGTTTCGATCGTCACAGCATCCGCCTTTATCGGTACGGCACGACCGGGACCGGCGTGGGGTCAAACGCCAAATCCGGCATCGCAATCGCCCGGCGTCATCACCGGCGGAAGCCAGAACGTAATGGTCAACGGCAAACCCGCCGCGCGGCAAGGCGACGGCACGACCGGCGGCGCGCTGATCGAAGGATCGTCCAATGTCTTCATCAACGGCAAACCGGCCACGGTGACCGGTAGCCGAACCGGATGCGGCGGTTCGGTCACTTCTGGCGGCCATGGCGTGTTCATCAACGGCAAGCCGATGGCGCGCCAGGGCGACCAGACATCCGGTTGCGCGAAATAGCTGACTAGGTCA
>NZ_BJNF01000029.1 GCF_006539545.1 Nitrobacter winogradskyi
AACAGACCGCGCGCGTGACACGCTACCGGGGCCCTGTCGTTCACTGTGCAACGGATTTTCTGGATGGCTCCGGACGGCGACTACACCGCGAAACCGCGAATTTTTATTACTACGCCTCAGTGTGGAACATGCAGTCCGTCTATCCGCCGCGTGTCGCCGCGTTGTGGCGCAATCGCGAACGGTCGCCCAAGGACTTCTGGTGGTGGGTGCCCGGCCGGCCTCGCTACGAATAGGAGGGGGGCGTGCGCGACGCGCTGACATCGATAAAACAAAGGCACTATATTAGATGTTGGCGCTTTTTGTGCGCATTTTTCCGAGATATCAGACGGCGCTTTGTACGCGCCTTGATCGCGATGATAATGATGGTCGATCTTTCCACTGGCGTTCATGCGCAATCGCTAACGCCCGACCCCGGGGCCTGGCGGCCGATGTCATATGCGGACCTTCAGAAGCCGTCACCGCAGACCGCGACCTATCTGGACATTTGGAAAGACGCCATCGACGTCAACAATCGCGCCTACAAGGCGCGTGGCGACCAGAGATTCACCGATGGTAACGCGCCCGCCACGGAAGCGCATTTCGTAATCTGGAGCTCCACGAAATCCGTTGTACTTTCAATCCTCAACACTGTCACCGGCTGCACGCTCAAGGAACTGCGCGCGGCCGCCGGCGCGACCGTAAAACTCTGCCCGCTGCGGATCGCCATCTACGAAGGACTCCAGGTCCGCACCCTCGACGGTGGCCGAGCCTGCTTTCTCGAACTCACTTCGCGCGGGGTCGGCACCAGCGGTGACGCGCAAGCTGCTTCCTATGCTTCCTACGATGCCGTCACCAAGACCGTGAAAACCGGTCTGATCATCGATCGCCAGGCCGTGGATGGCTGCTCACAAAAGATCGCTCTGTATCCGCAATGAAACGCTGCCCGCCTGTCCATCATGGTGTCCCGTCCGCTGACGGCGCCGTCAAGGCGACCCTCCGGGGCGCGCTGGCGCGCGGCCTGGACCGCGCTCGCGGCCGTGTCATGCTGGTCGGCCATCTCAGCATCAGGAGGCTTCGATGCTATTCAGGTTAACCCTTCCGATCATCGCGCTACTCGCGATTCCTTGGGTCGCAGCCGCGCAGGATCAAGCTGCCGGTCGTTGGCAGGCGATGAGCTATTATAGTTTCGAGACCCCATCGACGACCGACCCGTTACAGACGCTGGTCTGGCCCGACGTCATCCGCGAGGCCAACGCATACGTGACCACCGAGCTCAGGCGGCCCCTCGGCGGCAAAAACGCGCTGGTGACCGCGCTCGCCTCGACCTATCGCGACGGCAACCGGACCATCATCGTCAGCACGGCGCTATCGCGCGCTTGCGATAGCGGCGCCAATGACAAAGGGGCCGAGATCGAGCCGTCGAACTGCCCTCTGCGCATTGTCACGATCGAGAGCGGAAAGGTGATGTCCATTAAGTCGGACACCGGCTGCTACACGGATCACGCGGATCCCGACCTGCCGGCGAAGAACCGCAACGATAATTCCTACACACGCTACGATCCGGCGACCGGCACGATTAGCTTCCGCACCACGATCGGTGGCCATGACGTGCCAAGCTGCGCACGTGTCTATTCGCTCAAATGACGCTCTAGGATGCGGAGGAAATCCATGTTCACGCGCCTTAGCGGTCTTATGTTCTTCCTTTTTCTTTGCGCGAGCTTCCTGTGGCTCGGAGACGGTCAGGCAGTGGCGGGACAGTATTGCGAACGCACCAATTACTCCGCACAAGATATCACGGATGCCGTGAGAAACTCTCCATTGCGCGACGATCTTAAAGGGACGTCCTGCTCGCTTGGCGGATTGGGACGGTTCGAGTCGGGCGGCAACAAAGGCAACTACAATGGCAGCTGCTGCACCGGCATCTTCCAGCTCAACAATGCCAACGTCCAAAAATACGCCGGGACTGATCGGGCGGGCTACGGCTGTATGTCGCTGCAGGACCAAGTCGGCGCCTGGGCCAAGCTGACCAACGACGGTTACAATTCACCCGCCGTCAGACAGCTGGCCTCGATGACGACCTTCGACGGCCAGAAGGTCGATGCCAGCTTTATTGCCGCCTGCATTCAGCTCGGCACCGGCAATTGTCAGAAGATGCTGAATTCCGGCAAATGCTCCGGCTTCGCGGATATCAATGGAACCACCATCTGCCGCATGGCTAATAATGCGCGCGCGATGGCAGATCCAAATTGCCAGGATGGCCAAGCCGTCTGCGGCCCCTCTGGGCCAGGCGACTTTCCGACCTCGACGGGCATCGCCGCCAATCCGCCGACAGCTTCGAGCGCATCGATTATCGTCAACCCGACAGATGTTTAGGCGGCCGCGCGGTCAATTGACCTCGGACGGCTCGCGGATGATGAAGGGCGCGAAGAAGTTCAGCTGCTCCTCGATCGCGGCGCAGAGATCGCCGCCTCGGTAGTGCGCATGCACCAGCGCCCAAAACACGACCTCGTCCGAGCGGCCCGCGAACAGCGCTTTCTGCAGCGACCTACCGATCAGGGTGATCGCTCTCAGGTGGTCGTAGCGGGCGTGCAGCTCTCGGGCAACGATTTTGGTGTCGGCAGTCCGTATCACAGCCATTTCCTCTTTTTCGCACTCGTTTCGGTCATCGGGTGCGGGGCCACGCTGCGTCCGAAAGGCGGGTTTGCCCTGCCGGCCTGGATCGCGTCGAGTGTCTCGCGATTTAAGGATATCGGCAGCGCGACGACCGCGCCGCGCCGATGCGCTTCGCGAATCGTCGAGCTGTCGCGCTCGAGCCGTCCTCCTCCCGTCCCTTCTCTTCGACGAAGACCGCGTGGCGAAACGAAAAGCCCGGTCAATCAGCGCAACGTGACGGCAGATGTCCGGGTCGGGAATGACCTGAGCATCGGTGACTCCTGGGCTTGTTAGACAAGACGACATGGCCACGCATGACACGGTGCCGGTATGGTCAGAAAAGACCATTGCCAGCGAGAGTTCCGTATTGCAGACGCCGTGCCAAAGACCGCAAAGGCAGGCTTGGGCTAGCCGGCGCCGGAGGCCGATGGGCAACCCTCAGGCGGAAGAGCGACGCCGTGGCCGTCGGGCAGGTAGCCGAGCTCGTCGCATAGATCGCGGAAGACAACGCGCCGGCGCTCCTTCACGGCCTCGGCAGATGCGCAACGGAGAAGGTGCTGCTCCTCGGTTGTGCCCTCGGGCCAGCAGGCCGGGCAACTCGCTGTGTGGAGCGCGCGCTCCCATGACGCCAGCGCCTCGACGTAGGCGCGGTGGGCTGAGACCGCCTGCGACTCGAGCGCGCTGTCGCGTCGCTCCCCTGCCTTGGCCACTCGATCTCTCCCGGCGAAAACAGTGTCTGCGGTACGCCCCCGCAAACAAACTCGGTGACTCTTGGTGATCGGGGAGTTCGAAAACCGCTGTTACACGGCCCCGTGGCCTTTAGTTCGGGTGAACCTGTTGCATACGCCACAGGCTCCCCGACCCTAAGGTCAAGGAGTGCGGTGCCGTAACGGCCGGCACCAACCGGTAACAGAGGGGTTTCGACGCCCCAGGGCAGCGCGTACTGCCCCGCACGACTCATAACCCCTTGTGGCGGCGTGTTCCAGAGGGATTCGCTGAACAATCTGCCGCGAAGCGGATGCAAGCGCTTGAACCGCTAGAAGAATTAGTCGCGCACGGACGCAATGGATGCGCAACTGTTGTTAAGAAAGGCCCCGCGCTGGGGTCAGCAGGCTGCACCGTGATGCAGCGCCTCCCCTCGCGGCCAGTAACACCTCGACGACTCCGGGAGTGCGACGACGGGCATGATTTGATCGTGGCTGCGCTCGCGTCGGCAATTTCCGGCGCCGGTGGTTCCGATTCTCCGGCAGGCGTGGAGTGAGCACCGTCAAGAGCACGCAGCGCTTGGCGTGGTGCGAGATAGTCGCGGTGTGGCTGTGGCAGCCGCGCTTACGCGCGGGCGCGCGCTATCTTCGGCCGGGAAAGCCGGCCTCAGACCGAACCCGCGGCAAGCGGTTTCGGCCCATGCGGGTCACGATCGCTCTGCCAGAAGCGAGTAGAGCTTATGTCTAGCTTGGCCATCGCCATCAGCGGGAAGCCGACAGGTTACCCCATGGTGTGCGCTTGTTTTGTCTTTCCTGCCGAAGCTAGCGGCCATAGCGATCGGCAGAGCGCCAAAGCTCCCACCGGAAGACGCGAGAACGTCAGTCTCGTGTAATGTTGCTCGGCGTCAGGACAAGTGGCGCCCGGCGAGCAGTTGTCGACACAGCGAAGACACCACGAGGCACGCGTCGTTGCGCGTGAGTGAGGCAGCGACAACCTCGGGTCGGGACCGCGGCATTCGATTTGGCATGCGTCCGGGGAAGGACCACCCCGCTCTCAAATGGGCTTTCCTTGGTCCGGGTCACGGCCTTCCACGATCAACCCACGAGGGGTTCGCTACGCAAGCGTGCGACCTCTCCGGCTTCGCCTGCGAGGTGACCGCGGCCGCGCCCGGACACGTCGGCGCCTGTCGAGCGGGGATGGTCCCCGCCCCAAGACGGGAGCCTCACGATGTCGCAGAATCTCAACCTCGCCCAGGAGAACGCCTTCAATCTCGCTCGCACGCTGATGGTGCCCGTGGTGCTGTTTCAGGTCGACGAGGCGTTCGGCGTGATGGTCTCCAGCGAATACGACGGCGACGAAGACACCATCGTGCACGATTATGATCCGTGGGAGATTATGAGCAGCTCGGACTGAGGAAGCCGGATTCACGCAGCCCGACCGAGATCGGGCTGCGCATAATCATAGCGATTGCAGGAAGGCCATGAGTTGGTCCGGTGGCCGATACCGCATTGGCGCAGTGACGATCGGCTGGAGCCGGCTCAATGCCTGCTCCTTCATGGCGAGATCGGCCTCCATGTAAATGTGTGTCGTGCTCGGATGCTCATGGCCTAGCCACAGCGCGATGACCGTGATGTCCACGCCTGATTGCAATAGGTGCATTGCCGTGGTGTGGCGGATGGTGTGAGGCGAGATCGGCCGGCCGGCAAGAGCCGGAAGCGTGCACGCCGCGTGGGCAACTGCCTGTCCGAGCCGCTGAGTCACGCTCGATCGGGACAGTTGTTGGCCACGCCCGCTTGGGAACAGATGCGCCCGAGGGCTGGCATCTGCCAGGTGGGGTAGCCAGTGCCGGATCATGGCCGCGGTCGACTTCCACAGCGGCACGCTTCGGCGCTTTCTGCCTTTGCCGTGCAGGTGCGCGACCGGCGAGACATCGAGCACCACATCGCAGACCTTGAGGTCGATCGCCTCAGAGACCCTGGCACCAGTGTTGTACAAGAGCGTGAACAGCGCTTGATCGCGCCGGCCAGCCCATGTCGTGCAGTCGGGGGCTGCTATGATCGCCTCCATCTCGGGGCGGGACAGGAAGCCGAGCACGGCTCTGTCGTGACGCTTCTGCGGGACGGCCAGGCTGCGCTCGATGACCGCGAGCGCGGTCAGGTCTTGGTGAGCGGCATACTTCAGGAACGATCGGATGGCGCACAAACGCGCATTGCGGCTCCGAACTGCATTCTTCCGCTCGCGTTCGAGATGGTCGAGAAAGGCGAGGATCAGCGTTGCGTCAAAATCGGCCAGGGCGATATCGGTCGGCGTCTTTCGAAGCTGCTTCTCCGCAAAGGCGAGCAGTAGCGTGAACGTGTCGCGGTAGGCCGCGACTGTGTTGGAGCTGACGGCGCGTTGCTGACGAAGATAGTCGACGAAGAACCGCTGGAGCAGCATCGGGAACGAAGGTGTCGCCTCAACCATGGCGCGCCTCCCTGCGATGCGACGAGAGCGTCTCGAAGCGCACTCCCGCCAGCGCCATGATCTCTGGGACAGCCTGCATGTACCAGTATGTGTCGCCGAGATTGACGTGGCCGACATAGGTCGAAAGCGCCAGCATTGCATTGTCGATATCTGTACCGTCGGCCTGCCAGAGCATCAGGCGACGGCAGATAAAGGTATGTCGCAGATCATGGATGCGGATAAACCGATGTCCGCCGCGCGGTACGATGCCGAGGTCTCCCGTCAGGCGGAGCCACGCTCGACGCACGGCTGCGTAACGGAGAATCTCCCCGCTTCGCTCATCGAGGAAGAGTGGCGCGGAGCGGTACGTCGAACCGAGCCTTGCCCGCGCCCGGAGATATTCTCGCAAAGCCACCGCCGCCGTTGGATGCAACGGCACAATGCGTGTCCGCTCAAATTTGGAGCGTTTCACGGTGATGTGGGTGTTCAGATCGCTAAGATCGCCGCACCAAAGCCGCAGCGCTTCGGAGATCCGCAGGCCGGTTGCGGCAAGCAGTCCGAGCAATGTCGGGAGCGTGGCCGGGCCAGCACCAAACACAGCTGGAAGAGTGCCCGCTGCTGCAATGAGCCCGTTTACCTCGGCTGGTGTGAAGATATGTGGCGCAAGCCGGCGCTTTGACCGCCCGAATGGTGCGCCCTCCGGGAAGCCGGTCCTTGGCTCTGCGTCGGCTAGGTGGCGGGCGAACGGCCGGAGGACATTGAGCCGCTGCGCCCAAGTGAACGGGTCGGCATGTACCGCTTCCTCCTTCACCCATCGCAATACGATGGCGCTGGTGAGCGGACCTTCATGGCCGCTTCCATCGGCGAAGCGAGCGAACGCCAGCGTGAGACTGCCCGATCGATCCAAGACGAAGCCGAGCCGGCGGCGCTCGGAGAGGTAAGCCTCGGCGCGCGCGAGCATTGTAGCCGGCGCGCTCATGCGATTTCTCCCGGCCAAGGCAATGCGACGGATGACAGCCGTGCGACGTCAACCCTCGCATATGTCGCAGACGTGACGATGCTGCGATGGCGCAGAACGTCGGCGACCTGCTTCATCGGCACGCCGGAGTTAACCAGCCGACTTGCAAGCGTGTGCCGGAGGATGTGGACGCGGGTTCGGTCCCAGCCGAGCCGAGAGTAGGCTGCATGCAGGGTTTTCTGCACGACGCGCCTCCCGACCGGCTCGCCGAGAGGGGCAACATGACGAACGAACACCTCGCGCCGGGCTGTCGCTGGCCGCTCATTGACGATGTAATCGACGATCGCTTCGCCGGTCGACGGCGAGAGAGGAAGGATGTCGGATCGCCGGGCTTTCCCTGCCGGGACTTTCACGATGCCTTCTGTCCAATCGATGTCATCGAGGGTCAGTCGGATGACCTCGCTCGAACGCAAGCCGAGATCAGCCAGGCAACGCACGATGGCGTAGCCGCGCCGTCGCGACGGGCACGGCTTGTCGAACGCAGAGAACAATTGTTCGACGTCTGCCGCCGACAGAGCCTCCGGCAGGTTTGCAGCACGCCAGAACGCGGGCCGCGGCACCGCTTTGCCGAGGTGAGCGATATCGTCACCCATCAGCGCGCGATAGCGGAGATAGCAACGAACCGCGCCAGCCATGACGCGGACCGTGCTGGTGCTTCGGCTCGCGTCGCCAAGCACGAACGCCCTAACGGCGTTGCGGCTGATCGCACCGAGCTCAATCGGCCCGGTGCCGACCTCTTGCCGCAGCAGACGTCGGATGATGCGTCGGCGGTGATCGCGCGTGCCTTGGGTCAGCCCCCAGACGTCCCTCATCTTGGCATCGAACCGGACAAGCTCCAGCTCGATAGCGTCGGGTGCAGGTGCAGCGGCGATGTCATGCGTGCGCAGCACGCGCAAAAGATTGTTCAGCGCCGCCCTGTTAAGGATGACGCCGTGTGGGGTCGGATGATCGCAGGAACAGTTATGCAAATGGCTCGTGAGGAAGCGGCCAATGAGAACCTCGTCAATGTCACCTGGCCCAGCGCCAAGGCTTTGTAGCCAGTCGCCGAAGTGGAGAGCTGAGGCGGTATAACGGCGACGGCGCTTAGCTCCGTAACGGCTACGCGTAAGATAGTCGGTGTAGAAGCCTATGACGGGCCAGAGAACATTATCTGGATCTTGGATCTTCAACTGAAGGCGTGGGGGCGTCGGCATGCTCGATCTCCATTGTTGGGATCTCGAGCAGGACTCCGCATTATGAGCAGTTCAACGTTAGTTTGACCGTGGATGGGTCTGTCCGCACGACCAGTGCCCCTTGCGTTGTCTCCATATGTCTAGTAGTCTCGACATATGGAGACAAATGAAGCCATCCTCGCCTTTTCCGCGCTCGCCCAGCCGACCCGCCTGGAGGTGTTCCGTCTCCTCATGGTGCATGAGCCCAGTGGCTTGCCTGCCGGCGAGATCGCGCGCCGCCTAGCCGTGCCGCACAACACCATGTCGACGCACCTCGCGATCTTGACCCGGGCCGGGCTTATCGAGGCCGAGCGAGAGAGCCGATCTATCGTCTACCGCGCGCAGCTCGAGGCGGTGCGAAGTCTGGCCGGCTTCCTCGTCAAGGATTGCTGCGGCGGCCGACCAGAGTTGTGCGCGCCGCTGATCGCCGATCTTTCGCCCTGCTGCTCACCCCAAACGACCCCGTCGAAGGAAGTCATCCATGGCTGACCGTATCTATAACGTGCTGTTCCTTTGTACGGGCAATTCTGCCCGATCCATTCTGGCCGAAAGCATCTTGCGTAAGGATGGCGCCAGTCACTTCCGTGCCTTCTCGGCCGGAAGCGATCCGAAAGGCCGGATAAATCCGCTCGCGCTGAAGGTGCTCGACAGCTTCGACTATCCGACCGACGGCCTCCGCTCCAAGAGCTGGGAGGAGTTCGCCAAGCCCGACGCCCCGACCATGGATTTCGTGTTCACCGTTTGCGACAACGCCGCTGGCGAGACCTGTCCCGTTTGGCCGGGTCAGCCGATGACGGCGCATTGGGGGATCGAGGATCCGGCTGCGGTCGAAGGCTCCGACGTCCAGAAGGAAGCCGCCTTCGTCACCGCGTTTCGCTATATGAAGACGCGCATCGGCGTGTTCGCGGCGCTGCCGCTGGACAGCCTCGACAAGATCGCACTCGGCACGAAGCTGCGCGAGATCGGCCAAAGCGAAGGCACGACGTCGCCTCGCACGAGCGCCGCATGAGGCACATCATGGACGTCATCATCTACCACAATCCCGACTGCGGGACCTCGCGCAACACGTTGGCGATGATCCGCAATGCCGGTATCGAGCCGCATGTGATCGAGTATCTGAAGACGCCGCCTTCGCGGAGGATGCTCGAGCAGCTCATCGCGCGCATGGGCATCTCATCTCGCGCGCTCCTGCGCGAGAAGGGCACGCCCTATGCGGAGCTTGGTCTGGGCGATCCGAACCTTACGAATGACCAACTCCTCGATGCGATGATGGCGCATCCGATCCTGATCAACCGGCCGATCGTTGTGACGCCCCAGGGCGTTCGGCTCTGCCGTCCTTCCGAGGAAGTGCTCAATCTGCTGCCGCCGCAGCAGGGGCGAGTTCATCAAGGAGGATGGAGAGCGCGTGGTGGACCAAGACGGCCGCCGCGTGGCGACGGCGTGAGGAAGAGCTATGTCCACATTTGAACGGTATCTCACCCTCTGGGTTGCTTTGTGCATCGTCGTTGGCATCGCGCTCGGGCACGTCATGCCCGGCACATTTCAGGTGATCGGTGCTGCGGAGATCGCCAAGGTCAATCTGCCCGTCGCCGTGCTGATCTGGCTGATGGTTATTCCGATGCTGCTGAAGATCGATTTCGCCGCGCTCGGCGAAGTCGGCCGCCATTGGCGCGGGATCGGCGTCACCCTGTTCATCAATTGGGCGATCAAGCCATTCTCGATGGCGCTGCTCGGCTGGCTGTTCATTGGATACCTGTTCCGACCGTACCTGCCGGCCGGCCAGATCGATAGTTACATTGCCGGACTCATCATCCTTGCCGCCGCGCCCTGTACGGCAATGGTGTTCGTCTGGTCCAACCTGACCAAGGGCGAACCGCATTTCACGCTGAGCCAGGTAGCGCTTAACGACGCGATCATGGTCGTGGCCTTTGCGCCGATCGTCGGCTTGCTGCTCGGGCTCTCCGCGATCACCGTGCCGTGGGGCACGCTCGCCCTGTCGGTGGTCCTCTATATCGTCATTCCGGTGATCATTGCGCAGCTTCTCCGGCGCCAACTGCTGGCGACCGGCGGGCAAACCGCGCTCGACCGGCTGTTGGCCAGGCTCGGCCCGGTCTCCCTCGTGGCGCTGCTGGCAACGCTTGTGCTGCTGTTTGGCTTCCAGGGCGAACAGATCATCGCACAGCCGCTGGTGATCGCGCTGCTCGCCGTGCCGATCCTGATCCAGGTTTATTTCAATGCTGGTCTTGCATATCTGTTGAACCGGATTTCGGGCGAACAGCACTGCGTTGCCGGCCCCTCCGCTCTGATCGGGGCCTCCAACTTCTTCGAGTTGGCGGTCGCTGCCGCCATCAGCCTGTTCGGCTTCCAATCCGGCGCGGCGCTGGCCACCGTGGTTGGCGTGCTGATCGAAGTGCCGGTGATGCTGACTGTCGTCTGGATCGTGAACCGCTCGAAGGGGTGGTACGAGCGCGGCCAGCCAGCGCCTCGTGTCATCGAAGAGGCGCGTTGATGCCCGCTTCTAAATTATCGGACTTACCGAACATCGATCCTGTTGCTTTCGAAGCTCCAGCCGCAGACGAACTTGGTTCGCAACCGCCCGCGCACCCACCGCGCATCCTGCTGCTTTACGGCTCCCTCCGCGAGCGCTCTTTCAGTCGGTTTCAGGCACAGGAAGCCGCGCGCCTGCTGAAGGCCTTCGGCGCCGAGACCCGCATCTTCAACCCCAGCGGCCTGCCGCTTCCGGACGATGCGCCCGTCGATCATCCCAAGGTCCAGGAACTGCGCGAGCTGTCAGCTTGGTCGGAGGGGCAGGTCTGGTGCAGTCCGGAGCGTCACGGCGCCATGACGGGCATCATGAAGGCCCAGATCGACTGGATTCCCCTTTCTATCGGGGCAGTCAGACCCACACAGGGCAAGACGCTCGCGGTCATGCAGGTGAGCGGCGGATCGCAGTCCTTCAACGCCGTGAACCAAATGCGCGTTCTCGGTCGCTGGATGCGTATGATCACGATCCCGAACCAATCCTCAGTCGCCAAGGCTTATGAGCAGTTCGATGAGGACGGCCGGATGAAGCCGTCTCCGTATTATGATCGCGTCGTTGATGTCGTCGAAGAGCTGATGAAGTTCACTCTGCTGACGCGCGGCCCCTCCGCCTACCTCACCGACCGCTACAGCGAGCGCAAGGAAGCGGCGGAGAAGCTCGCCGCGCGTGTCAAACTGTCGGCGATCTGAACTCCACCTCCTGTGGGTGATGGTCGGTGATGCGTAGCGCAATATGCGCGCTCGACCATCGCTGCCGCTTCGGTCGAGCGCCAAGCAAAGCTGCTCAACTGTCCATAATCTCCCACGGATCATAATCGTGCTTATACGCACCTGCTCATAATCACGAGTATGACCCGTGGTCACCGGCTCATTGAGCCGGGCGACCGGTGCCGCTGGCGCTGTGCCGGATGCAAGGGAAGCTGCGCCGCGGCCGAAGCGAAATCATCGCAATGACTTGCCAGCGCGCCCTTGCATCCGGCACGCTTCGCGGCAGGCGGGTGGCGTCCCGTCGCGGTGTGGCGATGGGCACCAACCGAAGAAAGGACCGGGCGGGATGCCCGCGTGGTGAAGAGCATGGAGAAAAGTGAAATCGAAGAATTGAGAGACAGGGTCGGCTGTGCCGCCCTGCTGGAAGACGACGGCTGGAAAGTCGACGTGAAGGAAAGCACCCGACGCGCGGTGAAGTACCGCCGCGATGCGAAGATCGTCATCGTGATCCACGACGGTCGCGGTTGGTTCGATCCGTTGTCCACGGCGAAAGGCGACGTGTTCGACCTTGCCGAGCATCTGGGCGCTCATGGTTTCCCCGAAGCGTCCGCCCGCGTTGCCGCCCTCGTGGGTTTCGTTCCCGAAGCGCCCGCGTGGGAGCGGCAGAGCCGGCCGGCGCCGGTCCATTCCGTCGCCGACCGCTGGGGACGTCGCGCCAGGCCTCGGCCCGGTTCGGCGACCTGGCGTTACCTGACGGAAGAGCGCGGAATCCCCGAATCGATCGTGGCCACGGCAGTCCAGCAGGATCTGCTGCGCGAAGGACCGCACGGCAGCATGTGGGCAGCACACCGCAATGGCGACGGCGCCCTTCTCGGCTGGGAGGAGCGTGGCCGGCAGTGGCGCGGCTTTGCCACCGGCGGCGACAAGGAGCTTCTCCGGTTTGGTCCATCGGCGGCGCCGCGGATCTGCGTCACCGAGGCAGCAATCGACGCCATGAGTCTCGCGGCAATCCAGGTGCTGCGCCCGGACACGCTCTACGTCAGCACAGGTGGCGGCTGGTCGCCCGCAAGCGAGAAGGCTATCCGCCGGCTCGCGGAGCGGCGGGGAACCCGTCTTGTCGCCGCGACTGATAATAACCGACAGGGCGACGTCTATGCCGACCGCATTCGCGCGATCGCGGAGGAGACAGGCGCCGGGTACGCACGCTCGCGACCGCGTGCCGGCGACTGGAACGATGACTTGAAGACGCTCCTCGCGCGCATCGAAAGCGAGCCGTTGGCCAAAGCGGGATGACGGCGCCGGACGTCTCTGTTGCTGGCGGCGCGCGTCTGACCAAAGAGCGTGGACAGGAAATCGCTTGCATCCTGCTCGCTCGCTTGCGGCGGCGCCACGCTCATCGATCCGCCAACCTGTGGCTGGTGAGGCGGACACACACATCGCGGATCGGACGGATGTGGAAGGAGGAAAATAAGAAAGGAGCTGAACCCTGCTGCCGCATGCCCGACCGTCGCGTCAAGGGAGGCTTCGCCCGCTGCGCGGCCCTTGACCCGCCGGACCGGAGAGGCGGCCGCGAAGGAGGGGTCTGAAGGGCTGAAGAGGATGGTGAGCCGAAGGGGTGAGCCGCGCTCCGGCCCGACGAGGCTGAAAGGAGCCCGCTCATGACCCCCTTATCCGTCCGCAAAGTCTTTCAAGGAATCGCCGACCGCCGGCAAATGTTTCGGATGTTCGATCGGCACGCGCAGCGCCCGAACCCTTCACCAGACGATGCACATCTTTATCGCGGGGAGTGGTTCGAGGTCGGTCAGCCCGAGCACAACTACATGTTCGAGATCCTGCCGCCGCTCTGGATGCGTGGCGATGCATTCGCAATGCGCGAATACCTCACCGGCAGCATCACCAGCGTCTTCTTCGCGCTGACGGTCGACAACAATCTGCGTTTCTTCCACGCCTATTGTGACCTGTCGGATCGCGCCTCCTCAGAGCGCATGCGCACGGCGATCGCCGAGCGGGAATCACGGCCCGTGAAAGCGATGACGCGCGAAGAGCGGCTCGAGCACATCTGGTCGAGTACGCACGACGACTATCGCGGTTACGCCGGCGAGCGCTTCTCCAAGCATCTGTGGGGCAAGCGCACGGTGCTGTTCTACGGCGGCCAAAGGGGAACCGTGCTGAAGCTGCTCGACCAGCTCACCGATACGGAGATCTTGGCGAAGCTGCCCGTGCATCTGCGATATCTGCCCGATGCGATCGCTGCGTAAGGGAGGTGACGATGTTCACGTTCCCCATCCCGGCCGTCCGCACGGTGATCGAGCGCGGTCAATCCGATGCCGCCGCCAATGGCGGCTTCCGCAATCCCTATTACGGCCTCAAGCCCGGCGAAGGTGAGAAACCAGGCCTCTGGCTGGTCGGCGACAGCGGTGTCTACATCATGGCGAACGGTAAGCTCGCTAATGGCAATCGCCCGCTTGTCGTCTATTCCGAGGAATGTCATCCAGTCGGCAACCCGGACTGGTTTGACTACAAGCGCCGCCATTTCGGCGGTGACGACGGCATCGAGTTTCTTGATGCCGAGCAGATCCTTCCTCTCATCAAACGTGACTTCCGGTTCACCCATCTGCGCGTGCAGCTGAGCGAAGCCGAAGTCTCGCTTTCGCTCATCGCGCGCTAGCGCCCCTTCAAACCGCATCACCGTGATCATCAACGCCGCCGCCCCAATCGGCGGAAGGATGACGCGCGCCCTCACCACAAGGAGAACTTCCATGGCGCAAGACGATCCCTTCACCCTCGACCTTTTCGGCAACACGGCGCTCTCATCGGGCCTCGGGTTCGGCGTCACCGCGTTCGCCGGCGGTATCATCGCCGAGCAAGCCGATGACGATAATCCCGATCCGTCGTCACCTTCCCCCGCGCTTTCGGTCGCGGCGGTGGCGCGGTACGGATCAACTGCTGGTCGAGAGCGAGGAACGAACTTCCACCTCGTCGGCGATCGCGCTCTGGCGAAGAGCTGGAAGGAGCGTGCACGCGACAACATCGCCGCGATCCGCCTCGCGGCAACCATCCAAGCCGAGGAGCGGCCGGCCACCGTCGAGGAGCAGGAGCGGCTGATCCGCTTTCTTGGTTTCGGCGCTTCCGAACTCGCCAACTTCGTCTTCCGCCGCCCCGGCGAGGCAGAATTCCGCCAAGGCTGGGAAGTGATCGGCGAGAACCTGCAGGATGTGGTCGACGACCTTGACCACGCCTCGCTGGTGCGCTGCACCCAATATGCGCACTTCACGCCGGAGTTCATCGTGCGGTCGATCTGGGCGGGGCTCCGGCGCCTCGGCTGGCGCGGTGGCCACGTTCTCGAGCCTGGTATCGGCACCGGGCTGTTTCCGGCGCTGATGCCCGAGGAGTTTCGCGAGGCCTCGTACGTCACCGGCGTCGAGCTCGATCCGGCGACGGCGCGCATCGCACACCTCTTGCAGCCGCGTGCACGGATCATCACCGGGGATTTCGCGCGCGCGGAGTTGCCGAGGAGTTTCGATCTCGCGATTGGCAATCCGCCTTTCTCCGATCGAACCGTGCGGTCAGATCGCGCCTATCGGTCGATGGGCCTGCGCCTGCATGATTATTTCATTGCCCGGGCGATCGACCTTTTGAAGCCAGGCGCGTTCGCCGTCTTCGTGACGAGCTCGGGCACGATGGATAAGGCAGACACATCGGCGCGCGAGCACATCGCGAAGACGGCCGACCTTATCGCCGCGATTCGCCTGCCCGAGGGCAGTTTCCGCGCCAGCGCCGGTACCGATGTCGTCGTTGACCTCCTGTTCTTCCGCAAGCGCAAGATCGGCGATCCGGAAGATGATCTGTCTTGGCTCGAGCTCGATGAGGTGCGGCCGGCGACCCCGGACGAGAGCGCGATACGCGTCAACCGATGGTTGGTGCGCCACCCTGACTTCGTGCTCGGCACGCACGCGCTCGCATCGGGACCGTTCGGCGAGACCTACACATGCACACCGCGTGAGGGCGAGGAACTCGAAACGACGCTCGCCGCCAGGATTGGTCTCCTTCCGGAAACGGTCTACGACGGCGAGCCCGAGGTGATCGACATCAATCCAGATGATGACGGCGACGTGGCCGACCTCGACCTGCCTCAAGATGGGCATGTGCGCGAGGGCAGCTACTTCTTCGACAAGGCGCACGGCTTGATGCAAGTCCTCGACGGCGAACCCGTTCCGGTGACGGCGCGAAAGGGGCGCAGCGCCGACGGCATCCCGGAGAAACACGTCCGGATTATCCGCAAGCTGATCCCGATACGCGACGCCGTCCGCGAGGTGCTCAAATGCCAGGAGCTCGACCGGCAGTGGAAGGACGCGCAAGTCCGACTGCGCATCGCATGGTCGAACTTCGTCCGAGACTTCGGCCCGATCAACTTCACGACCGTCTCCATGACCGAGGAGGAAGAGACGGGCGAAGTGCGCGAGACGCACCGCCGGCCGAACATCCAACCTTTCCTTGACGACCCCGACTGCTGGCTCGTCGCCTCGATCGAGGACTACGACCTGGAGACGAACACCGGGAAGCCCGGACCGCTTTTCACCGAGCGGGTGATCGCGCCGCCGGCGGCGCCTGTGATCAACAGCGCGGCCGATGCGCTCGCCGTCGTGCTCAACGAGCGCGGTTACGTCGACATCGATCACATCGCCGAACTTTTGCATCGAGACCCTGAGGTCGTGATCGCCGAACTTGGCAGCGGTATCTACCGCGACCCGGCGGATGGATCGTGGCAGATGGCCGACTCCTATTTGTCCGGTCGTGTGCGCGAAAAGCTGAAGACGGCTGAGGCCGCCGCGGCGCTTGAGCCGGAGTACGAACGCAATGTCAACGCGCTCGCCGCCGTGCAGCCCGCCGACCTCAAGCCGTCGGATATCACCGCGCGTCTAGGTGCGCCATGGATACCAGCCTGCGACGTTGTCGCCTTCGTCAAGCAGACGATGGATGCCGAGATAAGGATCCACCACATGCCGGAATTGGCGTCATGGACCGTCGAGGCGCGGCAGCTCGGGTGGACCGCTGCGGGCACGTCGGAGTGGGGCACAGACCGCCGGCATGCGGGTGAGCTCCTCGCGGACGCGCTGAACAGTCGCGTCCCGCAGATCTTCGATACTGTCAAGGACGGCGATAGCGAGCGGCGCGTGCTCAATGTCGTCGACACCGAGGCCGCGAAGACAAAGCTCCAGAAGATCAAGGATGCCTTCCAGCACTGGATCTGGTCCGATCCCGACCGCACGGATCGACTGGCCCGTGTTTATAATGACCGCTTCAACAACATCGCGCCAAGAGCGTTCGACGGCTCCCATCTGAAGCTTCCGGGCGCCTCTGGCGCCTTTGTTCTTTACGGGCACCAGAAGCGCGGCATCTGGCGCATCGTCTCGGCCGGGTCGACCTATCTCGCCCACGCTGTCGGCGCCGGCAAAACCATGACGATGGCGGCCGCCGTCATGGAGCAACGTCGGCTTGGCCTGATCGCCAAGGCGATGCTTGTCGTCCCGGGGCATTGCCTGGCGCAGGCAGCCCGAGAGTTCCTCGCTCTCTATCCGAACGCGCGCATCCTTGTCGCCGACGAGACCAACTTTTCGAAGGACAAGCGGCATCGCTTCTTGTCGCGCGCGGCGACGGCGACATGGGACGCGATCATCATCACGCATTCCGCCTTCCGCTTCATCGCGGTGCCCTCGGCCTTCGAGCAGCAGATGATCCAGGACGAGCTGGAGCTTTATGAGACGCTTTTGACCAAGGTCGAGAGCGATGATCGCGTGTCGCGTAAGCGGCTCGAACGGCTGAAGGAGGGTTTGAAGGAGCGGCTGGAATCGCTGGCGACCCGCAAGGACGATCTCCTCACCATCTCAGAGATCGGGATCGACCAGATCATCGTCGACGAGGCACAGGAATTTAGGAAGCTCTCCTTCGCGACCAACATGTCGACCTTGAAGGGCGTCGATCCGAACGGGTCGCAGCGTGCCTGGGATTTGTTCGTCAAGTCGCGCTTCGTCGAGACGAAGAATCCCGACCGCGCGCTCGTCCTCGCCTCCGGCACGCCGATCACCAACACGCTAGGCGAAATGTTCTCCGTGCAGCGCTATCTCGGTTACGCCGCGTTGTTCGAACGTGGTCTGCACGAGTTCGACGCATGGGCCTCGACCTTCGGCGACGTCACGACCGAGCTCGAGCTTCAGCCGTCTGGCAAATACAAACCGGTGACGCGCTTCGCCACCTTCGTCAACGTGCCGGAGCTGATCGCCATGTTCCGGTCCTTCGCCGACGTGGTGATGCCGGAAGATTTGCGCCGATACGTCAAGGTGCCCGCGATCTCGACCGGCAAGCGCCAGATCCTCACCGCGAAGCCGTCGGATGCCTTCAAGCGCTATCAGACCCTGCTCGGCGAGCGCATCAAGGCGATCGAGGAGCGCGACCGCGCGCCGGAGCCCGGCGACGACATTCTGCTCTCCGTCATCACCGATGGCAGGCACGCCGCGATCGATCTACGTCTGGTCGATCCAGATAACGACAACGAGGCCGCCAATAAGCTGAACATGCTTGTCAGCAACGCTTTCCGTATCTGGAAGGAGACGGCCGAGAACGGATACACGCGTACGGACGGCAAGCCGTTCGACTTGCCCGGCGCCGCGCAAATGATCTTCTCCGATCTCGGCACGATTAGTGTCGAAAAGAGCCGCGGCTTCTCCGCCTATCGCTGGGTTCGTGATGAGCTCGTCCGCATAGGCGTGCCTGCGTCCGAAATCGCCTTCATGCAGGAATTCAAGAAGTCCGAGGCCAAGCAGCGCCTGTTCGGCGACGTGCGTGCTGGCAAAGTGCGTTTCCTGATCGGCTCGTCCGAGACGATGGGCACCGGCGTGAACGCGCAGTTGCGCCTCAAGGCCCTGCACCATCTCGACGTTCCGTGGCTGCCGTCGCAGATCGAACAGCGCGAAGGCCGCATCGTGCGCCAGGGGAACCAGCATGACGAGGTCGATATCTTCGCCTACGCGACCGAAGGCAGTCTCGATGCGCAGATGTGGCAGAACAACGAGCGCAAGGCTCGCTTCATCGGCGCCGCGCTCTCGGGCGACACATCGATCCGGCGGCTCGAGGATATGGGTGAGAGTCAGGCCAACCAGTTCGCCATGGCCAAGGCGATCGCGTCAGGCGACCCGCGTTTGATGCAGAAAGCGGGCTTGGAGGCCGACATCGCGCGGCTGGAACGCTTGCGGGCCGCCCATATCGACGATCAGCACGCCGTGCGGCGTCAGATGCGCGACGCCGAGCGCGACGTTGAGCTCTCGATCCGGCGCATCGGCGAGATCGGACAGGATATCGAGCGGCGCACACCGACGTGGGGCGATGCCTTCTCCATGGCAGTCGCGGGCGAATTGTACGCCGAGCGCAAACTCGCTGGCCGTGCGTTGCTGAAGGAGATCCTGACGATGGTTCAGCTTCAGCAGGAAGGCGAGACGGTCATCGCCTCAATTGGTGGCTTCGACATCGAGTATAGCGGCGAGCGGATCGGCCGCGACGGCTATCGCTACACCACGATGCTCCTGCGAACCGGCGCCGAATACGAGATTGAGTTGCCCGTGACGGTGACTCCGCTCGGAGCGGTCGCCCGTCTTGAACACGCGGTGGACGATTTCGAGGGCGAGCGCGAACGCTACCGCCAGCGTCTGGCCGACGCTCGCCGACGGCTTGCGTCCTACGAGTCGCGCGACGGCGATGAATTCAGCTTTGCTGGGGAGCTTGCCGAAAAGCGCCGCCAACTCGCCGGGGTGGAGAAGGCCTTGTCGGAGGAGAGTGAGGGCGCAGGAGAGATGGCTGTGGCTGCCTGAACCAAAGAGGGAGGAATGAGAAATGAAAAGGTCCGCTCGCAGAGCGGGCGGACCGCCGACGCGAGGGCTCAACCGCCGCCTGCGCGATCCCGGCCCGTCGTCCTGCGCAGGGCTTAGGCCCTGCTCGTCCTGCCGGGCAGGGATGCTCGGCCGCAGTTGCACCGGCCCGCCCGCTCCGCGGGCTGGGGGACGTCTTCGGGAAGAAGACGAGAAAAGGCCGGCAGTGCCGGTCCACAACCCCCAACAGGAGCAATCCCATGCAACTTCTCAAGGTCGATCCGCGGGCGCTGAAGGAAAATCCCGACCGCACGCGCCAGACGAAATCCACGCCGCAGGCCGATGCGCTGCTGCTCGCCACGATCAAGGCCGTCGGTATCGTACAGCCGCCCGTGATTACACCGGAATCCGGTGGCGGCAACGGCTACGTCATCAATGCAGGCCATCGCCGGGTGAAGCAGGCCATCGCCGCCGGCCTGGAGGAGATCGACGTGCTCGTCGACGAGGCGGCAAACGATAATGGCGCCATGCGCTCGATGATCGAGAACATCGCCCGCGAGGCGCTGAATCCGGTCGACCAATGGCGTGCGATCGAACGCCTCGTCGCGCTCGGCTGGACCGAAGAAGCGATCGGCGTCGCGCTCGCGCTTCCGGTGCGCCAGATCAAGAAACTCCGCCTGCTCGCGAACGTCCTGCCGGCGATGCTCGACCATATGGCGAAAGGCGACATGCCCGACGAGCGTCAGCTGCGCACGATCGCGGCGGCTTCGCCCGACGAGCAAAAGGAGGTCTGGAAGAAGCACAAGCCGTCGAAAGGTGATCCGCAGGTTTCGTGGTGGAGCGTCGCGCAGGGATTGCAGAAGACGCGGATGTATGCGCGCCACGCCAGTTTCGGTGACGATCTCGCTCAGGCTTATGGCATCCAGTGGGTTGAGGACCTGTTCGCTCCCGCCGACGAGGACAGTCGCTACACCAACGATGCCGAGGCCTTCCTCGGCGCGCAGCAGGAGTGGATGACGGCAAATCTGCCGAAAAAGGGCCTCATCGCCGAGGTGACCAACTATGGGGAGGTGAAGCTGCCGCCGAAGGCGGAACGCGTCTACGGCAAACCGGCGAAGTCCGACTGTACGGCGATGTATCTCGATCGTGACGGCCGCGTACAGACCGTTCACTTCCGCATGCCCGTGGCGAAGAAGCCGAAGGGAAAAGGCGCGGCGGCTTCGGATAGCGGCGCCGACGACATCGGTGTCGTTTCGAAGACGCGTCCCGACGTCACGCGCAAGGGCGTCGAGATGATCGGCGATTACCGCACCGATGCGCTGCGCGAAGCGCTCGGCCGCGCACCGATCGAGGACGACATGCTGATGGCGCTCTTGATCCTGGCCTTCGCAGGTCAGAACGTCTCGGTGACGGCGGGCGGCGGCGGTGTCTACTACGGCCATAGCCGACTGGCGAAGAACGCGGTGGTGCTGTTCGACGCCGACGGTAAGCTCGCCTTCGACATGGACACGCTGCGTGTCGCGGCGCGCACGATGCTGGTGGACGTGTTCTCGTGCCGGGAAAACGCCACCAACAGCGGCATCGTCGCGCGTGTCGCCGGCGAGACGATCGGCGCGGATACCTTCCTGCCGAACATGGGCTCGGAAGACTTCCTCTCCTGCCTGTCGCGTCCTGCCCTCGAAACATCCTGCAAGGACACGCCGGTGCTGCCGCGCCAGCGGGTGAAGGACACGCGTGCCGCGCTCGTAGAGCACTTCAAGGAGGGACACTTCGTTCATCCTTCCGCGCTCTTCGCGCCTGATGCTTCAAAGCTTTCCGAATGGTTGTCGTCGGGCGCGACGTCGGCAGACGACGAGGCTGAAGACGACATCGCGGCCAACGGTGATGACCTCTCCGACCAAGAAGCCGAGGCGTTCAGGGAGGCAGCCGAGTAACGACACGCACCGTTCCTTCCGAACCGTTCGCCGCCGCCGGTCGTCCCGGCGGCGGTTTCGTTTCCATGCACGCGCACACAAGGAGGACTCGATGTCCGCGCACACCATCATCGACAACGCACCCATCGGCTCGATCGTCACCTGGTCCGACGGGACGCCGCAGCCACCGACGCGCTTCAGGAAAAAGCTCGCCTCGTGGCAGACCAACAACAGCCGAGGCCGTCTCATTCGCAAGCAGGGTGGTCGCAGCGTCGGCTGTGTCCCCCTGTCGGGCTGTTTTACCCTGCACGAGGCGGACTACGGCGCCGGCGGCGTCATCGCCATTCGTGTCCACCGGTCGTTCTCGTTGGACTCGAAGCTTCAGTTCACAATCGTCGAACGTCCGGCCATCGGTTGGGTCCGCGTGTTCGACCGCGCCGGCGACGACGCCGAGCTCGTCTATCTCGCGACGAACGAACGCGACGCAAAAGAATGGCTGACACGCCACGGTTATCCGCACGCTGTGCTGGAAGAAGTGACGGCCGACGAGGTCGGCGCAGATGCCGTCGAAGGGAGGGCAGCATGACCGCCCCCTTCCCCGCTGAAAGTTCGGCCGCGCAGGCTGACCCGTTCCCGAGAACTGAATTCGGCCGCAGCGGCGACGGACTTGTCGTCGCGTGTGTCGCCGATACCGCCTTTGCCATGTTGCCGGCGCGTGACGGCCGGCATTATCTCGCGACTGCCTGGCGCATCGGCCGGGCGTTGACGGAATGGCGGCGCTCGGATTTCTACGGTCATTCCGGTGAACTCGCCGACGAGGCGGCGTTCCGTACTCGCGTCCTTGAAAATGCCGAGCACCAACGTGAGCGCAAGATGCTGGCTCGCGTCGAGCAACACTCGCGCGCGCACACGCCTTGGGGTGCCTCGCAGTGTGCGACGGTCTACGCCGAAGGCGTCACGGCGCACTCCACTGCCGGGCATGGCGGTTTCAAGCTCTCGGCCGAGCGGAACCGCAAGGTCCACCCCATGCTGCGCGCGACGGGCGGTTGGTACGAAGAGGACGCCGCATGGGCGATTGTCG
Source organism: Nitrobacter winogradskyi (assembly GCF_006539545.1). Lineage (GTDB taxonomy): Bacteria > Pseudomonadota > Alphaproteobacteria > Rhizobiales > Xanthobacteraceae > Nitrobacter > Nitrobacter winogradskyi_A. Next base: position 22,110 of record NZ_BJNF01000029.1, read on the forward strand.
CGACTACCTTTCCGCATCTCTTCACATCCTTCGAGCGGCGCTGCGCCGAGCGAACCGTCAAGGACAGCTGGCCGGACGCATGGGAGACGATCTCAGGCACAATCCTGCAACCGGGCGAGTCCCATGAGAAAGACCGCCGCGCCTTTGTGAAGGCGCACGCGCAGGACTGGATCGTCGTGTCGGCGATCACCTCCAAGCACGTAGGCGGCTTCGTGGAGACCGTCGCCACACCTGGCGGCAAGCGCGGCCCGGGGACCGAGGAGCGCCGCTTCCTCGTCCCCGTCGACGAATACGACGTCGGCCGCTTCGGCTTCGTCATCGACGAGGCGCGACACCAGGTCTACGGCGGTCCCTCCGACTTCATCGGATGGAGGTGAGCCATGCCCTGGCGCCTCATTGCAAAAGCCTTCGGCTGGCAAACCGCCACAGATGGGGACGGCGAAATGCCGTTCCTCATCGTCTGGCATCCGCGGTTGAGACGACATTTCGCCGGCTCCGGCGCCTGGAGACGCGCCGTCCGCCTCTCCATTCACGCGCCGAACTCTTATCCCCCGGACGCCGGCAGAAAGGAGGTCCAGACATGAAAGCCTATCTCGTCGCCGTGAATCTCCTGGTGCACGCACACCACAATGCTGAGAGCGCCATCGCCGATGCGCTCGAAGGCATCCTCACGCCTGACATGCGCAAGAACGCCGGCGCCGATTCCGCACTTGTCGACTGGGCGATCGCTGGTGACGACATCGCCTCTTCGATTGCAGCGGTGCCTCTCCAGGACGACTACGTACCGTATGAATTCCCCTTTCCGTTATGGCCTTGTGGGCTGGTGCGATGAGTCAATCCTGGGATCGGCGTATCCTCACGCGCATCGAAGCGGCGCAAGCCCAGACACTGCGCCACCTCGGCGTCATCGAGCGTCAAATTGCGGCACGCGCCGCACGGCTGACGATCACTGATCGTGTCAAACGCAGGCAATTCGGCCGCAGCGCGACGCGTTGGACGAATGCGGATGAGCGGCTGTTTCAGCAGCATGTCGCGGAACTCACCCTTGCACGATGCGGTGAGATCGACGCCCTCTTGTACAAGCTCGATCGGCAGGAGCGGACGATAGCCGAATTTCGGACGCTCAACGACGGTTCTTCTGCGGGGCCATGAGCGACGAAGGGCCTGTCTGATCGCTGGGAGCGGGAAGCAAACGCCGGGTCCCCACGTGGTGTGGTTGGTGGATTTGGTGTGACCTTCCAGGGTTTCGGCAATGGACTGTCCCTTATCCGTCACTCCCTCGGTTTGTGCTGCGGTCTGAACCGTCCGCGAACCGCTTCAAGGGCAAGTCGCGAAGCGATCGGCGGTCGCCGTCTCGCGATAGGAAGGATGCGTCCTTCGCAGGCCTGAAGGCCCGCTCGCCCGCAACCCTCCCATGCTCGTCCTGGCAACCGCCGCCCCCTGATGCGGCCCGCTGGGGCCGGTTCTGGTCGACCGCACCCGAGGGAGCAACGGCAAAGGGCCAATCGCTTCCCAAGGTGAAACCGAGAAAGGATCTCATCATGACCAAATCCGCCCGCTCCCCTCGCGCCGCCGCCCGGGTTATTCCGCTCCGCCGCGGCACGACGCTCGAAATGGTTCGCCTTGCCTGTCCCGACTCCGCGCAGACGTTGCGCATCTCCGAGAGCTTCGGTCTTGCGATCCTCGACAGTGACGGCATCCGCGAATTGCACGAGCGGCTCGTCGTCGAGACCGCCGACGCGCTCAAGGACGGACTTAGCGAGCGCGCGATGCAGATCCACCTGCAGCGCATCGTCGGCGCCTATGTCGGCTCGGCCCATGGAGCCGGCCAATTCTATTCGAGGGCCGTGACCGAGGCACGTGAAGTCACCGCCAAGCTCGCCAACGATGTCCGCGACGAGGACCTCGACGGCCCCGTGGGCTTCGACAGCCAGGCGCAGCGCAAGCGGGAGTTCGCGGCCGACATGGGGCTTCAGGCGCACGGATTGCGCATGGCGGCCGAGGGTGCCGTCGCTGCTTACGAGCAGGTCATCGGCGAGGCCTGGAAGCCCTTCGAACGACCGGTCGAACACGCCGGTGAAACGGTTTCGAAAAAGGCCGCCGCGGTCCAGATGGCGGCTTTCGGATAAGCCGCGCGGCGGGGCTTCGGCCCCGCCTTGGACATGCTGTCCCTGTGGGGCCGGTCGCGCGACCGGCCCTTTAGCGTGTTGACGGCAAAACCAACGCAAAGAGCGTCGCGCCGCGCCAGCGGCCCCTCCCGGTTCGTGGTCCATGCGGCCGGATACGACGCACGCGCAACGGCTACGCCGTCCTCCGCTGCGCTGCGGCCCGAGCGGGTGCGCGAGCGCGAGATACCGCCTCTCCGGACGCCGTGAGGGGCCACAAAAGGCGCGGCCTCCGAGATGGAGTTTATAGAAATGAGCAGGAAAGAAGAAAAGCCGCGTGCCGACGTTTACGCGCGTATCACCGATCGCATCGTCGCCGACCTGGAGCGCGGCGTGCGGCCGTGGGTCAGGCCGTGGAATGCGGCCAACGCCGCCGGGCGCATTACGCGACCGCTGCGATATAACGGGATGCCCTACCAAGGCATCAACGTCGTGCTGCTCTGGTCCGAAGCCGTGTCGCGTGGTTTTGCGTCGTCGACATGGATGACCTTCAAGCAATCGCTCGAGCTCGGCGGCCACGTCCGCAAGAGCGAGACTGGAACGATGGTGGTCTACGCCAACAAGATCACCAAGACCGAGACGGACGACAAGGGCGACGATGTCGAGCGGACGGTGCCGTTCCTGCGTGCCTACACCGTGTTCTGCGTTGACCAGATCGACGGCCTGCCGGACCAGTACTACACATCGCTCGCTCCAAGCACCCCGCCCGAACGACGCCTCGCATACGCCGACGCATTCTTCGTCAACACCGGCGCGACGATCCGGCATGGCGGCGACAAGGCGTACTACGCGCCGTCGCTGGACCTCATCCAGATGCCGCCGTTCGAGAGCTTCCGCGACGCCGAGAGCTACACCGCGACGCTCGCGCATGAGTGCGTGCACTGGACGGCGCCGGCGCATCGCGTCAATCGCGACCTCAGCCGTTATGCGAAGGACCGCAGCGAGCGCGCCCGCGAAGAACTTATAGCCGAACTCGGCGCATGCTTCCTCAGCGCGGACCTCGGCGTCGTGCCTGAGCTCGAGCCGCGCGCAGATCACGCGAGCTATCTCGCCTCGTGGCTGGAGGTTCTTTCCAATGACAAGCGCTTCATCTTTTCGGCGGCCGCGCACGCGCAGCGCGCCGTGACGTACTTGCACGATCTCCAACCGAAGGCGATCGAGATCGGCGAAGCGGCGTGACGCGCACCAACATCCTCGCGATCGACGCTTGCGTTTATCGCCCGCTTTCTTCGTCATACGTAGGCCTCGTCATTAGGCGGGACCTTTCTCGTGTTTTTCGTCAAACGCGTGCTAGCGACCGGAGGCAGGAGGGCCTTCCTTCCGCCTTTCGGCCGCGGCGCCAAACGGGCCGAGTGCGGGTCGCACGGCTGTGCGAAATTGCAGTTCGTTGTTAGGAGGGCAATCTTCCTGTGGCCGTCGTGACGCGCGCGCCGCGATCTTGTGTCCAATTGTCCTGTCCTGATCACCGACAGGGAAGGCCTTGGACGGTGTGGGCGAGTCTACTTCCCAGGTTGTGCGCAGAACACTGCCGCGTGGTATGGCTTGCCGATCGCTGCTGCCTTTCCTCATCGTTCGGTCTGACGCGTCCACTGCGTCCTCGATTTGGCATGTCTATCCGAAGGCCGGCGTTCGCTGCGCTCCTTCTCGATCTCAAGACCGCAACGGCCGTTCTCGGCTTTCTTCCCCTGGCCGCTGCGCGCCCATTCCTCGCGCGACAAGAAAGCCTCGCCCTGTCCGTCCTCCACTGCGTTGCGGCCCTTCGGGTGATCGGTCCGATCGCCTCCGGCTGACGACAGCCATCGAGGTCGCGATGGTCGCGGCCCGAGAAACGAAAGAGGACGTGAACATGGCTACCATCGGCAACTTCACCGCGAACGGCAACGGCTTCGTCGGCACCGTCAAGACCCTCGCTCTCGGCACCGTCAAGACCAAGATCGTCCCGGCCGAGCGGACCTCGGACAAGGCCCCGGACTACCGCATCTTCGCAGGCGCGAACATCGAGTTCGGCGCGATGTGGAAGAAGAAGTCCCAGGACACGGGCCGCGAATACCACTCGGTCAAGCTGGACGACCCGAGCTTCCCGGCGCCGATCTACGCGACGCTGGTCGAAGTCGAAGGCGAGGAAGGCTTCTCGCTCATCTGGTCTCGCCCGAGCCGCGACTGAGATGGTCGCGACGAAGGCCTCGCCTAATGGCGAGGCCTTCGAGCATGAGCGGAAAAAATGCGGACCGCGTGTCACGGCGATGTCGTCGTCGACCTCGCCAACGGGCTCTGATCAACCGCCCGTTTGATCCAATCTTGCAAGGCGTTCAGGCATGTCGAGCAGTTTCATCGCGGCGGCGGCAATGGCTTCGCCGATCGTCGGATAGGTTTCCGCCGAGTTGATCGAGACGCCGTCAGGAAACGTTACCGTGGCCTGATAGCCGTTGCCTTTTGGCGTGGCCGAAAGCTGGATGGTGGGCATTTCGCGGGTACTCCCTGTCCGATGACATCTCCCGTTGAAGTCTGGCGGCGCCGCCGTGAATTATATCCATCGGCGCTTGTGGTGGAACGGCAGCGGCTGACCTCATCTCCCGCGTGTTGAGCGCGACAGGCGCCGCCTGGATTCGCCACTCGAGGCTGCCGATAGGAGTTCGTTCCACGTGTCTGGCGGGTTTCCACGGTCCAACATCTTCGTAAATACTGCGTAGGCGTCGTTCGAGCTCTCGTAAGCGCGCAGCGTCGAGTCATCGTTCACCCATGCGAGAACGATGATCTTGGCGTCTGCTGATTGCTGGTAGCGGAAGAATAGGCGGAATTGCTGAAGGAATTTGGCGCGGAACCAGTGTTTGTAATTCTCGCCGAGCGTGCTTCCCTGCCGGTAGACGTCGCGCGTCGGGTCACTTGGGATGTCTTCGAACGCCACCTTCAGCACGGCCGCGAGTAGCTTTGTCGCGCGCTTCCTTTTGTATCTTGTTGGGTCCGTCTTACGCGCCTTCTCGACGGTCTCGATCATCGACTCGAGTTGATCGAGAAAGAGGGGATGCGCGTAGATCGTCCAACCGTTGATCTCAAGGATGTCGTCGCTCACGCCTCATCGTCCGAGAGAGCTGCGTCGAGGTCGATCTTAACGCCCTTGACCAGCGCCTTGCCGCGTGTGAGCGTCGATTTCGACACCGGCCGAATCCGCGCAGGCTCTTTCGCCATGTCGCGCGCCAGGAAGTCGAGGAACTTGCCGATCACGGGATCGTCCTGGTTCTCGCGCGCCTCCTTTTTCGAGATCATGACGGTGCCGTCGGCCAACCCGCGGAACACGACCTGGTCGCGTTTGCCAAGTGCAAGCATCTTGCGGATCGCTGCGGGCACGGTGGTCTGGCCGCGGTCCGTGATGGTCGCGGGGATCTCGAGGATTTCAGCCGTCTTGGCCATCGGAGACTCCTTGCGTCGTCATGCCATCCTATGTAATGCATTTGCATTGTAAGTCAAGGCTTGCCCTGATCCCGTAGTTCTCTTCCGACTTGAACACTCCGAGGCCACTTCTCCTGATATTATTGCGCGCTACTCGGCGCAGGCCATGCGGCTTCCATGCCCTCGGAAACTCCAATCTCCGATCGCCCACCGCCACGCTTTTCTACGCGAACCTGCACGGCGATCCGCTCGATCATGGCGGCCACATGCGTGATGACGCCAACTTTCTGACCTTTGCTCTGCAACGTCTCCAGCGCATCTACTGCTAAATCGAGCGTCTCCGCATCGAGCGATCCAAAGCCTTCATCGATAAACAGTGTGTCGACAAAGGACGATCGGCCTTCGAGACCCGACAGCGCAAGCGCAAGCGCAAGCGAGACTAGGAAACGTTCACCGCCTGATAGGCTTCGGGTCCCACGGACCTCGTCGTCCATGTCGCTATCGACGATATGCAGCGTAAGATCGGACGCGGTCCCCCGCGCGAGCCTATAGCGAGGGGTCAATGCGTGAAGGTGGTCATTCGCCAGTTGCACCATGTGGTCGAGCGTAATGCCCTGCACAAAGCGACGGAAACGATCACCGCTGGCTGAGCCTATAGCATCGTCGACTGCTTGCCAGATTACGAGTTCGGCTTTCGCAGTGTCGATTTCCGCAGATAGGCTTGTCGCCGCGCGGCGCGCCTCGTCGTCTCGCGCAAGCGCAGCGGACAGCACGCCTATACGCTGTTGCAAGTCGCCGATTTCAGTCGCCAGCGCGGCAATGACCGCGGTCAACGCATCGGCATCGGTGGTCTCGTCGAACCCTGCCAACGCTCGGTGTAAGTCATTCTGACGCAGAACGACCGCAGCGCCGGCATCGTTCACACCCCGATCGATCTCCTGAAGTCGGATCCGCAACGCTCTGCTCAACGCTGGGTCGGTTTCGATCAGAGCGGCGACCTGATCCGACGAGCGGGCAACATCCAGGCAGGCCGCGTTGAATGTCTCTTCGGCTGAAGCGTTACGGCCGTTGGCCGTCTCCAATCCGTCGGCAGCCTCGTCGCAACGAGCGGCGGCCGCCTGGAATACTGCATCGTTGGCTGATTTCGCCTCGCGCGCACGAGCGAACGCCTCACGGGTGGTTCGGCAAGCCTCGTTGATCCGTGCCCGGTGGGTGGCTGTCACCTCGCCACCGAGGAGTTCGGCTCTGGCGCGCGCTTTTTCTCCCTCGGCTATACGCCGTTGATCGAGAAGAAGTGCGGTCGCCGTCACCTGCGCCCGCGCGTGCTCCAGCGAAGCGTCTGCGGCCGCACGCTCTGGCGCCAGACGCCGGAGTGTCATTTCAAGTTCACCAACCTGCTCGCGCAGAGCTCTATATTCAGTCGCGACCGCTGACAGCGTAACGCTAACACTGGAAGGATCGACATCGAGGGCTTCAACGGTCAGACCTGCCGCAGCAAGAAACGGCGTGATTTCACGACCGATGGAGATGAGGCGCTCAGCGAGCGCCGCCGCCTGGACCGTGTACTCAGTCACCTTCAGTTGCGCAGCGTGGAAATCAGAACGTTTTTGATCAATGGACCGCGTGATTGTCTCGACAGCCTCACCGCGCGCGTCGTGCTCCCGCTGTAGACCGTCGATCTCCGCCCGAAGACGCCGAGCGTCTGCGAGTGGAGACGCAATAGCCATCCGTTCCACGACTGCGACAGAGATGAGCGCTGCCAGCTCCGCCCCTGCTCGGTCATTGAGACCGGGAGGTACACTCCCCTCGATCCCAGCCTTCGTGCAGAGATCGTTCAACGACAACCACTGTTCGCCATAAGCGCTGTTGGCAGCCAGAACTTGTCCGCGCGCCACATCGATTCCGCGATTTGTCTCCGCCTGGCGCGCCTCTCCAGCGGAGAGCGCGCGCGTTGCAGCGTCCAAACGCTGGCTCGTCGCGGACAACACGGTATCAAGTTCTTCGCGCCGGCGGCGAAGCCTAGCAGCTATTTCGTTCAGCGCGCTGGGATGTGCAAGATGGGGATGGTCAGTGCTGCCGCACACCGGACAGGCCAAATTTGGGCCCAGCAGGCTGCGCAGATGAATGGCCTCAGATGATACCGCCTCGTCGGCGAGCTCTGCGATTGGAACAATTTCTGCACGCGCGGTCCGATCGCGGAGCTGGTCCGCTTCGACTTCAACGATTTGGCTTTTCGCCGTGCTTACCTCCTGCGCCGCCAGCGTGTGTTCCGATTCCCGTCGTGTTAGATCTGTCGATGCCCGAGTATACTGGTCGCAGACGGTACATGCCTCGCGCAGAGCCTCGAGCGCGCGCTGCAGATCGATGTCTCGTTCGTGGAGCGTCGCCTCGTCGATGCCGGCGAGACCGGCTCTACGATCACCGATTTCACGACTTAGGCCATCCTTTCGCTCGCGATCCTCGGTGACCTTTCCCAACAGCATGGTTATTGCACTTTGCAATCGGGTAGCTGTTTCTTCCGCTCCAGCGGTCGCCACCGTGGCTGCAGCGTGCTCCTGTTGGAGAGCTCCCCGCTTCGTCAACAAGTCCATCGCATCGCTAAGACGATAAGCAAGGAGAACGCGATCCGATTGTCTGTTTAATTGCGCCGCGGTGGTGCGGTACGATTCTGATGTCTGACCGAGAGTCTGATCAATCGTTGCCAGCGCATCGGCTTTGTCGCGCAGTGTCGCTTCCGCTTGCTGCGATTTTTCTATCGCATCATTGAATTCTGTCCGAGCTGCCTCCAGCTCAGTATCGAGCCTTTCGGCCTCGCTCCAAAGGGGACCGAATTTCTTGAGGACGTCTTCTGCCGCTACGCTGGCGGTTGCCGCGCCCGCCAGTTGCGTTGCAGACGCCGCGTCCAGCGTCCGCGCTTCTTCGCGAGCAACAAGCAAACCGTCGAGGCGGGACTTGGCCTCCGCTGCCGTTCGCCGTGCATTTTGCAAATCAACCGCTAACGGTCGAAGCGGCTCGACCAGATCGAATTCGGCAAGAGACCGATACTCATCAGCGGCTGCCTCGCGTGTCGCGCGCGCTGCGACCTCCTGGGCCTCAGCCAGTGCGAAGTCGCTGCGAGCGGCAGCCACGCGCTTGAAGTGATCCAACCGCCCGGTGTGTTGATCGCGCTCCGCGCCTTTTCGAGCAACAATTGAAACAAGCTGATTTTGCTCGTTCAGCAGTGCCTGCCTGGCTTCGTCATCAAGCAGTCCGATGTCGTTTCGGCGCTGCTCCAATTGCTCTACAATTCTTCGTCGTGCCTCCGTGCCATCATGAACGCGGATCGAGATCGCTGCGTAGATTTCGGTGCCTGTGATCTTCTCGAGCAATTCCGCACGCTCGCTCTCTGCGGCGAGCAGGAAGGCGTCGAACTCGCCCTGTGCGAGGAGCACCGTTCGCCGGAACTGATCGAATGTGAGGTCGGTTCTCGCCTCCACGGCCTCGCGAACCTGAGTCTTGCCAGTCGCCACGGCGCTGCCGTCGTCAAGTCGATACAGCGCGCGCTGCTCATTCTGAAGCCGCCCATTTGCCCGACCCCGCGCGCGATTGGCCTCCCAGCGGACGCGGTAGCGCTCGCCATCCTGCCCGACAAAATCTACCTCGGCATATCCGCCGCCGGCGCCTCGGCGCAGGATTGCCCGACCATCATGAATTGAAATCGCTTCTCCGCTGGGGTCGGGGGTATTTTCCCGACGGTTGACGGAGACGCGCGGATATTCGCCATAGAGCGCGAGGCACAACGCATCGAGGATGGTGGATTTCCCGGCGCCGGTCTCGCCTGTGATGGCGAAAAGGCCGGAACCAGCAAGAGGCCCTGCCGCAAGATCGATCTCGAACGGAGCCGCAAGACTTGCCAAATTTTCGCCGCGGATAGCCAAGATGCGCATGGGTTATGCCTCCGCCCGCGCTCGGTGGAAAACATCCAGATGCGCGGCATCCGGCGCGACGCCGAACGCGCGTTCAAACGCAAGCTTGAACAAATCCTCCGGATCTCGCTCGGCCAGCCGGATCATAGCATCGGCAAGGATCACTGCATGTAACGCCCCGGGTATCGTAGCTACGCGGGCATCGACGATGCGCACCGGAAAGCTCTCGGCGATACGGTCGACCTCCTCCCTGAATCCAGGCGATAGCCCTTCGCGGGCAAGCCTGACCTGGACGAATGGCCGTTCATGAATTGCCAAATCCGACGGGAGACCCAATGCCGTCAGATGATCGCCTAGTTCGGTCAAGCGCATATCACCCGCCTCCGGAAGGCGGAGGAAAGGAACTGGCCGGTCGATCGGGATATGCTCGGATACGACCTGTGTGCCATCCATACTCACAAGCGTGACGCCATGCGCGTAAGGCTGCTCCGTCGCCGACAAGGGGATCAGTGATCCCGAATATCGAACGGTTTCGCGACCGATGGCCTGGGCCTTGTGCAGATGGCCGAGCGCCACGTAGCTCGCTTCCGAAGGGAATACGCCGTGCGGCACGGCATGCTGACCACCGACCAGGATTCGGCGCTCGGCGCCCTCCGACTCGATGCCGCCCGCGACATGCAGGTGCCCCGTCAAAACGAACGGCAAACCATCCAGTTGCCCCAGTAGCTTATCGACCAATTCCGCGTAGAGACTTCGTACCCCGGCGATGACGGGCGAGCCCGCCTCGCCATCCAGCCGCGTCAAATTTGGGAGGCACGCTGCGGTTGGGTAGGAGACTGCCAGCACATGAGCGGCCACCGCACCGCTTACGTCAGCGATAGGCACGAGATGCCGTGCTGCCTCGATCCGCCCGTCATGCCGCCGAACATTGCCCACGACGCGGATGTTGAATGCCTCCAACAGAGGCCGCGGCGCTTCCAACCGACCAGCGGCATCATGGTTCCCGGCAACGATCACCGTAGCCATGCGCGGCTGTGCGCGGCTTAGCCGCACAAGCGCATTGTAAAAGAGCTGTTGCGCTTCTCCGGAAGGGTTTTGACTATCAAATACGTCGCCGGCGATGACGAGCGCATCGACATCCCGCTCCACGACAATCTCTTCGAGCCGCTCAAACACCCTGCGGTGCTCATGCTCGCGAGAAAAACCGCGCAGCGTTTGACCGATATGCCAATCAGCCGTGTGCAGAATACGAATCATTTCGCCATACCTTACTTGGCTAGGGCGTCCCCAAATACTCGCCCTTCCCTGTCTTTTTCGGACTTTGGCTGATGCGCGCCGGATGGCGACAGTGTCAACGCCGACCTTTCTTTTCCTCGGTGCATCGATGAGACGAGAAAGTGCGGCGAAACTCTCGTGGCTGTCAGCGGGCTATCCTGCCAGGGTGATCCGGCCGTCCTTCAGCCGATGCCGACTAGCTTGAGCGAGGTTGACCGAATTTCGCACAAAATCGAGCCGCGCTATTCCAGCGTGGTAGGCCCGGAATGCCTCGCTCAAGGCGTGATCCATCACCTCGGGCGAGACCTGGTCATCCTTGCCTGTCGTGAGCGGCACATTGTCGAGCGATAGACCGCGGCCGCAGAGAAATGTCGTCACGATGACCTCGAACGTCATTGGTGGACGGTGATCCATATGTGCCTCGTCCCGCGTGATGCGTTCGCCTGTCACGGCGCAGGAAACCAGGCCGTCCGAACCGCTATGGGTGGCGAAGAAATTATCGCGGGCCTTGTAGAGATCGAAGCGCACCGCACGTCGAAAGGCTTGAGCAACCTCCTGCTTACGGCTGGGTGGTCGCTGGGAGATGCAGTGTGGATAGGAAAAATCCGTGCCGCTGCCATCGGTGCGGATGATCCGGAAGCATTGGGTCCCATGCTCGGTTATCATGACTTGGAAATGACTGACGCCGCAGCCCACCTTGGCGACGTATTCGGTGTGGCGTTCGAGAAGGGCAGCAACGTCGAGGCCATCCTCGTCACTCACTCGTTCGCCAGGCCGGTAGCGGTTCAGCATGGCCTTGAAGAATGTCGTGGCGTCGCCTTGCTTCTCGAAGCTGCGTGTCGCCAACTCTACGGGTTTCGAACGCCCTCCCATTCAAGCCACCCCTACTGATGCAGCCGCAAACTTGAACTGCGCCTCGCACCCATCATGCGCACATACTGGCTTATTGAGGGTAAAGGGCCGCTGGAATTTAGTTCGGCTGCACTTCTTGCAAGCGAACTGGCTGCGGAAAGCCTTGAATTCCTCCCAGCGCGCCTTCTCGTCACCAATCGAGCCGTCGCCATACGGTCCGTCTTGGAAGTGGCTGCCGAAATTCTCGATCTCGCCCTTCACTATACTGTCGAGGAACCGGTTGTTGACCCCCGGCACCAACGCCGGCGCCAGCTTGGCGTCCTTGAGCAGTCCGGCGAGCGCCGAGGCCAACTCGCTACGCTCGTAGGAATACGCCCTCTCAAGTGGTCGGATGCGCACACTAACCCCGAAATCCCGACAGATGCCGAGAAGCCATTCCTCCTCGGCCTGGCGCATCTCGTTGGCCGCCGACTGGCCCGCCGCCCAACGTGCCTCGATCATCTCATCGCTGACCTTGTGATCAGCGAAACGCGGCCCGTAGGCTGGGTCGAGACCAATGATCCGGGTGAAGTGCCACGTCTTCATCTGAAGCTGATCCTTCAAATAATTGAAAAACCGCTCGTCGTGAGTGGTGATCAGGATTTGGCAGTCGTCGAACACGGTGGCGATGAGTCCGGCGATGGTGCGCCGATGATCCGCATCATAGGAGGTCACGATGTCATCCAGCGCGATGATGGGCGCGCCTGCATTAAATTGCTTGATTGCCGCCATCCGCAGCGCCAGCGCCACCGAATGGATTTGGGAGTCACTCAAATAGCCCCCCGGTTGCACGCCGGTGCGGTTTTTGGCGAAATCGATCAGGAGATTGAGGCGCTGCTGGTTCGCGTCGTCTTCCGCCGGCAGTTCCAGCCGGATTGGTGTGGCGCCAATGCCCTGGATCAGCTTGTAGATATCGTTCATCGGCGCCTGAACCTTGTCGAGCAGGGCCTGTACTTTCTTGCGGATCTCAGCCGAGATTATCGTCGCCTGCGCCGTCAAGGCGTTGGAGAGTTTGCCGAGCTCATCTCGCGTCCGCAGCGCAAGGTCCCGCTCTGTCTGTAGCTCCAGCAGTCGATCGATCTTCGCCTTGGCCTTAATATACGTGTGGTCGCCTTGCTTCGATTCGATATCGGCGATGGCCTGATCGAGCGTGGTGAGCAGTTTGGCGATTTCCACAACAATACCAGCCGAGGCCGGAACGGCGGCCTGAGGCCAGCCGGCGATGTCGGTTTGATACGCGATAAGACCAGCTTTCAATGCCGCCTCGCCGTCGCTGAGGTGGCCAATCAGCCCCGGCACCGCCGCCCCCAACTGAGTATGGGCCTTGATCGCCGCAGTCTTGGCGTGGTCGAGCGCCTTCTTTGCGGCTGCGTAGTCCGCCAACTCCTCGAGGTGCTGGGCAATGTGGTCCCGGATCGTCTTAGCGCTACCCGCCGCGGTGTCCGCGACAGGTGTTGCACAGACGGGGCAAATGTCAGGTGCCGCCACTCCTTCGGCAAAAAGCGGCTCTGCGGCTTTCCACAAAGCCTGAAACACTGTGCTCGCCGCTTTGCCGCGTTCTTCCGTTTCCTTACTCTCTGCCGCCGCCAGCGCCGCGACAGCCGCGTCAAAGGTCGGAATCGCACCGCTGACGATAGTCTCGCCGTTCTCCGCGTCCGTCACCTCCGCCCGCAAAGTGGCAGCCGCATTGCGGATTTGGAGCAGGCCCGCAAGCCCGATTTTGTTTTCCTCGGCCTTGGCGCGCGATTCCAGTTCGAGATAGGCCAGATCGCCGGCGGCCAGCGCCGCCAGCACCAGCGCCGGATCAAGTGGCGCCAGGACCGAGGTGTTGGCGTGGGAGAGCACCGCCGCCCCATCCCAGGTCTTCACCGCCTGGGCCGACTCTTTGGCAAGCTGGGTATCCACGCGCTGCAGCGCCGTCTCGTCCTCGGCGGCGGCCTTCACCTGCGTGCGCAGCGAACGAACATTCTTCTGCACATCAACCAGCGGGCCGAGCTGCAGCCAATTGGCGACGTCCGTGTAGCGCTGTTCGGGAGTATGGATTTCGACGAACGTACGCAGCACATGCCCGCGGATGATCGGCGGCACTGCGAAGCAGGCGTTCACAGCCGTGCCCACCGCCGGTATCGGTCGCTTCGCCCCCGTCGCCAGCCGGCTGCCGTTGGTGGTATCCTTGCCCGACACCACGCTGATCGTAACCGCCGATGTAATCTTCGTCTCCGCAGCCAGATTGTGCGCCAGCGCCACGGGACCAGCCTGGTTGTTGATGGCGCGCTGCCCGAGCCTTTCGAGCGTTCCGTCCTTGGAGAACATGAATTCCAGCGCATCGATGACGCTGGATTTGCCGCTGCCGTTCGGCGCGAAGATCGCCAGGCAACGCTTCTTGCTGAAATCGAAAGTCTTTGGTTGGAGATATGCGCGGAATCCGGAAAGTCCCAAAGACTGGAGGAAATAAGGGTCAGCCATTAGCCACCTCCGGCTGCGGAGGATTTGCACGTTCGCTTGCGAGTTTCAGGATCGCGTCCTTGGCCTGGGCGACGGCGTTCTGCGCGGGCGCCGTTTTCAGGAGGTGCGTCTTCAGGATGGTCGCCAGATCAGCATCGACGCCTTCCTTTCCCTTTAGGCTCTCTCCCAAGGCTTTAAGGAATGCGTCTGGCGTATCTGCCGCCTCTGTTTCACCTTCCACGCGCCTATCCCCCCGGTTGTTTGCATTCAACAGTACAACGGGAGCGCCAAAGGGAGAATGGCTTACATTTTCGAGATGATGGGCGCCGGGTTTCAATCGGCTCCTTCCCCCGCGACGGAGGAGGACCGGAAGCTGTCCGTTGATTCCGTTGACGTTGTAGGTCGCAATTTTCATCGCCGGCCCTGACCGATGAGTTCGCTGGTCCAGGTTGCGACGCGATTTGCCATCGTGAGAAGGTGGTCACCGGCAGTGAAGCCGAAGATTGCCTTGCGAGGTTTGAGATCATGATCACCGTCTTCGAGCCAGGCGATCTCGATCGCCTTGGAGAGCGCGTAGGTGGCAACCTCGTCACGCGTGCCGAAAGAGTCGCGCGTCCCCTGCACAATGAGGGTGGGAGTCTGCATTTCGAGGAGATGCGCCGTGCGCAGCTGATCCGGTTTGCCAATCGGATGGAACGGATAGCCAAGGCACAACAACCCGACGATCCTGCTGGAGGCGTGGAGCTGGTCAGCTATCATGCTCGCGACGCGTCCACCCATCGATTTTCCGCCGATAACGAGCCCGCCCATCGGGTTCAGCGCATCGATTGCGGCGATGTATTCGGATTTGAGGGTCGCCGCCCGTGGAGGCGGCTTCCTGCCGGAAGAGCTGCGGCGGGATGCCATATAGCCGAATTCGAAGCGTGCGACGCGCAGGCCCGCGGTGGTGAGCGCCATCGTAGCGGCGTTCAGCGACGTGGAATCCATCGGCGCGCCAGCCCCATGAGCCAGCAATATGGTGAGCTTCGCATCATCAGGGCCGTCGAACAGAAACTCAGTCATTGTCTCGACTTATCATGTGATATCGGTCAGCCGGGGCCAAACGGCTCGCGCATTTTTCCTCCACCCGGTTATGGTGCGGCCATACTATGAAGGGCAATGGGCAAAGCCTGGGTATTCTTGTAGAATCCAGCCGTGGCAGGGGGAGTGAAGGATTCGTGGCGAAAAAAGCAAAAAAAAACGAATTGGATGACTGTCGAGAGAACAATATCGGGGGGCTTGGTCCCTGTTGCCGTTTGCGTTGCTCTTCTATCCACGACATCAGCTAAGCAGTGAATTAACGTGACGAGCCTCGCTGTTCGGCTGATGGAGATCGATGACACGCAGCTTGAGGAGTTCATCGAGCTGTGGATCGAACGTGCCTCCCAACAATATCATCGCGTGGAGAGAATTGGCGCGGCCAACGACAAGGGCCGTGACGTGATCGGCTTCCTGAGCCCTTCGAGGCATGAAGGCCTGTGGCATCTCTATCAATGCAAACGGAAGACGCGGGGCGGAAAGCTCGGAAAGGGCGAGGGCCTTGCCGAGCTGGGCAAGGTTTTTTTCCACTATTGTCAGGGCGCCTATAAGACCCTGCCCGACAAATATGTCTTCGTCGCTCCTCGTGGGATCGTTGGATCGCTGATGGATCTCATCAACAACCCGACAACCCTGCGGACCGCTTTGATCGACGGTTGGGATGAGCATTGTGCCAGCAGCATCACCCGGCGCCAGACAACTCCACTGAGCCCCGAGATCCGCGCGGCCATCGACGGGTTCGACTTTTCGAAGGTCGAGCACCTCACAGCGCCTATGCTCGTGAAAGACAAGGCGGCGGGACCTGCCTTGTCGAAAGTGCTTGGGTTAATGCCGGATGAGGCCCCATCTGGGTCGGCGCCTATAACGATTCAGGCGGAAGAAGCCGTCTATGTCGACCAGTTACGCCAAGTCTACGGTCAGGCGACTGGCAGCGCATTCGTGACCGCCGACGATGTGCTGGCAGACGCTGATCATGGCGAGCATTTCCGTGATCAGCGTACCCGCTTTTTCGAAGCGGCGTCGTTCAAGAGATTTCACCGCGATAATACGGCGCCCGGCGCTCTGGGCACCTTCGAGGACGACGTCTATCACGGTGTCATCGAAGTACACCGTGACCGGCATGAAACGCTGTTGCGCCGCGTTGATGCGGTCATGAAACACGCATCGATCTTGCCGGCCAGCTTGATCGGCCGAAGCGTGCGTGTCCCTGTTAAACAGGGGATGTGCCATCACCTCGCAAACGACGGGCGGCTCAAATGGGCGCCCTAGGCGAGAGTGAGTTCGGAGGGCTGTTCAACTCACCACTCGAGGCCGGAATCCGGGCCGTGGTCGTGCTTGAGCATCTGCGACCGCAGGCCTTAGATCTGGCCGAGATGGTCCTTTTTGATCACGTCGTGGTGCATACGGCTGATCTGGGCGGGCCGCCGAGTCTGCATCCCGATGTGCCCGGCCGCAAAGGCGAGCTTCTGGTCAGGCGACGCCTGGTCGAGGCAAGCCTACAGCTGATGCAACGCTGTCACCTTGTCGATCAGGAAAGCGCCGATGAGGGAATCATTTATCGGGCTTCCGATGAGGCCGCAGCTTACGTTGAATTGCTCGAGACCGACTATTCGGTGCAGATGAAAACCTGCGCGCGATGGGTCGCCGAGCAGGTCAGAATTCACGGCAAGGCCCAATTCAAGCGGTTGGTTCGCGAGCACATAGGTGACTGGACCGAAGCATTCCAGACAGGCGCGCCATGAGCACGCCAGAGCCCGCACGCTTCCTTCTCCTCCGCCTGACCATTACCGGCCCCGGCAAAAAGCCGGTGGCACTCTTCTTTGAAGAACGCATCAACGTCGTCTGGGGCGCTTCGAACAGCGGCAAATCCTACATAGTCAAGGCGCTCGACTTCATGTCTGGCGGCAAGACGACCCTTCCCGATATCAAAGAAGCCCAGGGCTACGACAGGTGCTGGCTGCAGCTCACGCTTCCGGTCAGCGGTACCGTGACCCTGACACGCGCTATGAAAGGCGGTGACTTTGGCCTGCATTTAGGCGCCGTGGATCCAGAAACGGCCGGGCGCCCAGATCGCGCGCTCGCGTGGGACCATCGCGCAAAAGGAGAGAGTCTCTCCGGATTCTTGCTGAGCGAACTTGGTGTCGCCGATAAGGAGATTGCGCGGACGCTGACTGGCGACAAGAACGCATTCACGTTCCGGCACTTCGCAGCCTTCGTCTACACAGAAGAGACCAATATGATGGGAGAGTGGAGCCCGATCAGGATCTCGGAGCACAGCGGTGAGACGTTCGATAAGAACGTGTTGAAATTTATCCTGACGGGTGTCGATGACTCCGCTGTGGTCACGACCCCGAATGTCGGCTCGCAGCGAACGGCGAATCTCGGCAAGGTCGAGATCATCGACGAGATGATCGCGGCCGCGCAGCAGGAATGGGATCGGGATTTCCCGGGCAACCCCGATCTGAACGAGCAAAGCGATCGCCTGACAGCGTCCATCAATGAGTTGCAGGAGGCGATGTCGGTCCGACAATCCAGGTTGGACGAGCTGCGATTGGACCGCAGATCGAGAGTGGAATCGCTTAGAGACGCGCAGGAGAGGCGAACTGAGATTTCCTTGTCGCTCGAACGTTTTGCATTGCTGAAAAGCGTGTATGAAAGTGATCTTCAGCGGCTCGCTTCCTTGGAAGAAGGCGGCGCGGCGTTGTTGGCGGGAGCACGGCGTCCCTGCCCCTTATGCGGAGCGGAGCCGTCCCACCAACTCCACGCGCACGGGATCGACGAGGTCGAACTGACCCAGCGCGCTGTTCGTGCTGAGATGGCAAAAATCGTTTTGGAGCGTGCCGATCTTGCCAAGGCCACACGATCTCTGGAGGCTGAGCAAGAAGGGTTGCAGCGGCGGGTCGAACGCCTGTCAGTCGAGATCGACGGGCTGGATGTTGAACTGGAAACAGTGAAACCCCTCGAAGCGGCGACGCGCCGCTCCTACGAGGATCTCGACGCCACCCGCCATCGTATCAGGCAAGGATTGGCTTTGCGGCAGCGGATGGACGAGCTCCTGCGGCGAAAAACGCAACTTGAGGCGTTCAAACCGAAATCGTTGCCACGGGGCAGCGTGACGGCTGGCATCGGTGGCGTGACTGGGCACGAGTTTGCAACGACAGTGCAATCGGTGCTCCATGCTTGGCGCTTTCCTGGCCTTCCGACCGTTTCGTTCGACGACAAGACGCACGACATCCTTATCGACGGCAAAAGCCGCCGGGCCAACGGCAAGGGCGTCAGGGCATTGATGAACGCCGCGTTCAAGATCGGCGTGCTGTTGTACTGCCGGCAGAAGGAGTTGCCCCATCCCGGAATCGTCGTCCTCGACAGCCCATTGCTGAGCTATCGCGATCCGCTTACCTCGCGGCACGGCGAACTAGATGCGGACGAGAAAGAGGTGAAGGATAGCGGCCTCAAGGACCACTTCTACAAATTCTTGGTAGACCAAAAAGATAGTGCGCAGTTTGTGATCATAGAGAACGACCCGCCGCCGATTGAATTGGGCGATAAGTCGAAGGTAACGTTGTTTGTCGGGGCGCTTGGTAGAGGTGAACGCCAAGGCTTGTATTGATATGGAATGTCCGTCGATCGCGCACTGACAGGCATAAGAGCTAAGAGCCTATCCAAGAAGATTAGATTCGGGAGCATTGGGTTGAGCGTGTGAGGCGTTTGAGCATGATACGGACCATAGCGAGGCGGACGAAGGCTGCGACGGTCCTGGTGTAGCGCTCGAAATCGCGCATCAGGCGACGATTGCGGCTGATCCAGGCGAAAGTCCGTTCGACGATCCAGCGCTTGGGCAGGACGACGAAGCGATGGAGATCGGAGCGCTTGACGATCTCGATCTTCCAACACTCCGTCGCGGCGACAGTCTTCGCCATTTTTGGTCCCTGATAGCCGCCATCGGCGAAAATCCGCTCGACGAAGGGAAAGCGCCGCCGCGCCCGGCGTAGCAAGTCATGCGCGCCGTCGCGGTCTTGAATATCTGCGGCATGGACGCTCACGCCAAGCAAGAGGCCGAGTGTGTCGACGAGGATGTGGCGCTTGCGGCCCGTGATCTCAGCGCAACGTCTTCGTTGTCGCTTCTTGCCCGCATCAAAGCCTTGCGGGTCGAGTGCAGGGCCCCTTTTTGCGCTGCCTTGCTGCTTTGGGAGTCGATGATTGCAACCGTGGGACTCGCCTCGCGTCCGGCCGCTTCGCGTGTCGCTACATAGAGTACGTCGTGAATACGATCGAACGTGCCGTCCCATTCCCATAACATGAAATAGAGATGCGCCGTGCTCTTGGGCGGTAGATCTTTCGGCATCGCCTTCCATTGGCAGCCGGTGAGCTAAGGCGGAATCTGGGTGACGACGATTGATTGAAGGCGGCGTATCGAGGCGGGTGTCCAAGCCTGCCAGAACCTCCCCGAAAGGAGCGATATGCCATGTCGATAGATAGCACTGTCATTGCCTTCCGCCAGCCTGACGCCATCGACGATCCACTGACTGAACTTGCACGCGAAGGTGCCCGCCGAATGTTGGCTCAGGTGCTGATTGCCGAAGCCGACGCCTTCGTCGCCATGTGGAAGGACGTAAAGTTGGCGGATGGTCGCGACCGCATCGTGCGTCACGGCCACGGTCCGCATCGCGCGATCCAGACCGGAGTCGGACCTGTCGAAGTCCGTCGCGCCAAGGTGCGCGATCGGGGCGACGTGGAGGCGGAGGAGAAAATTCGATTTTCCTCGGCGATCCTGCCGAAATGGGCGCGGCGGACGAAGAGCCTCGATGCGCTGTTGCCGGTTCTCTACCTACGCGGAGTGTCGACCGGCGATTTCCAGGAGGCCCTCGCTGCCCTATTAGGCAAGGACGCGCCGAACCTGTCGCCGGCCGTGATCTCGCGGCTGACGGCGGAGTGGCAGGCGGATTACGACGCCTGGCAGAAGCGCGATCTCTCGGCACGGCGATACGTGTACGTGTGGGCGGACGGGGTCTACCTTCAGGCCCGGATGGAAGATAACGCCGAATGCATGCTGGTGCTGATCGGCGCAACGCCTGAAGGCAAGAAGGAACTTGTCGGCTTTCAGACTGGAGTCCGCGAGAGCGCGCAGAGCTGGCGTGAGCTGCTCATCGACATCAAGCAGCGTGGGGCTCGAGATCGCGCCTGACCTCGCGGTCGGCGACGGTGCGCTCGGCTTCTGGAGGGCGATCGAGGAGGCCTTTCCGAGCACCAGGCACCAGCGCTGTTGGGTTCACAAGACGGCCAACGTGCTGAACAAGGTTGCGCTCTCGGTCCAGGTCAACATGAAGGCAGACCTTCGTGAGATTTACGGCGCGCCGACCCGCGCGGCAGCCGAGGTCGCGATCGACGTATTCGCCGAAAAATACGGCGCCAAGTACGACAAGGCGGTTGTCTGCCTGACGAAGGACCGGGAAACTCTGCTTGCCTTCTTCGACTTCCCTGCCGAGCACTGGGACCATCTGCGCACGTCAAACCCGATCGAGAGCGTATTCGCGACAGTGCGTCATCGAACCGTGCGGACAAAGGGCGCGCTATCGGCAAAGACCGCCAAGCTCATGGTGTTCAACTCGTCAATGCCGCCGCGAAAACATGGCGCCGATTGAACGGCGAGAACCAGTTGCCAAAGGTCGTTCAAGGCGTCAAATTCAAAAACGGAATCGAGGTCACTGAAATGCCGGCTCACCACGCCGCCTGATCAATCTCGTCACCCAAAATCCCGCATAGCTCGCAGCCGGTCGATAGCACATAGAAGATTGCGTTCAACACCTCGCGTACATCGACCGAACGGTGGCGTCCGCCTCGTCGCGCCGGCGGGATCATCGGAGCAACAAGCACCCACTCCGCATCACTCAAATCACTGGGATAGCGAAAGAGCAGGTGCGCGCGATCCGCGACCTTGCGATTGATCACTCGGTTGAGACTATCGCCGAACGTATCGGTGCGCGGAATAAGGAGCAGGTTCAGCGAGTCATCGACGGCGAGACATACTCGCGCGTGATTTGAGAACTGCGGACTATGGCTGGGCCTTGCGGTCGACCTGGATCGCCTTTCCAAACCAGTCAGGCACCTCCGCTACTTGAGCACTGACGACATTTTCGGGCAGTTCCTGCCAGAACGCTACAATCGCCTCCGAAAACGCCTGAAATTGCTCGTCGGTCACTTTGAGATGTGTGTGATCCAGAAAATTCATTCTTGACGATTGCCCCGACGAATCGCGAAATGGATCGTCAAGGTACTGAGGATAGTTCTGCTTCAACTCATCAAACGATTTTCCCGCGCCATGTTTGTAAACGTTGACCACTAATCGACACGCATCGAGCGTGGAGAAGTAATCGGTGCTGCGGAGTTTCCAGCCCAAGCTCTCCAAGAGGTCGGCAATTTTGATAAAGTCCGCCGACCAGACCCTCGAAAATGCTGTCTCTCCACGATGCCAGTGTTGCATTTCGCGCACTAGCCAATCTCGCAGCTGTTTATCCCACTCGTGGAACATCCCGGCGATGACGCTGCGGTGGGTTTGGTCACGCATGTCGCTTAGGAGTTGGTAGAACTCAATACCGGCATCGTGGGCCGCCTCGTAGAATTCTCCGGGATCGTGTCGGTCAGGGTCGAACCGGTCGCTACTTTGCTCCAGCCAGTCTTCTGCTGCCTTGTCAGCTTCCGCTTCCAAATTGTCGAACTGTGAGAGAAGGCGCTTGCGCGCCTGATCCACGTAGAAAGCGTGACGTTTGATAAGTGACTGCCGGAAGGGGCCCCACATCTGAAACAATACGTAGTCGCTCATGCCGGGCCTCTCTCATCGCGTTCACTACCCTTTTTGGACGGGATAACGAAGAGCTAGCCGCGGCTGCGCTGTTTGAGCTGCATCATAACGTTCGCCTCGTCCCCACCGTCCGTGTCTGCTTTTTACTTCGTTGGTGGTGACTTGTTTTTGTGCTTCCGCGTCGGCCCGCCTTCGTTCGCGATATCCTTGTTTAGCTGCGTCTCAAGCGAGTTGATGCTCTTGAGCACTGCCTCGAAACTTGGAGGGTAGCCGAAGATCATGCCTTGCATGGCCCTGTAGTCGGTGCGCAACAGCTCGATCATCTCGTCATGAGGCGCGAGCGCGAAGGAGCCGGGTGCGGCGGTTGCGAGGTCGTAATCCGGTCGATTGAAAAACATCCTGGCGTGCGCAACGCAGTCCGCGCCGAGCGCGGCGTCGTCAATGGCGGCGGTACCCACGGACGCTGCGGTGAGCCGGTGCAGGTCATAGTAGTGACGGGACACTCGCTGTCCCCCGCCGCGCAGTTCGCTGCGCTGGTCGAACCAGCGCCGCAGGCCATGGAGGATGACGACCTTGTCCCAGAAGGTGCGTTCGGGATCGACGGTCCGGACAGCCGGCACTGTCAGGTCAAGCGCCGGCAAGTCATCGTCGACATAAGCTTTGATTGGCACCTCGCTGTTCGGGTCCAGCGCGGACTTCGCACCCGACTCAATTTTGATCGCCGCCCGGACATAGTCCGACCGAGGTGTGGCGGCAGGATACCAGATCAATAGGGTCTGTTCGTCGGAATCGGCGTCGTCCGCTTCCACCCGAGCGTCGCCGGCGCTGAGGCCGGCGGTCTGTAGCCGCTTCTGTAAAATCGCCGTCAGTTCAGCCCGCAGAGGGCCGTTGATGTAGGCTTGGCTGGCTTCCTTTATGGCGTCGAGGCGCGCCCGGCGTTTGTTGCGGCTCAAGGCGTTGAGCTCCTCGATGGTCGCCGGTTCGCCGATGTCGTCGCGAAACACCGTGACGTCGATGTCTTCGGAGAAGCGGTTGATCAAGCCGAACCCCTTGGACAATGAAGTACCGCCCTTGAAAAGGAGCCGGGGTCCACCTTCACTCAGGCCGTTGAACAGAGCATCCAGCGTCCAGCAAACCCAGAAGTCCTTCTCGATGTTCTGGGATGCCGTGCCGAGGCGCTGCGCCGTCGTGTCGAAGGCGCTCAGCATCGCGGCAGGTCCAGCTGCGAGAACTTCATCGAATGCCGGGTTCATGCCTTTGCCGCCTTGTTCGTCGTGCGTTTGGTGGTCCGAGGTTTCAGTGGCGAGTGCGGTTTCGGGTTTGACTGCGCTCTGATGGTCTTGTGGTGACCATCATCAGCTACCTTGTGGCGTCGCTGGCGATCTTGGTCGGCGGCAGCACGGCCATCGTCAGGATGTTGACTACGACCGTCAGGACCGGTCCCGATCAACGGCTTGAGGAAGACCAGCATCCATGTCGGAAGCGCCGTCATGCCCGCGGCGAGATCGGCCCTGAGCGGCGGTCCCATGGCCGGATCTTCGAAGAGCTTCGCGAGCTTCCGTTGGATCTGCTCGCTTTCGCCATCGCGAACCAGGACATCGCGTAGCCAATGAAGCGCCTGGACGAGGCGCATTGCGGGCCGCCCGGCCCAAAACAGCTTGCTGGCGGCGGTCGGACGAAAGGCAATCGTCACGTTGCCGAGCTTGATTGCACGGCGACGGGCATCGGTGTGGACAATGATTTTGGCGGGAACGGCGTCGGTGAGACCCAGATCGTTTGCGGCGGTCATACCGTCGACAAGCATCCGCGTTTGGTCTCGTCGCCCGACGGCATCGATGACGGAGCGCGGATCGGGCGGATTTAGCTTCTGGGTGAGTTTGTTGAATCCGGGCTGGTCGTAAAGGCCGCGATCGATCCGTCTGAGGGCTTCGGCCTTCGTCAGCCGCTGCAGCGTCTTGTCGACGGCATCCCGCGATGCCAGATCGACGAAATCACTGGGCGTCCAAACCTTGCGCGGCGCATCCGCACGGATGCGGCCGAGCATGGCTGTTTTCAGATCGGGCGAGTCGCTCTGCATGTCCGAAAATTGTAGCACTTTTTCGGACGGACCGCGAGTCGCTGTCCGAAATTCTTATACAAATTTCGGACAGTCTCACGCCCTACCCTACCCCCTCTATCCCCCGCTATCAGTCTTTCAAAGGATTCCCCAGGCCCGGTATCGCCCTCGTCCCGTCGCCTCGCGCAGCCCGAGCTCGCCGACCAGGTCCTGCGCGGCGCGCGGCGTGATCTTCAGCTCCTTCGCGATCATGCCGGCCGAGACGATCGGGCGGGTGAGCACATAGTCGAGCAGCGCCGGCAGCCGGGAGGTCGAGCGGCGGCCGTCGAGCTTGCGGGCCAGCAGCGTGCGGGCGGTCAGCCAGCGATCATGATCCTTGAGCCCGCCCTCGGCGGCTGCCGCCATCGCCTCGAGCTGGACGACGAGGCGGCTGGCCGCGTCACGCGGCCGTCGCCGCTCGCGCGGAATGGCTTTGAGACCGTCATGGAGACAGGCCAGATGCCAGCGTGTCTTGCTGCGCTGGCGCAACACGCTGGCTGCGAGCAGCCGGCCGATCCAAGGGGTGTGCTGCAGCGGTTCGAGCGCGGTCCAGGCGTCGGCGGCGATCGCCGCCGCCAGCGCCGGCGGCAGGTTGCGGGTCCGATCGACAACGTCGCACCAAGCATCGAGGCGCTCGTCTTCGTCCCAATCGAGGTCGTAGACCAGCGGGTCGCGCTCGGGAGATCGCTTCGCTTGACTGGCGATCTCGCCGGCGATGGTGCGGTCCGCCTGGGCGATCGCGGCGTCGACCGCGGCGAACACATCGGCCATCCGGTCGTCGACGGGGGTCTCGCGCATCGGCTCGGCGGCATCCGCCTCGCCGTCTTCGCCGATGCCAAGCCGATCGTCCCCCTCATCCCGGTCGCCCTGCCCTGTCCGGCCGCGCAGCCCCGCGAGGCCAGCCGCCGACAGCGCCCAGTCGGGCTTGGCGTCGGCAATTCGCCGGCGCGTGCGCAGCACGGCATGGGCGCGGGTGAGCTCAAAGGTCGGGGCGCGGACATCCATGCCGGCGTCGTGGAGGACGAGATCTTCGAGATGGACGAGTTCGCCCTCGAGCCACAGGCCGGCGCAGGCGTCGGTAAAGTGGGTCCGCGCGGCCCAGCCGTCGCGGATCGGGCTGTTGGCCAGCCGCTCGTCGAGCCGGGCAACGGCATCTTCGGCGGCCGCAAGCGGCCCGGCGATGGATGCCCAAGGCAATGGGTCAGGGAGTTGGTAGCTGGAATGCAAGGTCTTGATAACCTTAACGGGAATCGGTCTAACGGAAGCTAACACAGGCTTGGCTTCCGTCATAGCGATGCCTTTTGGCGCACCCTTCTCACTATCGATAACTTGCCCTTATCGATAGGGTTGGACACCGACTCGCAAATCAGCGAGTCTGGCAGCCCGCAGCCCGGCAAAATCACCCCCGCCCGGGCCTCCGATCGTTGAGAGGACGCAGCGCGTGCCCAGCCCCTCCCCTCTTCCGAATCTTCCGAACGCCTTCCTTCGGCCGCCGTCGGGGTCGCGATCACCCTCGGGCACCGTAGAGTTCGGGCATTGAGGTGCTCGGAGCCAGGCGCCATTTCGCTGGCCTCGATTGCGGCGATCTCGTCATCGGTCAGATTCGCGGCGCGAACGACCCGGCGATCGCGTGCGACCGCCTGGTTCCGCTCCGCCGAATCGGCCTTATCACCCGCCGCCGGCGACGTGATGTTCCTTTACGTGGCTGCCATGGACGCCTTTCTTTCCGTTCCCTCTGGATCATAGCGGAACGTCGCCCTCGCCGCGCGGCCCCTGTTGAAAATCGTCGGATCGCCACCTATAGTCACGATGGTCATTATAGTCACAGGAGCAGAGCGTGACAGCATCCCGAAAGATCTCGGCGAACGAATCAGACCATTGGACCGTGGCCGGCGCCAAGGCGCGGCTGTCCGAGGTGATTGAGCGCGCCCAGACCGACCCGCAAATCATCACCCGCCACGGCAAGCCCAGCGTCGTCATGGTCTCGGCCGAGGAATGGGCCCGCAAGACTGTCCGCAAAGGCTCGCTGGCCGCGTTCCTGATGGCCTCGCCACTGCGGGACGCCGAGCTTGACCTCGAGCGGCTCCGCGATCAGCCGCGCGACTTCGATCTATGAAGGTGCTGCTCGACACCAACGTGCTGTCGGAGGTTCGCCGGCCGGCGCCCGAGCCCAAGGTGCTTGCCTGGCTTGATGCGATCGACGAGGACCGGGCCTTCATCAGCGTGGCGTCGATCGCCGAGCTCAAGCGCGGCATCTCCCTGATGGATGCCGGCCGGCGTCGTGAGGCGCTGGCCGCCTGGCTCGCCGAGGATCTGTCGGCGCGCTTCGCCGGGCGGATCCTCCCGATCGATTCGGGAATCGCCGAACGCTGGGGCGATCTGATGGCGCAAGCCCGCCAGAGCGGCATTGCGCTCTCGGTCATGGACGGGTTTTTCGCGGCCACGGCCCTTGCCCACGAGCTCGTGCTCGTGACCCGCAACACCAAGGATTTCGCGCCGCTGGCTGTGCCACTGTTCAATCCATGGGACTGAGGCACCCGACCCCCTGTCCGCGTCTCGGATATCGCGGAACGGCGAAAAAATATATGCTAGACTGTTAATCGAGGTGACCCAATGACCGATTTTGCCCGCATCAGCCAAGACCCCGCCGTGATGGGCGGCAAGCCCTGTATTCGTGGCCAGCGTGTCACCGTCGGCATGATTGTCGGCCAAATTGGCGGCGGCCGTAGCATCGAAGCGCTGCTTGCCGACTATCCCTACCTTGAGCGCGAGGACGTGCTGGAAGCCCTCCGCTATGCGGCCTGGCGCGCCGAAGAGCGGGAGGTCGATCTTCAGCGCGCGTCCTGATGCGGTTCCTGATCGACATGAACCTGTCGCCAAACTGGGTTTCTTTTCTGCAGGAAGCCGGGCTTGAGGCGACACATTGGTCGAGCGTCGGCGCGGCCAACGCGCCCGATCGCGCGCTCATGCAATGGGCCGCCGCCCATGACCATGTCGTCCTGACCAATGATCTCGATTTCTCGACAATCCTGGCGGCCACGGGCCGCCGAAAGCCGAGCGTCATTCAGATTCGCGCTGACCTCCTGACGCCGACGGCGATCGGCAGCGCCCTCCTCCGCGCTATCGCACAGACAGAGCGCGAGCTCGCTGAGGGTGCATTGGTGTCGATCGATCCGCAGCGTGCGCGTGTGCGCATTCTTCCCCTCGGTTCGTGATGGACGACCTCCTCACCGATCGCCACCCCCACTTTGACTCCGCGACTCGTCGCGCGCTGCAACTCGACACGCTATCGGCGATCCTGCCGATGGAGCGGCGCGACCGGTTGGCCGAACTGCTGACCGACGATGACGTCGCGACGCTGAAGCATCTGGCGCGCGAGGGCATGGGCGAGAACACGCTGCGGGCGCTCGCTTCCGATCTGGCTTACCTCGAGGGTTGGGCGAAAGCCGCGACCGGCGCGCCACTGCCGTGGCCGGCGCCGGAAAGCCTGGCCCTGAAATACGTCGCGCATCACCTCTGGGATCCAGCCGAGCGCGAAACCGATCCGCTGCACGGCATGCCGGCCGAAGTTGCGACGGAGCTACGGGAGGCCTTGTTGCTTCGCACTGAGGGACCGCACGCTCCATCGACAGTCAAGCGCCGGCTGGCCAACTGGGGCACGCTGCACCGCTGGAAAGGGCAGGAGGGTCCATTCCACGCACCCAGTCTTCGCGCGGCATTACGGCTCGCGGTCCGGGCCAGCACCAGGCCGCGCCAGCGCAAGAGCAAGCGGGCGGTGACTCGAGACGTGCTGGACCGGCTGCTTGCGACCTGCCGCTCCGACCGGCTCGTCGACACCCGGGATCTCGCAATCCTGCTGCTGGCCTTCGCCTCCGGCGGACGTCGGCGCAGTGAGGTGGCGCGGCTCCGAGTCGAGCAGATCAGCGACGAGCCCGCGGTGCCGCTCGATCCCCAGGACCCAAAGTCACCAACTTTGCCATGCCTGGCGATCCAGCTCGGCCGGACCAAGACCGGTATCGCGGATGAGGCGAGCAGGGTGCTTCTGGTCGGGCCGCCGGTCGAGGCGCTACGCGAATGGCTTGAGCGCGCCGACATCTCCAAGGGGCCGGTCTTCCGCGCCATCGACCGCTGGGAGGCCATCGAGGAACGGGCGCTGACCCCGCAGTCGATCAACCTGATCGTCAAGCGGCGCTGCGCGATGGCGGGGCTCGAGCCGCAGGAGTTTTCCGCGCACGGGCTGAGGTCGGGATATTTGACCGAGGCAGCGCGGCAAGGCGTGGCGTTGCCTGAGGCCATGCAACAGTCACAACACAAGTCGGTGCAACAAGCTGCAAGCTACTATAACGAGGCAGAGCGCGCGCAGGGCAGGGCAGCTAAGCTCGGCCTTTAGTTAGGCACTCGCCGATCCGCCCCGCGAAGTTGATCGATGTCAACTCCAGCGACCTTTGGAAAGTTGACACCGGTCAACTCTCGGACGAGGCCATTGATGATTCGGCTGAGAAGCGCGGGCGAGACGCGTTAACACCTCGTTAACCCTTAATTTCTTGCCGAGTGACTCCGAATCGGACTTACTAGCCACGCTTTGCAACCGTAAGTGCGAAACAATGCGTAACTGGGCGAGTGGGCCGTGGATAAAACACTAGATCAGACCACCCTGCAGCAGGAGTCCGGTCGACTTGCGATCCACGAGCTTATCGCGGCGGACGCACGAGAGCTATCTGCAAAACTGCAGGCTCACCGACTCAAGCTGTTTCCCCCAAAAGCTAGGAAGAAGCTTCGGCCATTCTCCTCAGGAGAGGCAGCCAAGCTCATCGGCGTCAACGACGGCTACCTCCGACAGCTCTCGCTCGAGGGCAAAGGCCCACAGCCAGAAACGAGCTCATCCGGACGGCGGTCCTATACATTCGACGATATTCAGGCGCTCCGGACCTACTTGGATGAGACCGGCAAAAGTACGCGCCGTTACCGTCCTTGGCGCGCCGAGGGCGAACACCTGCAAGTTGTCGCCGTCGTCAACTTCAAGGGAGGCTCAGGAAAGACAACGACGGCGGCGCACCTAGCGCAACATCTGACCCTTCAGGGATACCGCGTACTGGCAGTCGACCTCGATCCCCAGGCATCGCTTTCGGCGTTGCATGGGTATCAACCGGAGTTCGACATCGAAGAGAACGGGACGCTCTACGGCGCCATTCGCTATGACGACGCCCGCCGCGATCTGTGCGACATAATTCGTCCCACATACTTTTCGGGGCTCGACATCATCCCGGGCAACATCGAGCTCATGGAATTCGAGCATGAAACCCCAAAAGCCCTAGCGTCTCGGCAGACGGGTGATCCGCTTTTCTTTTCGCGTGTCGCGCGCGCTCTTGCTACGGTTGAAGACAAGTACGATGTCGTGGTGATCGACTGCCCGCCACAGCTCGGATTCCTAACACTGTCGGCGCTCTGCGCCGCGACAGCGCTTTTGATCCCGGTGCACCCGCAAATGCTCGACGTGATGTCGATGTGTCAATTCCTCATCATGACGTCGGACCTGATGGCCGTCGTGGCCAAAGCTGGGGGGAACACGAACTACGATTGGATGCGATACCTGGTGACGCGTTACGAACCCAGTGACGGTCCGCAGACGCAAATGGTTAGCTTCATGCGCTCGCTCTTTTCTGACAGGGTTTTGACCAATATGGTGTTGAAGAGCACCGCCATCTCCGATGCGGGCATCACCAAACAGACGCTGTATGAGGTGGAACGCCAGCAATTTACGCGCGCCACCTACGATCGCGCGATCGAGTCACTCGATAGCGTAAACGGCGAAATCGAGAAGCTCATTGAAGAAGCATGGCGGAGGGATTGATGGGACGAAAAAACCTCCTTGCTGACCTTATCGAAGACAGCCGCGCCGAGCCGGACGTTCGAGTGACCGTCGCCACAGAAAAAGAACCCACACCAACCCTCGGGACACGGGGCGCTGTCGGGGCCATGAGCCGTTCGCTTGAACATCTCTCTGCCGAGCGCGACGCCGCGAAGGCTTTATCGGAACAACTGGCAAGCGGCGAAGCCGTCTTGGAGATCGACTCTGGTCTCATCGATGATTCGATCGTCCCGGATCGCATGACAGGTACGGACGCTGGCTTTGCAGCGCTTACTGAGTCGATCAAAGCGAGCGGCCAGCTGGTCCCAGCACTACTTAGACCGCACCCGTCGCAGTCTGGCCGCTATCAGATCGCATATGGCCATCGTCGTGTCCGAGCACTGAGGGAGCTAGGTCGCTCGGTCCGCGCGGTCGTCCGTTCTCTCTCCGATGACGAGCTTGTCATCGCTCAAGGAAAAGAAAATGGCGAGCGAGAGGACCTCTCCTTCATTGAGCGCGCGCGGTATGCCACGTTGCTTGAGGATCGCAACTTCAAGCGCGACACCATCATGGCTGCATTGTCCGTCGACAAGACAGAGCTATCGCGCCTGATATCGGTCTTTCGTGCGATCCCTGCAGAGGTGAGTGACGCGATTGGCGCCGCACCGAAAGTGGGTCGCCGGCGATGGACGGAGCTTGTCGATCGACTCGGCAGCGCGAAGCGAAGCAAAGCCCTAGAGACGGTGCTCTCGAGCCCGCGGTTTCTCG
Organism: Nitrobacter winogradskyi; assembly: GCF_006539545.1. Classification (GTDB taxonomy): domain Bacteria; phylum Pseudomonadota; class Alphaproteobacteria; order Rhizobiales; family Xanthobacteraceae; genus Nitrobacter; species Nitrobacter winogradskyi_A. The sequence continues at coordinate 52,765 of NZ_BJNF01000029.1, forward strand.
CGGCGCCGTCGGACGAACGGTTTGCTATAATCCTGTCCGCGGTGACAGTGCGCGACACCAAACCTTCTAAGTCGACGACCTGGACTGCAAGCGACGGCAAGAAGGTCGCAAAGATTGAGAGAAATGCAGACCGGTTCGTTCTTGCACTAGACGAGAGAGCCGCCCCGCTATTCGGCGACTTTGTCTTAGACAAACTGCCTGAGCTCTACGATGACTTCAGGCAATCCAAGGGGGAGACATGATTTCTTCCCATGATCGAATTGCAGCTGCCACCCCGCGGGCTTCGCCCCCTGGTAGCGCTGTAATGCGTAAACCGCGTTTCCGACAACTACGAAAGGAATCATAAGGCAAAGAAAAGGCCCCCGAAACGTCACCGTCCCGGAAGCCCTCTCATCTCTTTGGCGATTGATAGAGAATCACTTCCGCGAATCGTAGTCAAGTGTCTCGTGCGAGACGGCGTCGTTTTGACGAGCCGACTTCCTTTGCCCTGAAGAGGCAAAGACATGCAATCACACCCTCCAACGACGCCCTTTGGGCGGCGACCGTTGACGCTTGCCCATGTGGCAAGCCAAATGCTGGCCACCGCGCGGCCACCCGAGAAGATCGTGCACAAATGGAAAATCTTCCACGCCATCTGCACGGCGCGGCCCCGCTTGGGAGTCTCCGAACGCTCGCTATCGGTATTGAATGCGCTTCTCACCTTCCATCCTGAGACCGCGCTCACCGGCGAAGACGATCTGATAGTCTTTCCGTCGAACCACCAACTGTCGCTGCGGGCGCATGGGATGCCGGCATCGACGCTCCGGCGCCATCTCGCTGCACTCGTCGATGCCGGCCTGGTGGTTCGGCGGGATAGTCCGAACGGCAAGCGCTATGCCCGCAAGGGCAGCGCCGGCGAGATCGAGTTCGCCTTCGGCTTCGATATCTCCCCCCTGGTTGTGCGATCCGAAGAGTTCGAGAGCCTGGCGGCCGACATCGAGGCAGAAGCGCGGGCGCTGAAGCTCGTCCGTGAGCGGATCACCCTTTGCCGGCGCGACATTGCCAAGATGATCGCCACCGGCATCGATGAAGGTGTCCCGACACGTCAGGGAGGGCAGGGGCCGGCCGATTGGCAGGAAGTCCATGCCGCCTTCCGCTCGATCGTCGACCAGATTCCACGCACAGCGACGAGGCAAGAACTCGAGCCGATCGCCGAAGAGCTGTCACAGCTTGCGGACGACGTGCTCAATCTTCTGGAAACACACATCAAAACCAAGAATCCGAGCGCCAATGAGTCCCATTCTGAGCGCCACATACAGAATTCAAATACAGATCCCCTTATTGATCTTGAACCTAGCCTTCGCAAAGGCAGGGCGGCGAGCGCTGAGCCGAAACCTCAAACACCGAGGGTGGCGGAAGGGACCTATCCGTTGGGAATGGTGCTGAGCGCTTGCCCCGATATCGTCGATTACGCCAAGGGCGGGATTGGGAACTGGCGGGATTTCCTTGCCACCGCCGCGGTGGTTCGATCGATGCTCGGGATCAGCCCCAGCGCCTGGGAAGAGGCGCAAACGGTTCTGGGCGAAACGCCGGCTGCGATCGTCGTCGCATGCATTCTGCAACGCGGTGCCGCGATCAGGTCTGCCGGTGGTTATCTGCGCGGTTTGACGCGAAAAGCCGAGGCCGGAGAATTCTCGCTCGGCCCGATTTTGATGTCTCAGATCAATTCGCGCCTCCATGAAAAGCGACGGGCGTGACGTGATGGCAACCTCACGTCCACGTCCTCGCTTTGCTCGGCGTTCTCAAGCTTGGGCCGCGGACGCACCTGGCTGCGAACGGATCATTGCGCAACCCGAGAGTCGCGGAAACTCAAACTGTGCGGCCGTTCGGCGCTGCTGGGTCTCCCCGCCGTGGGTCGCACACGTCCTGGAAATCGCTAAGTCGATCGTACCCGTCAGTGCAGGTCGACGCTTCCGAAATGTCATCCACCGGGTGGGTGCGCAAAATGCCGCGATGATCACATGGCCGCCCTTTTGTCTCTCTCCGACCGGAGATCCGGTTGTGTGCGGCGATCGCACGCCTTTCTCCCGTCCGGGTTGTCGCTCCCGGTTGCATGGCTGGATACCTATGGCCGTCGACGACACGTCGGCCCCTGGAGCCAAGAATTTTCCCCTGCCGGTTTCCCCCGCACGCGGGGACCCCGACCGGCATTCCTCGCGCATGCGCCTGCGGCGCCAAATTCGTGGCTCCCGCCGGGGCGCAGCGCTGCGCTTGCCCTCCGCGCGCCTCTGGCGGCTCCGGCTCTGTTTCGTCTTTCCGGCCATACGGAAAAGCCATCGCAACGGGGCACAGCCCACAAGATGGAGAAAGACAATGCGCAATATCGCCGAATTCACCCTCGTCGGTCGGGTCGGAACCATCAAGCAGGTCGGCAAGACCGTTCGCGTCAGCATCTGCGCCAACTACCCCTTCAAGGACGACAAAGGCCAATGGAAGGACGACGCGCACTGGAACGAAGCCACGATCTTCACCAACGCGATCCAATCCTACGTGAGCGAGCACGTCAGCAAGGGCGACCTGGTCCACGTGCGCGGACGGCTCCGGCAGAACAGCTTCGAGCGCGACGGCCAGCGGGTCTACACCGTCGATCTCATCGCTCTGGAGCTCGGCCGATTGGCGCAAGCCAGCGAACGCGCCGCGGCATAGCGATACCGGGGAGGCTTCGGCCTCCCTAACGCTCACGGTTCAAGTCTCAGCGCCGCACTCGAATCTCCGGAGCGCTATGAAGGAAGTTTTCGCGATCGGGTCTGCCGCGCGAGACCGCGGTCGGCCCGATTTTTCTTGCCGATCGCCGAGACCAGCTCGTCGTAGTCGACGCCGCTTTTCTTGAGAGCGCGGCGCGCATCCGCGGCCTCGAAACCTAAGAGCTCGAGCACGCTCATGTTCAGGCTCGAGGCAATCCGCTCCATCGTCCTCAGTGTTGGATTCCCGATGCCGCGCACGATCGTGTAGTAGGTGCCGCGCGCCAGTCCTGTCTTCGGCAGGAAAGCTTCCATGCCGCCGTTTTCGATCTCGAGCTGTTGCAGTCGGATCGCCAGCATCTCATTCAGGATCGAATGATCGACGGGCAGCGGCTTGCGAACAGGCGGCATCGGTGACTGGCTTTCGGGTCCATAGCGAAAAACTGCAGGACCATACACCAAGCTCGAGGTCCAGTATATTGGACGTTAGAAACTTCAACAGGCAAGTCCTTGAAACGACTCACCTTGCCGCGCGGCTATCCCTGATGTCCGGGCGGCGCGCGCCGGTCGGACTAGGCAACTGGAGAAGCAATCTCAGCGGGTCGACGCCGGCACGCTCGGCTATGCGCTCGATATAATCGAGGCTCGGGTTGGCGGCCGACGTCATTAAGTGGAAATAGCTCGATCGCGGAATGCCAAGCTGCTCGGCGAATTCCCGCCGGGTGAGGCCCGATTCGAGCCGCAGCCCCTCCAATCCTGCCTGGAACGCGCGCCGTAAGATGCTGCCTTGTGCCGGGTGAGCTGCCTTTCGGCGGCAATTCTTTTCGCTCATCGCTGATTCCCGCACTTCCCAACGCTGATCGGCTCGTCCACCCGACAGCCAAGCTTACACGTTAGACTGTCAGTCAACATTCAATATAATAGACGAATTCGATTCAACCCAGGAGAAGTGCGTTCGGACAAAGAAAAACCCGGCATAGCCGGGTCTCTCGTGAGGATGAACTGGCTGGCGACGCCAATCGCCGACAATGCCCCTATCGCATGAAGGCATTTTAGCCCGCGCCATCCGACAGTTCAAGGGACTCGCGTTTTTACGCCACGGTCTTTGTTTGCCCCGCGCTCTCAATAACGAGAGGACGCGAATGGAGATGCTTGACCAAAATCCGATTACGCCTTTTGGACAGCGACCGCTATCGCTTAACTCCCTCAGGGCGCAGCGCGACGTCAGGGAATGCCCCAAGGGCAAGCCGGTGCACAAATGGCAGGTGTTCCGAAACATCTGCGAAGCGCGGGCATCGCTGCCCGTGTCTGAGCGGGCGCTCGCCGTCCTCAATGCACTGCTCTCTTTCCACCCCGACACGGTGTTGACCGCCGGCGCCGCCGACCTGGTCGTGTTCCCCTCAAATCGTCTTCTCGCCCTGCGCGCCCACGGGATGGCGGTCTCCACCTTGCGCCGCCATCTCGCGGCGCTTGTCGATCACGGACTCGTTCTCCGACGCGATAGTCCGAACGGCAAACGCTACGCGCGAAAGACGAGCTCGGGCGATATCGAACAGGCGTTTGGCTTCGATCTCGGACCGATCGTGGCCCGGGCCGAGGAATTCGCTGCTGCGGCCGAAGCCGCCATCGCCAAGCGCCAGGCGCTTGGCATTCTTCGCGAACGGATGACCTTGGCGCGGCGTGACATCGCTAAGATGATTGCAACTGGTGTGGAGCAGGGTGTCGCCGCCGATTGGGCCTCCTATCATCGGACGTTCCGAGAGATCCTGACCCGGCTCCCTCGCGTCCCGACATGCAAGGTCCTTCAACCCATCGTCGTCGAACTGGCGAGCCTGGCAAAAGCGATCGTCAAAGCTCTTGAACAACATCTTGATCCGATCGAGCCCGGTCCGCTAATTCCGCCGGCCGATCAGATTAATTCATTCCCGGAGAAGCCCAACCCACCCGAACCTGACCCGGCACCGGGCGCCCACGAGATGGCCGACTCTGACGGCTCCCGAACCGCCAACGCAATCCCCATTCGCATGGTGGTCGAACTCTGTCCCGACATCGTCGACTATGCGCGCGGCGGCATCCGCACCCCACAGGATCTAATTGCGACCGCATCAACCGTGCGTCCCATGCTCGGCATCAGTCCGAGCGCCTGGGAGGAAGCCCGCATCGCAATGGGCGATGGACAAGCCAGTGTGGTGCTCTCGGCCATCCTGCAACGCGGCAACGCCATCAAGAGCCCAGGAGGCTATCTCAGAATCCTGGCCCGCCGGGCCGCGGACGGGAAATTCTCAGTCTGGCCGATGCTCATGGCGCTTCGGCGGCAAGGGCGGGCTGCCGGTGACCGAGACCCACCCTCATCTTCCTTCCCGGATGACTTTTCGCAGAGGTGATCCTGCTTACTCGCACCCATCATTCGGTCGTCGCGTCGCCACGAATATGAGGCCTCGGCGGGACGTTTCCGTCAAAGTTCGCGCGGAGGCGGCAGGCGGCCGATCCGTTTGAGGTGGTCATAGACAATGCGGTCGATGATCCGAAGCGGATGTGTTCGCTCCTCGGCGGCCATTTGACGGACCACAAGGTCGATCGCATCGGGGAAGCGCAACGCGTAAGGTCGAGACGAGGATCGCTCACCGTAGGCATCGAATGGATTTCGATCGCGGACTTTCTGAGGGCGCGGCAGCTTGCGTGCCGCCGCACTTTCCGCCGACGCGGAGTGTACCACTGGCGCAACGACTTGATCTTCATACGCCGGCGTCACGACGACCGGCTTGGCCGCGAAAGCATCGGGCGCCGACGTGTTGACCCGATGGGCGCGGAACGCGTCGCGGGGCAGGGAAGGGCGATCGGGTTTCTGTCCTGAGGCGGGATCCGTCATGCGGCGTCACCCTGGTCGGCACCTTGGCTTGCAGCGAGCAATTCGCGGACGACCTGATCGGCGTTGTAACGGGCCTTGCGGACCGATTCGTCCTTGTCGCTCATCTGGTACAACGTGCCGTGTCCGCTTGTCATGGTGCGATATGTGACGCGCCGGTAAAGGGCATTGGCGCAGACGGGGACTTTTTCTGCATCGAAATAGGCGACGACCTCCTTGAGGGGGCGGGTGTTTCTGTCGAGGCTGTCATATTCGTTGAAAAGAACGCGATGCTGGCTCATCGGCAGCGTTGAACTGGCCGCATGCTGTTCGAGATTGCGGATGGTGCGCACGACCTGCGAGGCATCGAAGGTGTGCACCTTGCAAGGAAAGACGACGAGGTCGGCGCGCAGCGCCGACTGAATCAAGACATCACCATAATAGCCGGGGGTGTCGATGACGACGACGTCATAGCCATCCAGCCGACCGATCGCCTGGGCGAGGACAGTCTCATCGGGCGCGCGCACCAGGTCCACGCCCTGCGGGCTCAAGCCACGCGCGACCGACGACGCATGCCATTGGTAAGAGGACCCTTGGGGATCGGCATCGATGATAGCGGCCGAGTAACCGTGCTTGGCGAACTCGCCGGCGAGGATGATCGCTACCGTCGTCTTGCCGCTTCCGCCTTTCGGGTTCGCCACGGCGAAGATGCTCGGCACTTGGTTCTCCCTCCGGCATTTCGCTCCATTAACGGAATAACAACATACAACATAATGAACGCGCAGCAATCATGCATTGTCTTTTTCCGGTAGGTCAGGATTGTCGTTTTGCCGCAATGCCCTCCTGCGCCAGTCCGTCATGTCGCGAATGCGGTGATGCCTCATTGTGGCGATGTCGGGAATCGGTTGTTACGGCATTCGCGGTTTGCGGCATTGGTGCGTTACCGTGCTACGGTATTTCGTTGATGCCGCCATCACGACATGGCCGAATTGCGGTATTTCTGCAATCGCGTGCAGCGCCTCCAGGCGCTGCACGCCGTAGGGTTGGAGAGTCATACTGACAGCTCTTCGGACGCAGGCGCCCTTCATGCGCTGGGTATCTAACATTCAGTGTATTAGATATTGGTTGACAAGATACCGGTTTGTGGGCCAAACTGGAGGACGGCTGCTGGACGCAGCGGGAGAGCGCTGACCCGCGATGGCGGCAGAGCCGCGCGCGAACGGGAGGGAAGGGAGCGCCGATGGCACGCTCCGCCACAGCACCGCGACGCAAGCCTAGGCTACGAACGGAGTTGTCGGACGCCGACGAGGCGCGGCTGCAGGCGGCCGTGGTGCTGTTCGGCGTGCCGAAGGCCGAGGTCGTGCGGCGCCTGATCCGCGCGTCGGTGCAGGCCGGCCCGGCTCTGTCGGCCGACAACACCCGCACCGTCATCGAGCTCGCCCAGCAGGTCCGCATGGTCGGTCGCAACCTCTCGCAGGTCCTGCGCGCCATCCACCGCGGCCAGGCGGTGCGCATCGAGGACACCGAGCCAGTGTGGCGCGGACTGCACGAAGTGGTCGCCGCCATCAATGACGAGCTGACCGAGATAACCGTTGCCTACGGCTCGAAGCTGCGGCGCCAGGCTGGGCTTTCTCTGCCGGCTGAAGTCACAACAGAGGACGCCGGATGAACAGGGCGGCGCAGATCGCCTGGTGGGTGGCGCAGGTCGAGGCCGCCCGGACAGTCGTCGGCACGGCCGCCCAGTCGCGGCGGCAGCCGCGAGGCTTCGTCGGCCTTGACGAGGAGCCTCGACGTCGCGTGCCGCGCGTCGCGCCGCGTCCCAAATCGCCGCCGTCGGACCGGGTCATCCGCGGCCAGACGATTACCGGCGGCCGCGACGAGGAGCGCTCGCGATCATTGCCGGCGTCGTCCGCCGGGGGCGGCGGCGGTGGAGCGGCTGCCGGCCGTCCCTCCGCGCAGTCGCCAATCTCCGGCGGTTTTGGCGCGGGAGGGCAGGTTGCGGTCGGCCGCGCCCGGCAGCTCGCCTCCGGCTACCAGCCGGCCGTCATCAAGGTTCTGTCCTACGCCCACGGTACCGTCCGGGCCACCAAGACAGGGCAGTACGTGCAGCGCGAGGACGTGCCGCTCGAGACTTACGACGGGCGGATGCTGACGGACCGCGAGGCGGTCGCCGACGAGATTAAGGCCTGGTCGGTCAACTTCTCGAAGCGGGCGGAGAGCCGGGACGTCAGCGCCGTCCGCCTGTTGCTGCGCGGCGTGAAGGATGGCGAAGAGGGACGCGACGCCTACGAGAAGGCGATCGCAGCCGGCTTCGCGGGGCACCGCTACGCCTACCGGATCGACGCGACGTCGTCAGGCGAGCTCGAGGCGCGTCTGGTCGTCGCGTTGGCGGGGCCGCCGAAGGAGCGGTTTCGGGTTCGCGAGGAGCGGGTGGGGGACCAGGAGAACGGCTTCACCCGCAAGCGCTTCGACATGGCGTCGGAAGGGAAGATCAAGGACCGCATCCACGCGGCGACTGGCGTCGACACACAGACGATCGGCGTGTCGCCCGGAATGACTAACCACGGACGCAGCGGCGTCACCTACCGCCTCAACAAACTCATCGCGCAAGGCGCGGCCGTCGACGACAAGGGCAAGGCCGTCGCCAACGTCGCCGACACGCGGATCGCGGCGCGCAAGTGGGCCCCTTCGCTGCGGTCGCAGTCGGTGCGCGACACGATGCACCTGATGCTGTCGGCGAAGGCGGGCACCGACGTCGAGGCGCTACGGCGCGCCGCGCGCAGCTTCCTGCACGACCGCTTCGGCGACCACAAGTTCATGTTCGGCATCCACGTCGACAAGGAGGCGGCCGGCCACATCCACGTCCACGCGGTTATCGCCGCGAAGAGCGAATCCGGTCAGAAATTGCACCCGGGCCCGGAGACGTTTCGCGAGTGGCGCGCGGCCTACGCGCAGCACGCCCAGGCGGAGGGGCTTCGCATCGTCGCGACGGCGGCGCGGGAGCGGGCGTCCTCGCAAAGCTACGGCCCGAAGGACAAGGCTATCGTCGACGCCGCCGACCGGCCCCGTCCATCGCGAGAGGCGCGGGATCGGGCTTACGCCGCCGATCCCGCTAATCGAAACTTGATCAACAATGCGCGGCAACGCATCGCAACCGCCCTTTCCAACCCGATACGCTTGCCCATGTCGCCGCCAGACCGCAGAGCCGTGAGCGAGAGCGTGCTGGCTTGGCGCACCGTGGCGGCCGAGCAGCCCGCGAACCCGCAAGCGAAAGACATGCTGGAGCGGCTGCTGGTGGCTCAGGCGGTCGGCGGCATCCTGCAGGCGATCGGGAAGCGCGTCGAGCACCTAACCAAAAAGGACGCCGCAATGGCGATCACATCGGAGCAGATGGCGAAGGACCTTCGGACCATGACCGATGCGGTGTCGCGGACAAGCGACCTGCTCGACGGCCAGACGAAGCAGCAGTTCCGCGAGACGTCCGCGCGATACCTGGAAACGCTCGCGAACAGGATCGACCTGCAGCGGGCCCAGGAGCGCGGCGTCCAGCAGCTCAGCCGACGCGAGATGGAGGCGATCGTCGGGGAAAACGCGGACAGGCTCGTCGCCCGCGCTCAGGACGTCAGCGCGCAGGAGCGGCGCGAAGTCCCCGCAGCCGAGCGTTTCGCTGACCGCGCGCGCGATGCGAATCGGCGACAGGAAGCGAACGCCGCCATGGATCCGACTTCGCAGCGGGAGCTCCGCGCCGAAAGGGCGATCGTCGCCGGTTCGCAGCAGTCGGCCGCCAGGGACGTCCGCGAGGCCGCGGCGGCCGCGGACGCGGCGCGCATGATCGCCGGGCACCCGGAGCAGACAATTCCCGATGCCCTGGTCCAGACGGACGCTCTTGCAAAGCTGCGATCGGAGCAAGAACGGATCGTACAGGAGCTGGAGGCTGCGAAAGGCGACACCCAGTCGATCAAAGGCCAGCGGCAACGGTGACCGGAGTTCGGATGAGGCATGAGGTGAGCCCGATTCATGAGGTCGAGCCTCTGCCTTCTGAGCTCAAATCAGCGGAACGCTATCCGCCGCCAAGCGGTAGCTATGAAGCCGAAGATCGCCGCCAGCATCAGCAGAATAACTACGAGCGCTAGCCCGAGGCGGTGCGCGGCGAAGAACACCGGCGACCACAGGATGAGCGCGAGTTGCGCTTACCAGACCCACGTCGGCCAGCCACGGCGATTGCATTCGAAGGTGCGCCTGCACTACGGAAAACCAGCCTTGCGCGGGCGTGATTAGGCGGCCTTCTCGACCTCGATAGTCACATGCGAGAGCTCGTGAATATGGGCCAGCTTTTCCCGGTAAATAGATGGCTCTTGCGGGACAGCTGTGCGAATTGACACGATAGCCCCATGATGGCCGGGGCCAAGCTGCCAGACATGCAGATCGGTAATCCTGTCACCCTCGCCCTCGATGACCTCACGGATTTCCTCCGGCAATTCCTCGTCGGCCGGAACATAGTCGAGCAGCACCCGGCCGGCATCGCGGATGAGGCCCCAAGACCACCGGGCGATAACCAGACCGCCGACAATGCCCATGGCAGGGTCCATCCAGTCCCAGCCGTAGAGGCTTCCAAGCACCAAGGCGACAATTGCCAGCACAGAGGTTAGGGCGTCCGCCAACACATGGAGATAGGCTGCTCGCAGATTGTTGTCGCCTGCATGTTCTCCGTGATCGTGGACATGCGGACGCGCGTGATCGTGATCGGGATCGGGCGAATGCCCATGGTGATGGCCATGCCCATGATGCAAGTGGTCATCACGCAAGAGCCATGCGCAAAGGAGGTTCACCCCTAGGCCAATGACGGCAACGTTGATCGCCTGCGGGAAATTGATCGCCACCGGGCTGTAGAAGCGCAGCAGGCTTTCCCATCCGATCAGCAGGGCAATAAGAGCCAACACAACGGCACTGGCAAAGGCGGCCAGTTCGCCAAGCTTGCCCGTTCCAAAGGTGAAGCGTGGATTCCTCGCGTTCTTGCGGGCATAGAGATAGGCGAGCGCGGCAATAAGCATCGCGGCGGCATGGGTGGACATGTGCCAGCCATCAGCCACAAGGGCCATAGAGCCGTATATCGACCCGGCCGCGATCTCGGCCACCATCATCGTTGCCGTGATCGCAATGACAATCCATGTCCTGCGCTCGTTGCGCTCGTGATTGTCGCCCAAGAAAATATGCTCGTGTGGGCTCGAAAGCCGCGCGGAATGATCGGTCATTTTAGATACGCCCTAACGACCTCGATCAACTCGGCCGCACCTTGCGCCCGCGCTGCATTGTCGTCTTTGTCGGGGTTGGAAACATGCTCGCGGATATGATCCTCGATCAACTCGGCCGTCAGGCCGCTGACTGCGCCGCGCACGGAAGCCGCGAGGTTTAGAACCTGGCCGCAGGAGGCGTCGGCCTCCAAGGATCGCTCGATAGCTTCGATCTGCCCTTTGAGGCGGCGCACACGTGCGAGCAGCTTGGTTTTGTTCTTCGTAGTATGAGACATGATATAGGGGGGTATCCTATTATCGGGTAGAAGGCAAACTTCCATTACGGGCGATCTGAGCGTGACTTGATGTAATTTGCAGCCAAGAGACTTGAGATAACGTCCGTTGTCCCGCATGGCATCTGCGACGATCCGCAGCATTGCAAGCCCGCCGGTCGTAAACCCTGCAGCTAGGTTGCGGTGGCCAGGGACCAGATGCCTAGCCTCACAGTCTGGTCATCTGTCTTCATTCAAAATCACGCTCAAGCCGCCTTAGGTATGTCTTGCGGCGTGCCCTTCGGCAGCGCGTCGGCGGCCTTGCCGTCGCGAGGCAATCCGCGCCCCTTCGCGAGGCCGAAGATCGCCGGTATTACGATGAGGGTGAGGAGCGTGGATGAGGTCATCCCGCCGATCATCGGCACTGCGATGCGCTGCATGATCTCAGATCCATTGCCGGTGCTCCACATGATGGGCAGAAGACCCGCCATAATCGCAACTACCGTCATCACCTTGGGACGGACGCGGTCAACGGCGCCCACGATGATGGCCTCGTGGAGATCTCGCTTGGTGAGGACGCGGCCATCGCCGCTGCATTTAGCCTTCATCTCGGCTAGAGTATGGTCGAGATAGATCAGCATTACGACGCCGGTCTCGGCGGCGACACCCGCGAGCGCAATGAACCCGACCACGACGGCTACGGACAGGTTGAATCCGAGCCACCACATCATCCAGATTCCGCCGACCAGCGCAAAGGGCAGCGAGAGCATGACGATCAAGGTCTCAGTCATGGCCCTGAAGTTTAGGTACAGCAGCAGGAAGATGATCGTGAGCGTTACGGGGACCACGATTTTCAAGCGAGCGGCAGCCCTCTGCAAATATTCGTACTGGCCGCTCCAGACCACGTAGTAGCCGGACGGGAACTGGATGGCCTCGGTGACGGCGCGCTGAGCGTCGGCGACGTAGCTGCCTAAATCCCGATCACGGATGTCGACGTAGATGTAGGTCGCGAGCTGCCCGTTCTCACTCCGGATGGACGTAGGTCCCCGCGTCGGCTCGACCTTGGCGACTTCGCCCAACGGGACGGCACCGCCCGCCGGCATCGGCACCAGGATGTCGCTGGCGATGGCCTTTGGATTGTCCCTGAGATCGCGCGGATAGCGCATGTTTACCGTAAAGCGTTGCCGGCCCTCAACGGTCGTCGTGACCGTCTGGCCGCCGAGCGCGGCCGCAATGGTGTCCTGCACGTCCTGGACCAGAATCCCGTAGCGGGCGAGTGCCTCGCGGTCTGGCACGATCTCGAGATAGTACCCGCCGACCGCACGCTCCGCGTAGGCCGAGGACGTGCCGGGCACGGTTTTGATGGCGCTCTCGATTTGCTTGGCTAGGCGATCTATCTCGACCAGATCTGTGCCCATAACCTTGACGCCGACCGGCGTGCGAATGCCGGTCGAGAGCATGTCGATGCGGGCCTTGATCGGCATCGTCCAGGCATTCGAGACGCCGGGGAATTGCAACGCCCTGTCCATTTCCGCGACCAGGCTGTCGATGGTCACGCCGGGGCGCCACTGCTCTTTTGGCTTCAGGTTGACCACGGTCTCGAACATCTCGATCGGCGCAGGGTCGGTTGCGGTCGCAGCCCGTCCCGCCTTGCCATAGACGGAGGCGACCTCCGGGAACGCCTTGATGATCCGATCCTGCGTCTGCATCAGTTCGGCCGCCTTCGTGACAGAGATGCCGGGCAGCGTCGTCGGCATGTACAGCAGCGTGCCCTCGTTAAGCGTCGGCATGAATTCGGTGCCGAGCTGCCGCGCGGGCCAGATCGTTACGGCCAGTACCGCTACGGCGGCGAAGATCACCAGGATCTTCATTCGCAGCACGGCCTTGATCACGGGCCGGTAGATCCAGATCAGGAAACGGTTGATGAAATTCCTGTCCTCCGGGACGATTCTGCCTCGGACAAAGATCACCATCAGCGCCGGCACCAGGGTGACTGACAGCAGGGCCGCAGCGGCCATGGCGAATGTCTTGGTGAACGCCAGCGGGCTGAATAGCCGCCCCTCCTGCGATTCCAGCGCGAAGATCGGCATAAACGATACGGTGATGATGAGCAGGCTGAAGAACAGCGCGGGCCCGACCTCGGAGGCCGCATCGATCAGAATCTGCACACGCGACTGATCTGGTTTGGCTCGCTCGAGGTGCTTGTGCGCGTTCTCGATCATGACGATGGCGGCATCCACCATTGCGCCGATCGCGATCGCTATGCCGCCTAGGCTCATGATGTTGGACCCGAGCCCAAGCAGCTTCATGGCGCCGAACGCCATCAGGACGCCAACCGGCAGCATCAGGATCGCTACCAGCGCGCTGCGGACGTGCAGTAGGAAGACGATGCAGACAAGCCCGACGACGATGCTTTCTTCGAGCAGGGTGTGCTTGAGCGTGTCGATGGCCGCATAGATAAGGCTGGATCGGTCGTAGACGGGCACGATTTCGACGGACTTGGGTAGACTGCTCGCGATTTCCTTGAACCGCTTCTTCACATTCTCAATCACATTGAGGGCATCGACCCCAAAACGCTGGAGCACGATCCCGCTTGCGACCTCTCCCTCGCCGTTCAGTTCGGCGATTCCGCGTCGCTCGTCCGGGCCCAATTCGACGTGGGCGACGTGCCGCAGCAGCACGGGCGTGCCGTTGGCGGTCTTCAGGACGATGTTGCCAAGATCGTTGATGCTTTTGACGTAGCCTTTGCCGCGGATGACGTACTCGAACTCAGACAACTCCACCGTGCGCCCGCCTACGTCGGCGTTGCTGGCGCGGATGGCGTCGCGGATCTTTTGCAAGCTGATGCCGCGGTCCCGCATCCGCTGAGGATCGAGAACCACGTTGTACTGCTTAACGAAGCCCCCGATGCTGGCAACCTCGGCGACGCCTTCGGCCTTGGCCAGCGCGAACTTCAAATTCCAGTCCTGGATTGTACGGGTATCCGCCAAGTTCAATTCCTTGGATATGACGGCGTACTGGTATACCCAGCCAACGCCGGTCGCGTCGGGCCCGATCGTCGGTGTAACGGCGGTCGGAAGTCTTGAGGCGGCGCCGTTCAGGAACTCCATAACGCGCGAGCGCGCCCAATAGATGTCGGTGCCGTCTTCGAAGATCACGTAGACGAATGACACGCCGAAGAAGGAAAAGCCCCGCACCACCTTGGACTTCGGCACGGTCAGCATCGCAGTCGTCAGCGGGTACGTGACCTGGTCCTCTATGACCTGAGGCGCCTGCCCGGGATACTCGGTGTAGACGATGACCTGTGTGTCGGAGAGATCGGGGATCGCGTCTAGCCAAGATGCACATACGGCGTGCCTTCTCGCGCAGCAACGCCCGAGATGTCCCATCGCCGCGATAAGTTCAAAAACCGCTCGCCGTTAGGTAGGTTCTTGAGATATTCGATGACGACAGGCTCCTCTCCGGTGGGCGGATCATGGCGAACGTGTTGCGGGACGTACCGCGTCTCTCCTGTCCGACCTGATGAACGTCTACCGGCTGATCATGGGGCCGGACGTGAGTGACCGCATCCTCGCTCACGACATCATGATCATCAACGCGATCGGCCTTCTTGTCCTCAGGAATAATGGTCGGCACCACAATGTATTTCGAGGCGGCGTTGTTGTTCGCAAGGGTCGGATTTGTTTGATCATCTCTGCCTTCATTTGACCGGCGGCGTGTTCCTGTTCGTTGGATCCTTCGGCCTCGCCAAACTGCCCGACACGTTGCGGCGCCTAGGACCAAGACGACAACGTTCGGCATTGGATCGCTACTCGTCACATCTATGTTCTTTTTGTTTTTCTGCGTCAGGCGTCCGGCATCCATGAACTCCTAATCACGCCGTTCCTGTTTCTAACGGCGCCGGTGCGCGAAGATGCTCGCCAAAGCGTATGTCTTTGAAACAAGCAGGGCCGTTAGCTGATAACAGCAGCTAGTCTAACGCCACCCCATGGACCACGCGTCCGGCTAGAACTTCAAATTCGCAAACGCACGTACCCCGATGCCGGGCATGAGGACCACATCCTTGGTATAGGAAACGTGGTTCCGGATATTCTCGTTCAGCAGGTTGTTTCCCACGATGCCGACCATCATCTCGCGGGCCCCGAACCAGGAAGAATCGAGCCTTGTCCTGTAGCTGACCTCCGCCTTCAGCAGGTTATAACCTCCTGTCGGCGTCTCGCCGATTGGCGCGATATCGTTCTGGGCGAAGGCGTGCAGCAGATTGATCCGCGTCAGCCAGTTGGCATCGCGCCAGAACAGGCCGCCGCCGACGCGCACCGGCGGAATCCGTGGAACATTGGTGCCGTCGCTGAAGGTCGCGCGCACAACGTCGAACTGATTTTCAATGCCCCAGATGCCGCCATGGAGCGGCCCGACATCCAACTGGCTCTGGAACTCGCCGCCGCGGAAGGTGGCGTCGCGTTGCGAGTAGATCGCCTGGTTGAGCTCGAGTGGAAAGGCCGGATCGGCAGAACCAACGCAGGCGACATCCTCGCAGGTGTTGCCTGTGAGACGACGGTAAATAAACCCATTGAACTTGGTGTAATAGGCCGTCGCTTCGAATCTGAAAGGACCGGTCGCCCGCCGCAATCCCAACTCGATCGTCTTGGCAGTTTCCAGACCGATATTGGGGTTGCCGATGTCGAAGGTGGCGGTCGCGTCATGCGCGCCGCGCGAAAATAATTCGGCTGGCTTCGGCGCGCGCTCGACATACTGTGCGGTGATGCTGGCAGCCAGATCGCCCGGAAGATTCTGGATCAAGCCTACGCTCGCGCTCTTCGGCGTGAAGCTTAGATGGCGCGCCGTTGGCGGGCCGATATCCCCGGGGCTGGGGTTGAGGTTGAATAGCTCCGGAATGAACGCCGGCGTCGTTCCACTGAGGCTGACATGCTCGATGCGGCCGGCGATCTGCGCCTTTGTCGTCTCGGTGAACTTGAGCTCGTTGAACACGTAACCGGCGACCCTGTTGTTCTTGTTGGGATCCCACAATCCGTTGAGCGGGCTCGTCGGATCGACCGAGTTCGACGCGGTCAACTCCTGATGCCCGGCCTGCAGGCCGAAGGCGGTCGTAACAGCGGCAAAGCGTGCATTGAACGGCGCCATTTGCACCTCGAAGCGCCCTTCCTGCTCCCTGTTCGTAAAGGTCTGCAGCACGCCGGTGGATGAGAAGTCGGCGGGATCCGTAAGCCCGATTTCGTTGTGCTTGTAGTTGGTGGCGCCTGCCCAGAACCTGATCGCGTCGATCGCCGCCGCATCCGGCCGGTATTCGCCCTTGGCCGTGAACTTGGTCTGTCGCGCGTCCATGCGGATCTGGTGATCCGAGCCCTCGATACCCGGAATCCGATAGAGCGAATCGTTCTGCGTGACGGCAGCGCCGATGAAGCCGCCGTGGAAAATATAGGAGCCGCCGATCGAGGCGCCGGTCGCTTGCGCCGCAGAGTTTGGCTGGTAGCCGTCCACAGGCCGCGTCCGATCGACCAGGTATGGATAGCCGGGGATGCTGTAATCGCCAGCCTTGCGGCCATGGGCATCGGCATGAATGGCAAAATTGCCGCCGCCGCCATCGAGCAGGATGCCGCCCTCAAGGCCGCGATCGACCGAACTGACCGCCGTGCGCGTCTCGGCGTTGACGCAAGACGACGACTGCACATTCGCCAGCGGCGCCTTGACGGGCAGACCATAGCTTTGGAATGGCGCCGCAGCGCAGGCCGGCAGGGCGTCGGGAATTCGATTATTGGTCGCGCTGACGACACCGCCGATTGAGGTCGAGCCGTAGCGCAATGCTGCCGGACCGCGCACGACTTCGACCTGATTTGTTGTCAGGGGATCGATGGGTACGAAGTGATCCTCACCGAGGTCGGAGACGCCGCCGGCACCAACGCCGTTCTCGATGATGCCGACGCGATTGACGTCGAGGCCGCGGATGATCGGCCGGCTGGCGGCGCCCGGCGCGAAGCTGGAGCCGGTGATGCCGGGTTTGGAGAACAGCAGATCGCCGAGCGTCGCGCCGCCGGTACGGCGGATTTCCTCGTTAGTCACGACGGTGACGGTTGCGAACTGGTCGGTCACGACGGGCAGCACGCCCTGCTGGGGCGCTGCGGCGAGGGGCGCTGGTTGCGGTTCTGGCGTGTGCTCGCGATTCTGGCCGGGCGCTGCGCGGGCGACGCGCGTCGGCGTTCGTGCAGGCACGGGTTTGCGCCGCACGATCGGGCTCGGCGCCGTCACGGTGATTTCCGGCAGGTGTGTCGACGCAGTTGGCGACGCCGCGCCCTGCGCCAGGGCGCCGTTGCCCGCCGCGCATAGCAACAGCCAACTAGCCCCACCGATGCGGAACGCACGTTTATTCTTGAATGTCATTGTCCGATCCTGTCCGCCATGAGCGACGGATCGATTCCGATCTTCCCTCAGGAAACCGCGCCTGACGCGTCAACCTTGGGAACGGTTTAATTTTGATCGACTGTCAGAAGGCGGGTGGTGCGCGAGACTGGAACGCGAGATGGGAAAAGCTGAGATGTGCGAATTCAGCGCTGGTGACCAGGTACAGAAGTTCGACAGCCCCCGGCAACTCCAGCACGGGCGGCGTGATGAACAGGAAATTCTTTGCCAGGGAGAGGACGGCGCAGACCGCGCAGACATTGGCAGTGTGCTGGTCGTTAGCGGGGCCAGCAGGCTGCTGCGGCTGCGCGGCTTCGGGGTGCGCTTCTTGTGCGGCAATGGGCGTGGCGGTCGCGCGACTGGCGCCGGTCAGCCCGATTTGACCGGCCGGTGCGGCTGCCGTGTGAAAATGCCCCCACGACAGCGCAAGCTGGATCGCGATCGCAAACAGCGCCAGCCGAGAGCCGTGTTTGAGGTGCTTTCGAAGCCAGTTCACGACGATGACGCCCTGTCCTCCTGGGACGGCACGGGTATCCGCCATCCTATGTTATATTATAACATATCGAGGACCGCGGCGGGAGTGTCAATGAGACACCGGGCTTCCTCCTTCCGCGCCCTGACAATTCCGGAAAGTGTGAGATTCGCGCAACATCGGCGCGCTTTTACCTCGCGCCGTCTATGTTGCTAATTGACGTTCCTTGGGAGTTGGGAAGACAACTTTGCTATAACATGTGCTGAACGGCCTTGAAGGTAGCGGTGATTGAGAACCACATAAGCGAGGTCAACATCGACGTCGCCCTCGTGCGCGATTGAGGTGCGAACTATCGCGGACCGACGATGGTTGGTGAGTTCTGATCGGTCGCTTTATATGTCTTTTTGTGCGGAGGGTTGTTCCGTTGGCCCTAACGGAAATTCGCAAACAAGATCCCTGGCGTATACGCATTCGCGCTCTCATTCTGGGTCGATCAATCTCGCATCACGTTCTGCCGTCACCATTCCTGGATATTTATCGCCTTGCGGCCGGTGCCCGTCAGCCGGCGCCGATCCGGTAAGGGCTGAACTGCTCCCGAAAAGAGCCTAAGCGATCCGGACGGTCTGTTGGCGAAAGCGACCGAGACCAGCCGCAACGGCCTCTTATCCAGCAACGATTGCAGCCACTAGGTTCTTGGCATCCTTCCTCGATTGTGGCGGATCACTGCCGTGGTGCCGACGACAAGGAGCGGCGAAGATAACGATCTCGCTGCTTCGAGATGCCGCCGAGACGTTGCCGGTCACTGCTCGAGTTCTGCTTGGGGACGAGGCCGAGCCAGGCTGCGAACTGGCGCCCGGAGCGGAACTGGCTGGGCTTGCTGACGGTGGGCCAGGATCGCCGTGACTGTGATCACTCCGATGTCTGGAGAGGCCGCCAACCACCGGGCTCGCGTCGTTCTGGCGATGCCATTCGTGCAAGACCGTGTCGAGTTCCCGCAGTTTAACCAGCGTCGTCATCGCAATCTTCGGAATCTCCGGAAGAAGGGTCTGTCGATCTCGTGCACAGGGAAGAAAGCGCGCGTCAGCTTTACGGGGTCACCACACCTGTCAAAGCTAAATCAGCGCCAAAAAGCCACAGTTGTTCACCCGTCAGCCGAGCCATGATATGCTGGGACTAAACACCTAGGCCACGCGCCGACAGATGTTCAGACAAGCGGCGCTTGCGCGGCCTGATCCGCTGGCTTCCGGACTGCCGCGTTGGGCGGGACATCCATGCGCCGCTGAAATGACGAGCTTAACCTCTCAGTTCTCCAGTTTCGCGACGCGCAGGCGCAGTGCGTTTCCGACCACGCTTACCGACGACAGCGCCATGGCCGCCGCGGCGATGATCGGCGACAGCAACAGTCCGAATACCGGATACAGCACACCCGCCGCGATCGGTATTCCGGCGGCGTTGTAGATAAAGGCGAAGAACAGGTTTTGGCGGATGTTGGCCATCGTCGCTTCCGACAGGAGGCGCGCGCGGACGATGCCGCCGAGATCGCCCTTCAGCAGGGTTACGCCCGCACTTTCCATGGCGACGTCGGTGCCGGTGCCCATCGCGATCCCGACTTCGGCCGCCGCAAGGGCAGGGGCATCGTTGACGCCGTCGCCAGCCATCGCCACGATTCGTCCTTCCTTCTGTAGCTTCACGACGACGGCGCTCTTTTGATCGGGAAGCACTTCCGCCTCGACATGGGATATGCCCAGCCTCTTTGCTACGGCGCTCGCCGTGGTACGGTTGTCTCCGGTCAGCATGATGACCTTAATGCCGTCCGCAGCCAGCGCCTCCAAGGCGCCGGGCGTCGATGGTTTGATGGGATCGGCGATCGCGAAGAGTCCGGCGAGCTTTCCGTCGACCGCGATATTGATGACGGTGGCGCCGTCGCCGCGGAGCGCTTCGGCCTGCGCTTCCATCGGTCGGGTTTCGACGCTGAGCGACTCCAGGTAGCCGACGTTGCCGAGCAGTATGTTCTTGCCGTCAACCTTACCCGTCACGCCTTTGCCGGTGGGGGAATCGAATTCCTCCACGTTTGCAAGCGCCAGATCGCGCTCTTTGGCCGCGCGAATGATGGCGTCGGCCAGCGGATGTTCGCTGGCGCGCTCGACGCTCGCTGCGAAACGCAGCAACTCATCCTCCCGGAATCCGGCGGACGGTACGATGGAGACGACTTTGGGTTTGCCTTCGGTCAAGGTGCCCGTCTTGTCGACGACGAGCGTGTCGACCTTTTCCATGCGTTCGAGCGCTTCGGCGTTCTTTATCAGCACACCGACCTGCGCGCCGCGTCCGACGCCGACCATGATCGACATCGGGGTTGCGAGGCCGAGCGCACACGGACATGCGATGATCAACACGCTGACGGCCGCCACCAGACCGAACGCCAGGCGGGGCTCGGGGCCGACCATGGCCCAGACCACGAAGGCAACAAACGCGGCCACGATCACCGCAGGCACGAACCAGCCCGCGACCTGATCGGCGAGACGCTGGATCGGTGCCCGCGACCGTTGCGCTTGCGCGACCATCTGCACGATTTGCGACAACACCGTATCGCGGCCGACCTTCTCGGCCTGCATCACGAAGCTTCCGGATTGATTGAGCGTCCCGGCGATCACCTTGGCACCGGTCTCCTTGTTGACGGGCATGGACTCTCCGGTCACCAGGGATTCATCGATCGATGAACGCCCCTCCAGAATGACCCCGTCGACCGGGACTTTTTCGCCCGGACGGACGCGCAACGTGTCGCCGACGTTGAGACCATCGAGCGGGACTTCGCGGTCGGAGTCGTCCTCCGCAACGAGGCGCGCCGTCTTCGGGGCGAGGTTGAGCAGGGCCTTGATCGCGCCCGACGTTGCCTCGCGGGCACGCAATTCGAGCACCTGCCCCAGCAGCACCAGGACGGTGATCACCGCCGCCGCTTCGAAATAGACGGCGACGGCGCCGTCATGGCCGCGAAACGCGGGCGGAAATACCTCCGGGGCAACGGTGGCGACGACGCTGTAGACATAGGCGACACCGGTCCCCATCGCGATCAGGGTGAACATGTTGAGGTTGCGGGTCACCAGCGACTGCCAGCCGCGCACGAAGAACGGCCAGCCCGCCCAGATGACGACGGGTGTCGCCGAGACCAGTTGAATCTGGTTCGACAGCGTTTGGTCGACCCAGCCGTGTCCGCCGAGCAGATGCCCGCCCATTTCGAGAACGACTGCAGGCACAGCGAACACGAGGCCGATCCAGAACCGCCGGGTCATGTCCGCCAGTTCGGGGTTCGGCGCGGCGTCGAGTGTTACCACTTCGGGCTCCAGAGCCATACCGCAAATGGGGCAACTGCCGGGACCGATCTGTCGGATCTCCGGATGCATCGGGCATGTGTAAATGGTGCCTTCCGGAACAGGCTCTTTCGGTGTGGCCTTGGACTTGTCGAGATAGGTTTCCGGGGCCCCCGCGAACTTGGTGCGACAACCTGCCGAACAGAAATGATAGGTGCGACCTTGGTGATCAAACCGGTGCTTGCTCGTCGCCGGGTCGACGGTCATTCCGCAAACCGGGTCCAGAACCTTGCCGCTTTCCGCGGGAGGTTGATGATGTCCATGGTCGCCGCGGCCATGGCCGCCGTGACCGCCGCAGCAAGCCGATCCGGTTTCGTGTCCCGGAGCTGCCGTCGAGGAGCGGACCGGCTGGCCCATGGAACTTGCGTTTCGTGTCCCGGTCATTTAGGTCTCCTCATAGGCTTGAAACCGATACCCAGTAGGGGTATATAGGGTAGATGCGAAAAGACATCAAGGCGTCGTGCCAGAAGCGCCTGAGCCGAATTGAGGGACAGGTGCGCGGCCTCGCCAAGATGGTGGAGGAGGACCGCTACTGCATCGATGTCGTAACGCAGATCTCCGCTGTTCGTGCCGCATTGCGCCGCGTCGAGGAGGAGGTGTTGAAGGACCATGTCGCCCACTGCGTCGAGCAGGCGATCGCGAGTGGCGACAAGGCGGATCAGCGTCGCAAGATCGCGGAATTGATGGCGGTGGTCGGACGAGCGGAACGATGAACGCTCCGGTTCGGTCTTGGCGACACGAAGATTCGCGACTATGATTCGGAGTTCGGGCGACAGATCGAAAGCGGTGACGCATTAATGTTGGTCGGACTTACCAGGACGCAATGGCGGAGAACAGGGTGGTTCGTCGCCCTGGCTTATCTGTTCTGCGTGCTGGCGCCGACGCTTTCCTTTGCATTGCCCGGCAGTCAGGCTACGCCTTATTGCCTGAACGACGAGAATCACGTCCCAGGCATGGTCCACGTCCATCATGAAGGCGTCATGCACGTCCAAAAGGACGGACATGCTCATCATCATTCCGGCGTCCAGGTCCACGCTGATTCATCGGCGGATCATGATGCGAAGCCGCTTGCGCTCAAGAGTGACGCTGGTCCGGTAAAAGCGCCGCATTCGGCGGATGGAAAATGCTGTGGCCTCATGTGCGTCACTGCGCTTCCTGCAACCCTCGTCACGGTGGCAAAGCCATCGGTGCTGCACGCCATCCGCGTATCTGACATCCATCGGAAACTGGCAGATAACGCGCCTCCGCGGCTTTATCGTCCCCCAAATTCCTGACCTGACAACAGCATGACGCGGTGCGTGCCGTGCGAGGCACGTGAGCCTGTGGTCCATCGTCAATTTAGGGAATTTTTATGTCGGCGCAAATTGGGACGAGTGTCGCCACCGTCGGTTCGGTGGTGCGCGGGATATTCGGAAGAAGGTTTAGCACATTCGCAGGTATGGCTTTGACGGCCATGACCCTCGGTGGCTGCACGGTACCGCTGGCGCCGCTCGTCAGCGCGGACCCCGCTGATCCGGGGGCAAAGGTCGCGGGTGTCAGCTACCGGTCGACCATCGCCCCGTACGACAGCCTTCGTCCGACGACACCCTCCGGCTGGAAGGAACAGAACCAGAGCGTCGCGCGGCCACCCAAATCGGGGCATGAGCATTAGGAGCACGTCGTGAAAATCATCAGTGGCGTGTCGTCGCGTCAGAGCCGCTTCCGACACCATCGGTCGGCTTTGGCGCTCACCGTTTCCATTCTTCTTTCCGGTTGTGCGACGTTTTCGCCGGATCGAGGAATGGGCGTCGTGTCCAATATCGCCGGTCATACGATTAAGAAGGACGTGGTCGCGATCCGCTCCGTGGAAGAAGCCCAGCATGCGGACGATACCGTCAAGCGGCTACTGCGCCGCGCTCTCAACGTTGACACCGCCGTCCAGGTCGGGCTGCTCAACAATCGTGGCTTGCAGGCCGCTTACAACGAATTGGCGTTGGCGGAAACAGACCTCGTCCAGGAAAGCCTTCCGCCCAATCCGGTTTTTTCTATTTCTAGAATCGGGGGTGGCGGCGCGGTCGAAATCGAGCGTCAGGTCGTCGGGGACATTCTGGCGCTGGCGACGTTGCCCTTCCGCTCCGAGATCGCGCGGAGACGATTCCGTCAGGCGCAATTGCGGGCGGCATTGGAGACCTTGAGACTCGCGTCCGATGTGCGGCGATCCTACTACCGCGCTGTCGGCGCCAACGAAATGGTCGGGCTTCTGACAGACACCAAGTCCATGGCGCAAGCGACCGCGAAATTGGCTGCGAAGCTGGGTGAAACCGGTTCGCTCAACAAGCTCGATCAGGCTCGTGAGCAAGTCTTCTACGCGGAGACGACAGCCGATCTGGCCTCGGCGCGGCAGGAGGCGATGAGCTCGCGTGAACGTCTCGCTCGGTTGTTGGGTCTTTGGGATGGCGACCTCACGTTCCGCCTTCCGAAAACGCTCCCTGCGCTGCCGCGGCGTCCCTCTGCGTTGCCGTCGATCGAAGTGGATGCGGTAACGCATCGGATCGATCTTCAGATCGCTCGCATCGAACTGGATGCGTTGGCGAAAGCACTCGACCTCACGGAAGCAAGCCGTTTCGTCACGCTGCTCGACGTGGCCGGTATTGACCGCAAAACGCGCGATCCGGAAGGCGCGCCATTTCGGGAACGCGGTTTCGACATCCAATTTCAGATTCCGATCTTCGGCGGCGGCGAGGTCCGGGTGCGGCAAGCGACCGAAATCTACGATCAGGCGTTCAATCGCCTGACCGAGAAGGCAGTTAACGTCCGTTCGGAGGCAAGAAACGCCTACCGCGTCTATCGCTCCACTTATGACATCGCCACCCAATACCAGCGTGAAGTCTTGCCGCTGCGCAAGATCATCATCGAGGAAATGCAGCTGCGGTTCTCCAGCATGCAGGCGGGCGTCTTCGCTCTGTTGATCGAGACACGGCAGCGGATCGCCGCTCTGCGCGCATCAATCGCGGCCAAGCGCGCCTTTTGGCTGGCGCAATCGGACCTGCAATCGGCCGTCAACGGTGGCGGCACCGCAGACGCCCAAAATGAAACCCGTCTGACCACGACCGCCCAGGCGGGCGGTGGCGGTGGCCAGTGAAGGAGAGAGACATGCTATCGCGAAGAGGATTTCTCGGAACGGCGGCGCTGGTCAGCGCGAGTGCCGTCAGCGGCCGCGTGCAGGCGGCCAGCATTCCGGAAGCACCGCTCATGGATAAGATGACGATGCAGCCGCCGTTGCACCCGACCAGCGGACCGGACTATCGGCCTGTCGTGACGCTCAACGGCTGGACCTTGCCATGGCAGACGAACGGCGACTGGAAGGAGTTTCACCTTGTCGCCGAACCGGTGGTTCGCGAATTCGCCGAAGGCATGAGGGCAAATTTATGGGGTTACAACGGCCAGGCCCCGGGTCCGACAATTGAGGCTGTGGAAGGCGACAAGGTTCGCATCTTCGTCACCAACAAGCTGCCCGAACACACCACGGTTCATTGGCATGGGATGCTGGTACCGAATGGTATGGACGGAGTGGGGGGAGTGACTCAGCCTCATATTCCTCCGGGGAAAACCTTCGTATACGAGTTTGAATTGAAGACGAGCGGAACGTTTATGTACCATCCGCACTCAGACGAGATGGTGCAGATGGCGATGGGCATGATGGGAATGTTCGTGGTGCACCCGCGCGACTCGTCCTTCCGCCCGGTCGATCGCGACTTCGTCTTCGTCATGAGTTCGTACCTGATCGACCCCGGCACTTACCTTCCTCAGGTCAGCGAGATGACCGACTTCAATATGTGGACTTGGAATAGTCGCGTGTTTCCGGGTATAGATTCACTGCCGGTGCGGCTTGGCGACAAGGTGCGCGTTCGCATGGGCAATCTCACCATGACCAATCATCCGATTCATCTGCACGGCCACCACTTCGCGGTGAGTTGCACTGATGGCGGCTGGGTGCCGGAGAGCGCGCAGTGGCCCGAAACGACGATTGATGTCCCGGTCGGGGCCATTCGCGCCTTCGACCTCATCGCCGACAATCCGGGTGACTGGGCATTCCATTGTCACAAGACGCATCATGCTATGAACTCGATGGGTCACGAGGTCCAAAATTTGATCGGAGTATCCAAGAAGGATTTGGCGAAGGCGGTCGGCAAACTCGCTCCGGATGCAATGGTGATGGGTTCGACCGGAATGGCGATGGGTGCAATGGAAATGCCGATGCCTGATAACACACTGATGATGATGACGGGATCCGGCCAATTCGGCCCCATCGAGATGGGCGGTATGTTCACGGTGATGAAGATCCGCAAAGGGATGGCGCGCGATGACTATCGCGATCCAGGGCCATACAAGAACCCCGAAGGCACGGTTGCTTACGAGGTCGATGCGACGGGCGATCCGATTCCTTCGTCGTCAAAGCCCAAGGCAATGCCCCACGATATGGAAGGCATGAAAGGAATGGAAATGAAAGAATGAAACGATACGAGGAATGTAGCAGATTCGACATTCTTCGTGCCATCCTTAACGAGGGCCTCGTGAGAGCGGATCAGCCTTGTCGTTACGGCGGTGGGCAAAGGTTGTGAAGTTTTAAGCCAGAACGCTGTGCTGCCGCCTTTTGCTTGAGGTGTTCAGTATGATGTTTTCTCTTCGTTTATCGTTCACTTTGTTGGTTGAGTTGATCGAGGATGCAGATCGACGCCAGCGTCGGCGGAATAGTGCTGGTGACAATCGTGACCCGGATTAGTCGTGGTCAGTTGACCCGGAAAATCTGCCTACGCGAGAATTTTCATGGCCCATTTCTGACAATGGACTTGGCACAGCCATGTGAAGCAAACATTGAAAAGCTCTCCGACTGACAAGCGCCGACAAGGTGTTCTCGAGCTCAATCATAACTGAGGTGCAAAGCAGGGCGTATGGAGATCCATAAATGAATCGAATTATACTCGGGGCTGTCCTTCTCGGCATGATACTGCTTCTCGGAGCCGGTGCATTCATCTTCTCTGGAACTTACAACATTGGCGCGGACGTTCCGCATTGGAATTTGACCAGCAAAATCCTGGAAGTTGCCCGCGACAGGGCCATTATGGTTCGTGCACGCGAAATCAAGGTGCCAGACCTGACCGGCGATCGGCTAATTCTGAAGGGAGCGGGACAGTATGCCGCGATGTGTGTGGGCTGCCATCTTGCACCTGGCAGAAAGGATTCAGAGATCCGGTCCGGTCTTTATCCGCAGCCGCCAAATCTCTCGCGGGTTAAGATTGATCCGCAGAGGACCTTTTGGGTGACGAAGCACGGCTTGAAGATGAGCGGAATGCCGGCATGGGGGTTGGGGCATGATGATGAAACGATCTGGAGCATTGTTGCCTTCGTTCAGAAATTGCCGGATATGTCGCCGCAGGAGTACAAGGACATTGTGGCCAAGGCACCACCGGACGAAGAGATGGAATCCATGGATCAAGATGGCGCCGGCCACGAACATCAGCACGTTAACGAGTTACATCAGCACGGCGCCGAACCCGAGTCCTCAAAGGATGCGCGACGGCCGCCTGATCATTCTCGCTAGTGCTCGTTGGCCAGAGATGGGCACGCGAGTAGTCGCGACAGGCCGGAAGGACTGCGATGAGCCCTGCCATGGCCCGTCCGCCCGTATCGATGTAATGCTGTCTCAATAATCATCGCAGGTTCAATCTGAAAACGAGGCTTCCTCCGACGTGAGGAAGTTCGGGATGCCACTGTATCATTGCGCTACCATCGATCCGGAAGCCACGTTCCTGATAGAACGCGATCGCATCGGCGTTGTCCGCCCAGACATGAAGTGTTATCGAAGAAAAATACTGCTGCCGTGCCTCCTCAACAACGGCTTCGAGAAGTCGAGTGCCGACGCCTCTCCTATGATGTGCGGGATCCACGGCGATGTTGTTAAGCAAATAGCTGTGAGGGTCGTTCAAACGGGTTCGTGCCTCAAGGTGTTCCTCGCGCGCCGTCAATTTTATTCCCATCCTATCATTCTCAATGGCTTTCGCCGGAAACCCGTTTGCAAGGCCGACGATCCTGCCATCCAACTCAGCGACAAAGCAGTTCTGGTACGAAAAGAGTCCTGTGGGGCTTGCGATCATGTCGCGATAAATTAAGCGAGCGTCCGAGGTCGGATCGATGCCCTTCGCAATGAACGAAAGCGTGTCTCCGCCCGCGAGATTCGCCAAATCGGCAAGCTCACTGTAATCCGCCGCAGTGGCCTTTCGGACAACAAAGCCCCATACGTTGCGCTGCGCGCGGCCTTCAGATTGACCTCCGCTGACTAGCGGACCATCCAGTTTGCGTTCTGTTTCAGCCGCCCTCGCCGCAGAGAGCGCACCGAACATCATCGTAGCCTTTCAAAGGAACGAAGATGAGACAGAAATCCGGAACCGGGAAAGCACCAGCCGAACAGATTATCAAGGACATCCGCCGAGCGACCCGCAAGCAGTATTCAGCGGAAGAGAAGATCGGCATCGTGCTCGAGGGCTTGCGCGGCGAGGAGTCGATTGCAGCGCTGTGCTGCCGCGAAGGGATCGCCGAGAGCCTGTATACAACTGGTCGAAGGAATTCCTCGAAGCTGGCAAGAAGCGGCTCGCCGGCGACACGGCGCGCGCCGCCACCAGCGACGAGGTGAAGATGCTGCGCAAGGATCATCGCCTGGAAACTCTGCACCACGATGAAGGCTGAAGACGTCACCGACACACTGACCCTGGCGCTGCGGGCCTCCGGCTGTGACAGCGCCAAGGTGGTGCAGCGGCCACGGCTGCTGTCCGACAATGGCCGTCCTACGTGTCTTCCGACCTGGCCGCCTGGCTATCCGACAAAGGCATGGACCACACCCGCGGAGCGCCCTGCCACCCCCAGACTCAGGGCAAGATCGAACGATGGCACCAGACGCTGAAGAACCGCATCCTGCTGGAAAACTACTTTCTGCCGGGTGATATCCAACGGCAGGTCGCGGCGTTCGTCGATCATTACGACCACCGCCGCTACCACGAGAGCCTCAGCAATCTCACACCCGCCGACATCTACTTCGGGCGCGGGCGACATCATCATGCTGGAAAGGGAAAGGATCAAACGCGAAACCATCAAACAGCGCCGCTTGCTTCATCGAGAAGCGGCTAAAATGACAACCCTAATGGGCCGGAGCCTCCGTTAGCTCACGCAGCCAGAGGTCTCAAAAAACCTGACGACGGACAGTGGCCGCGAACATGAGCGGCAGCATGACCTATCTGATCGATGCGGAGACGGTGTGGGCGGTCGTCCACGTACCGGTTTCGGTACCGTTTGGACGCTGCGCATGCTCCTTGCGGCCCTCACCGTTGGTGTGGCGGTCTGGGGTCTCCGTTCAAAGGTGGCGGCGCATCACCAGAATTGGATGACCCCGCTCCTGGCCGCCGTCCTTTTGGCATCGCTCGCCGGGACGGTTCACGCCCAGATTGAGGAAGACTGGGCTGGCGTCATGCATATTGTTGCCGATGCCGTACCTCTTCTTGCCGCCGGAGCTTGGCTCGGCGACCTCATTCCGCTGGCGTTGATCCTGCATCGCTATCTCGGAATGGACCTGAACGTCGGACCGAAGGACATCGAATTCTGATGCGGTTCTCCGGCATGGGATATCTTGCGGTCGCTGCGTTGATCGGGCGGGCCTCGTCAACGGCTGGTTCCTAATCGGATCGCTGTCTAGATTGCTGAACACGCCGTACGGCCAAATCCTTCTCGAGAAGCTTGCCCTGTTTGGTGGAATGCTCGCGCTCGCGGCGCGAACCGATTCTGGCTCGCTCCGTCGAACGGGCTTCGAACAACGGATGCGGGATTGGCGAGGTCGTCCGCAAGGCTGCGCAACCAATGTGCTCGGGGAGCAGGTCTTGGGATGGATAGTTCTCCTGGTTCGGTCAGCATCCTCGGCACGATGCAGCCGGCGGTGTGGCATTGATTGCTCCGACGGTTTCCGAGGCTGCACAGAGCACCACTATTCGTGTTCACAAGGATCCGAGTTGCGGTTGCTACTCAGGCTGGGTGCGGCATCTGGAATCTGCGGGGTTCAGCGTCGCGGTTCAAGAAGACAGAAACCTTCAGGGCATCCGACAGCGCTTGGGCGTCCCGACCGATCTCGCCGCATGCCATACGGCCGAGGCGGGCGGGTACGTCATCGAGGGTCATGTTCCGGCGCCGGCCATTCTGCGCCTATCGAAAGGGCGCCCCGTTGCGACAAGCATAGCGCTCCCGGGAATGCCAGTGGGTCGCCCCGGCTTGGAGGGCGGCACACCCGAAAAGTATGCTATCATTTTGTTCGGGCCGAATGGTCGGCGCGCCTACATGGAATTCGAAAGCGTGCGTTCCGTCGGGTGAAGTGGTGCGAGCAGTCAAAACCCAGCTGACCTACTTGTCGGTAATTGGCTGCACCGACCTTGTATGTTGTGCCATCTCATGCATGGGTTTTGATTTCAATCGCTGACGCAGACGTTCAATGCGCGCTTCAATCGAGATCGAGATGGGTTTGCGCGCGCGCATGGCAGGCCGCTCAATTAACAGCCACGATGGAAGTGCGACAGCCATGGCCAACACAAGCGAAAGCAGTGTTAGCGACCAAACGCTGATGCTTGGTTGCACTAACATCAATGTTTGTGTGATTGGCCAGCCGAATATGTAAATGCCATAGGAAAGATCAATGCGATTGGTGAGACTGCGCAGATGACCGGTGGGCAGCTTGCCAAGCCAGACAATTGCGTACCCTGTCGCAAAAAGCGAAACGATGCGCTCGAGAGGAGATCCAATCGTGAACCAAAACAAAACGGATACTGCGGCCACGGCGAAGGCGGACAAAACGATCTGGTTCCGGAAAACATAAAATCCGACGCCTAGAGAAAAACACAACCAAAAGCGCGCCGCTTGATCGAGTGGGGTTGTGTCGTGTCCAGAACGAACGAACAGAATTCCTCCCGCAATGGTCCACGAGATGCCGAACAGCCAAGTAAACCGACGTTTGGTTACAAACCCAAACCACGCGATAAATGCGAGCAACAAATAGCATGCGGCCTCATACTTCAGTGTCCAGATTGACGCATTCATCACGGAAGGATGAGGGTTTCCGCCGAACACGCCGGGCAATCCGGTGGCCGCGGAATTCAGAAGCAGGGTACTCACGCCGTATCGCCAAACACGGGTGTCCGAAAGGAATTGCGTCGGTGTGCAAGTCGTAACGATCGCTCCTACGAGGACCAGGAGCAGTGCGCAGGCCCCGAGTGCAGGAAATATTCTGAGGCCGCGCGCCACCATAAACTCAGTGGTAGAGGGCGATTTAGCGAGACTTCCGGCAACCGTTAAGCCGGACAGAACGAAAAACACATTGACTGCGTGATCACCGAGATTGAAGTAGGTGATGCTGGAAAGGATTTCATCGGCCTTGTGACCAGAGTGTAAGAAGACGGCATGAGAAATGACCACGGCCGAGGCGGCCAGTAGACGTAATAGGGTAAAGTTGTTCTGTTTCGGATCAAGAATGTCTCCGACTCGGGTTAGTGCCATCTTCCCACCTATTTGAAGAACGGCGTGATGTGCCGGATTGTTACGACATGAACTGCAGTTTCAATCATCAGCAAGGAGTGCGCCAACGGTATGACTCTACGGGGAACCCGAGCGAGGCTAAGAGACCGAATCGGAAGCTGGTCGCCGACTTTACTCATCGGAAAGGCGACGACCGAGCCCCTTGAAACCTTAACCGACGGGCGTTTCTGAAAAGTTGAATTGGAGGCACGCCTGTCCAGGCAGTCATTTGTCAAATATTCACTTTGGGCTTTCCAGCCCAGCGTCGTTCCTGGCTTCGTGCGATTGTCACAATTTACTGCCTCTGATCGAAGCAGGTTTTCGACAACCGCAGCCATGGCCGCGGTTTCTCGATTACGTCTCCTCTTTTGCGGCCAGGGCCGTGTATGATCTGATTCCGTCCGCCGCGTGCGTCAAGGCGCCGGCGTGATCGACTGGACGGTATAGGTGCCGCCGGAGCTGCTCAGGGTGAAATTGACCTTATCGCCAGTCTTCACCTTGGCGAGATCGACGGACGGCGCAACGGCGAACTCCATCTTCATGGCGGGCCAGTTGATGGCCGGAATTGGACCGTGATCGAAGGTGATCTTGTGATCCGCCGCGTTCAGCGCCGTGACAGTACCGGAGGCGGTCGCCGTCTTCGCGGCCTTCTTGTCGCTCATTGGCGGCACCTTCTTCATGTCCTTCATATCGGACATGCCCGCGTCTCCCTGAGCGAGCGCGGTGCCCGCCTGCAGCGTCAATGCCGCGCCGAGCAGCGTGGCAGCAAGAACTCCGGCACGCTGGGCCCGGCGATAGTTATCGACAAAGTGCATAGATATTCTCCTGTTTGGCATGATGGTTGGCAACACCACGGCGGGCGTGGATTGCTGGGTGATGAACGATTGAACGGGAGGGGCTAAATCGCCCTCGCGCCACAGCCGCCGTTTCCGGCTCGCGATCCTTGTGTGGCCGCTCGGCGTCACTGCACGTTCTCCGCACGATGCAGGTCGAACGTCGGCGTCAAATTCCGATGCTTGCCGTCTTTCTCTTCGCCGTCCCACGGCGAGGCGGGCAATCCAATTCCTTTTACCACCGCGAAGATCGCTGGAATGACAACGAGCGTCAGTACC
The DNA here is from genome assembly GCF_006539545.1 of Nitrobacter winogradskyi. Classification (GTDB taxonomy): domain Bacteria; phylum Pseudomonadota; class Alphaproteobacteria; order Rhizobiales; family Xanthobacteraceae; genus Nitrobacter; species Nitrobacter winogradskyi_A. The sequence goes on from NZ_BJNF01000029.1 coordinate 84,778, forward strand.
GTCGACGAAACCATGCCGCCGATCATCGGCACGGCAATTCGCTGCATGACCTCTGAGCCGGTCCCCGTACTCCAGAGAATCGGCACCAAGCCCGCCATGATCGCGACGACGGTCATCATCTTGGGTCGCACCCGGTCCACCGCGCCGAGCATGATCGCATTGTAAAGATCGGCTCGCGTGAATGGCTCTCCAGTGGCCGAGCGTTCCGCCTTCAATTCGGCCATGGCCTGTTCGAGGTAGATCAGCATGACGACGCCGGTCTCGGCCGCGACGCCGGCCAGCGCGATGAAGCCGACGGCGACGGCGACCGACATGTTGAATCCGAGCCACCACATCAGCCAGATGCCGCCGACCAGCGAAAACGGCAGTGACAGCATCACGATCAGGGTTTCGGCCAGTGCCCGGAAATTCAGATAGAGCAGCAGGAAGATGATCAGCAAGGTGACCGGAACGACGATCTTGAGCCGCGCTTCGGCGCGCTGCAGGTACTCGAACTGTCCGCTCCAGGAGACGTAATAGCCCGGCGGAAACTTGACTTTCTCCGCGACCGCCTGCTGTGCTTCTGCGACGTACCCGCCCAGATCGCGACCGGTGATATCGACGAAGATGTAGACTGCGAGTTGACCGTTCTCGGTGCGGATCGACGTGGGGCCGCGGGTCAATTTCACGCTGGCGACCTGGCCGAGCGGCACGCTCCCGCCGGACGCCAGCGGCACCTGGACGTCGGTGCTGATCGTTTGCGGGTTGGAACGCAACGCGCGGGGATACCGGATGTTGACGGAATAGCGTTCCCGGCCCTCGACCGTCGTGGTTACGGTTTCACCGCCGAGTGCCATGGAGATCACGTCCTGGATATCGCTGATCGTGAGTCCGTAGCGGCCCAACGCCAAACGATCGGGGATGATCTCCAAATAGTATCCGCCAATCACGCGCTCCGCGTAGGCACTTGAGGTGCCGGGCACCGATCTAACCACCCGTTCGACTTCGCGGGCGATCTTCTCCATTTCCCCAAGGTCCTTGCCGAAAATCTTGATCCCGACGGGGGTACGTATTCCGGTCGACAGCATGTCGATGCGAGCGCGGATCGGCATCGTCCAGGCATTCGAAACGCCGGGAAACTGCAGTGCTTTGTCCATCTCGGCCTTGAGACTGTCAATCGTCACGCCGGGCCGCCATTCCGACTTCGGCTTCAAATTGATGATGGTCTCGAACATTTCGGTCGGCGCCGGATCGGTGGCGGTCGAGGCGCGGCCCGCCTTGCCATAGACCGATGCTACTTCGGGGAATGACTTGATGATGCGATCCTGAGTCTGCAACAGCTCCGCAGCCTTGGTGATGGACAGCCCGGGCAGCGTCGTCGGCATGTACATCAAAGTGCCTTCATTGAGGCTCGGCATGAACTCGCTGCCGAGTTGGCGGGCAGGCCAGATCGTGATCGCAAGTGCAATCAGTGCAAGCATGATCGTCAATGTCTTGGCGTTGAGAACCCACCGGATCACCGGTCGATACACCCAGATCAGGAATCGGTTCACGGGATTCTTGTGTTCCGAGATGATGCGCCCGCGGACGAAGATGACCATCAGGGCAGGCACCAGCGTGATCGAGAGCAGGGCGGCCGCGGCCATCGAAAAGGTCTTGGTGTAGGCGAGCGGCCCGAACATGCGTCCTTCCTGCGCCTCCAGGGTAAAGATCGGCAGGAACGAGACGGTGATTACCAACAAACTGAAGAACAGCGACGGTCCGACCTCGCTCGCCGCATTGATCAAAATCTGCGTCCGCGGCGTTCCGGGCTTCGCGCGCTCCAGGTGCTTGTGCGCATTTTCGATCATGACGATCGCCGCGTCGATCATGGCACCGACCGCGATGGCGATGCCGCCAAGGCTCATGATGTTGGCGCCGAGCCCCATGAATTTCATGGCGGCGAAGGCCATTAGGATTCCTACGGGGAGCATCAGAATGGCGACGAGCGCACTGCGCAGGTGAAGCAGGAAGACAAAGCAAACCAAGGCAACGATGATGCTTTCTTCGAGCAGGGTGCCCTTGAGCGTTTCGATGGCCGCCTTGATCAGTTCGGAACGATCGTAGACCGAGATGATCTCGACGCCCTTGGGCAGGCTTGAGGCGATCTCCGTAAGACGCGCCTTGACGTTGTCGATGACGGTGAGGGCGTTGGCGCCGAAACGCTGCAGCGCGATGCCGCTGACGACCTCGCCGTCGCCGTTGAGTTCGGTAATTCCTCGCCGCTCGTCCGGACCGAGTTCGACGCGAGCAACGTCCCGCAATCGAAGCGGAGCTCCCGCGTCGGTCTTCAGAACGATGTTCTCGATGTCCTCGATGCTCCTGAGATAGCCGCGGCCGCGGACGATGAATTCAAACTCGGACAGCTCCACGGTGCGTCCACCGACGTCCGTGTTGCTCGCCCGCACGGCACTGCGGAGCTTGCCCAGTGAGATGCCTTGGGCGCGCAGTTTTTGCGGGTCGACGACGATGTTGTACTGCTTGACGAAGCCGCCGACGCTAGCCACTTCCGCGACGCCTCCGGCTTTGGAAATGCCGTACCGCACAATCCAGTCCTGCACCGACCGGAGTTCGGCAAGGGTCATGTCCTTGGCCACGACGGCGTACTGATAGACCCACCCGACACCAGTGGCATCGGGCCCAAGGCTTGGCGTGACCCCCGTGGGCAATCGTCGCGCGGCGGTGTTGAGATATTCCAGCACGCGGCTTCGCGCCCAGTAGGGATCCGTGCCGTCTTCGAAGATGACGTAGACGAAGGACACGCCGAAGAACGAGAAGCCGCGCACGACCTTCGATTTCGGAACCGTCAGCATCGCCGTGGTCAACGGATAGGTCACCTGATCCTCGACGACCTGGGGCGCCTGCCCGGGATATTCGGTGTAGACGATGACCTGCACGTCGGAGAGATCGGGGATGGCGTCGAGCGGCAGGGTGCGCAATGCATAGATGCCCGCCGTGACCGCGAACACCGTCCCGATCAGGACCAACATCAGATTCCGCGCCGACCATGCGATCAGGCGGGCGATCATTTGGCCTTCTCTGCGTCCGTAAACGCCCGCAACGCGGATTTCAGGTTGCTTTCGGCATCGATCAGGAAGTTGGCGGCGACGACGACGCGGTCGCTTTCGCCGACGCCCTCGCGGATTTCGCTGTAATCCTCGCCGCGCGTGCCGACCTTGACTTCACGCGGCTCGAAACGGCCTTCGCCCTTGTCGATGAAAACGATCTGCCGCGCTCCGGTATCAATCACCGCGCCGTTGGGTACCGCGATCACGGGCTTTTTCGCACCGAACGCGATTTCAACGTCGGCAAACATGTCGGGAATAAGCACGTCGTCCGGATTGGGTAGTTCGATACGTACCTTGGTGGTGCGCGTCTCGGTGTTGACCTGGGGATAGATCAAGGCGACGGATCCCTTGAATTCACGCCCCGGCAGGCTGCGGACCTTGATGGTTGCTGCCGAGCCGACCTTCACTGCGTCGATATCCCGTTCGGCGACGTCGGCGGTCACCCAGATCACGGAGGTGTCGGCCAGCCGAAACAACACTTCGCCCGGCATCGCCCGCATGCCCTCGACGGCCATTCGCTCCAGAATCACGCCGTCGCGCGGGGCCGTCCAGGTGATGGTCAGCGGGACCGTTTTGGTACGATCGAGGTCGGCGATTACGTCGGCGGGCACCGCCAGATTTTCGAGCCGCCGCCGCGCGCCGTCGATCAGTTGTTTGCGTCCCCCCAGATTGGCCACGCGCGCATTGTCCCCGACAGTGGACAGATACTGGGCGCTCGCCGATGCAATGTCCGGCGAATAAAGCTTGAACAAGGGTTGTCCCTTAGTGACATGATCGCCTGTCGTGACGTTCTCGACGGTTTCGATGAATGCCTGGGCCCGCAAGGAAATCACAGCCACGCGCCGCTCATCGAGCTTGATCGTTCCGGGCGCGCGGATGGGCCGCGTCACGGTGCGCAGAGCGGCGGGCTCGGAGCGCACACCGGTGCGCTGCAGCTTGCCCGGTGAAATCTGGATTGTTGAGGCGGCATCCTCGCCTTCGTAGACGGGAATGTAATCCATCCCCATCGAATCCTTTTTCGGGACGGGAGAGGTGTCGGGCAAGCCCATTGGATTGCGATAGAAGAGAATTCGTTTGGGTCCGGAGTTGTCCTGGGCCGGCGCCGCAGTTTCTGGAGGATTGTCGAAGCTGACGTCTTCGCTGGCATGGACTGCGGTATACGGACGCCCGTCCGGCGTGGTCTTGGCATCGGTTGAATAGAGCGGTTTGCCGTCGGGATCGCGGTAGTAAATGACCGGACCGGTTGCCGTAGGCTTGGCGGGCTGGGATCCGAGGAGGGCTGCGACACGAAGCGGAACCCAGCCAGGCAACGTTTGGTTAGAGTGGCCGAGTCGATAGCCAACTCCCAGCGTTACCGCGAGCGCGCTTATCGTGAACACAATGAGCACGATCCGTCTCGCGGCAGATCTTCCGGTTTGGGCGCGGGGCCTCACGCGTCCATCCTCGAATGGACGGTGTTCAGTCAACTTATCCATCGGTGTACCCCTGGCGCTGCTGCGGACTGCCGCAACTGAACCGGATTATGTCTTTCCGGCAGAACCGATTATGTCTTTCCGGCAGAACCGATGTCAGTCTGGGAAGCGATCGCAAGTGGGTCGCCCGTTTCTGGCGATCCCTCCGTACCCGACCGAGCCGTGCCGGGCACATCAGTCCGTCCACCGGTCGAAGATCCTACTTGCAGACGAACCACCGATTAGTTCGCACCGGACGGCGGACCGGTTACAGGCTCACGCCGATGTGAAAAACCCACTTGAGTGGTCGTTCGATGCCCCGAAAGCCGATTGATGCCGAGGCCGCACGATTCATGGACGCCCTTCCGAATGCGCAAAGTTCATCGATCGGCATGATGATCGGACGGTGGCTGTTTCAGCCGTGACGGTCTTTATTGTTTCGGTGCATTTTGCTTGTCGTGACGCTCGTTGCTGGCCTTCATCATTTGATTACAGCTTTCCATCATCTGCTTCATTTGACTCATCATGCCCATCATTTCCTGCATGCCTTGTGAGCCGTTGCCCATCATGGGTTGATTGGTTTCCGTCGGCCTCTTCGGTGGCGTGGACGTTTCGTCCGCCTGGACGGCGGCGGAAGCCGCTAACGACGCAATCAATGCGAGCGGGATGAGAGTGGTGATCTTCATTTGGTTGCCCTTCAAAGAATGGCGCGCGTCGGTGGTCAACGCGTGCTGCGGTGCGGTTTGGAGCAGACTGCGACGCTTGGGCGCTCACCCAGGAAAGCGAGCGTCATCTGTTAGTTCGGAAAGAGAGTATGTTCGGTTACAAGCTCACGATTTCGTTAAATCAGGCGGTCGACAGGAAAAGTCCATCGGCGTCAACTAACCCGAGGTCAGGTATCGTCTTCCGCACTTACGTCCGCCGATGGCACGGCTTTCCGTCTCGAGATGAAGCCAAGCTGGAATCCAAACACGCGGCCGATCTTGTCGAAGGTTTCCGCGGGTCGGATTCGCGCCTTCATTGCGAGTTCCGCGATCTGGCGGGTGGTCAGTCGGTTTACCAATGCAGCAATTTGGGCCCGAGTACGGCGCCGGCGACCGTACATAAAACGATTGTGCCACCGTACCAGAGCGCAATGAAGGGAAACAGGTCATCCATGCAATGCAAAGCGTAGGCGGTTGCACTGACGCCGCCCGCGACGAGTCCTGCAAGCGCGCCGGTGCGGACCAGGTCCGTAGGCGCGGCAAGGCGGACCGCCGACATGATGGCGGCGAACGGCACGACCGCGACCGTTGGGATGGCGATCAGACACTCAAGCCAATAGCTGCCGAACACGATGGTTTCCCAGTGCGACCGCGGTGCCGTGGCCAGGCTGATGGCCGCGATGATCATGATCGCGAGAAATGGTAGGACAGTGAGGGCGAACCGGACCCGAAATTCGCCGCCGGGACGGATGTACTTGACCAGGTAATGCGAGGCCAAAATCACGACCGACAAGCTGAAGGCGAGTTTCGCGATCAAGAAGACCTGGGCATGTATTTCGTTAAGGTCAGTGCGAACGCCGAGGACAAAGACGACCGCCAACAGGGACGCCGCGGCGCCAACCAAGATTGCAATCCGGACGTTCCGGACAACTTCCCGCGTATCGACCGGGTCGACCTGCGAACTGAGCATGGAAATCAATTCATTGGTTTTCACGCTTTGGTCTCCCGTGCAATCAATGCGGTGAGGATCTTCAGCCCACGGTGAATGTTGACCTTGACGGCGGATGGCGACATCCCGCTACGATCGGCGGCCTCGGCCACGCTCAGGCCGTCGAGCTTCACGTATTGGAGCGAAAGTCTCATTCGTTCCGGTAACCTTTCAAAGAGCTTGGCGAGATCGAGTTGGCTTTCGGCGGCGGCGTTGTCGTCGGATGCCAGGATGTATTCGGCGTTATCCAAGGGCACGTCCGCCGTCGTGGTCCTGGTGCGCCGCAAATGGTCGATAAGCTTGTAGCGTGCAATGGCGTAAACCCAAGGTGTCAGCGGCTGCTCCGGATCGTAAGTATGCCGCTGCGTATGGATGACAATTAGGGCCTCCTGCACGAGGTCTTCAGTTTCCTCTGCCGGGCGTCCGGATCGCAAAAGTCTGCTCTTGTAGTAGCTCCGCAGATGTCCGCTCAAAGCCGTCAGCAGCGATCGATGCGCGTTGGAGTCGCCTTGGAGACTCGCCGTCATGAGCGCTTTGAGGTCGAACTCCTTCGTCATTTCTCCCTCTTTGAATTCGAATGAAGAATGCCCACGGTTACACGCTCACGAGATCGTGAGGTCCGCGCCCAATCGCGAAGTGGGGGTCGAATGGAAATGCGTCCATTGATCAAACCGTTCCGGACTTCGAAAAGTCAGATGCGAGTATAGGTTGCATCTGACTGCGCGGGGGTTGCGGATTCGCAATGTCTCTGTCCGTCACAAGAACCGACCTACGTTAACACCATCTTCCATCTCACAGACCAAGTCAGGCGACTAGTCTCTAGATGACGCATCGATCGACTTCGCATCCGAGCGAAAGCTGCTAATCCGGCGTCAGTCGGGACGGCGTGTTGAATGCAGGTGTGGATGCGAAGTCGTTTCCGAATTCATTCATGTCCGGTCCATTCAGGATCGGACGGCTGAGGAATCGTGGGAGTTAAAAATGCGCAGATCGAGCTTGGTTGCATTGTCGTCGTTGTTAATGGTCGCTTCAGTATCGCCAAGCTTTGCGCACGCGACGGGGACCGAGGCACGTTTGGGTCCTCAGAGGACCACGACCCGGAGCGGATGGCACCTGCGGTGCCCCGCACCGATCGGGCCGCTGCTCCACGTCCGCGCCGAAAACTTGCAACTATCGTGGAGGACCCAAAACGGGCATCTGGTCGTGCGAATAATTTTCCCGGCCTCACAAGGGCAAGGCTACGCGCAGCACGGGGCAGGCTGCCTGACTGTTCCGGGAGAAGCGATCGATCGGTGCGATCCCGACCAAAAGACGCGCGTCCTTTTTGAGAACATGCGGCAACACCGCGCAGGGCATCAAACCAATGCGATGGGATCATCGCACTCGGGTCTTAACGATCGAGAACCTGATTCAATATCCGCTCTTTCGCGCAACCACTCGTGTCGCAATCATCTGATTTTGAACGGGATGATGATGTCGCCGCCGAACGTGAATGCGAACGCTTCGTTCCGGCGCCGAATGGCGTCGTTCCGTTCAACGAAGTATCGTAACGAACTCGGGCCTGACAACCAGGCCGTCGAGTTCTTTGGGTACGGGGGCTTGATCGCGAGTCCGACCGGCAGTGCGCCGTAGGTTGTCGCTCTGCCGCCGATCGCCGGCCCCAACGGATTACCATGCTCGACCCTGACAAAGTCCAGGTTGCCGGGGAATGCAGCAACGAAAAAACCACTGTTGTCGCGCCAGACTTCTCCGCGTCCGGTGATCTTGAGCCAATCGTTGAAGGCATAGGTGACGTATTGCGTGACGCCGCCCCCCGACCGCATTGAAGCCTTCCTCACGAATATAGTTCAGGTCGGTGGTGAGCGTGAGCTTGTCGGTTGCCTTCCAGACGACTGTCACATCGTTGAGATAACGCAGAGCACTATTCGGATTGACACCCGCAAGCACGACCGACGAGACATTGGGATTTTCCGGGCCGATGTGGGTCGTCGCCAGCACAGTCAGCGCGCCGTCCATCAAATTGAGTCCAATCCTACCGTGGAACGCCGCAGCCGCGTTGTTGTCGCCGCCATTGAAGCGGTCGAACCTGTTGCCGAAGGTCGTATTCACGCTGGTGTCGACGCCAGCATAAACATCGAGGAGGGGGGTTAGATGGGTAGTCGTCATGATCCCGGTGTGCTTGAACGGAATGCCGAAATTGAAGATGTAGGAGTGCGAGTAGAGCGCATTGTCCGGCGCGTAAATAATTTCGGCACCTCCAAGGTTACGTATTGTTCGACCTTGACATCCACGCCGCCCGAGGTGAGCCACGGCAAATGAAACAGAGCGTGGGCCTCGACGATGTCAAACTGATTGCGACCGCTGATCGACTGATCGAACTCACCCAGAAAGTGCGTGTACCGTGCATCCGAGCCGTACATCGCCTGGAACTTGAAGCCGAAATCGTATCCGCTCGCTTTGGGATCGAGCGGACGGGAACCGTCAGCAGCGCCTGGTTCATCAACGGGGAATTGGCCTTATCGGTGAAGAGGTGGCCAAAGTTAGTGCCGCCGGAAGGCCCCTCGTTGAAGGTGATCCCCGCTTGCACATGGCCGGTTATGGTGACGGTATCCCACCAGGACGGCAACGCAGGCACGGGATTGCGCACCTTCGTAGTCAAATCTGCAGCCGCCGCGCCGCCGACCGAAAAAACCAAAACGACCAGTCTGAACAGTACGCCCTTCCGCATTGTAGGCCCCCGCGCAACTACTGCTTGCAATTTCGTCCTGTCTTGGAATTCGTCAAAGCCGTATCAGGCCCCTTTTATGCGGGGCGGTGATGCATCACCCAGAGTTCGACCGCGGCAACGGTTGCGACGACGAGCCCCACCACGAGATGCACCTGCATCGCCATGGTATCGTCGTCATATTGCCAACCAGGTACCGATCGTCAGATTGATCCATTCTTCCGATTCGAAGAAGGCCGGAACTGAAACGGAGTCGAAAAAGTCGGCAATCGAAAAGATCGCGACTATGCTGATGGCGTTGCCGGCCATCCAGGATGTATGCCATCCGAGTTGCGATTTGAATCCGAATAACCAGGGCGACAAGACCAGAAACCCGCCCAATGCGAGATTGATGATGAAATCGACGAAAGCTTCGGTTTTCCGGTTTCGCTGGAACATGGCGACCTCGCTTCGTGAAGGCCAGACCACACTATTGTAACGACGTATAGTCTCGTTCGACGGAAATGTGCCAGCGGTTTCTGCTTGGGAGCCCAGAGGACAACGCCATGTGGCTGCTCCACGCCCTAACCGTTCGCGGGGCTGGAGAGGCCGACATGAGCCAAGCCAGTGCGGGGGGTTCCTGCGATGACGGGTTTGAAGCCGATGTTCAAAGAATCCGACGACGGCCTGTAACCATGCGTTCGCTCTGTTCGAACTAACTTAATAACAGGCGCGCGAGGAGAGATCGAGGTTCGCGAAAAGACGCGGCCCCGAGCGGTGAGGGCGCATAGCTTTGTCGTTTCGGGCGGCAGCCGAGAAAAGAAATGATATGCACTGTTTCTATTGTTCCGACTCATTGATTGAAATGCGAGGTCGAGCATCGCGTTGAGGCCATCGGATGGCCGTCCACAAACGCGGCGATTGCAGAGACAAACGCGCGCGTCAGGAGACGCAGGCGTTTTGGCCGATCAAGTATCGGTACGAGGCAAACAAATGAACGAAAGTATACTTTGGGGAGGTGCCACGATTTCAATCGTTGTCGTATCGTGGTGTTTCTACCGCCTTGTCGTGCCGAAGGGCTGGCGGGAGTGGACTCGCGCTGGAATCGTGCAGGCATTCGTCATCGCATTTTATGCCGAGATGTATGGATTTCCCCTCACGATTTACCTATTAGCCCGAGTCTTCAATCTGGACGTCGCGGGAAATCTTTGGGATGGCAATCTCTGGGTTTATCTGACGGGCAGTTGGTGGGTAATGCCAGCTTCCATGGCTCTCGGTTACACAGTTGTCTTTTTTGGAGCCGCTCTGATCATCGCCGGCTGGCGTGAAGTGTATCGAGCGAGAGCGAGAGGGCGGCTCGCCAGGGGTGGCCCTTACAGTTTGATGCGCCATCCACAATACGCTGGCATCTTTCTGGCGCTGTTTGGCGAAAGTGTTGTGCATTGGCCAACGCTATTCTCACTGACGGCCTTCCCTATCATCGTCGGCGCGTACTGGCTCCTGGCCAGAATGGAGGAGAAGCAGATGATCCAACAGTACGGTGATAAATATCGGAGCTACCAAAGACGGGTGCCGATGTTCTGGCCGGATCACCGCGGTTGGCGCGTAGCCTTTAGAAACTACTCGTTTCGACGGATGCTTTGATGGGGGCAAAGGACCGCTCAATCTGACCAGTGTTTGGAGTGGGCCCCCGGTTCTGGACAGGGATCAGGCTACTGATTTGACCATGAGCCGGGTATGTTGCTCCTCGAACTGCGCCGGGCTGAGATAGCCGAGCGCGGAATGCAGGCGACGCTGATTGTAGACGTCGTCGATGAACCTGGGCAATTGTTCAGCGACATTATCGAATGTCTCGAACGCCATCGGATAGACCGCCTCGACCTTGAGTGTCTTCATGAAGCTCTCCGCCTTGGCGTTATCGTATGGATTGCCGCGCCGGCTCATCGAGCCAACCATGCCGTGGCCGGCAAGCAATGCGCGATAGATCCCGGACGCGTATTGCGAGCCACGATCCGAATGATGAACGCATCCTGGTCGCGGGCACCGTCGCTCGATCGCCACCTTCAGTGCCGCAACCGCGAGCCGCGCGTCGATCGATCTACCGATCGCATAGCCGACGACGCGGCGCGACCAGGCGTCGAGGATGATCGCGACATAAGCAAAGCCGCCGATGATGGCGATGTAGGTCAGGTCCGCTACCCAGAGCTGGTCGGGGCCAGCGAGGATCATATCCTTCGAACGATCCGGGAAGATGGGCTGATCATGGTCGCTGTCCGTGGTGGCGATATAGCGCCTGCGGCATCGTGGCTGAAGATCGTGCTCGCGCATCAGGCGCTTGATCCGCTTGTGGTTGGCAACCACGCCTTGATGACGGAGCGCCGCGCGCACGCGGCGCCAGCCATAGGCTTCGAACTCATCGCAGATCGCGGTGATCGCGCTCAACAACTCGGCATCGCCAGTGCGCGCCGCAGGCACATCGTAGTAGGTCGATCGCGTGATGCCCATCAGCCGGCATCCTTCAGCGACGGACAGGCCGCGGGGCCGGTGATCACGGATGTAGTCGCGCTTCTCGGCCGGGGTGCGTTTTTCAGAGCCCCCTTTAAAAACTCCAGTTCGAGGGCCTGCCGGCCGACCAACCGCTCAAGCGCGGCGATGCGCGCTTCATACTCCTGGACCAGATCCGCCGCACCCGCGTCACCGTCCAGCGCGCCCGCCTCATACTTGTCGACCCAGATGCGGATCAGGTTACGCGAAAGGTCGTGGCGCTTGGCCAGCCCGTGAAGCGTCTCGCCGCCAAGAAACTCCTGGGCGACCTGACGCTTGAACTCGACGCTGTGGGATCGGTGTCTCGGCATGGGCTTTTCTCCAAAAGCCCGGCTGCCCGGTCAATCCAACTCCGCTTCCTTGTCTGGCCCAAGGGGTCCACTCCAGTTGTCGTCCAATGGAGCGTCGAGGCCGAGAACCAGCACCCTGACCTTCCAATTGTTGGAGAGATTACATTGTCCTCTTGAAAGGAGATGAAACAATGGAACTGAATAGAAATCTGACGACCCGATCTTCTGGCTCTCCGGCGGCCGGCAGAAAGCGAGGTTGGCTCAGTCGATGGAGCGGGCTTGCGGTCTGCGCGGTCGCTTTCGTCGGCGCGATCCTTGTGTTCGGTGGCGCGTTCGGCACGCAGAGCACTGGAAAACTGCTGCCACTGCTGTTCTTGCTGCCGTGTGCAATCATGATGTTCATGTGCATGAAAAATATGGGTGGCAATCAGAAAGACACGGGCAGTTCAAATGTCAAAACTGGTTTTCACAAAACCGATTCTGACGACTGACATTGACCCTGAGGCTCAGGAAAAACGTTGCCGGGTAAAAGTGTGGCTGTCGGTCCGGAGAGAAGGCGTCGTGTCTCGTGAACGCGCGATCCGAGTGTCGTTTGCGAGGATTGCATGAACCCACTTTCCTCAAGCCGCTTTAAGACCGGGCAGGGCGTGCGTTCTGCGCAATCCGACGTTGACATTGTGCTACGTGCTTATCATGCGCGTCTACAACCACACGGCGTCCGGGCTCGCGTTGACCAACGCACGTCGCCTATGCGGCTGCAGCTTCAACGTCTGGTTTGGTCATTGGACCTCCTGCGAATGCGTTCGCTGAGGCCACTATCTCCTCGCGAAAAATCGGCCCAAACCAGGCGCTCTGGACGGCTTTTAAGACGGAACGAGGCATCGAATATGCAACTTAGCCATTTTGGATTGGACTTACGCATCTCGGCTGCATCCCGCTCTCCCGTCAGGGTGACTATGACGGCTGGTTCTGCCAGTGCTACGGCTCGCAATACGACAGCGCTGGCCGGGTCCAGCGCCTTTGCCCTTCTGTCGGCGTACCAGTTTCTCGTCAGCGACGAAGATCCGGATCAGCCAAGGTACGCCCATCGTCGCCGGGTTCTTCGAAAAGCACACCTCAAGAGTTCAGTACGTTGTGTCAGATCCTAAGATCAAGAAGTGCGCGATCATCGATCCTGTTCTGGACTTTGATCCGAACTCCGGAGCCACGGCAACGCATTCCGCTGATGAGTTGCTGGACCATATCAAGCAGGAAAAATGTCAACTGCAGTGGATTCTCGACACCCCCCCCCACGCCGATCATTTCTCGGCGGCTGGCTACCTTAAGGATAAGACCGGAGTACCCACAGGCATTGGCGAGAAAGTGATCGAGGTTCAGAAGCTCTGGAAGGACATCTATAACCTCGGGGATGCTTTCCCGACCGACGGATCCCAGTGGGACAAGCTGTTCCGCGATGGAGAGCGGTTCAAGATCGGCAATATGAGTGTCGAAGTCCTGCTCACACCAGGACATACGCTGGCATCCATTGCCTTTCTCGTGGGCGATGCTGTTTTCATACACGACACCATATTAATGCCGGACGGCGGCACGGCTCGCACCGACTTTGCGGGCGGCAGCGCACGCGTTCTCTGGAACTGCATCCAACGGATGATGGCGCTTCCTGATGGCACTCGCCTGTTAACGGGGCACGATTACCGCCCTGCTGGACGTAAAAACCCCCTGTGGGAAAGCACCGTTGCTCAGCAACGCGCCGAAAATATCCATCTGCAAAGGCTAAAGACGGAAGACGCGTTCGTGAAGCTTCGCGAAGAGCGCGATCGGGAACTGCCGATGCCCATCTTGCATTAGCTGCAAGTGAATATCCGTGGTGGGGTGACCGACTCCCAGAACCGGAAGGAAACGGCAAGCGCTATCTCGCAGAGGCACCCTTATGCCTGGGAATTAACGATGCAGGGAAAATTTCTCGCGGGAGATCCGAATGGCTCAACGTGACGTGGTGATTATCACCGGCAGCAGCGGCTTTATTGGCTCCGCCCTGATAAACAGTTTCGCGGGCCAATTTTCGTTGGTCGGCTTCGATCGGATGGCGTCTCACGCGCCGCCGCCTGCTGCGGAATGCGTGTGCATCGACCTCACCTCGGAACCCGGTGCCAAAGGCGCATTCGAGCGCATCCGAATTGCGTACGGAAACCGCATTGCCTCTGTGATCCATCTCGCCGCTTATTACGATCTCTCGGGCGAACCAAGCCCGCTGTACGAACAGATCACTGTGCGCGGCACCGAACGGCTCTTGCAACACCTCCAAGAATTCCAGGTCGAACAATTCATTTTCACCAGTACGATGCTAGTCCATGCGCCGGTCGAGCCGGGGCAACGCATTAATGAGGATTCGCCGATTGATCCGAAATGGCCTTATCCATTGTCGAAGGTCGAAACCGAGTCGCTAATCCGAAAGCAACACGGCGAGATCCCTATTGTTCTGCTTCGTCTCGCCGGCGTGTACGACGACAGATGTCGCAATGCATTTTTGTCGCAGCAGATCGCGCGAATTTATGAACGGCAAATTCTGAGTCACCTCTATCCCGGCGACCTCAAGCGCGGTCAGGCATTCGTGCACCTCGACGATGTAGGCGAGGCGCTTTTCCGCATCATAGAGAAGCGAAACGAATTGCCTCCTGAGCTCTCATTGCTAGTCGGGGAGCCGGAGACGCTGAGCTACGACGAAGTACAACGCACCAGCGGCCGCCTGTTGCATGGTGAGGAATGGGAAACGCACGAAATCCCGAAGGCTGCGGCGAAAACGGGAGCATGGATTCAAGGCGATCTTTTGCAGGAAGAGCCGTTCATCAAGCCATGGATGGTGGATTTTGCGGACGATCACTACGAGCTCGACCTCACTCGGGCGCGAACCTTGGTGGGGTGGGAACCCAAACACTTGCTGCGGGCCACACTGCCCGTCATCATCGGTGCCCTAAAGTCAGATCCGGTCGCCTGGTACCGCGACAACAAGCTCAATCCGGCGCTTGTCGCGGGAGAAGCAGCTTCCGCTCCCGAGCACAAGCAGGCCGGCGATTCCCGACAAAGGACCGAGGAGATGCTGGCGGAAAAGCGGATGCTGCGGGGGCACGACGAATTGATGCTTGCCGAACATCGGCAGACCGCCTGGACGCATTTCGCGAACATCGCTCTCGGAGCTTGGCTAGCCACCAGCCCGACAATTTTCGGATTGTTCGAACCTGCTTTCTTCAGCGAAGCGATCCTTCGGGTCACGGCGGAGCGGGGACTTCCCTCGCCGGAATGGCGGAACTGGGCGCTCGGCTGGAGCGACGTCGGCGCGGGCGCGCTGATCATGCTCTTCGGCCTGCTCTCGCTTTCGCGCCGGACCAGCTGGGCTCAATGGGCCAACACATTCGTCGGGTTGTGGCTGCTGTTCGCACCCCTGCTGTTTTGGGCGCCAAGCGCGGCCTCCTATGCAAACGATACGCTCGTTGGCGCGCTTGTGATTACATTCGCCGTTCTCGTGCCCATGATGCCGGGCATGAGCATGGAGGGAATGATGGGCGGGCCGGATATACCGCCGGGATGGACCTATTGTCCATCGACGTGGGCGCAACGCCTTCCCATCATCGTTATGGGAGCAGTGGGATTTCTGATCGCGCGCTATCTCGCGGCCTATCAGATGGGCCACGTCGACTCAGTTTGGGATCCGTTCTTTGGCGGCACCGGTGACCGCAACGGGACCGAGACGATCATCACCTCGGACGTTTCGAAAGCTTGGCCGATCCCGGACGGCGGCCTCGGTGCCGTCGCCTACATGCTGGAAATCCTGATGGGCGCCATGGGCGACAAGCGCCGCTGGCGGACCATGCCGTGGATGGTGACATTCTTCGGGATCCTGGTCGTGCCGCTGGGCGTAGTGAGCATCTACTTCATCATCATCCAACCGATCGCCATCGGGACCTGGTGCACGCTGTGTCTTCTGGCCGCGCTCGCGATGCTAATCATGATCCCGTTCGCACTCGACGAACTCGTGGCCATGGGCCAGTTCCTGGTCTGGAGCCGGCGCGCCGGCAAGTCCCTGTTGCGCATGTTCTTCATGGGAGGAGCTCTCGTCGAGGGCGGGAAGGAAGACAAGGGCGTCGAGATGGATTCGTTCCGATCCGCCCTAACGGCGATGCTGCCAGGCGTGACGCTGCCGTGGACGCTTGTCGTCAGTGTCGTTTTGGGCATCTGGCTGATGTTCACGCGCCTGACGTTCGGCACTATCCCGCCGATGGCGGACAGCGATCATCTCGTCGGTGCGCTAATAGTGACGACGGCGGTGATCGCGATGGCGGAGGTTGGGCGACCGCTGCGTTTTGTGAACGTGCTGTTCGGCGCTTGGCTGGTGCTTGCTGCCTGGTTCCTCGATGGCGCGTCGCCCACGGCGCGCTGGTCGGACGCCGCTATCGGGATTGTCTTGATCGGCCTGAGCCTGCCGCGTGGCACCCGCAGCCGGGATCATTACGCGGGCTGGGATCGGTTCGTGGTCTGATCATGGAAGATGCGCTCGCCTTTGATGCCGGCGTTCTTTTGCAAGGACAGAAAGGTCTGATCACCGGCGCGAGTTCTGGTATTGGTGAAGCCATCGCCCGGCGATTTCGCCGCTGGGGCGCAGCAGTCGGCGTGAACTATCGCTCCGGTGCCGATGCGGCACGGAAAGTTGTCGAAGAGATCCGGGCGACGGGCGCCGAAACCATACCGCTACAGGCTTGTGGCGAGCGAGCAGGAAGTGCAGTCTATGTTCCGCATCTTCCATGACGCCTTCGGCCATATTGACATTCTAGTCGCGAATCCTGGAATTCAGATGGACGCGGCCGCAAGCAATATGACCCTCGAACAATGGCGGCGCGTGATCGATGTGAACCTGACCGGACAGTTTCTCTGCGCGCGGGAGGCGATCCGCTGCTTCTCGGAACAAGAGGCGAGTCCTTATTCCAGGCCGTCGGCAAGATCGTCTGCATGAGCTCGGTGCATCAGGTCATTCCCTGGAAGGGCCACGTCAACTATGCGGCCTCGAAAGGCGGAGTCATGTTGATGATGAAGAGCTTGGCGCAGGAGGTTGCGGAGAAGCGCATCCGCGTCAATGCCATTGCTCCCGGCGCGATCAAAACGCCGATCAATCGTGCCGCCTGGGATACGCCGGAGGCGGAGAGCAAGCTTCTGCGGCTCATTCCCTATGGACGCATTGGAGAGCCGGCGGATGTCGCTGAGGTAGCCATCTGGCTGGCGTCCGATCAATCCGACTACGTCACCGGAACGACGCGTGTGGTGGATGGAGGCATGACGCTTTGTCCAGCCTTCCCGGAAGGCGGATAGCGGTCGGATCTCGCCGGGAGCATGCATGGGCGGTCGTATCGAAGATTATGCGCTCATCGACGATTGCCGGAGCGCGGCGCTCGTCGGGCGCGACGGCTCGATCGATTGTTGTGTTGACCACGGTTCGATTCACAGGCTTGCTTCGCTGCGCTGCTTGGTACGCCCGACCACGGCCGTTGGCTGATCGAGCCCGCAAGCGGCAAGACCGCGACGCGGCGGCGCTATCGCGGCAAGACGTTCATCCTTGAGACCGATTTCGAGACCGGCGATGGCGCCGTGACGTTGATTGATTTCATGTCCATGGACGGGGAACGCCAGGATCTGATCCGCGTGGTCGTGGGAAGAAGCTGCCGGGTCGCGATGCGATCGGAGCTGGTCATCCGGTTCGGCTACGGCCACGTGATTCCCTGGGTGAATCGGCTGGAAGACGGAACCCTGCGCGCCATCGCAGGACCGGACCAACTGGCGCTGCGGACGACCGCACCCCTTCGCGGAGATGATTTCAAAACAATTTCCGAATTCACGGTCAGCGACGGCGAGACAGTCCCGTTTGTGTTGAGCTACGCGACGTCACACCTCCCATTGCCGAAGCCGATTGATGCTGATGCGACACTCGCCAAGACGGAGGCGTTCTGGACAGAGTGGGCAGAGCGCTGTCGTTATAAAGGTCCCTGGGCCGACGCGGTCGTCCGCTCGCATCTCGTTCTCAAGGCGTTGACCTATGAGCCGACCGGGGGCATCGTCGCGGCGCCTACGACCTCGTTGCCCGAGCTGCCGGGTGGCCCGCGCAACTGGGATTACCGCTTTTGCTGGTTGCGCGACTCCACATTTTCCCTCCTCTCGCCGATGAACGCCGGTTACTTCGATGGGGCGCGGGCTTGGCGCGATTGGCTGCTGCGCGCAGTGGCCGGCAGCCCGAGCCGCATCCAGATCATATACGGGCTCGCAGGCGAATGTGACCTGACGGAACGGGAGCTCGCCTGGCTACCGGGCTACCAACGCTCGCTGCCGGTGCGCATCGGCAATGCGGCGCATCGCCAGCTTCAGCTGGACGTGTATGGTGAGGTCATGGATACCTTCCATCATGCCCGGCGGGGCGGATTGGAACACAGCGAAGCGGTTGGGGGCAGCGCGCGCTCGTTTCGCATCTGGAGACGATTTGGCAGCGGCCCGACGAAGGCATCTGGAAATGCGCAGCGGGAGCCGCCACTTCACGCACTCCAAAGTAATGGCCTGGGTGGCGTTCGACCGCGCCATTCGCAGCGCCGAGCAGTTCACCTCGAAGCCCCGCTGGAGCGCTGGCGCGGCATACGCAGCCAAATTCACGAGGAGGTTTGTCGAAGAGGATTCAATGCTAAAATTGGCTCTTTCGTGCAGTGCTACGGCGGGAAAACCCTGGACGCCAGTCTGCTCCTGATCCCTCTCGTCGGGTTTCTTCCCGCCGGTGACCCGCGGAGCCACTGTCGAGACCGTCGAGCGCCAGCTGATGGTCGATGGCTTTGTCCTTCGCTACGATTCTTCGGCTACAGAGGATGTGATTGTCACCCGGCGAAGGAGCGTTTCTCGCTTGCAGTTTTTGGCTCGCCGACAATTTAGTCCTGCTTGGGCGCCATAACGATGCCCAAAGACTTTGCGAGCGCTTGCTTGAATGCGCAACGATGTCGGTCTCTTGGCGGAAGAATACGATCCGCGTCATCGGCGTCAGTTGGGCAACTTCCCGCACGTGTTCAGTCACGTGGCGCTCGCCGATACCGCTCGGAACCTGACAGAAGCAACGAAGCCGGCGCGACAGCGCTCAGCACGATGACGCAACTCGGCTCCCGAACCGAGGCCGTTGATAGCAAATCCCTTTTGGTGAAAGGTCGGGAAGAGATCCTGCCAAGCGCACATCACTCGGACTCATCAGCCGATGCGGATCTTTGTCTCCGAGAGAAACTCGTACGGCGGCAAATACAAATTGGCTGGCGCCGGCCCGCGACGTACCCGACCCGCTGTATCATATTGCGAGCCATGGCAGGGGCAGAACCAACCGCCATAGTCGCCTTGATGAGGAAGCGGAATGCAGCCGAGATGGGTGCAAATACCAATAACCACGAGCCATTGATCACGCCCCTCCTTTACCCGCGCCTGATCGGACTCCGGGTCGATTAGATTGTGCCAGTTGATGGAACGTGCGTCGTCGATCTCCTTCTTGGTGCGGTGGCTGATGAAGATCGGTTTACTGCGCCAGAACACCTTGATCACTTGGCCTTCGGCGATCGGGGCGAGATCGACATCGATGGGGGCGCCGGCGGCGATGGTCGAGGCGTCGGGATTCATCTGTGAGATCAAGGGCACCGCCGCCGCGGTGACGCCCACCGCACCGACGGCACCCGTGGCAATATAAAGGAAGTCGCGTCTATTGGGCTGCGCCCAGGAAACCGCTGTCATTTTGCGCACCCGCTCTTTGTTCTTCGCTACCGCGGGCCAGCTCCCAATTGTTCGCTTGCGATGCTGTCGGTCCGCGCCCTGATTTTTGGCGATAGACGGCGGCCGCCCACCTGTTTGGCCGGGCCCTTCTCGTTTCCCGCAGTCTGCTTCGCCGTACCGTTTCATGCAGAAGGGGAGAGCGCACATGATGGCGCAAGGCAGCAGCAAGACGAGTCTCGGCGCGAGGCCAGCCGCGACTAGCCAGCCCCAGTTGAGTGCAACGCCACCGGTTATGAACGACAATTGCAAGCACCATCCACACACGCCGGTCACTGGGATAATAGCGCTCGGCCTGCAGCAGCTCGCGTAGCAACGATTTCTGCTCCTGCTTGCGTTCGGCAGTCGACGAAGTGATCCCAGTCATCATCTACCTCCACTCGCGCGCAGCACTGAGATGGCAGCCGGCCTCCGCCGTACGGTGATTCGCCCTAAGATCGGGCATGCCAACGTTGGTTATGTAGTCACGGCAAAGCCAACTAATCGACAGCGCGACAATCCGTCCACGCCGCTTTCCCGTCGCACATCATGAAATAGTCCGCGCTCGCGCTCTGCGCATGTCGCGCCAACGAGGTAAGAACATCGGCACCCGCCGCATGTATTTTCGGTATGCCTCACCGAACTGCTTGATCAGCCGCGCCTCCTCGCGCCGCGCGAGGCGCACATAGGTCAGGACGATCACTGGTGCGAGCACGAGTGTCAGAATGGTCGGCCAATGCACAAGCTGGCCAAAGATAACTAGAAATATCCCGGTGTATTGGGGATGACGAACTATGCCGCAGAGACCGCCGGTCTGAAGGCGGTCGCCGTAAAATAGATTCTGGTCCATCCCTTGATGACGAGAAGCAGCCCTATGACGATGAACACTGAGCCGATTGCCATCTCGACGACCGCACCGACCGGCCCATAGCCCAGCAGCGTGGCCCAGAGGTGACCGGTTAAATGCGCGAGCGGAATGTTGAGAGGCAGCGCTGACGTCAAAAGATAGATCGTGAGCGGAAATCCATACATCTCCGCGTACAGGGCAATGATGAAGGCCTGCAACAGTCCCGCGCCAGTCCATTCGCGCCAGCTCGCGGGAGCGAGGAAATGATAGAACGCCCACGAAGCGATCACGATCATCAACAGGGCGTAGGGCCATAACCCGAGCCATTTCTGGAAGCCAGTTTCCATTTTAACCCGATCCCACGCTCGGTATTTTTCGATTCATTATTGCGGCGGACCACATCCAAGCAAGCTCTGGTGTGCGCCATTCTCAGATGAGTTGTAGCAATAACAACCAACCCTGCGGCGGCGAGATGACGATGGCCGTCGGGCGGAGGATACCCGACGGCCGGGCGCGTAATCTCGGTGGGGCATACCGAACTGAGTTTACGCGCCGAGAGGTGGACCGAAATCCTGCCGGCCGCCAGCTTCGTTAATTGCCGAGTGCGGCCGGTGCTTACCACGACCGTCTTTCTTCCGTGGGTCCGTGTTCTGGCGTCGTCTCTGGTCTGCATCATGCGAATGCAGTTTTCCATCATCTTGTTCATCTCACCCATCATGTTCATCATACCACGCATGTCATCTCATCTCCCATCATGCGATGGTCGCCGGCGGCCCGGGCGTGGCTGGGATCTCTTGGGCGCGAAGTGCGGGCGTAAACATCAGCGCACCACCGACCGCGAGCAGCGCCAGTGACAAATGTTGCAGTCGTTTTCATCCGAGTAGATCCTTTTTCCATTTGTTTACCTTTGCGAAATCCACCCCATGATCTGCCGCTTCGCTTGTCCCGTGGTGCCTCGGCAATTCACGCCGTCGGCTTCGTATTCCGCCCGTCGCCCTGACCCATCTTTCCGGATGCAAAGATGCAGGGCGCACATTGCCACGCGTGGAGGCGAAGCGAAAGGAATGGGGAGCACTCCCGCAGCGACGAGCCAACTCCAACCCGATCAACGAAACGGCTCCCAAGACCAACCACGGCCAGCGGTTGCGCCAAAACGAATTGCCGCGGCTGCAACTGGCTGACTCCGCTATTCGAGAAGCTCCTAATGATAATTTCGTCAGCTGCCCTTCGTGGGTTACATGTTCACGGACACGTGAAAATCGGCGCGACTCCTATACGGTCGCTGCGGGGAAGCGCAAACGTTGACGTTCAGCTTCAGGTAAGCGCGCCAATCGAGAGCGCTTTCAGCCGCGACATGATCGTCGCGCGCAATGAAGTGTCCGGCATCCTCGATCGGAACGTCAGCCATGGAGGCACGTGTGCGGCGCAGATAATCGATGAGCTTTTAGCGTCGCCGAGGCGTCAGTGGTTCGCCCGGATCGTAAGTGTGCCGCTGCATATGGACGGCCATCAACGCGTCATGCACGAGATCCTCGGTTTCGTCGGCTTTGCGGCCGGCCCGCACCAGCTGCTCCTGTAGTAGGCCCGCAATGCCCCGGCTAACGCTCCAAGCAGCACCCGGTTTAGCGTCGCCCTTGAGCCGGCAATCATCAGCGCTCTAAGTTCAGCCTGCTCATTCATTTGCCTCAACGTTACTTCGCAGGCAGGGCACTCCCGGTTACACGTTCACGTAGCCGTGAACGTGTAACCGGCGTGGCCTCTCCCTCGAACTGACGTTGTGAGACACCGCCAAAGGAGGCTGCCTCGTTAGTTGTGTGCAAGATGATCCGCAGATTAAGTCCCTTGGTCCTTTCGTCGTTCTTGCTCGTATCAGCTGCGGCGGAGAGTTATGCCGGAACCACTTCAAGAGATACTCGCTTGGACGCTCGAAAGACACGGCCTGCAGGTCAAGCGGTGCCTACGGCTACTGGATGATCCACTGCCACATCACCGATCATCAGGTCTCAGGACTGATGGCCGTCATTCGTATTGCGTGAGCGGGAATCAGATGAAGATAATCTCACAATTCTTTGGACTTGCCGCCGCCGTGATTTTCGTCTCGGCGGCTCTTAATGCGGCGCATGCGGGCGGCGATCCTCGACGCGGCGCTAAGATCTATGGTGCTTGCGCCGTCTGCCATTCGCTTGAACCCAATATGAATCTGACCGGGCCGAGCCTTGCCGGTCTGTGGGGCAAGAAGGCGGCTTCGGTACCGGACTTCCCTAGATATTCGAGCGCTCTCAAGGCGAAGGATTTTGTCTGGGACGAGAACACGCTTTATGCCTGGCTCGCGGATCCGAGCGCATTCGTTCGCGGCACCTACATGACGTTTCGTGGAATCCGTGACGACAAGGCGCGAGGCGATCTCATCGCGTTTCTAAAAATCGCTTTGGTGCCAGACGGGGCCAAGACGGTCGTTGCGCAGGGATTGGTTCCCGCCGAAGAAGCGCGCGGTCAGGCGCCCGAACCGCTCAAAATTGCCGCACCCGATGAGCGGGTCACGGCGATACGGCACTGCAAGAACACCTTCTTCGTGACAACGGCGGACGGAAAGGAACGGCCTTTCTGGGAGATGAACCTGCGCCTCAAAGTGGATTCCAGCGCGACCGGTCCGCTGGGCGGCAAGCCCGTGCTCTTACCAGCGGGCATGCAAGGAGACCGCGCTTCGCTCGTCTTCTCCACGGCCGCCGAGATCGGAAATTTGATTAAGCAAACGTGCCCGGAGCAATAGGTCAAAACAGAAGGCCGCGTTAATCGCCGCAAGCCCAACGAAAGGATAACTGCCAATGTCTTTTGTGCGACGACGCAGTGTTCATCGCCGCTCGTTCCTGGTCACGACGGTGGGTCTGGTAGGGGCTCTATCGGTTGCTCGCCGGGCTCAAGCAAGCGAGTTGGCTGCAACACGTTCTCAGCCAGAAGCATCCTTGGGACAAAGAGGCGCCCCATCTTTGAATCTCAAAACGATTGGCCCGATGCACGAAGTGGTATCGATCCGATCATCGAACAACGGATATCGCCTGACGATGGCTTCCGGCGCAACGGTCTCGCTCTCGGAATTCAATCTGCATTTCAAAACCGATTCAAGCGAACGCGGACCCGTTAAAGGCCGGCCGGTGTTGCTGCGGACCGGCATGCAAGGCGACAGAGCAACGATCATTTTTTCCGATCCGTCTGAGATTGGTCCAGCGATTAGCATGTGACAAATGGAACGCACCTATTCAAGTGGAGAATGCACATGAACCGCAGGACGATGATGATCTCGACGGCTTTGGTCACGCTCACAGCGCTGAGTGACCGGGCATTCGCCGACAGCAAACCCACCGCCACTCTCTACCGGAATCCGAACTGCGATTGCTGCCTGGAGTACGCCAAATATCTCCGCAGCAACGGCTTCGACGTGACGGTGGATGCGAAGCAAGATCTCGCTTTGATCAGAAAGCAGATGCACATTTCTGAAAAATACGAGGGCTGCCACGTGATGGTCATCGGCCATTATGCGGTCGAAGGACACGTTCCGGTCCACACGCTCAACAAGCTGCTTACCGAAAAACCGAACATCATCGGCATCTCCTTGCCGGGCATGCCAACGGGCACGCCGGGCATGATGGGTCCGAAAGTGGGACCGTTCACGATTTATGAGATCGCAAGCGGATCTGTTCCGGAGAAGGTCTTTGCAGTCGAACAGGGGCCGGGCGGCATGATGCCGATGCGAGAGTTCAATCTATGACGAGTGCCGAACCGGTCGTCGCAAGACCTAGTTCCGTTGTTGGCGAAACGATGCCGTGGACGCGTCGGTTGATCCTCGTCGTCCCTCTGATTGGGTTCCTGGGCCTCGCGCTCGCGCTTGCCTGGGGCATGTCGCGCAATCCGACGGCGATCCCGTCTGCGCTGATCGGGAAGGCCGTGCCACAGTTCAGCCTGCCGCCGGTCAAGGGACGCACACTGGGGCTGTCGAGCGCCGACCTCAACGGCCAAGTCTCGCTCATAAATGTTTTTGCCTCGTGGTGCGTCGCATGCCGCGAGGAACACCCGGTATTGATGCAAATGAAAGCCGATAACGTCGTGCCCATTCGCGGTCTCAGCTACAAGGACCTGCCTGATAACGCGGCGCGCTGGCTCAACACGATGGGCGATCCCTACACGCGCACGGGCGCCGATATGGATGGCCGCGTGGCGATCGATTGGGGGTGTCTACGGCGTGCCCGAGACCTTCGTGGTCACCAAGGACGGCCGCATTGCGTACAAGCAAATCTGCGCGGTGATGCCGAAAACTCTTGATGAAAAAATCTCCCGTTGATCCGAAAGCTGCAACGGCAATGACACGAACAAAAGAACAAAATTCCCGACGCATCCGCTGCCGGATCGCCATAATCGCGGCGATTGCTGCGGTTTCGACGACGGCCGCTGCGAAGCCTCTGGAAGAGAAGATCATTCTGCGTGACAAGCCGAAGCCCGTTCAAGCGTTCCAGTTTGTGGACGGAGAAGGAAAGTCGCGCGGCCTTTCGGATTTCCACGGCAAATCCGTTCTCCTCAACATCTGGACGACCTGGTGCGTCCCGTGCCGCAAGGAGATGCCGGCGCTCGACCGTCTGCAGGCCGCCTTGGGCGGGCCCAATTTCCAGGTGGTGCCGCTGTCGATCGACCGCGGCGGAGCGAATGTGGTGCGCAACTTCTTCGATCGGGATCAAGACGCTTGAAATATATCGACGTTTCGGGAGTCCCGACGCGCAAGCTGAGCGTCGTCGGGCTTCCGACCACGCTCATTATCGATCGCGAGGGTCGTGAAATCGGCCGGCTCATCGGACCCGCGGAGTGGGACGAGCCCGCAAATATAGAGTTCGTCGCCCGATGAGCGGGAAGCAGGCCACCGCCGCCGAAGTGCCGCCGCTTAACGGGAGCCCTTCGAATTGATCACTTGCGTGAGGACAAAACTGAAATGAGCCGCCTTGATCGGTTTGCGCGTGGCTTCGGCGCAGCGACGGTGTTGATCGCGCTGCTCTTTGGCATTGGGGCGGCACCAGCCGCCGCGGAGAAGTCGGCGCAAGGACGCGTTGTTGCGCTCGCCTACGATTCCCACTCGGACGCTTTGCTGAAGGCGTATCCGCACGCACTCTACCGAAGCGACGATGGCGGAAAGAGCTGGCGGAAAATTGCGGTCCCCGCTGTGGAAGATGGCGAGATCGCCAGCTTAGCGGACTCTCCGGCGATCAAGGGGGTAATGTATATCGCCGGCCGAGGTCTCGGCGTGCTCTTGACGGATGACAGAGGCAAGACCTGGGTCGAACGCAACGACGGACTTCCAAACCGCGCCGTCATTTCGATTGCCGCACATACCACACAGCCAGAAACGGTCTACGCTGTCGTACAGGACAGCGGCGTCTATCGTAGCCAGGACGGCGGCAAAAGCTGGCGCTTAATGGATCGCAGCTCCCAAGGCGGGATACACCAGCTGATCCACTCCAATATGGCCGGAAGCATGCAGACCGGCTGGCTGTTTGCCGCGACGCCAAAGGGCGTTCGGCGAGTCATGGATTGCTTCTGCTTGTGGCAGGACGCCGGAGCACTCGGCAGCCCTGCGCGCAGTGTCGCTTTTGACCCGCGACAGCCGGCGCACATTTTTGTCGCCACCGAGAAGGGACTCTTTCGCAGCGCTGACGGCGGCGAAAATTGGACTCAGATGAAGTCTCCAAACTCCAAGATTTCTGCGCTCGCGTTTGCTCCGTCCGGGATTCTTTACGCCATAACCGAAGACGGCGCCCTGTTCCAGAGCGCGGATCAAGGCGACGCCTGGAACCAGGTGAATGCATAAGCTCATGATTGGCGCGATGATCGCTGCGGCAGGTCACATTGCAATAGCCCGGGCGGCAGACGATTTGCCGCCGCTCGATCCTCACGTCGTCAACTTCGGCCGCGAGGTTTACCAGCAGTATTGCGCCTCGTGTCATGGCGCCAAAGCAGAGGGGACACCGAACTGGCAAAAGCGTGACGAGCGTGGAGAACTCCCCGCCCCTCCGCACAATGAGGAAGGGCACACGTGGCGGCACTCAGATGCAATGCTCTACGACATGATCAGCAAAGGTCTGCGCGATCCGTTCAACAAGACCACACGGTTGACCATGCCTGCCTTCGCCGACGTGCTCTCGCCCGAGCAAATCCGTGCCGTCATCACGTATCTGAAGACGCTTTGGACTCCGGAACAACGCCAATTTCAAGCAGAGGAAAGCCGTAGCCAATCACCGATGAAGCCGTAGCTGGGTGGTGGTCGGTTTCGGTCACAGGGGAATGGAAGATCAAATCATGAAGTGCGCGAAAGCATCCCGATGAAACTCCGGTTCAAGCCGCTCATAGCTGTAATGCTCGCGCTTACGGGAGCGAGCGCCGTTGCGGCGGGGCTTGCGTTGTTCGTATCGGAGCCGGCGCTGGTCGTCACCACATCGGGCGACATCGGCGGGCCGTTTACGCTGGTTTCGACCAGAGCGCGCGAAGTCGTAGGGAGATGTTAATGAGGCTCGCAGGTCATTGGATTGCAGCCGTCTTGATCGCGTTCGTTGTGAGTGGTCATGCGCAAGCGCAAACGTCTGCCCCGAGCACGATTCGTGTGGAGAATGCCTGGGCGCGGGCCACGCCTGCGCGGGCGAAAACGGGCGCAGCCTATGTGACCGTGATCAACGATGGCAGCTCCGCGGATAGCTTGTTGAGCGCAACGACGCCATTGGCGCAAAAAGTCCAATTTCATAGGGAAACCGAAGATAACGGCATCTCGCGCATGCGCGAACTGCGCACCGTGGAAATCGATCGCGGAGCAAAAGTTATCTTCAAGCCGGGAGACATGCACATGATGATGGTCGGACTGAAACAACCGCTGAAGGAAGGCGAGACGTTTCCGCTTACTCTGACCTTCGAAAAAGCCGGCAAGATCGACGTGACGGTTTCCGTGGCGAAGGTCGGCGCCATGCAATCCGGCGATATGAAATCAATGATGCACGGAGCGGGCGGCCCAACGAAGAAATAACCTTATCGAAACCGACCTGCGAAAGACCGGAATGAGCCCAACGCGCCGCAAGAATCTCAAGATCATAGTCCCGTGCATTGCCGTCATCGGCATCATGCTCGGCCTCGTTGCTTATTCGCCGACGCTCTACCGGCTGTTCTGCGCGGCCACAGGCTATGGAGGCACAACGCAACGGACGGCCTCCGGCTCGGATGCGGGATCGCAGCGGATGATCACGGTGCGGTTCGACGCAAATGTCGCTCCGGGCTTGCCGTGGCGCTTTGAGCCGGAGCAGAATGAGGTGAAGGTCCGGCTGGGAGAAACAAACTCGTGTTTTTCTCGGCCGAGAACTTCGGCGATCAAGCGATCGTCGGTCACGCGACCTTCAACGTGACGCCGGGAACTGCTGGCATCTTTTCAACAAGATCCGGTGTTTCTGCTTCGACGAGGAGCGGCTGGACGCGCGCCAAAAGGTCGATATGCCGGTCGTGTTCTTTGTCGATCCGGCTCTGGCGACCGACCGAGACACGCGGGACATCAATACGAATACGCTTTCTTACACGTTCTTCCGCTCAACGAACCCCGGCAACGCGAAAGACTTGTCCCGGTTCGTCGCAAGCGCCGAACCCAATCCGGTGCGGGGGCAGCAGCTCTTCAGTGAAACATGCGCCGCCTGCCATGGGCTCGACAAGAATAAGGCAGGCCCGAACCTCGCTGGCGTCTTTGAACGGAAGGCGGGATCGGCTGCCCGATACAAGTACTCTTCGGCATTGGCGCAATCGGGCATCCACTGGTCCGCTGACAATCTCGATCGGTGGCTTACCAATCCGCGCAAATTCATTGCTGGGGTAAGAATGCCGGCCCGCGTTCCGAACGCTTCGGCTCGGCGGGACATCATCGCCTTTCTGAAGCAGGAAAGCCTGGCGCGAACGCGGCCGTGGTCGGCATTCTCGGCGCCGCCCTCTACAACCCGGTCTGGACGAGTGCAGTCCTCACGCCACGCGATTTTGCCCTGGCGCTTGCCGGAGTTCTCCATCCCGTCGGCAATCCGATACGAGCTATTCGAGCCACCAGAAAATCGATGGATGCGCAGAGTCGAAAACGGTGCGAACGCCGACGCAACGCCTCAACTGCTGGCAAAAGACTGGCGTGGCTCCGTCAGAGCTCGCTACCATTTCGGTGTCGCGCGCTAAAGCTCCGACTCCCGGTCTGCTTTTGGAGGAAAGGCTTTACCGAGGTCGTTCTTACGAACGCCTCAAGCCGGCATCTCAGGCGCGTGATGGTTCAAACGGGAGCAGGTGGGGGCCCGGTCGGCGCCTCTGACGTCGTAAGAACTAAATTGCCTTTGCCGCGAGCTGGAGCGTCCGGTAGAGCAAGCTGCGACGACAAGCGCGCCTCGCCATGGCAAAGGCAATGCGCGTGGTGAACAACCCCGCTTTCCTCTGCTCGTTACAACGGTGTAGTTCTGGCACGGAGTAATACCTTGCGCTGTATCCTTCAGTAGATCGTCGGCAAGCGCCAGTAAGTGAGCAATTCGGGGGTCGCTCAGGCGGTAGTGGACGAAGCGCCCGAGTTGCTCGCCCGTAGCGAGGCCACACTCGCTCAGACAGCGCAGATGGTTTGAAGCGTTAGGCTGAGTAAGCCCGGTCGCCGCGACGATCTCTCCGACGGCCAGTGTTCTCCGCGTGGAGCGTTCAGGATTGAGAGGATGATATCTTTCTCGGTAAGGAAAGATGGTCATGAATGTAACGGCTTCGACGGACAAGCCTCAAGGACAGCGCGATATCGCGTCACCGGCATGGACTGCGCCTCGTGTGCCGCCGAGATTGAGAAAGCGGTTCGGTCGGTCGGCGTGGATGGCGTGGATAATGTGAAGGTCTCGACGGCCACCCAGATCATGACCCTGCATACCGTCACGGCGCGGTTGCGGGAGGTTGAACGGGCTGTGAACGGGATCGGCTACAAGCTCGAGCGGCTGGACCGACCAGAGGCGGAGACCGGAGACGATGACGACGATTTGCCAAAAGACTTGTCCCACATCACCTCGGCCTACAAGCGGGCGCTCTGGATCGTTGTGCTACTCAACGTAGGTTATGGCGTGGTGGAGATGGTCGGGGGCTTTATCTCGGGGTCGCAGGCCTTGAAAGCCGATGCGCTCGACTTCGCTGGCGACGGTCTGATTACCTTACTCGGCCTGCTGGCGGTCGGCTGGAGTCTGCTCTGGCGCGCCCGGTCGGCGCTTATTCAGGGCCTGTTCCTCGGTGCGCTCGGGCTGGGCGTCGTCGTCCCGACGGCCTACCGGGTGCTTGTTCTGAAACAGCCCGAGGCAGAGTTGATGGGCCTGTTCGGCGTGATCGCATTGGTGTTCAACGTGGCGGCGGCGCTCGTGCTGATCCCGCATCGGAGGGGGATGCGAACGTGCGCGCTGTCTGGCTGTTCTCGCGCAACGACGCTATTGGCAACGCTGCGGTCGTGGCTGCGGCCGGTCTGGTCGCATTGACCGGCACCGCATGGCCTGATCTGGTCGTGGCGTTCGTGATCGCCGTTGATTGTTCTGGATGCGAGGGCCGATTTGCGGGAGGCTGCGTGAACGGTCGCCGCATCGGTATAGTCTCCGCTATGGTGGCGTTCGCTCTCGATCACGGCACGAAGGCGCTCGCCCTGAACGCCTCGCGCTCGCCAGGGCGTTGAAGTCCTGCCGGTTTCTGAATTCGTTCTCGTACCCAATCAGGGGGGCAACAACGCCGCTAGGCCTTGGCTCGTCTTGAAGCCGCCGAACCGCATCGCGAGATCGCCCGCACGTTCAATATTGCTCGCAGCACGATAGCGAGACTCGCCAATGGCCGCTGAATTGCTTTATCGGATCGATGCTGATCGCAACATGGCAACCTTCTATAAGCTCGATGTAGAGCCTACGTTGTTTGGTGAATGGGCTTTCGTCGGAGAGAGAGGTCGCATTGGCCGTGCTGACACGTTCGCAGCACACTATGATACTGTCGCCGCCGGTCAGGTTGCGCGTTCCAAGCAAATCCAACTCAAAGAGCATCGGGGCTACTCTGCTGCGTGGCGCAGTGTCGTCTCATCTTGAGCAGCGTCCGTCTGATTGCTTTGGCCGAATCGCGCGAACAGTGCTGGCAGTACAAACAATGTCAGCAGAGTCGCGCTAATCAGCCCGCCGATCACGACCGTGGCGATCGGACGCTGGACCTCGGCGCCCGTGCCCGTTGCCAACGCCATCGGCACGAAGCCCAGCGATGCGACCAGTGCCGTCATGCTTACCGGACGCAAACGGGTTAAGGCACCCTCGCTTATCGCTTCAAGCTTCCCGTAGCCCCGTGCCATCAGTTGTTTGATGTAAGTAAGCATGACCAGACCGTTTAGAACGGCGATGCCGGATAAGGCGATAAAACCCACTGCCGCCGAGATCGAAAACGGCAAGCCGCGCAGCCAGAGCGCCAAAACGCCGCCTGTCAGCGCCAGCGGCACGGCGCTGAATACCAGCAACGCATCGCGCGCCGAGCCCAGGGCGCCCATGAGCAGAAGAAAAATCAGCACGAAGCATGCCGGCACCACCAGTAAGAGCCTCTGCCGCGCCGCGATCAGGTTTTCAAATTGTCCGCCCCAGGTCATCCAGTAGCCGGCCGGTAGCTTCACCTGCGCTTCAATTTTCGCCTGCGCCTCGTTTACGACAGAGGCGATATCCCGGTCGCGCATATTGGCGGTTACGACGATCCGTCGCTTGCCGTTCTCGCGGCTGATCATATTTGGACCTTCACCCAGACTCAAGGCTGCCAGTTCACCGAGTGGTACTGTTGAGGCAGCATTCCCGGCGCCGGGCAGCGCAACCGGCAGAGCGCGGATCGCGTCTAAGTCATTGCGTTTGGACTCCGCCAAGCGCACCACTATTTCAAAGTAGCGGTCTCCGTGGAATACCACGCCGGCATCCCGGCCGCCTATCGCCGTGCCGATGACATCCTGCACGGCCGCCAGGTTCAAGCCGCGGCGAGCGATAGCTGCCTTATCCACGCTGATCTCGAGAACCGAAAGGCCGCCCGCCTGCTCGACTTTGACGTCAGCTGCCCCTTTCGTGCTGCGCAGGATCTCCGCGACCTGGTTGGCCGCGCGCAACAACGGCTCGAACTCTTCGCCGAAAACTTTAACGGCTATATCGCCTCTGACGCCGGCCAGCAGCTCGTTGAAGCGCATCTGGATCGGCTGGGTGAATTCATAATTGTTGCCGGGCAGTTCACGCGCTTTGGCTTCGATTTGCTCGAGCAGCTCGGCCTTGGACAAGTTCGCGTCGGGCCACTGCGAGCGCGGCTTGAGAATGACGAACGTATCGGATTGGTTGGGGGGCATCGGGTCGGACGCAATTTCGGCCGTGCCGGTCTTCGAGAACACCAGGGCCACCTCGGGCAGGACGCCGATCTTCCGCTCAAGTTCGAGCTGCATCGCCTGCGCCTGCCCAAGGCTTGCGCTGGGAATGCGAATGGCCGTCAGGAGGACGTTTTTTTCGTCCAGCGTGGGGATGAACTCCTGGCCCAAGCGCAAAAACAGAAAGATGGCGGCGACAGACAAGGCGAGCGCGCCGGCAAGCGATGGGAGGGGTCGCCTAAGGACGCTGGCCAGTGCGGGCCGGTAGACGGCCTTTAATCGCCGCATAGCGACGTTGTCGCCTTCGCTCACGCGTCCTGTAATGCATATCGCAAGCAAAGCCGGGACGAAGGTCAGCGAGAGCACGAAAGCCGCCATAAGCGCCAGAATGACGGTCAGCGCCATCGGCTCGAACATCTTGGCCTCCATCCCGCTGAAGGTCAGGAGCGGCACGTAAACCAAGATGATGATGGCCTGGCCGTAGACGCTGGGCCCGATCATCTCCTCAGCGGCTTCCTGTACGGCTTGCAGCCGGTCCGCAATAGTAAGGCCTCGTCCGGCGGCATGCTGCTTTTCAGCCAAATGCCGTAAGGTGTTTTCCGTGATAATCACTGCACCATCAACGATAAGTCCGAAATCGAGCGCGCCGAGGCTCATCAGGTTGGCGCTCACGCGTGCCTGGAGCATACCCGCCGCGGTCATCAGCATTGTCAGCGGGATCACCAGCGCCGTGATGAAAGCCGCGCGGAAATTGCCGAGCATGGCAAACAGCACCATGATCACCAGCAGGGCGCCTTCTCCGAGGTTAGTGGCGACGGTTTCTACCGTCTCCTCAACCAGCTGGGTCCGATCGAGGACGGTCTGTATCTGAATGCCGGGCGGCAAAGTCCGACGAACCAAGTTCATCCGGGCATCGACTGCCTTGGCAACGATGCGGCTGTTGCTGCCGATCAGCATCAATGCCGTGCCGACCACTACTTCACGGCCGTTTTCGCTGGCGCTGCCGGTCCTGATCTCCCCTCCGACTGCTACTTGCGCGACGTCGCGGATATAAATCGGCACGCCTCCACGCGTGCTGACCACCACTGCGCCGATATCAGAAAGGCTTTCGAGCCGGCCGCCTGTCCGGACCACAATGCCCTCGCCGTTCCGCTCAATCACGCTGGCGCCACGGCTGGCATTGTTGGCCTCGAGCGCCTTGCCCACTTCGGCGAAGGACAGCCCGAAAGCGATGAGTTTCATTGGGTCGGGCTGGACTTGATACTGCTTGACATATCCTCCAATGGAATCGACGCCGGCGACGCCCGGCACGCTCTTGATCTGCGGCTTTACGATCCAATCCTGGACCGTGCGCAAGTAGGCGGAGCGCTCTAGCTCGCTTGTGAGTTGGGCGCCTTCCGGCGTGAAATAGGGGCTTTCTTTCAGCGCCTCGGCTGTGAACATTACGGACCACATGTAGATTTCGCCGAGGCCTGTGGCTACTGGCCCCATTTTGGGATCGACGCCAGGCGGCAGCCGAGGCCGTAGCTCGAGCAGCCTTTCATTCACCTGCTGGCGCGCGAAGTAGATATCGGTTTTTTCCGAGAAAACCGCAGTAACCTGGGAAAAGCCATTGCGCGAGATCGAGCGGGTGTTCTCAAGGCCTGGAATCCCGGCAAGAGCGGTTTCGATCCGGAAGGTCACCTGCTTTTCTATTTCCGCCGGCGACAACGCCAGGGCCGTCGTATTGACCTGCACCTGGTTATTGGTGATGTCCGGCACGGCATCGATCGGCAGGCTCGCCATCGACCAGACACCCAGCGCGATGATGGCAAAGCCCGCCAAAACGACCAGCCAACGCTTCCGGATGGAGAAGGCGAGAACGCGGCTAATCACGTTCGCTCTCAATCGTCATGGTCGATCTCGGCTTTGCCGAGCTCGGACTTGAGCGTGAACGTGTTGAAGGTTGCGACCCGTTCCCCCGCGGTCAGGCCCGAAAAGATTTCCGCCATCCGCCCATCGCGGCGGCCGACGCTGACCTTGCGTGCTTCAAAGCCTTCCTTGTTGCGCACGAACACCACGGGCTCGCCTTTGATTGATTGCAATGCTGTGACCGGTACGACCAAGTCGGCCCGCTGCTGATCGATCGGAATATCTGCCGTGACGAAGGCACCAGGCCGCCACCTACCGGCGGCGTTGTCGACCGAGGCAATGACTCGGGCCGCTCGCGTGTCTTTGTCCAGCAATGGACTGATAAACATGATGGTGGCCGGCGCGGGTTCAGCACCCGTGCCGGCGCTGATCGTGATCTGCTGGCCTTCTTGGATGTTGGCTAGTTGGCTCGTTGGGATGGCTAGATCCGCCCACATCACGCCGAGGTCTGCGATGACATACAGCTCGCTTTCCTGGCCTTCGCGGCCGACCAGCGAGCCAATCTCCACGCGGCGTTCCGCGATGCGGCCACTGATAGGCGCGCGCAGCTCCTGCAAGCGGAGGGTTTCGACAGGCTGTTGAGGCAGGGCCTCGATTTGCTCAGCATTGAGGTTCAGGGCGAACAGCTTTTGGCGGGCTGTTTCAAACTTGACGCGCGCATCCTCAAAGGTGGTACGCTCCCGCAGATAATTGTTTTCGCTAAGCACCTTGCCCTCGAATAGCTTGGTGGCGCGGTTGAACAGGGTTTGCTGCAGGTCGAAGACCAGGCGCGCCGCCAAATATTCACTATTTGCATCGGCGACCTCGCGGCTCTCAATCACCGCCACGACCTCGCCCGCTTCCACGCTGTCGCCCAAGCGCTTGCGTAGCTCCCGGACCGTGCCGAGCAACTTCACGGCTACGCGGGCGATGCGATCGCCGCTCGGGATGATCGAACCCGGCACCTTGATGCGCTTGCTCAGATCGCCAGGATGCGCGTCGTGGACCCCAAAGCGGCCGGCCTCGACCTGTTCGTCTGAGAGCTTGACCGTGGCGTTTGCTGAGTCCGCGTCTTTCTCTTCATGCGCGACGGCAGAGAAGCACAGCCCGAGCGTCAGCACGACAACGACTGGAAACAGCCGGATCATTGCAATGGTCCTTGGCGGCCCTCGGTCGGCCGTCGCTGCGGCGACTTAGCCGCGCATTCCGATATCTTTGAGCGCAATGCGCGGTTGGGCTGAATTTTGGCTGTACTCCGCCCGGGCTTGCCGCAGGATCTGCGCCGAAGACATCAGGAAGATACCCACCATGAAGCCGGCAACGGCGAGGTCAGGCCAGGGGCTTGCCGTACCCCAGACCGCAACGGCCGCCCCTATCACCACGACGTTGCCGATCGCGTCATTGCGCGAGCACAGCCAGACCGAGCGCACGTTGGCGTCGCCGTCCTTGTAGCGCATCAGCAGCAACACAGATGAAAGGTTGGCGGCAAGTGCAAGGAAGCCGATTGCGCCCATCAGGTCGGCCCGCGGAAGCCCCAGCATGAGCGTTTGATAGACGGTTGAGCCGAACACCCACAGCGACATGGCGCTCAGCGACATCCCCTTGAACAACGCAGCGACAGCGCGGGTTTTCAGGCTAGCGCCAATGACAGCCAGGCTGAGGCCATAGGTGACGGTATCGGCAAGGAAGTCGAGCGCGTCGGCTTGCAGAGCCTGCGAGCCGGCGACTTGGCCGGCGAACATCTCAGCCAGGAACATCAGGCCATTGATGCCGATCACGGTCCACAGCACCCGCTTGTAGCGCGGGTCTATGCCATCAAACAGCGGCAAGTCGCCTGAACAACAGCTTTCCGCGCACCCGGCAGCAGCGAGCGCGATGTGTTCTTTGAGGTGGTGGCTTGAGCCGCAACACTGATCGGACATCGGAGGCTTTCCCATTTTCTCGAAAGAGGCTACAACCTCTAGCGACTAGAGGTTCAAGCGAAAAATGGATGTATCGATAGGAGAACTGTCGCGGCAAACCGGCGTGAAGGTGCCAACCATCCGCTATTACGAGCAGGTAGGTCTACTTCCAGCTCCTGTCCGCACTGAAGGCAAGCAGCGACGCTATGGTCCTGGCGACATTATGCGGCTCAATTTTATCAAACATGGCCGCGAGCTGGGTTTCGAAGTCAATGATATTCGGGAGCTTCTTGCCTTGAGCGCCCAGCCTGAACGCCCTTGCGAGAACGCCGACAGGATTACCCGACGCCATCTGACCGCGGTCGATCAACGAATTGCGCAGCTGGCCGCGCTGCAGGCTGAACTGACGCGCATGCTTGGCTCTTGTAGCGGCGGCTGCGTGGCAGATTGCCAGATCCTTGAAAGCCTGAGCACGCCAACCGGCGAGAAGGTTCCATAAGATACATTATGCGAATTTAAATTCTTCAATTTGTACAATATGTTGTGGCGTTCGGCCTATTTCGAGTCTGCTTCAGTCTATTTTGAGTCCCGCGTTTAGATTTTGAGTCCCGCAGGCCCCACTTGTGAGGCACTTAGGGTCCAGTCTGGCGGTTTGTATTTGTCCAATGACGGGCACGCGTCTCCGATAGCAACAAGGCTGGCATTTTCGCAAGATGGCTGCAATTCAGTCCTGAATCGCGCCGCCTCAGAGGATGACGATTTCGAAGAACGGCACGACGGTGAAAAACCGGTGCAAGACGCCGATACCGACTAGACTTTTGTTCCCCTTACGTTTCGTATGGTCGCTCGGGTATATTGAAACCGCAGATTGATTTTGC
The DNA here is from genome assembly GCF_006539545.1 of Nitrobacter winogradskyi. Taxonomy (GTDB): domain Bacteria; phylum Pseudomonadota; class Alphaproteobacteria; order Rhizobiales; family Xanthobacteraceae; genus Nitrobacter; species Nitrobacter winogradskyi_A. The sequence continues at coordinate 121,268 of NZ_BJNF01000029.1, forward strand.
TTTTGTGATTGCGAGCGCGCCGCTCGATTTCGCGACGGCAGACCTCTTCGACGTCTCCCGAGAATTATCAAATCGCCGCGCGGGTTCCTGATGTGATCAGATCGCCATGCGGAGAGAGTGAAAAGACAGAACGAACGTATCGTGAATCAATCACGGACGAGCATTCACGCTATGAAGTTCATGCGGTTCTGCGCAGCCCATTCGGCAAAGAATCAAGGCAGTGATGGTGAGAAATGCCGGACCTAAAGAACATCGAGTCGATCTATCTGGTTCTCGGTTTCGTCGTGCCGGGGATGATCGTCGCCTATGTCCGCGCCCAATTCTTGACCGGCCGCATCCGAACGTTGAGCGAGAACGTTCTCGCCTACATAGTGCTGACGGTCCTCTATTACGGCGTCGCCGCCCCGTTCGTGGAGTTTGTCCTCACATTCCGCGAGCCCGGCCGCCCGAAGATCTTCGCATGGCTCGGACTGATCATCGTCCTGCCGGCGTTCGTCGGTCTGGTTCTTGGAATTCTCGGACAGAACGAGTTCTTCCGAAGATTCCTGCAGTTGTGCAGGACCAACCCCATTCACGCCACGCCATCCGCCTGGGACTACACGTTCGCCAAGATCCGAGGCGACCAATTCATCATGGTCATTCTTTCGGACGGCGCGACCGTCTCCGGCATCTTCGGCAGTCAGTCGTTTGCATCTTCGGACCCGGCTGAACGCGATCTGCTCATCCAGGAGGTCTACGACGAGGAATGCGGCTCCTGGACGAAGCGTACCGAACAAACCGCCATCCTCATTCCCGCGAAAGAGATCAAGCACGTCCAGATCTGGACATAAAAGGAGTCCGACATGACCCGCACCAACGATGGATACAAGCCGCCTACTCCTCCCAACATCAGCAACAAGGGCTATCAGCCCTCGTCGATCCATCAGCCGCTCAAGCCGCAAGGCGGGCACCAGCCGACTGGCGGCTCAAGCCCCAAGGTGCCGACGACCGGAAGCGGCGTGAAGCCGCCGCCTTCGAAACCGTGATCGGTCCAAGAATTCCCGCTGCCTATGAGTGATGGCGCAGCGGGCGCCAGTCCGAGGCCTCGCAGAAAGCTTGCTTATCGAATTTCAGGGACGAGAACATGTCTTTCCGAGGATTGTTCGTTGGCATCGACCGCTATGAATCGCCGACGATCAGCGATCTGAGTTGTGCGCGGCGCGATGCCACCACGCTGGACGCGCTGTTCGCCGATACACTCGGCGGGGCGTCCCGGCTGTTGACGGAAGACCAAGCCACGCGAGCGAACATCGAAGCTGAGTTCGCTGCCTTGGCCGGCTGCGATCCCGAGGACACGGTGGTGATCGGCTTTTCCGGGCACGGTTCCGAAACCCACGAACTCATCCCGTTCGACGCCGACCCCGCGAACCTCGGCACGACGGCGATCCCGCTCGATCTGCTTCAGGATTGTTTCACGCGGATTCCCGCAAAGCGGCTGGTGTTCTTTCTCGACTGCTGTTTTTCCGGCGGGTTGGGCTCGAAGGTGCTGCAGACGGAGGTCAAGCCGCGTGATCTGAGGTCGGCCGAGGCGAAGTTGGAAAGCATTGCCGGCAACGGCCGGCTGATCTTCACGGCATCGCGCGCCGACCAACCGGCTTTCGAGAACACCAAGCAGGGACACGGCTTCCTCACATTGTATCTGATCGAGGCACTGAGGGGCGCCGAGGAAGTCGTCCAGGCGGCGCGTATTCCGATATACCGCCTGCTCGAACACGTCTCCGCGCGCGTAGCGTCGGCGGCAGCGCAGTTCGGACTGCAGCAGCACCCGACGATGAAGGGCAACATCGATGGCGATCTGCATTGGCCGGTCTTCATTGAAGGTCCCCGCTTCGCCGCTGCCTTTCCGGATCGCCGCAATGTGACGGTGACGAGCGAATTGGGAAGCCTGGCGGCCGCAGGTTTTCCCGAGCAACTGATCGCTTCCTGGGCGACCGCCATCCCGTCGCTCAATTCGCTGCAGGTTACGGCGATCAACGAGTATGGCATTCTGAAAGGCGATCATCTTGTCGTCTCCGCTCCCACGTCGAGCGGAAAGACCATGGTCGGCGAGCTTGCAGCACTCCGCACCGTGCTTGATCGCCGGCGCGCGATCTTCCTGTTGCCGCTGAAAGCTCTCGTTGCGGACAAGCGGAGACATTTCAACGCCGTCTACGGTCCATTCGGGATCCGGACCATCGAAGCGACAGGAGAGACGGACGACATTTCGCCAATCCTGCGGGGCAAATACGATATCGCTCTTCTGACCTACGAAAAATTTGCGGCGATTGCCCTCACCTTCCCGCACGTGCTCGCCGGCGCCGGCGTGATCGTCGTCGACGAAGCCCAGATGATCGCGGACAAGGGTCGAGGCGCCAACCTCGAATTTCTGCTGACCCTGATCCGAATGCGTCGGCGCGAAGGCATAGAGCCTCAGACGATCGCGCTGTCCGCCGTCATTGGCGACACCAATGGCCTCGAAAGCTGGCTCGGTGGCCGATTACTTAGGCAGACCGAACGACCGGTTCCTCTCGACGAAGGCGTCCTGCGGGGAGACGGCACGTTCCGTTTTATCGATTCCACCAACGGTCAGGAGAAGATCGAGGGCCCGATCATTCGTCAGGAATACCGCAAAGGATCGAGCCAGGATTGGGTCGTACCGTTGGTTAGACATCTGGTCGGCCAAGGCCAGCAGGTCATCGTCTTCAGGGAAGTGAAGGGAGAAGCGCGAGGCACGGCGGGATATCTAGCCGAGTCAATCGGGCTTCCTCCTGCCCGCACCGCCATGGATCGGCTGCCGATTGCCGACGCGTCTTTGGCAAATCAGGATCTCCGCAAAGCCATGGCGGGAGGCGTGGCTTTTCACCACGCCGACCTCACGCCGGAGGAACGCCGGGTCGTCGAGGAGGAGTTTCGCCGTCCTAATTCAGGCCTCCGCGTGATCGCGGCGACAACGACGCTCGCGATGGGTGTGAACACGCCTGCCTCGTCCGTCGTGATCGTCGGACTTATGCACCCTGTTGACCAGCCATATTCGGTTGCCGAATACAAGAACCTCGTCGGACGTGCAGGTCGCCTGGGATTTTCGGAAAAAGGATCTTCCTACATTTTGGCCACGGACGGTCATGCCGAATACGGGTATTGGAGCAACTACGTCACCAAGACTCCGGAAGACCTCGCCTCCAGGTTTCTGGACGACACCACGGATGCGAGGTCCCTCATCGTGCGGGTCGTGACCTCCTTAAGCAGGCTGAATCCGAAAGGGGTCGGCAGCGAAGCCATCGTCGAGTTTCTGGAGGCCAGCTTCGGAGCATTCCAGGCCGCAAGGACGCGTTCCGGCTGGAATTGGGACAGGAACGATCTGCTCACGGCCCTTCAGGATCTTGAGCGCAATGGGCTGCTCTTGCAGGCAGAAGGCCTTTATACTCTCACGGATCTGGGTCGCTTGGCCGGCGAGAGCGCCACTGAAGTCACATCGATCGTCCGCCTGGTCGAATGTTTGCGGAAGATACCGGCCAACCAATTGACCGATCCGAATCTCATCGCGGCGACTCAGATCACCTCCGAACTGGACGACTTGGGTTTTCCGATCAACAAGAAGTCGACTCAGAAAGAGCCCCAGGCCTGGATCGGCGAACTTCGGCCCCAAGTTTCCGGCGCGGTGCTCAATGCTTTCCAGAGAGAACTCATCGACAATCACACCGCAACAATCCGCGCGAAGAAATCCGTTTCGTGCCTGATGTTCGTCTCCGGCCGCCCTATGTCCAAGATCGAAAAGATTATCGGGCAATTCGGTGGTGCGTTCGGCGGCGCATCCGGACCGATCAGAAGCGTCGCAAATCGCACGTCGGACCTGGTGACGACCACCGCAAAGGTGGCGCAGATACTTCATCCGGATCTTGATCTGGGCGATCGGGTCGGCAAGCTGGTGCTGCGCCTGACCCACGGCATTCCGGGTGCCGCGACCGATCTCGCGCGGGAGTGCGGATCCGAACTTCTCCGCGGGGAATACTGCGCGCTTGTGAATGCGAACGTGTGCGAGGCCGAGGCCATCGAGGCGGCCTCGGACGCAGCTATTCTCGACTGCGTGGGCGGCAACAGAGAGAAATTGTCGGCGATACGTGACGCGGCCGCTGCGATGAAGCGTCGAAAGCAGGCGATGATGATCCTCGCTGCGCCGATCCTCGAACCCTACGTCGCATGATCGGAGGTCCAGCGTGCCCAAGAATATCGTGATCTTCTCGGACGGGACCGGCCAGGACGGCGGCGCCCGTCCGGAGCAGCGCATTTCCAACATCTACAAGATGTACCGGATTTCGCGCGACCACGCCGAGAGCGGACCTCGCCGGTTCGTATCGTCCAGAAGCTCATGGGATCCGTCACCGGTGCGGGCATAAAGCGCAACATCGCGGACTGCTACGAATTCATCATCAACCATTATGAGGAAGGCGACAGGATATTTCTGTTCGGGTTCAGCCGAGGTGCCTACACGGTCCGCAGTCTCGCCAATCTGCTGATGCTCTGCGGCGTACCGACAAAGATGCCGGACGGGCCTTTGCACCGATACCGCAAGGCAGTTAAAGACATCGCATGGGAGGCCGTGGACACCGTCCTTGAACACGGCGCAGGCCATCCGCGGGAAGACTTCGAGGGTGAGCGCCTAGAGCTCGCCCGCCGTTTCCAGACCAAATACGGCTCTGGCGACGGGACTGACGCCAACGCCGCAGCCTACTTCGTGGGTGTGTTCGATACCGTTGCCGCACTCGGCGCAGCAGGCGGCCGTCGAGTCGCGATCCAGGCCGGCCTGACGCTCGCCGTCGCCGCAGCGGCGTTTCTGGCGTCGTTGGTGCCGGCGGCGATCGTGGGCATCATCACCGCGATCATCAGCGATGCCGGTCTTCTCCGGGGCTTCATCGTGCCCGCCTGGTTCGTCACGCATATCGCGATGATCGCCGCCGTGGTCTGGTTCTGGAAACATCAGACGGCGACGTTGCGGAAGCCGATCTACGACTTTCCCAACAAGGGCGATACGCCGCGCTCCCACATCGCCGAATGGACGGGAAAGAATTTTGACCGCCTTCTCAGCAAGCACGTGAGGTTCTCACGTTCCGCAAACGCCATCGACGAGACGCGCAAGGACTTCCAGCGCGTGGGCTGGGGCGGCACGGAGCCTCCGGTCCACCCGCCGACGCCAGGCGTTCCACGCCTCATCCAGATGTGGTTCGCCGGCAATCATTCCGACATCGGCGGATCATATCCGGAGCCGGAGTCGGTATCTTATTCTGTGATTAGCCGGGGAACCAAATCAATCCAGAGAACGCGCACATGATGCGATCGCGCCGACCGCCATTTTATTCTGTTGCGCCCACAATCTTCGGGCGAGGTGTTCCGGCACGGCCTCGCGGAATTTTCCGATCTTGATGTTGGCTACGAATTCCGCGACGGCTGCCGGATCTAAATCGTGCATCGCCCCCAGCGTCGCCAAGATGGGCCGCAACTCGGTCTCATTGATCTTGGAGACCGACACGCCCAAGTCGTGCACGCCGGAGGCGAGACCCGCCATCGCAAGGGCCGCGCTGAAAACGGCAGTCACCTGCGAGCCCCTCCAAAGGAACGCGTGCATGTCCCGGTCTTCGGAGACGAGCGAGCGGCGGTCGAGACGCAATAACCGGAAGGTCGCCCTTCCCTCCGCCAACAATTCTTTTGCTTTCTCGTCAAGATAAGATGGCACGTCGTCTGCCAGATAGACCGCTCGCATCTCGGCGATCAGGCGATCGTGGGCGGGCTCGCCGGCAGACGGCTCGAACCGCGGCACGACGCCGCCTGGATGAGCCGCAACGACCAAAGTCTTCGTCTGCTCGTCAAGATCATGAATGATCCATCGTTGGCCGGCGAACACGACGAGGCCGTCCTTGTGGACGGGGTATGTGATCGGCAGCGTTCCCAAGGTCCGGCCCCCGACCGTCAATCGCCACTCCTCGCCCGACTCGAAGACGGCGAAGAAGCTGCGCGACTGGACGGTCTTTTCGCCTTCCTGCGCCAGCATCAGGGTGCCATCCGGAGCCTGCTCGATGAAGCGGACCTCCTTGGCCGCGAGGTGCCTTAACAGGTTCGCAAAGTCAGAAGCACCGACCGATGAAAACGGACCGCGCCCGCAAAGCAGATCGAATAGCGGCTTAGGCCGCACGCCGCCACGCTCCGTGATCACTGACAGGATCTGATGGATCAGCGTGGATGCGATTTCTGGAGCGGCACCCGCCTCTTCTACGAATTCCTGCAGCAGAAGCCGGACCACGGCGACCGACCTGATCGTGTTCGGTCGGAGCCTGTCCATGATTCCGGATTTCTGCGTGATTTCCGGCTCTCTCAGATAGATACGCAGAACGGACGGCGTCCCTCGGCGCCTGCCCGTCCGCCCCAACCTCTGCCGCAGCGAAGCCAGTGACCGCGGAGCGCCAATCTGCGCCACCGACTTCACCGATCCGATGTCGACCCCGAGCTCAAGCGTGGACGTGCAGACTGCCGTCGTCGGGAGCTTCCCATCCTTCAGACGCTCTTCGAGTTCTTCGCGCAGAACCTTCGATAGGCTTCCATGATGCGGATAGAATTCGTTCGGAACGTTGGACTTCTCGGACCTGAGCCGAAGCCGGTCAGCGGCGGATTCGACAGTCCGGCGCGATCCACCGAAGACGAGATTGTTCTCGCCCCGCAGTGTCGCGAATAGGTGGTCGGCAATGTAGTCTAGCGCGATCCTATGAGGTACGTCTTCTACCCCCTTCACGCCGCCTTCGGCATGGTCCGGGTCATCGAGATCCGGAGGCTCGACATATCCCCTGATCTGGAGGCGGAGCTCGGGGGCATCCGATTTGGCTTTGAGTATCTCGACGTGCTGCGGATCTGTAGGTCGAAGCCACGCGGCGGCCTGGTCGAGATCGCCGATTGTCGCGGACAGTCCGACTCGCCGGGCGGGCCGGTCCGACATCGCATCTATACGGCGCAGCAGACTGGCGACGTGGAGGCCACGCGGACCCTGCAGGAACGCGTGAACTTCGTCGATGACGATGAACTCGGCGGACGACAGCAGGCGCCTTGCATCGGCCGGCCGGCGCACCAGCATCGCCTCGATCGACTCCGGCGTGATCAGGGCGATGCCATCAGGCTTCGCCATGGCCTTCTTCTTCTCGGCCTGGGGCGCGTCGCCATGCCATTTGACGACCGGAATCTCCATGCTGTCGCAGAGTTCTTCGAGGCGTCGAAACTGGTCGTTAATGAGCGCCTTCAGCGGGCTGATGTAGAGGACGGAGAACCCCGACGCCTTTCGTTCGGCGGTCGAGGTTAGTATAGGCAGAAAAGCAGCTTCGGTCTTCCCTGCAGCCGTAGACGCCGCGATCAGAACGTCGCGATCGCTTTCGAGGACGGCGACGATCGTCCGCGCCTGGATCTCGCGAAGCTCGTCCCATCCCTGATCGCGGATCCAGCGACGGATTTTCGGATGAAGCCGGTGATAAGCGGCTTCAAGCCCCGATGCGGAGGCTTGTGAGCTCATCGCCGTCTCCGATCTGCTGATCGCCGTCCGGGGCAGTCTCCTCGTCGGCGTGCTGGTCCGCCGAGACCTGCACCAGCCCCAGAAGGTCCTGCCACTTCGCGCCCGGGTTCTGTTCGAGAACGGAGAGCATCTGCACGAAGGCCCTGACCGTCGTCCGCGGCGTCCGGAAGTAGGCCTCTCCGATCGTCTGGTCGCAATGCTCCATAAACGCCGGCAGCGCCTCGTCCGGCACCAGGTTCTTCGACGGGTCGCCGGCGGCGAAGACCATCCGGATGTTCGACAGGAGAACCAGAAGATCTTCCGGGGTCAGGCTTTGAAGCTTCATGACGGGCCCCGAGTTATTGATCAGCCCTCCGACCGCGAAACGGTTCTCCGCCAGGCGGGATTGCAGGGCTTCGTAGCTGTAAAGTCCTCGCCTGGTGTCCATGAGAAACTCAGGCGTTCCGCACATCACGAACCCGATGTTCGACGTGTTGCCCTGCAGGGAGTCGTTCACGATGCGAAGTATCTGCTCGAAATTCTGATTTCGTGCCTGGGAGTTCTGGAGCTTGTAGATGTTGACCATCTCGTCGAACATCACGAGCAGCCCGGCATAGCCGGCCACCTTGGTCAGAGAGGCAAGCGACTTCAACGAGTCGTACACGTTGTCGTCGTCGATGATGTTCCTGACACCGAGAAGCTGACGCGCCTCCGTCTTTGTCGAGAATTCGCCTCGCAGCCAACGAAGCGCTGCGAGCTTGAGCTCTTCGTTCGAGGTCTCGCTGCCCCGCCAATAAGCGTTCAGAACCGTCGCAAAGTCGTAACCGCCGACGAATTCCTGGATCGGCGCCAACTTCTCGTCGATGACGTTCTCGACCGAAACCTGACGCTCGCCCGCTTCCTTGACCGCGTCGGTGACCAGGCGCTCTACGATCGCCGCAAGGGCTCCCCCTTCCGGCTTGGTCCGGGTCGCCATGTTCCGGACAGCCTCAGAATAGAGCGACCTCGCCTGGCCGCCGCTGGCGTGGATGCGTCTGTCAGGCGCGAGGTCCGCATGCACGGTGACACATTTGCGCTCCAGCGCTATCAGCCGGATGAGGTTCGCGAAGAACGTCTTGCCGGCACCGTACTCGCCTATCACGAACCTGACCGCGGCCCCGCCGTCGGCGATCCGATCGACGTCGCGCAGCAGCGCGCCGATCTCGGCGGCTCGGCCAACCTGGATGTGCGCTAGTCCGAGGCGCGGCACGACCCCGGCGCTCAGTGCCTGGATGATCGTGTCCCGCTCCTTCGGCTTTATCGTCTTGGAGGCCTTGCTCATGCGGTCTCTCTCAGTTCGGACAGCCGCGCCCGCAGGTGCGGTGCCATCACGATTTCATCTCCATCTTCGAGCAACGCTTCATCAAAGCGATCGAACGACCAATCGTTGATGCGCTCGAGGGCGCCCTCCGCCAGCAGCTTCATCGCGCGTGCCCGCTCCTCAAATTCCAGTTTCGGGACCGTGCCTTTGATCTCAATGAGTTCAACCAGCTCGGTGTGCGACTGATCCAGCCCTTCGAAGGCTGATGAGTTTGCAGCGGCGGCGACAGGCGTCTCGACGGGCGCGGGCGCCGTCTCTTCCTCGAATATGTTCGCCAATAGTTCGGAAACCTCCGCCGTTTCCCGCTGCGCGCGCGCAAGGCGTTCGGCGTCGATCCTGATGCGCAGGACGGCGTCCGGCTTGGAGACTGGCGCTTCCTTGGGAATGGGAATGCCAGCCTGCCGCTGTTCGACCGAGATGGCGACCGGCTCATCGGACGGCGACACCTCCTTGTGCAATTCGGAGTAGACCCGCTCCTTCGGAAGCCCCAAGGCCTTGTGAAGCTTCTCGAGGAACCGAACTTCGTCGGGCTGGACGGTCCCGTTGCCGCCGACGATGGCCACGGCGGCTTTCGCGATCGCTTCCCTCTCCGCAGCGGTCCTCTCGGCCAACCGCTTCAGGACTTTCGCCTGCTTCGGGGGACTATTGAAAATCGTGACGGCGAACGAGATCAGCCTCGCCCGTTCGACACCGCCAAGGTCCGCGCCTTCCTTGATGTCGGCGATGACGCGCTGCATCTCCCCACCGGACGCCTCGCCGCCCGCTGCGGCTGCGAGAACGGCAACCTCGACCTGCGCCTTCGTCGAGCGGTAAGCGGGCCGTTCCGGATCCACCGGGCCACCCCGGGGGGCGTTGAAAAGAAACACCTGGTCGTCCGGCTGGGGAACGCCTCCCCCATAACGCCGGTCCGGTTCGATCGCGATGTCCAGGCGGTCCAGTACCTGTCCAAGCTGATCAGCAGCTGCCGGCGACAGCTTTCCGCCTTCGGGCAGATCGAAATTGGCCAGTTGCAGCACAGTGTCCATCTTCGTGCTGGCTAGTTGCTTGCTGCCCATGATCTCGGAAAGCCGCTTTCCGAACTCGCGCAGCGCCTCGAAGCCGGTCTCGGCCAAAAGGTCTTCCGGAAGCAAGAGTGCGGCCTGGACGGAATTCCGGGCTTCCGGACGTCGGCCCAGCAAACGGCTGAACCCATCGAGTTCGTCGGTACATTCCTGCAACAGCTGCCTCAACGGTTCGAGGGAAGTCTTCACCTTCGTAACGTCCGGATAATCGCGGTGCGGCCCGTCGACCGATACCTCGAATGCACCGCTTGCAGCGCGATAGGTCAAGTCGACGTTGCCTGATGTCGCGACCCTGAGCCCCTCCGGAAACCAGCTCCGGAAACGGAGATGCCACAAGGGCACGAATTCGTCGAAGCACCGGACCGCCGCGGTCCGAAGATACACGTCCGGAAGGGCGAGAACCCAGATGAGCGCGTCTTCGGACAGTATCGTGGCCGACTGCGCCAGTCTTCGACCGAGGTGCAGGAGAACGGGAGGGCTTTCGATTGAGTAAGACCGGTCGGACGAAGGCTCCGGAACGGGAAGCGGCAGTCCGGCCGCGCAACGTGCATATTCTAGGAAGTGCTGCGCGTAGCCCCGGAACGAGCCGTTATCGCCGTAGACGGCCAGCAACCTGTCCACCTCCGCTATCACGGCGGGCGTGCTCGCCACATCCCGATCCACAAAGACCCGGTGCTCCAAACCGTAGAAATATAGGAATACGTGTCCGATGCCGTACGGATTGGCCTGCCTGCCGGTCGCCATCCACTCCAGAAACGCCCGCCGGGCGGCCGGTGCGACGTCGGCATAAGACGGCCAGTAAGGCATCGAAGCGCCATCGACATCTGGCTTGGCTGACTTGGCCGAAAGCTGGGGATTCACGACGTATTCGTCGATCTCCCGGTCCTCGAAAGAGATGCCGGTGCCGAGATAGAACAGTCCTCCAGCAATCGTTGCGCCTTGGACGGTGATCGTCTCGGTTGGAAGAATCCACCTCGCATTGCCCGGCCCCGCGGCAGACCTCGTCCGAGATCCGAAGTGGACTCGGGGCTCGACGTATCCGCGCTCGGCCGGAAGCTGGATTTGCAGCTGTCCTACAGCGACTGGCCGCTCAACGGCGGTCGACTTTCGGCTTTCCAGCTTCGAGAAAAAATACCACAAAATCAGCAGCAGTCCCGCGATTGTGCCGAACACCGCGATCGTTGCTACGTTCTCGACAATGAACCGGTAAAGCGCGCTCAAGGCCGCAAAAACTAGACCCAGCACAACCAGCAGTCCCGTTCCTGCCGCAGACCCGCCCTTGCGCCGCCCCATAAGCCTTCAGTCCATCTGCCTCCGGATCGTTGTCGATCTGGCTGACACTCCTGCGACACCCTGAAAGAAAGCAGTTAGCCTCCTGAAGCTGGGGTGAACGTCTCACGGGGTGTGAAGGCCGGCAAGCACAATCGTCGCTTTCGAACATAACGAGCGTTCGAACTCCAACAATAATGGGCGGCTACATTGATATGACGGCGCCTACCTCCGGTTTGTTCGAAGAACAGACCAGAGGATCGCCGTATACCGCCATCGCCAAGTCGGTCGCAGGATTGTCGCCCAGTTCATTACGGACGGCGACGTTGGCGTCGAAGCATGCGTCGATGACGGCGGCGCCTGCGCTCCACGATTCGAGAAAGGCCGGCAGCCACCGTGGAGGAACGTTTGTCTGAAGCGGCCAGGGCGGTGCAACGACGGCTCGGCATCCATTGTCCAACAGACGCTTCGCGAGCCCCACCGTGGTGCTGGCGCCCGGATGTTGGTCCAGCCTGCCACCGGAACAGACGAAAAGAATGACGACTCCAACGCCTCCTAGCGCACCTGAGACGGTTGACGATGCGAGCGCAAGGTCAACGTCGTCCGTGACCACCCTGAAGTAACGCTTGTCTTCCGCGACGCCGCCGTGGGCGGCGACGATGACGACGTCGGCACCTTCGAGGCCGAGCGGAGGCTCCGTTCCGTTTGACAGCACAACCTCATGGCGCTCGAACGTATCGCGGAGTCGTTCCGATAGGATCGCAAGCGTCGGAAGACCCTCCTCGGGTTCGGCGTCCGGTATCCACGCCGCGATACGGCCATCCCCCTTAAACCGAAGGCGGCGCGACGCGACGAGCCATGCGAGCGAAGGCGCGGTGGCAAGGCGCCGATCACGGCCTGCAAGGTCCGGCCCTACGCGAAGAAGATCTGCTGGAAACCCTTGGAGGCCGACACCTGTCACAAGAACTGCTCGCTCCGGCAACTCCGAAACGCCGATGTTATCGGTACTGGTGAAAAACTCGTTGAAACCTAACGTGGCGCTGTAGGCATACGGATACGTCTTTTTCCAATCGGCAAGATGGCTCGAAGAAAACACCGTGGAAGGCTCGACAACGGCGGGCCCGAGTTCGCGGCCGACTGCGACGACCCGGACCAACCCGTCTTCGGCTAGTCCGAGGACAACGACCGCTAAGCCTTCTGCGGAAATCTCCCTCGCCGCCGCGGCCGGCCCGTCGGGATCGTCCAGCAAGCGATCGGATGCCGCCCCTGTCGGCAACTTGGCCGCTTGATCGGACATCGCCTCGACGGCGTAGACGGCCGTCGCGGGTTCAATGACGCCCCCCGCGTTGAGCAGGCGTCGGGCAGCGACGACGAGGGTTCGAACATCGTAGCCGGCGTTCTCTGCAAACCTTGGAGATTCCAGACGCTTTGCTAGTGAGACGACTTGTCCGATCGCAGGATCTTCGGATCCGACCGCATCGAGCAGCGCACGCATGCCGCCTCCCGCGCTGGATAGGGCCCGCGCGAGCACGTCCTTCGCCGTCGCCGGCAGATCAACGTTCTGAAGATTTGCCGTGCGTTGGATGTTCGCCAATAGAATTGTGGCTGGTGCCGGTTCGTCACCGCTGTCCAGAACGCGTTCGAGATTCTTCGACGCGCGATCTGCCAGATCGAGAAGCGCGGCGGGAGCGGCCGTTGTCGCGCCGGTGTATTCGAGATGATCCAATTGTAACTCTACGGTATCGAGACGGTCGGCGTACCGGTTCTCGGCCCCCATCTCGCGCAGAGCCAGCCGCGCAGGCTCCAACAGTGGGCGGGCCAAGGCGAGAATACCGAGGTCGCGGAAGAGACGCAGCAGCAGCAGGCTTTCGTACCAAATTTGATCCCACGTGGCTTCAGAATCGGCAGACAACGTGACGGCCGCCGCTACCAAGGCCTCGATCAGGTTTCCGGCCCGCGCGTAGATGTCAGCGAACGCAAACCAGGCAAGTCGGCGACGGTGCGGCGAGTCGCCCGCCATTCTCAATCCCTGCTCGGCCAGGTCACGCGCGCGCTGCATCCGGCCGGTAAAGGCGAGCCGGCCCGCCGTGAGACGCAACACGACGAGATCTTCGTTTGGCTCGTCTCCCAGCGGAGCAATAGCGGTGGCCATCATTAGACAAGCTTCGATCGCGCGGACGTCGCCGTCGTCGATCGCGCGCGACCCCATGTGCTCGATCATTTCGGCGAAACCGCGAACGATTGCCGCCGGCGGATCGGTCAACGCGTCCTCCGGGAATCGGAAGTGCCCCATTACGGCTCCGCCTTGTGCCATAGCGTCGAAACCGTGTCGCATAACGGCTGCCAGGCGCTCGGGAGGACAAGCTTTTTCGCGGTCGTCGATGCGTCGGCTCGGCCGGATGCCGTCCCTCACCCCGGCGATATCGAGCAAGATTTTGGCTACGGTCGGCAGACCAATGCTCCCCAAGACTTCGGGCGACACCACGCGGATCAGGTTCACGCGCATGTCTGCGTCGGACGGATGGAGAGCCAGGTATTCTATTGCGGTAGCCAGAACGTCCCGCACGACTTTTTCGTCGATCGTCTGGTCGAGCATGAGTCGACCGCGCTCCACCATCGACAACGCCGTCCGGACGAGAATCCGTTTCGGGGCTGAGCTTGATCCACTCTCCCCTAGCAATAGGCCTATGCCGATGGCTCGGTGACCACGCGCCTCCAGGTCCTGCGCGAAGAAATTGATCAGATTGGATCTTCTGGCCGGGAACCGTGGAGCGAAGCTCTCGATCGTGGCTGAGACGTCGCCGGGCGTTTCATATGAAAGCGCGCCCGCGAGCAGTTCGTAGAAGTCGGCCGTATCGCTCTCATTCGGCCCGACCTCCCGGAAGATTTTGGCAGCTTCGCGAAACTGCCGCGTGCGAACCAAAAGCTTCGCGCGATGGATGAGAAGTGCCTCGGAGGCGGGAAAGGAGGCGGAAAGCGCAGCTTCCGCGGCGGCGGCGGCGACCCGGTCTCCGAGTCGGTCGGCAAGTTCGAGACCGGCGCCTAAGAATTCCAAGCTTCTAAGCTCGGGAATCGCCTTCTGGAGCAGGATCGAGGCCACCTCGTCGGCATCCACGTCTTCCGCAAGAATCGCGACCTGCAGTGCGACATCCGGATCAATTCCGTCTAAATGTTGCCGGCCCGCCTCCAAGGTCGTTCTGGCCGCTTCGAATGCGCCGGCAAACTTGAACATCTGCGCCTTTAGAATGGTCTTGCGTTGATCCGAGGCATCCAGGCTGTCTATCTCGCGAAGCACCGGATCCAGCCTGCCTTGCTCAGCCGAGCGCCGCCAATCTTCATGTTGTAGGGCGAGGTCGAGACTGGACGACCCTTGGCGCTCGGCGTTAGTGACGGCGCCCTTAATCGTTAATATCAGGTCGCGGTTCTCGGGTCGCGTGACCATGTCCTTTCCCGCGTCGAGAACAACGTAGGACTTCGATGCTTCACATCCCTCTTCGACCAAGGCGACGACTGCGTGCAGATGTGGCGCCCACAAATCTTCTGGCAGCGATGGTCGGTACGAAGGCACTTCGACATTTTCGGCGCGGTAGAGCGCAACGTCCGCGATAACGAAACCGGTTTTTGGCAGCGCGGCGGCGACGAGATCGCCGAGGGCAACGCCCTCTAATTTCACAGCGGAAACGACGCGCACGTTACGGAAAGCTTGGTCAATCTGCCTCGGGGTGAGCGGATCCTTCAGGCGCCGCGACAAGGACTCGGAAAAGCTTCCGCGAATAGCGACGGTTTCTAGGTCCACATCGGAGTTCGGCGGCAGAACGACGACGATGTGGGTGAAAGCTGGTCCGTCGCCGTCGGAGAGGCCACGAAAGATTGAGACAAAATCTCCCAGGCGCCCCGGCCGACCAGCTTCACCTAGAAAGAACAGGTCGGCAGCCCCGTTGCATGCACCGTTGCGCTTGAAAAAATCGAGAAGCCGGAATTCCTCGACGTCTGTCTTTTCCGAGGCATCAGTCACAACAATCTCCTTGAACACCCGACCGTACGTTGGCAGATCCAGATTTCGAAGCAGTGCGCCGGTGATCACTTCGGATATTTATTGATCCAGATCCGGCCAACGTGCCCATCAAGCTTGCACAAGGAGTTAGGCCGCCACTTCAATCACTTTCCCCGAAGTCATGAGCACGACGAGCGCCCTCTTGGCCTTCGTTTGCTTGCGGTAGTCGCCGATCTGCTGGCGGTAGTGGTCGAGGGCGGCGATATCGGGCGCGACGTCGCTCTTCCAGTCAATCACCACGTCAATGGCACCGTGCTCGTCGAGAGCAACGGCGTCGGCCAACCCCGAGATCAGCGTCTCCCCGTCCCCGGTGATGGAGCTTGCGAACACCGGCAACTCTGCGACCAGTCGATGCCGCAGGTCCTTGATCTCCGGCAGCGCGAGCGTCCTCATGACCGTGGCGGATAGTTCGGCGGGCGAGACGCCGCCATGGGGATCTTGCGCTGCCTCGAGCCCAAGTTGCTTCAGCAATTCTCCGGCCCGAACTTCCACCTGCTCGGGAGTGTCTTCGGTCTCTCCGGTCAGTATCTCCTCGATCAGCTTATGCAGGATGACGCCCCGGGTTGAGCTCCCGACGATAACTGACGGCGGAAGTTCGACCGCTTCGCTCGTCACCGCAGGTTCAAGATCGTCGGATTCCCGAAGATCAAGCTCCGCTCGACTTGGACGGCGCCACGTCACAGTCTTCCTGTCGGCTATGATCTTTGCTGCCTCGGCGGCAAATATTTCACGGGTCTGCAGATTTTGCCCGGACCTCGCCGGCGCTGGTCCAGGCGCTCCGATTGAGCTCGCGTCCAATGCCGGCAATTGCTCCAAGCCCAGGTCAACGATATGGATCCAGCTTTCATCAGATAGCTTCGCAGAATGTCGCGGCAAGATCAGGAGATCCCGCGCACGCGTCGTTGCGACGTACCAGAGCCGCACCCTCTCCCTCGTCGACTCGACGGCGTTCTTCGACTTTATGCCGTCGTAGTCTGGAGGATCGTTGCCCAGCACAGGGACGGAAAACAGACTGCTCGACCTGTCGTGCGCCAGGCCGCTCTCCGCTTGCGGCCTGCCCGTCATGTTCAGCGGGATCACGACGGACCATTCAAGCCCCTTGGCGGAATGCACCGTAATCAGCGAGACGGACTGCTCTTCGGCATCTGGCCGACCTTCGACCTGGCGAACGGAATCCTCCCAGTTCGCCCTCATGTCCTTAGCGAAAGCTCGCAGCCCGCGAATATCATACGCCCGAGCTGACTCGAGAAACAGGTCGACGTTGGCAACCGCCCGCTCCGTACCTTCCTGAAATCGCTGACGCAGTTGAGTGCGAACGTGCAGAGCGGCAACTGCGTCGGAGAGCAGCGAATAAGGCGTCGTCTTGCGCCCTTGGCGACGGAGAAACGCAAGGATGCGAATAGTGTTACTCGCGGTCGCGTTGCCGATTTGATCCGGCTCCGTCCGGAGCGACAGCATCGGCAGCCGATCGGGCTGGTCCGGATCGATCGGCAACTGTTCGACGATGTCCAAAAGTTCGCTCTCGGTCATTCCGACGATCGGCCCCCTCAAAAACGCCCCGAGAGCCAGGCTGTCTCTCGGATCCGCCAAGGCGCAGGTGAGTGCGACGAGATCCTGGATTTCCTGGCGCCGGAAAAAGCCCTTGCCAGCCTGGGTCGATACCGGGATGCCGAGATCCTCGAGTGCTTCCTCGAACCTCCATAATTCCGTGCTCGCAGGTGCTAGGAGAGCGATGTCGCCAAAGCGGCACTTCCTAAGCTCGTTGGTTTGCCGATCACGCACCATCAGATTTCCCGCCAACCGGCCACAGAGGTCCGCGACCGCCACCGCTTCGGCGTCTCTGATCGTACCGGCGCTCGGCTTCTCGTCATCGACCATTACGTCGAGCGCCACGACCCCGGGATCAGCGCCGGCAGGATGAACCGGAGACAGTTCGGAAAAGCCGGGTTGCCCGGCACTCTCGGACAGCGGCTGTTCGAACTGCTTGTTCACGAACTTAAGGATCGGTTCGACCGAACGGAAATTCGCGGTGATCTTCAGGAGCGAATCCGGCGCGATCGCCGCCCTGGCGGCGATGTACGCGTTTACGTCCGCGCCGCGAAAGCGGTAGATGGCCTGCTTCGGATCACCGACGAGAAACAGCGCGCCGGGACGCAGCGAACGCGACAACGGCTCGCCCGCGCCGTCGTCGCCGCACAGCAACCATAGTATTTCGGTCTGAAGCGGATCGGTGTCTTGAAACTCATCGACCAGGACATGGCGGAAGCGCTTGGAAAGCGCTTCGCGCACTTCGGCGTTCTTGGCGAGCAGATCTCGAGCCTTGTAGAGAAGATCCTCGAAATCCAACAACGCGGCAGCCCTCTTGTAGCCGCGCCAGTCCTCGCGCAATCGTGCCATCTCGTTGCAGAGCCGCAACAGGAGCTCTCGCGAGACGGCCCCTAAAAGGATCGAAATTGCCGTATGACACGCATCGTACCGAAGCACCATGGCTTCTGATGCCAGCTTGCCCGCTGCCTTGGTCCGGCCCGCCTTCGCGGCGGCATCCTGCCACTTCCCGGAGACGCGAAGCTGTCGTCGCTTCCCCTCCTGAGTGAAGCAGGTCTCATGCCGGTGAAAGTTCAACGCCGCTACAAGCGCAGCGTTGCTCGGGTTCGGCACCGAAAGCCCATGTCCTTGAAGTATCGCGACGATCTCTCCGAGCACTTTGCAGCACTCCGAAGTCTGCTGTTCGAGGAAGTCGTAGCCGGCCAGATCCTTTTGGAATTGGCCCACGGCCGCAGTCAGGTCGGCCAATCCCTGGTGCGACCAGCCGATCTGTGCGCAGGTGGCGTCGCGGTTATCCCGGAGAAATTCAGCGACCTCCGCAACGAACTTGAGTCCGCCGTTTACGTCGGAAAGCACGATCTGAGCGACCAGACCGTCGTTGTGTTCACCGGAAAGCTGTGACCTGAGCCAGGCGTCGTAACGCTCCTGAAATGCGAGCTCGGCCTCCGCGGGATCCACGATGTCGGCACCGGGATCGATATTCGCCTCTGCGGGGTACGGTTTGATGAGCGCCTGCGCGAAACCGTGGATCGTCCCGCACATCAATTGATCGAACGCGCCTAGCGCCTTCGAGAGATTCTCCCGTTGGGCTGCATCCACACCATCAGGAAATGCTTGACGCAGATCCTTCGGCACCTCGCCGAGGGAGAGTTGGGTGGTGAACCGCTCGATCCGTTGCCGGAGCTCGCTCGCCGCGAACTCCGTGAACGTGATGGCCGCGATATGCTTCGGCTCCGCACCCTTCGACAACAGCACCGCGACGCGTCCCGCCATCACGGAAGTCTTGCCGGAGCCTGCTCCTGCCTCGACCAGCAGCGTACGGTCCACGGCGGTCAGTGCAGTCTTTCTCGCTTCTGCATCGGGAAGCATGGTCATGGCTCGCTCCAGACGTTGGCGGCTTGTCCGAGGCGCACCTGCGCGAGCGGCATCTTCCGAGGCAGATAGCCGGCGCTGGCGGGGAGCGCCAGCGCAAGGTCGTTGTACGTATCCTTCGCGTCTGTGCCGATCGCCGCGAAACCCGACATCAAAATGTCATGCGAAAGCGCCGCTGCCGCGGCCACCTTCGTCAGGGCCGCATCGACATCATCCAGGGGATAGAGCCCCTCGCCTTCCGGAGCTTTCGGAAACAGAAGAGCGGAATCGATGGCTACGCCGCTTCCGATGAGCACCTTGACCGCAAAGGCGTAGAGGCACCTTTGCAATTCAATGCCGCCTTTTATCGTCGTCTCCGACATCTTCTTGTTCAACTTGCCGGTCTTGTAGTCGATCACGCGCGCGTTCGACCGGTCCTCGGAGAGATCGAGGCGATCAATCAAGCCTTCGATCCTGAGTTTGGTGCCAGGAATCTCAACTGGCGCCTCGCGCTTCCACGGGAGACCCCGCCCATCGTCGTCATCGACATTGGACTTGCCGAACGGGATCTCCGTCCATGTTCGCTGTCCCGGCAACTGGGGAAACGAATAGGAAAGCGCCGCCAGCGAGACCGAGCGCGCTCCGTCGATGGCATCCCGCCAGATCACATCGGGCGGAATCGGCAGCTGGCTCTCCCAGTCCGAAGCGGCGGCAGCCAGGGCAGAATCGACGGCGGCGCTCAACTTCGCCCGGCCCGCGCCCGCCAATCCTCCTGCGACTTCCAACTGGTCGACCGCGCCGCGGAGCGAAGCGTGCACCAGATTTCCGAAGTGCAGTGGGCTGAAAGACAGAGGTTCGTCGTCCTCTTCCGGAGCCTTCCAGCCAAGCGCGTAGCGCCAGACGAAACGCAACGGATCGCGAAGAAGCAGCTTCAAGGAAGTGGCCGACATCGGCCGTTCGAACAGCTTGCGCAACCGTTCGTGTCCCGGTGCGATCAGTCCGTCATGAGGGGTTATGTCGTCGCGATACCAATCCCGCCAACAGCCGAGGGCGGACACCGCGATAGGCATGCCCGCGAATTCCTGCGGCCGCGCGAGCAGGCGGTCCGCCTCGCTGAAAGCATGCTCGGGAGTGCGTGCACGATCGAAATGAAGTTCTTTTATCGCCGAAATCAACGGTGACCGCCCCAGCAACCGGCCGCCGACGTCGCGTCTGCTGAACGACGTCACCACATTCGTGGCACTGGCGACGATGGTAGCAAAATCGCGCCTGTCGCCATCGGCCACTGGAAGCGGATCCAGTTCGTCGATCGGCAGAACGTGATCAGGGATCAGACGATCCTCCAATATACGGCGTGGCCAACTGCCCGCGTTCAGGCCCAGAAGCCAGACGTTCGCTCGGGGCGACGACGCGAGCGCGATGGCCGAGGTCCATAGGACGTTCGATGCAGGTTCGACACCGTCGTCCACCCGCAATCTACCTAATATCACCGGAAGCGCCTCTGCGGGCCCATCGATCAGTGCCCTTCTCCATAACGACCGCTGGGTGCCAGCGAGCAAAGTCTCTCCGACTTCGTCGGCTCGGTCCGCCCCTCCATCAAGCAGGCGAAGCACCTCCATCACTTCGGCGGAACGGTTCTGCCCATCGGGCCAGTCCGACGGATTGACGCGCTTGAACGCGGCCTCCCATCGCTCCAGGGTCGTAAGCGGCGCATCGGAAGGAACGAGACGGGTCCATTCCCGAAAAAGCTTGTGGAGCGCCGGCGTTCCTCTCGCGAGCGAAAGATATCGCTTCAAGCGTTCCTGGGAGATGCTTTTCAGCAGTATCTCCGCGAGGGCGGCGACCGCTTGTCCGTCGGCCACCGTCACGGCCTTAACGCCATGCACGAAATGGATCGGAAGTGCGCTGTCGGACGCCTGCGCGAGGACGTGATCGTCGTAGTCGCCCGGACTTGAAGCAACGATCGCGATTTCCGAAGCAGGCGTTCCGCTGGCCAGCAACGAGCGCATCCACCGGAACGCCTCGATGACTTCGTGTTGCTGGTTCGCGCAAGAACGAACGCTAACGGAGGTCCCCGTGCCTTTGATCGTTTCCACAACGACTTTCGTCCCGGCCAGCCATGGCGGTGCGTGTCGCGCTTCAGCCACCCACTTCACTGGAACAACTTCGGTCAGCAGTCCAAGGAAAGGACGCCAACACGGCGACATTTCGCTGTGGCCGTGAATCTCCACAGGACCGATCACGGATTTCGCAAGCTCAAGGCGCTGCGACGCCAGTTCGACAAGCTCCGAAGGCCTCTTCATCGAGGCGGGCAAGCGGGCCACGATTTCATCTTCCAGACGGGCCAACGCGGCAAGCCTAGGATGACCGAACTCAGACAGCCGGACGTTCGCCCGCCAGACTTTGTCGAGTGTCGCAGCGACCGCGCCCGGCATGCCGGGAAGGTCCTTGATCGGCTCAAGCTCTCCCATATCGACCGCAGATAGCGCGGCCCGTGCAGTCTCGAGAAGAACATCCGGATCGACCGGACGCAGCAAGCCGCCCGCCATGCGCGCAACCAGCTGTCCCATGGTGAGGACTTGGACACCGATCTCGCTCCGTCGCGCGAAATCGACGCGCAACATGTGGCCCGCCAACTTCGTATGCACGACTGCACTTCGCCGCAAAATTGGCATAAATCCCCCTGAACGTTCTAGTTCCAGTTGTAGACTGTTCCTTGCGCGTGGTCGAACCGGCTGCGACCACGGACGTCGTGGCGCCAACCTCTACACACTAAAATTCCGATTTTTTGCGAAACGCTTCGTTTTTATGGATTCAATGCCGCATTTTACTGCGTCGAACACCCGGAGCGCCCATGCGAACGGTCGCGACACGGATCTGATAAACGCAGCCCAAAATAACCACTCCCGATTGGCGATCGGGACGCTAAAGACGCCCGGAATGAGCAGCCACAGCATTCGACCGGCACCTTGAGAGGCGAAATAAAGCGCCTTTCCGACCCTGAGAGCGCTGCAGCTGGGCCGGACGATCCGCAGATACGCGCTGAAGACCCATATCGATTCCGCATTGTTCGATATCGAAATGCGCGGCGATAGCTATCGCCCCGGCTACCCCGCCGTAGGCGACGGGTGGCGCGACATTGTGGAGACCGCGATCGCGCGCGTCGCTGCTGCTTCAACGGGGCATGACGTCAGGATCGAACAGATCAAGCAGAAGTTCGGCTCGCTGCGCATCTATTGGACCTGCGCCGATGGCGTGCCGCAGGACGTCTCCTTGAATCTCGAGGAAGCAGTCGCGCGCGCCGAAGCGCGCTCGGAATGCACGTGCGAGACCTGTAGATCGCCCGGACGTCTGTACACGACCGGAAGCTGGGACGCGACATCGTGTCCGGAACACGCCCGCGGCGAGCCCGTCCCCGTCCGGCCGGGGTTTGAAAACCTGCACATCGTGAGGGTCGTCGTCGACGGAGAAGTCCGGGTCGTCGCCTGCAGGCGGTACGACAGGGACACGGATACTTTCGTGGACGTCGACCCCGCCATCTTAGGCGGGGTTGAAGAATGACCAGGCTCTGGATCATCTCCGATATCCATTTGGAGTCGAGCGACTGGGATCTGCCCCTGCCCTCGATGCGCCCTGCCTTCGACGTCCTGATCTGCGTTGGCGATCTTCATGTCCGGTTCGAGCGCACCGTGGTGTGGCTCGTTTCGCGCGTCGACGATCGGCCCCGTCGTGGTCGTCGGGGGAAACCATGAGTATTGGTCGACCGACATCGACGTCACGCTCGACAAGGCGCGTAAGGTCGCGGCCGGCACGAACGTCTCCGTACTCGAGCGGGATATCGCCCGCATCGGCTCCCTGACGATCCTTGGAACGACCGGCTGGACCGACTTCAAGCTCTTCGACGATCCGCAGACCGCTATGCTGGCGGCGTTCGACGGCATGAACGACTACAAGAGGATCCGGAAGAATTTCTATGCCGATCGCTTGCGGCCCGTCGACACGTTGCGTCGGCACGAAGCCACGCGCGCATTCATCGCCGCCGAGCTCGCGAAGAGGGCGGCTGCGACGAACCCGTAGCTGCGCTCGCGCCGATTCACGGTATTCGGGATGGTGCCGAATTGCTGCAGCGGGAAACCGGCAAACGTTTGGTACTGCCGGGAAGCTGGCAGAGCAATCTTAAGCAACTCGGCAAATTCGATCGCCGGCATCCAGCCGGAAACGAGATACGATCCGTCGCCGCGCCGCACGGCGGCATGACCCCAATCTGGTCATGGTACGAGGGCAGCGCACAACCGATTTAGCGGTCCTTCTGCCCGCGCATGCCACTCACCATTCGGAATGACTCGTTCGACTTGCAAGACCGATAAATCATCCACGGACCCCGCCGACAATTGCCTGACCCAAAGTACTATTTCCTGTCATCGCCAAAAGAATGATGCAAGCACGCAAGCGTCTCGACCGCCAGTCGCACTTTTGTCTTGGGCGCTGCACCGAGCACGTTCATCATCGCCCCGAAATCGTCATCCTGGCCGCTCGCAACGGAGGCCATAATGTCGCGTATGTCACAGCTCTCTCCGGCAGGCGTAGGTGGCGCCGCGCCGAGTGACAACGATTTCTGCGCCGCTTTTGGAGCGGCTGGTCGTGCGATCAGCGTAAAGGGCGAATCCCGTGGCGGGACCGGTGGGACCGACTTGACCTGCTCGGCCTTCTTTCTACTCGATCGCCGCTGCGCTTGCTTTTGGCCTGGCGGAGCTTTCGGGATGGCGACGGCGTCCGCCGGTTCGACCGCTTCCTTCAACGGACCAGGCGCTGGATTGATAGCGCCGCTCAGCACCTCATCTTGCCAAGTGCGCAGCTTGGGCAGCGCCGGCGGAGAGCTCTTCGCGCGTTCGTAATAGGCGCGATAGGGCTTATCCAAATAGTGCCGGATTTTGGTGAGTTCGAACGAACGTGAGTTCTTGACCATCAGGATCGATAGCCGCGCCGACATCTCCCTCAACTCGAGCGGACTACGCAGCGGCCGCGGCGTATAGTGAGGCGCCCAGACGCGCGGGGCAAAGATCCCCTGCCCCGGCCGCATCACCGGTGTCTTGTAGACTTGCGTCGTCTCGCCGAGCATCTCTGACACAAACTCCGATGTCTCAAGGTCGTTGATCTGGATGAACAGCTTGATCTGCGAGCCTGACACCGTCGTGATGCGGGTGTTCTTGCCGTAGAGCTCGTCGAGCTGCGCGATGTCCTGCATGACGATAGCCATTCGGAAACCATAGCCCGCGCTAATCGTGATCTTTGAGATCAATGAGTTCATGCGACCGACGTGATAGAATTCATCGAGCATCAACAGCACCTGATGCGGCTCGTCATCGCCTGGAATCTTCACCATCATCAGATCGTGGATCTGTTGGAAGAGGATGCGGATCAGTGGACGGAAAATCGAGAGCTCGGCGATGGTGCAGCCGATGAAGATCGTCGTCGGCTGGCGGCGCAGCTCGCGAATGTCGAAGTCGGAGGTTTCGGTGGCCGCAGAAATGAGCCCGTTATTCCAAAGCGACATCGCCATGTTGACGTTGAACACCGCGCTGTTGCGCGTCTCCGGCTCCAGCGCGATGTACTGATTGAAGCTGTCGATCACCCAGGTCGGCAAATGTTGGCGTTCGGTTTTCACGATCGCCCGCAGGACTGAAGAGATGTCTTTGCCCGTCGTGGTCATTCGCGCGACGGTACGCATGTGCTGCGCGCCAGCGATCAGAGGTGACGACAGGACGTAGCCGATCAGCGCGGACAGCAGCAACCGGCCCGCGCCAGCCCAAGTGTCATCGGCTTTCTCGGGGATCACGAAGGAGGCGACGACCAGGCAGTCGGTAGCCATGCGCTCGTCGCGGCGTACGAAATCGAGCGGATTGTAGCGATGGGTGTCGTTGGAACCCGGCGAGAACATGAAGACCTTGTTCCCCATCGTCGCGCGATGGTTGGCCAGCGCCTCGAAGTTCTCGCGCTTGGGGTCGAAGAACACGGCCGAGCCCTGCCAGAGATAGCCGTTCGGTAGAACGAAGCCGGTGCCCTTCCCTGAGCGCGACGGTCCGACGACCAGGATGTGAGCGGGTTCGTCGGAGCGGATCGTTGCCCCGCCCAGCGTTCCAAGCACGATGCCCTGCTTGGTCGTAAGGCCCTGTTTGGCAGCCTCCATCAGCGTGCCGAACCGCGCGGCGCCGTAAGGCATTTGCCGGCGGTTGATAAACGCGAACACCAGCCCGGCCAGCCCAAGCGCGATGACGGCAATTACGGCATAGCCTGCGCGAATGAGCGCCTCGATGCGCGTCGGCGGATACGACAGCCGCTCGTAGAAGTGCCGCCATGCAATGAGGAAGAAGTCGGCCGAGCGGTCGGCGTTTTGCATCCGGAAGAGAGCCCAGCGGCTCGCGCCTTCGCTGGGAAATAGCGTCGGCGCCCAACGGAGCGCCACAACGATCTCGTAGGCCATGCTCCACAACAGCCAGAAGGCGAGAGCGAGAAGGACCGCGATACCGATCCTATAGGCGATGACGCGCGCCATGGCGGCCTTTTCCTTTTACCCGTTCCTGCCGCCATTCTTCCACGCGGGAAAAATAGACGGCCGACGTTCCGCGCCAGCCGCCAACCTTGGTCTGCTGGATCACGATCGGCAGCACCGATTTGATGTATCCGACGATCTCGTCGCGCCGCAGCCCAAGACCCGCCTGCATCACCATGAGGGCGAGCTGCTCGAATGCGCCCGTCGGACTGTCAGCATGCACGGTGGTGATGCTGCCCGGATGACCGGTGTTGATCGCGCGCAGGAATGAGTAGGCCTCGGCGCCGCGGATCTCGCCGAGGAAGATGCGGTCGGGTCGCAAGCGCATCGAGGCTTGCAAGAGCGTTTCAACGGTGACCCGGGCCTCCCCTTGATCGCCCTTGGAAGCGACGAGCGGCAGGTAGTTTTTCTGGATTGGATTAACCTCCCGCGTATCTTCGATGGTGATGATGCGCTCCTCGACAGGTACCTCCTTGAGGATCGCGTTCAGGAACGTGGTCTTGCCCGAGCTCGTCCCGCCGGACAGAAGGATCGAATAGCGATTGACGACTGCAAGCCGGATGAACTCCTCAATGCGACCGGCCTCGAGATGTTCGCACAGACGCCGGTCGGTCTCTGAAAGCGCCCCCTCGGCCGCTGTCGTCACCCTGTCAAACGATCCGAGCTTGCGATAGTCGTCGAGCCGCATTTCCTTGATGACCTGCTTGCGGATCGCGAAGGCGCCTCCCGCTGTGGTGGCGGGCGGCATCACGCCCTGAAAGCGTTCGCCCGTCGGCAGTGCGGCGGAGAGCAGCGGATGCTCCTCATTGACGCTCTGACCCGAATGACCGGCGACGCGTTCCGCCAGATGGCGGATTGCATGCTCGGTGAGACTCGACACCTCGTGACGCTCCATCGCCGGTTGGCCGAAGCGCTCCACCCAGACCTCGCCCGGCCCATTGGCGCAGATCTCGACGACTTGATCGTCCTCGAGCCAGGGCCGAACGGGATCGAGGGCGCGGTCAATGAAGACCGTCAGACTTCGCGCTAACGCGTTCACGCTTCAGCTCCCTCAAGGCTTGCTTGACCGGGTCGGGATAGAGCGCGGAGAAATCGAGATCGCGTCGTACGAACACGATGATCCGCGTGCCCTGGTCGAGATAGATGGTGGGCGGGATGTTGATCGAATTTCTGAGTGCCTTCTGAGCAATGTTGGTCAATGTTTGCGAGACGTTCTGCGCCGCAATCTGGCGGGCCTGCAGGCTCAACTGGTTCTGGTTCACGCCCGTCTGTGTTTGCGTGACGATCCCCGTCACCGGGTCCGTGGTGGTGATGACGCTACCAACGCCATAGCCATTGGTGTTCTGGCCATAGGCGCTGAGGAACTGCGAAGCGCCGCCTACGATCGACAGCATGATGGCGGAGCCGAACCGCTCCAGATAATGATTGTCGACAAAGCCGGCATTGCCCGCGCGGCCCAAATCATCCGTACCGTTCGATCCGAGCTGCACCGAGACGCCGTCCGATCGCAGCATCCGCGTCCACACGACGAAAACGCGGGTCTGCCCCTGTGCGATGCCTGATTTGTATTCCCCGACAAGGCGGCTTCCCGCTGGGATCAGCACGCGGCGTCCATCGAACGACCACACGTTCTCGGTGACGACCGCGCGCACCATTCCCGGGAGATCGCTCTGAAGTGCCGTTTCCAACACGCCACGGATCATCGTCCCCTGCGCCACCAGCGCGTCGATCCGATTGTTCTTGGTGGCCCGGGAAACCTCGACGCCGGCCGCGGAGACGGAGGACAGGAAGCGGCGATTGGGGTCATCCTCCGGTCCGGCTCCGGCCCGGGCACCATCCTCCGCGTTGGATCGGCTCGCCGCGGCCGCGGCGTTGTCGGCAATGACCTGGGGTGCCCGCAGGCGCTCCCATTTGCGTCGTTCTTCTTCCTGTCGCACGCGCTCAAGCTCTGCCAGCCGGCGGGCTTCGTCGTCATTCGGCAGCGCCCCCGCCAGCGGCGGCTCCGGCGGAGGGGGCGCCGGCAGCGCAAGGGGCGGCGCAACCGGAGGAGGTGGCGGCGCGGGCTCGGCCGGCGCTTGCGGGATCACGATCGTGCCCTGGTTGGTCTGAATCCGAGGCGTCGACAGCGACGGCGCAGGAAACTGCGTTGTCCTGAACTCCTCCTTCTCCGGCGTCGTCAGCGTGGGCGAGCGCCGCGCGACCGTTCCGTAGATCATCCAGGCCGCGACGATGAGCGCGCCGATCGGCACCCCGAATTTCAAAAAGCTGCCGAGTGCCGTGCGCCCGCGCGCGACAGAAGTCGCGGCCGCGGCCTCGAGTTCGAACGAACGATAGTCGTCGGCACTTGGCATGTCGGGTCAACCTCCCAAAGTCGCTGACGCTCCCACACGCTGCGGCGCGTAGGGCTCGAGCCCGTTCGGCTCATGCACGTTGGTCAGACGGCGGTTGAAGACGCAGGTCGACTCCTGACCGTTGCGAAGCGTCCATTGCGGCGACACCTTGTCGACGATGACGTAAGGCCCCTCGGTGCGAAAATTGACGAGGCTTTCATTGCGGTCGGCATCGACGATGTAGATCGCCGGCGTCTCGCCTTCGAAGCGAAACCATGTCTTCGTTCCGTCGTCGAACACGGCGACCGGTCTGTTCGCCGACGAGCCTTTGTAGCCGTAGTCGCTGTTGGCGTTGGCGATGTTCAGATCCTTGAGGTTCGGATTGGCGGCACGCTCCTTGGCTTCGGCCAACAGCCTGGCGCTCGCCTCATCGTTCGGAAACCGGAACCGCACCGCGTAGATCTGCCCGCCAGGCGGCCGCGTGTTCGACCGCAGCAGGAACGAATAGATGCGCTTGTCGGTGACGACGTTGAGATTGGACTGGGCGTTCTTTTCGATCGGCTTGACGAAGATGATGTCGCCCTTGCGGTTCGGCTCGACCTTCCAGGCAATCGAGTCGCCGAGCGCCAACGTTTCGATCTTCTCGTCGGGCTGCAGCTCGATCATCGTCGAGGTACCGTAGGTCGCGTCGATCGCGGTGACGTTGTCCCGGTTGTAGATGACGTCGCGGACTCGGGAATCGATACGGCCTGGCCGCGGCAAGGCTTCCGCGCAGGCGGTCCCCGCCGAAACGCACAGAATGAGGCTTAAGGCGACGCAACGCGTGATCATTGCTGTGCGCCTACGGTTCCCGGAGACGGCGCAGTCTCCTGGTCGCGTCGATATTCGAGGACCTGGAAGCCGAGGGGATTATCGAAGCGCCACTCGTTGCGCATCGGCACCGAAGTATAACGAAAGCGAACCAGCGACACCCAGTTGTGGGTGACGATATTGGTGGACGACTTTTCCTCCGTGGAAAATCGGGCGAGTGCGGTCCGGTTGTTGGGGAACGTGACCGATTTGATGTTGACGGCGATCACCGTGTTGGTGCCATGCAGCTTCACCGGGTTGGTGGGATTGGCCGGCGAATAGATTTCCGTCAACTCACGCGCAGCATCACCTGCGGCCAGCAACTGGGCCAAGTCGAAATTGTCCTTCAGGGCCTTCGGATCATAGGTCTCGCGCGCCTTGATGTAGCGGACGACATTGAATGTCGTGACAGCCTCGTCCTGGGTCAGCGGACCCTCGGCCATCGGCCGCTTCACCTCGACGAAGCCGGTGGTCTTGTCGACGACGACCATGTACGGCTCGTAGGTCTTGAGCGGGACAAGCAAAGCCAGGGTGCCGAGCGCGCCGACGGCCACGACCGTCATCACCGCGGCAACAATCCAGGCGAGCGCCCGCGAGTTGCGGTTTCGGCGCGCGATATCCCGTTCCCACGTCGCGCCCTCCGCGTAGTAGCGCGGATCGACCCGCACGGGCTCCGCGGCGGTCGTCTCGGTCATGGCCGCCCTCCCCCACTCGACGTCGGCGGAGCGCCGGGATTGCGGAGCTGATCAGCGAGACGACGAAATTCCGCCGACTGCGCCCAGGACGCGGCGCGCAGACCGACGCGGGCGCGTTGACGGGACGCGAGCTCCTCTCGCCGCGACATCGAGGCCGGATTGAGCGGGTTACGAAACGCAAGGCGCGCCCGGTTCGCGGTCACCCCGAACCGATAGCCGGTTGCGGTGGCGAGCACCGCACCGATGCGGGGCGCGAAGATCGGCACGCCGCCGGCGATCGCCGCCGCCATATTGTTGATCTGGCTGAGCAGCAGGATGCCGATGATCGCGAGCAGCACGACCGGCCCGATGGTGGCCCAAGTCGCGGATTTTGAGCTCGCGACGCCGTTGAGGGTGTCGATGGTCTGTTGGATCAGAGAGACATAGAAGGCGAGGAACGCATAGACGAGCACCTGCACCAGAAAATACTGGACCAGCGCGCTCATCCAGCCGCTGAAGAACCGTGTCGTCACCCCAAACAGCAGCAGGATGATGAACAGCGGCGCCAGCGCCAGCAGCAGCCACATGAACATCTTCGACAGCACGATGAGGAAGATCGCGAAGCCGATCAGGATCGCCATCACGACGTAGAACACGGCCGCGAAGATATAGGGTCCCCAATTGGTGATGCCGGCGTTCTGCAGGAACGCCTCTGTGGCGCTGTTTGTGGTATCCCACATGTTCTGCAGGGCGGACTGGACTCCATTGACCGAGTTGAGATTCGCGGACGTGCCGGTGTTGTTGGCGGATGTGACTGCACTGAGCAGCGCGTTTCCGATGGCCGACGGACCGTCGTTCAGGAGATTGTACGCCAGCGTCTGGAAGTCTCCCCACTTCGTAGCCATGGCGTAGATGAGCATCGCGCGGAACATTCGGAACGCATGGTCGGCGGGGCCGCCGGTCGCGGTGCCCTGCCAGATGCCCACACCCCAAAAAATCACGTAGAGCGTCAGCAGCAAGCCGGCGACGCTGGTGGCGCCGCCCGAGGTCGCCGCATTCGCCAAGGCCTGATAGGCGGTCGACACATAGTTCTGACCGAGTTGGTCGACCGATTGCAGCAGCGTCGTGATATTGAAGGTGCTTCCCATCGCCCCTCTCAGATCGGCCGTATCGGGCCGCAGCGATCGAGGCGCCGGAAAGCCTCCGGAACGGCCGGCGTTGTAAGGTCCGAATAGGCGAGCGGCGTCCTGCCCTCATCGGGGGAGCATGGCGCCTTCAACGGCTTGTAGGCGCAGCCACCGAGCACGGCAGTCATCACCGTAACGACGGCGAATGCGGCGATCATCTTCACGGCACCAGCGCCTTGGGTTGGGTGAATGTCATGGCGCGTGACGCCGCTTTTTCCGCGCCGTCCTGCGCGCCGGTTCCCCTGGCACTGACGGCCGGAGCCGGATTTGGCGCAAGCGCGTAACGGCCGATCGCGATGCCGGCAATGAGCGCGAAAAGTGCGATAAGGATCAGAGTACGCTTGGACACGAGTCCCCCAACATTGCTGTCATTGCTGCGTGAATTTCATCGCG
Organism: Nitrobacter winogradskyi; assembly: GCF_006539545.1. GTDB lineage: Bacteria > Pseudomonadota > Alphaproteobacteria > Rhizobiales > Xanthobacteraceae > Nitrobacter > Nitrobacter winogradskyi_A. Next base: position 151,931 of record NZ_BJNF01000029.1, read on the forward strand.
CGGGCGGCCGATGATTCCGCGGCGATACGATCGAGGTTTGCTTGATTGGCGGCGGCCGCCGCGTTGTTCACGACACCGTTCAGCTCATTGATGGTCTGACCGGTCTGGATCTGAACTTGCGTGTTCTGGTCGACGCTGCCTTTGAGATCCTGCGCTTTCCCGATTTGCTGCCCGCCCTGCGTGAAGGCCGACGATCGCTGCTGCACCGCGCCCTGGGTCGAGTTGATCAATCCCGACAAGGTGGCTGCGACGTTAACCGAGTTCTTGTAGGCGGTATCCGCCGGATGGGTCTGGCCGCTGACGAGACCGGTGATGGTCTGCACGAGCTGCAGACCGTTGATAAGGGTCGAGACGATGTTCTGCGACGCCGATCCCATGCCGGCGAATGACAAGGCACCGCCCGAGATCACCGAACCGAGCGAAGGCGCCTGCGCCATCGAGAAGCCGCCGCCGAGCGCCATCTGGGCCAGCGTCCCCTGCGCCTGGGACGATCGATCGCCGGTGACAGCCTGCAAGGTTTTTTGCGTGAACTGAAGGATTTGCTGATCTGCGTTCAGGATTTGCTGCGTGCTGGTCGCGATCTGCTGCGCCTTGGCGAGATTAGCGCTGTCGATGACAGGCACCTGCGCCATTGCCGGCGCGGCGCCGGCAACCGCCAGAGACAACGTGGTGAGCAAGACAATCAAGCGCATCGGGGCCTCCCTATCGACTGTTTGCAGAAATCGCGGCGAGCGCCGCAGCGACGTCAGTGACGCTCAGTGCCGTGGTCGTGCCGGCATTGCCGCTGGTCGCAGCGGCCTGGGCTTGCGCGAGGTAAAAGATGACGTTGCCGTCGCTGTCGACATAACGCGCACTGACGCACGATGGGTCTGGCGATGAACCGGGCGGTGTGGTCGAGCAGGCCGTGGGCGTCCGGCAGGGATTGCTGGCCGTCCCCGTTCCGATCATGCCCACGGGGCATGCCGACACCGTCGCGGGCTGGGTGCTGGTCACGGTCGCCCGCATCCCGATCGCAGCCCGACTCATGTCGCTGTTGAGTGCCAGGTTGAGCGCGTTCAGCGCCGTGACCCAGAGATTGGCCGAGCCGATCGCGCCGTTCCAGACGAGATTGTTCTGGAGGCGCGCCGCGCTGTTCATGTCGATCGCCGCCATCACCGTGGGAGCGGTCCCAACCTGCTGCCCGGACGCCTGAAACGCCGATTGAGCCGCCGTCATGGTCGAGCCGCTGGCGTCGAGTCCGGCCACCACGTCCCCGCTCGATTTGAACAGCGTCTGGTTGTTGAGAGCGGCGCCTTGGGCCGTTGGATCGGGCGTCGCCGGCAGGTCGGGACCGTAGGTTTGGATCGCCTGGCTGCCAGCGCCGGTTTGCGGCTGCACGGTGGGATTCGTGATGGTCGCTTTCTTGCCGGTCGTCACCGCGCATTTGACGCCGCTGTTGGCGTCCTGTCTTTGCGTCGTCACGGGCACGAGCTTCACGGTCGTGCTGGCCGTCTGCGAACGCTGGGTCAATTGCGCCGCGTCGTTGACGGGAATATCCGCCAGCGCAGGTGCCTCGCCGGACATGAGTGCCGAAGCGATGATCGCGATCTGGAGCTTCATGCCTGGCCCCTTCCCATGAAGATCGGCAGCCACACCGCCGGATCGTCTCCGACGCGTGCGCGCAGCGCGTCGAGCTCGGCCACCGTCTCGCTGCGTCCGGACAAGACCTTGATCAGGTCGGGCATGCTGGAGAGATTGAGCCGCGCCACTACGCTGTCGCGGCCGTGTTTGATCAGGAAGGATCGGCTCTCCGGCACGGTCCCTCGGATCCAGGCGACTTCGCGGGCAGAAAGGCGGAACGCCTGCTTGTAGCTTTCGTCATCCGCTTTTGGATTCGGGAAGAAGATGTTGGTGCTGGTCTGTTCGATCAGCGTGTTCGAGGCTTTGGAGCGCACGATGTCCGCTGCGGACTGGGTCCCGAACCCGACGATGCCGTTCTGCTTGCGGATGGTCTTGAGCTTGTCCCGAATGAAGAACGCGAACACATCGTCGTCGAGCAGGCGCCAGCCTTCATCGAGGAAGATCATCACGGGGTCGCCGGTCAGCAGCTCGTCTGTCCGGTGAAAGATGTACATCAACGCCGCGGTTCGAATGACCGGATCGTCGAGCACCCGCGTCATGTCGAATCCAAATACACTCGACAACGAGAACTGATCCTCCTCGTTGTTGAACAGCCAGCCACGCTGGTCTGGGCGCATCCAGCTTTCGAGCCGCGCCAGCAGATCGCCCTCTCCGGCCCGGATGCGTCCGCGCAGCAGGGTGGAGAAGGCCTTGAGCGTTCGGCCAGCCGGTCCCGCGCCGAGCGCTGCCACGGTCGCGTTGCGAATGACCTGCTCTTCCGAGGCGCTGAGGTCTCCACCATTCGCCGGCCGCAGCATGAAAGAGAAGAGCTGGTAGAGAAACTCGCGGTTCGGCGCCGTGTCCGGCAGGGAGAGCGGATTGAAGCCGGTCGGCTCGCCAGGGACCAGCGCTTCGTACTGGCCGCCGAGCGCGCGGATGAAGATCTCGGCGCCCCGGTCCTTGTCCACGAAAAGCAGCTTGGGACGCGGTTGGATGCGCTGCGTCTGTGCCGCGATAAAGGACAAGAAGACGGTCTTGCCGGACCCGGTCGGCCCGACCACCGTGAAGTTGCCGATGTCGCGGACGTGATGATTATAATAGTAGGCCGTCTGCGACGTCGTCTCGAGCACCGAGATGGCAGGTCCCCAATGGTTGCCGTCCGGCCGTCCGCTCGGATAATTGTGCAGCGACGTGAAACCGGCGAAGTTCTTCGAGGAAATCACGCCCTTGCGCGCGATATAGGCGAAATTGCCTGGAAGCTGCGCCCAGAATGCGGGCTCGCAATTGAGATCCTCGCGGGTCCAGATCACGGAACGGTCGGTGAGCGCGGCGCCGACCGCCGTCACCGCGGCTCCCACCTCGGCAAGATTGCGGCCAAGGCACATCACCGTCATGTGGTGCTCGCCATAGATCGCCTCCGAGGCCAGCAATTCGTCGCGCGCGTCGTCGAGATGCTCGGCGACGATCGATCCCGCCTCATCCGACATATCGACCTGGCGTGAAACGCGGTCGATCTGCTTGGCGGCCTCGGGGCGGTCGACGATGGCGAAGGTTTGGGTGGCGATAAACTCGTGGGGAACACGCAAGAGGTTGTCGAACGAGCCAGGGCCGGTTTGCGCTGGATATTCCCGGATCGAGACTATGGCGCCGAAGCGCGAATCCTCGGGGCCCGCGCCACGGATTTCGATCGCGTTCCTGCCGAAGAAGATGCGCTTCATCGATAACGCATCGGCGAGGTCCACTCGCGGCAGGTGCATCGCGCGTGGAAGTCCGCCGTTGAGGAGCTGAACCAGGAATTCGAGCGGTTCGGAAAACCACACGCCCTCGCGGCGCACCACGCCGAGCTGGCGTGCGCCGTAGCCAGCGAGATTTTCGCGCACCGCGGTGGCGGCATCGCGCAGTTCTGTCAGAGCGGTCTTCATGGCGACCGATTCGCCGGCCTCGTCCTTGCGGCCCAGCAACTTGGTCAACATGACATCGAACGTGCCGGCTTGCCCCTGCAGCGGGCGGCGCACGACAGTCAGATAGATATCGTTGACGAACATCCGGCGCTGGGAGAGCGCGGCGTCGTAGCGCTCGTCGAGTTCGCGGCACAGTGAATTGTCGAAGGTCGACTCGATCCGCGGCTGGACCTCGCGCCGGACGATGTGCGCGACGAGGGCGAAGCGGGAATTGGCGAGTGTGCGGATAATATCGTTGCGCCCGAGCAGACGAGAATTGACCTCGCTTATGTCGGACGTCTCAAAGGAGTAGCCGTCGAGCTTCAGAACCGTCAGCAAAAGGCCGTCGCGCGTTTTGATAATGTGATCATCGACATGGCGCGTATAGGGGATGTGCGAGGCGACAGGCCGCTCGCGCCGCGAGACGGCGCCAAACGTCAGTTCATCGAGCAGCGCACGCGTGACCATCCCGACCCCTCACGCCGAATAGCTGTCGGCTGCCCAGAAGGCGCGCGAGCGGGGTGGGCATTTCGTTGACTTCACAAACAGGATTTCGAAGATCCGGTCATCGCGCAGCGTCATCACGTAGCCGAACAGATGCAACGGGATCGCGACCAGCAGCATGAAGAGATTGTGCGTGACCAGGAAGCAGACGCTCGAGACCACACCGCTGAACATGAAATACATGTATGGCACCCCCATCAGCGTCGGTGCGCGGGTGAGCGCCTTGACCAGCGGCGTGATGAGCGGGTCCTCCAGCTCGTTCTCGGTCATTGCCCGACCGCCGATTGGAAGAACTGGACGATCTGCGCCGAACCAAACACCAGCACGATCCCGAAAATGACACTGCCGGCGATGCCCCAGGTCAGGCGACCCGACCACGCGAAAAATCCACAGGCAATGACCGCGAGTGTGGCCAGTGCGGTGGCGATCGGGCCGGTCAGCGCGGATACCAGTTGCGTGAGCGTGGATTGAACGGGCTGGAGCGTGCCGCCAGATTGCGCCGAGGCGACCTCGACGCTCAAGATCAAAAGCACTCCGGCAAGCGGCGCGTGCGAGAAAGATGTCTTCATTCAGTGCTCCCTTCAATCCACATGCATGACAAAGCCATCATTCCAGCGGGCTGGCGCGCCAGGAGGTGACGCGGAGGCTTTCGGTGCGGCGCTAACCGCTCCCAACTCGATCAAGTCCGGGCGCTCATCCTTGGAGCTCCGGCGGTCGCGTCGAGCGATCTCGCCGGGCAACGGCCAGGTGTAGAAGTCGTTGAGGACCTGGGCGACGAAGCGCACCGTTTCCGGGTATCCCGGAACGCCCCGAACTTTATCCACCGCACCTTCCCCCGCGTTATAGGCGGCAAGGATGAAAAGCGGATTCTGGTATTTCTGGTGCAGCGTTCGAAGAAGCCGCACACCGCCGCGCACGTTGTCGGCGGGATCGCAGAGGTCAACTCTGAAGCGCTGCGCCGTCTCCGGCATCAGCTGCATCAGGCCGACCGCGCCCTTGTCGGAGACCGCGATGGAATTGAAGTGACTTTCGATCTTGGCGACTGATTGGACGAATTCCGGGTAGAAGTTTTCCTCTGCCGCGATGCGGCTGACGAGCGCCCGCGCCTTGTCAGGCGCCATCGCGACAGTCTTCGTGCAAGGCGAGACCGCGGCCATGGCAGCGTCGATCCGCTCGATCGGAGACGACGCAGACTTGAGGGGAACGACACGCCCTGTGGCATCGACCGTAGCCAGCCGCGACGGTTTGGTGGCGTCCTGCGCTTGCGCAGCCACCGCGCTGGCCAAAATGCTCACTCCGATCGCCAAGATGCGAATCGACATGCCTGCCCCGTCGTCATTTTCCAATAGACAATATATTAGATGTTGGTATGTTGGCAACAGCCTAAGCGATCTGTCCGCAGCTATGGCGCCCGGAGGATGGATGAAGCACGCAGCGGTCCGTGTGATGGCCTTGGGTCTCGGATGTGCGCCGGGGATCGCGTCTGGCGCATACGCGCAAGACGCGTCATTCGGGTGCAAGGTCTTGCTGTGCGCGGCGGCGGCCGCGCCAGGCTGGTCCGGCATTCCCTATTGCGTGCCGGTCATGCAGACTCTGTTTCGGCAATTGACGAGAGTCGGAGGCTGGCCCTCTTGCCTCGAAGGAAATGCCAGCGGGTTCGGTTACGAGCCCTACCAGGCGTGTCCCGCCGGGCTAACGCCCGTTCGATCAGCGTCTGATGGCGTCCTCGGTCTGTCCGCAGCGCCTAATGGCGATCTTTGTGCTGATCTGTCGAAGCCGCAACAGGTCTGTGCAGGCGGCGATGGCGGTTGCAGCACGACCTATCCAACGACCGTGCGAGATCCGCGGAGCGATCCTTATTACGTCGACATCAGTTCGACGAACGGCACCCAGCGCTTCTATTTTTCGTTGCAGGGTGACTGACATGGATAGAGTTGGGGTTCTCGCTGCAGTCGTCGCACCCGTGCTGGCGTTGAACGCGGCAATCGCAGGACCGGCCGCATCGCGACGGTTCCCGGTCCCCGTGAATGCGCTCTATCTGACTGGCGACAGCTGGTCGGACGGCGGCGTCACCTATCGCCTCTATGGCGTCCAATCCTGCCTTCGCGGAACGAACTTCACCAACGGGCACGGTCTCCAGCGCGATTGCGGAGAGGCGTCGCTTGCCATGCTGGTGGCGCTCACCCGCGATCTGCGACCGCAATGCTATGACGCTGCCGAGCAGCCCGAGACCCGAACCATCTTCGTTTTCTGCGTCTCAAGCCGCACCACCGGTGCCGGCGCGGGATCCCGCATTGATCTGGGCACGGCACTGATCGCGACGGGCTTTGGGTTCGCTGCCTTGAAGCCGGATGGTCAGCCTGTGCACGCGCCGTATTTCGTCGCCCAGCTTGTGGCACAACGCGCCAAGGCCGGTCTGTGGGCTTTTCCCGACCTGCCCGACCCGAACACCATCATCTTGCGCGCGCTGCGCGAGCAAGCGCCGCCAGCCTCATCTCTTTCGACGTCATCCCAGCAAGTCCCAACACCCTGACATCCATCCAACGACCCAAGAGGAGGAAGCATCATGAGAACGACAAACCTGTTCATCCTGCGCGGTCGCGTCGGCCAGACGCCGAAAGTCCTCAACAAGGCCGCCAAGATCAACGTCGCGACCGACCGCGCATGGACCGACGGTAAGGGCGAGCGCCGCGAAGAAACGGATTGGGTGACCGTGACCATCCTCAACGAAAAGGCAGCAGAATGGGCGATCGCCAACATCGCCAAAGGCGACGCCGTCTATGCCGAATGCCGGGTCGCGGATGGATCGTACAAGAAGGATGGCGAAACGGTTTACACGACCGACATCATCGCCAACGTCTTCCACAAGTTCGATCTCGGATCGCGCGACGATGCCGCGGCCTAAACTCGTTGTTGGTGTGCTGTCGGGTCTGGCGGTCTTCGCCAGCCAGACGAGCTTCGCGCAAACGCCTCAGGCGCCTCCCGGCATCTATTCGCCGAAGGCTGCCGTCCAATCGCCGCCGCTGCGCGTGGAGGTGATCGACGGCACAGGCTTTCGCGATATCGAGACTCACGCCGTCTATCGGCTTTATGGAATCGATACCTGCGCGCCCGATCAAACCGCCCGTCTCGGCCGCCAGCCCTGGCCGTGTGGCACGATGGCGACGGCCTGGCTCGTGAAGGTGACGCTCAACACCTGGCTTGCCTGCAGAACCTTGCGCGAAGAGGCCGGTGAGCATCTGGCACGATGCGCCTCGGCCGGTCATCCCGATATCGCGGCGGACATGGTACGGGAGGGCGTCGCCGTCGCCCGTCCGCCGTCGGCCGATGACAGCGGCATCCGCGCTTATGCGCTCGCCGAGCACGACGCGCGCAAGGCCTATCGTGGTCTGTGGTCGAGCACTTTCCAAATGCCGTGGGACTGGCGCGCCAATTATGATGCCAAGCGGCAGGCTGCGGCGCAGGGCGAGGCGACGCCGTGATCCGCGCATCTCATATCTTGTTCGTGCCGCTGTTGATCGTTCTGGCCGGCTGCGCCGCACCGGCGGCGCCTGTCGCCGAACTCGGACTGCCGGCACCGGAGCCGCTCTATAGCCCGGAGCAGGTCAAACCAGGCCGCCTCGAATATGCCCCGGATCGCTCGACCTTCGCGCCCGTGCTGACGGAACGATTCGTTTACCCGACACAATCCGAGGCAAACGCAGCCTATCTTCGTCTGCTCGCAGCAGCGCCGGGCGACCGCAGCTACCCTGCCTCTATCTGGTTGTTTGGATGCAAGCCCGGCGCGCTCGATG
>NZ_BJNF01000030.1 GCF_006539545.1 Nitrobacter winogradskyi
AAAAACGGCGATTATCCGCGCGCGGACCACGTTTGCCCTTGGTGCCACCCGGCACAAACCCCTTGATCCGCTCCTACTGATCATCCCATAGCGCATCCCGCCATTCATGGGAAAACAATGCACCATCAAAACCCGGGATCAAACAGCTAGGACATGCTTCGCCCGGAAACACCCTAACGTGACTGCTCCGCCGCAGGCGATCGAACTTGCTCTCCCATGACCGGCGCCTGCCTGACTTCGGTGAGGTAGTTGAGCGTCAGCGATACCCAGATGATGCCGTAGAGCAGCATGAAGCAGCTCGAGTTGAAGCCGAGCCAGTCAAGGATCACCCCGAACGTGATCGGCAGCAGGAAGCCGCCCAAGCCGCCCGCCATGCCGACGACGCCGGATACCGCTCCCATGCTGTCGGGAAAGTCGTCGCCGATGTATTTGAACGTCGAGGCCATGCCGCAGGCAAAGGCGATGCCCAGCATGAAGAGAAGCATAGTGAAGAACCACGACGGCAGTGCGATGCTGAAACTCAGCGGATCGCGGACCGTGTGCACGATCAGATCGGTCTTGGGATAGGACAGCAGAAACAGGCAGACCCAGGCAACCCACAGCACCCACCAGGTGACGTTATGGGCGCCGAAGCGATCCGACAGCCAGCCGCCCAAGGCGCGAAAGGCGCCGCCGGGAAGCGAGAAGCACGCCGCCAGCAGTGACGCCTGCGCGATGGTGAAACCGTACTCGGTCTTGAAGTATTGCGGCATCCAGATCGACAGCGCGGTGAAACCGCCGAACACGATCGAATAGTACTGGCAATACTTCCAGACGCGGGGATCGCGCAGCACCGACAATTGTCGCCACATCGACGGCACCTGGCTGCCCACGCCGGGATCGCGCGCGGACAGCGCCCAAAAGAGAAGCGCGGTGACTAACAACCCGACGGCATAGACCTTGGGCACCATCTGCCAGCCATAGGCCTCTATGAGCCAGGGAGATACGAACATGTTCAGGGCAGCGCCGATCGTGCCGGCGCCGAAAAAACCCATCGCGAAGCCCCGGCGTTCCCTGGGAAAGAAGCGCGCGACATAGGGCGTGCCGACCGAAAAGGACGCGCCGACGAGACCCAGCGCCAGCCCGAGCAGCAGGAACTGCCAGAGCGTGGTCGCATAGGCGGATAGCCACACCGGGACCGCGCAGCCGACCAGCAGCAGCAGCATGATGATCCGTCCGCCGAAGCGGTCGGTCCAGATACCCAGCGGTAAGCGAAACAATGCGCCGGTGAGGACGGGCGTTGCCGTGAGCAGACCGAATTCCGTCGAACCGAGCCCAAGCTGTTCGCGGATCGGAATACCGATCACGCCGAACATCATCCAGACAGCGAAGCAAACGGTGAAGGCCCAGGTAGTGATGAGCAGGACGGTGAGGTTGCCGGATCTCGCCATGTTGTTCGCCCCGATGCTGACTCGCAATCGACCGAGGGATTTGGCTGTTCCTGCCTTTCCCGCCCGGCTCGCGACCGTGTCACATCATAAGCAGGCCCGTGAATCTGTATAGACGCCGAGGGCGATGTCTGGAGGTTGTGCGTCGCAAAATGGGAACGCTGCGTCGGGCCCGGTCCGGGCCGAGGCTGCCGACTCTGCCCCAGCAAGCCGCGCGGATCGATCCTGCGTCGACCGGAACTATCCGGCCGCCACGCCCAGTTCCTGGCGTTGTCGGGCGGAGTGCCCCTCCGTCATCCGCTCGGCCTGAACGACCGCAAGCGTCAGCACGACAATCGCGACGCCTTGATGAACCAGCGCGAGCACGATGGGAACCTCGTAAAGGAGGGTCAGGATGCCAAGCGTCGCCTGTAACGTCATCGCGAGCGCGAGCCAAAGCGCTCCGCGAACAATGGCGGGGTTCGCGCGCGACACGAGAGCATCGATCAGATGGAGAACGGCAACCGCAAACAGCGCATATGCCATCATGCGATGCTGGAACTGAACCGTGAGCGTGTTGTCGAACAGATTGCGCCACCATGGCTGCTCGAAGAACAGCCGATCCGCGGACGGAATGAACGATCCGTCGATGTCCGGCCAGGTGTTGAAGACGCGCCCTGCCCGCAGCCCGGCGACCAACGCTCCAAAATAAAGCTGCACGAACACCAGCACTAGCAGAACGCTGCCGGTTACCCGCAATCGAATTGACGCCAGCGTCGGCGGCCGATCCGATAGCCGTCGCAAGGTCCAGACGATCGCCGTGAAAATCAGCAGCGCCAGCACCAGATGCGTCGCCAGACGATACTGCGACACCTCGGTGCGCTCGGTAAGACCGGACGCGACCATCCACCAGCCGACCGCCCCCTGAAGGCCCCCCAGACCGAAAATGATCCAGAGCCGCCGCTTCAGATCCGACGGCAGCGCGCCGCGCCACATGAACCAGAGGAACGGCAACAGGAAGGCGATGCCGATGAAGCGTCCGAGCAGGCGATGGCTCCACTCCCACCAGAAGATGGTCTTGAACTGATCGAGCGTCATGCCCGCGTTCATCTCGCGGTACTGCGGAATTTCCTTGTACCCCTCGAAGGCCTTAGCCCACTCATCCTGCGAGAGCGGAGGCAGCGAGCCGGTCACGGGTTTCCACTCGACGATCGAAAGGCCGGATTCGGTCAGCCGCGTCGCTCCGCCGACCAGCACCATGGCGGCAATCAGCAGCGCCATGAACACCAGCCACCAGCGCACGGCGCGCAGATGGGATTGCTTTTGTGCGATCGGACGGGTCATCAAAAAAGCCGCGGTTGAAGGTATTTTTCGTGCTCTTTATAGTCCACCGCAGCCCCGGCGCAAGCCTCCGTCTCAGTCGCGAGTTTCATATTAAGGTATGCGGATACGTACTCGAAAGTTCCTCGGCACGATCGCCCTTCTCGTGCTGGTCGTCGTCTGGTCATTGCTCGGCATGACCATCGCCCAAACGCCATGGCTCGCGGATTCTCGTCTTTACCAGGCGATCTTCTATGTTGTCGCCGGGCTCGGCTGGGTCTTGCCGGCGATGCCGATCGTGAGCTGGATGGCGAAACCCGACGCTTGAAGCGGGCTTTCCTTCGCAAACCGCCGCCTCGTCACCGGAATGCTGCCGTTACTGTTTATTGATGTTTCTTGTGCGAAGGTCCTCCTGACCAAAAACAAAAGAGAACATAACAGGCTCGGAAATGACCATGGCGGCTCTGATCGAAAGTCCGACCGTGAAGGCACAGGAACGATCAGGCGGAGGGCGCATCGCGCATCTCGAAATCCTTCAGGATTTACGCGAAGCCGAGCCAATCTGGCGGAACCTGGAAGCATCGCAGTTTTCGACGCCCTATCAGCGATTCGACCTCCTGTCCGCCTGGCAACGGCACGTCGGAACCAGCGAACAGCTTCAGCCCGGTATTATCGTCGCCTTCGACGCCCAGCGGCAGCCGCTTCTGCTGTTCCCGCTCGCAATCGGCACGGAAAGCGGCGTCCGTGTCGCACGCTTCATGGGCGGCAAGCATACGACCTTCAACATGGCGCTCTGGCGGCAGGAATTCGCGGCCTCCGCGACGCGTGCGGATCTTGACGCGCTGGTTCAGGGAATCGGCGCGCTTCCGGCCCGAATCGACGTGCTTGCGTTCACGCAGCAGCCGCGGCACTGGCGCGATCAACAAAATCCAATGACGCTCCTGCCGAGCCAGCCCTCAGCCAACAACTGTCCGTTGATGATATTATCGCCGGGCGCACCGCCGTCGGAGCGCATCAGCAACTCGTTTCGACGCCGGCTCAAGGGCAAGGAACGCAAGCTCCAGGCGCTGCCCGGCTATCGTTATTGCGTGGCCTCGACGGAGGCCGAGATCAAGCGGATGTGTGATGCGTTCTTCGCGATCAAGCCGCTGCGGATGGCCGCACAGAAGCTGCCGAACGTGTTCGCCGAGGCGGGCGTCGAGGATTTCCTGCGCACGGCTTGCCTGACACCGCTGACAGGTGGCGGGCACGCCATCAAAATCCATGGTCTCGAATGCGATGCCGAGGTGATCGCGATCTTCGCCGGCGTGGCGGACGGGCACCGCTTCTCGATGATGTTCAACACCTACACGATGTCGGAAAGCGCCCGCTATAGTCCTGGCCTGATCCTGATGCGCGATATCATCGATCATTATGCGGAGAGCGGCTACACCTCGCTCGACCTCGGGATCGGATCGGACGACTACAAGCGCCTGTTCTGCAAAAGCGACGAGCCCATCTTCGACAGCTACCTGCCACTCACCACGCGCGGCAGAATGGCCGCCATCGGCATGTCGTCGCTGGCCCGCGCCAAACGCCTGGTGAAGCAGACGCCGGCGCTGAAGCGGACGGCCGAGATACTGCGCGGGATGCTGCAGCGCTGACCGCCCCCGCGCGGGCGAACCGTCAAGCCGCCTCGCGAGGATCGATCTGCATATCCGGGCGGATCGATGCCGGATCGAGCATCGTCACTGTCGTAAAGCCGATAGCCTTGAGCTGGCTGCTCATCCGCATCCGCGCATCCGCGTTCATCGACGGGTCGGGAACGACGATCGCGCGCGCCTGCTCCGTCAGGATCTTCGCCGGCAGGTCGGTGGCGGTGCCCGCGACAAGCAGCACATGATCATAGACACGCAGAAGAGCATCGAGCGCAATCGCAAGGCGCGGTGATTGCAGCAGCGAGCGATCGGCGTCAGAACGTCCGGCGCCGACAAGATGGAGCGGCGAGAGCCGATCGCGGGTGATCACCTGTCCGAAAGACGCCTCGCCCAGCATCAGGTCGGCCAGTCCCGCCGCCGCCGGATCAACCGAAGTCGCCGTCAGCGCCGCTGACGACGGCGATAGATCGACGAGCACAACCTGGGCGCCATCGGTCAACAGGCGCGCCAGCGCGAGCGCCGCGAGCATGATGCTCTCGTTCTGGCCCGTGCCCATGATCGTGATCTTGTGCGCCGCTTTGCCCGCCGCGCGCAGCTCATCCGCGAGATGAACGACGTCGGCCAGGTCCGCCGCCGCCGGCGCGGGATCAACGCGAAACCCACGCATCCCCGACGCGGCGGGCTGAATGGCAGCCAGACTCCGCGGCGACGTGATGCGCAGCAATTCGCCGGTCACGATCGTGCCGGTCGTCAGCATCAGGGTCGCCAGCGTCGCGATCAGGACGACGGGCAGCTTCTTCGGATAGGCCGGCGTGTTCGAGACAATCGCGCGCGAGATGATGCGGCCATCGGACGGCGCCGCATCGATGTTCTCACGCGTGGTAGCTTCTCGGTATTTTGCGAGATAGGATTCCAGCAGATCGCGCTGTGCCCTGGCTTCGCGCTCCAGCGCTCGCAGCTTGACGTCGTCGCCATTGGAGGATGTCGCCAGCTTCTTCAACTGTTCGAGATTGTTGCTAAGACTTTCAACCCGGCCGCTGGCGATGCGGGCGTCGTTTTCCAGCGATCGCGAGATCTTGCCCGCCTCCTCGCGCAACTGACGATCGAGGTCTGCGAGCTGGGCCTTCAGTTCCCTGATCCGGGGGTGCCGGTCGAGCAGGGTCGACGACTGTTCCGCCAGTTGCGCACGCAACGTCACGCGCTGTTCGGAAAGACGGCGGATCAATTCCGAATTGAGAACTTCAGAGGCTTCGATCGGCTTGCCGGTCTGAAGCATTCCGCGGATCAGCCGCGCTTTCGATTCCGCATCGGACTTGAGCGCGCGCGCGTTGTTCAGTTGAGTATTGATTTCACCCAGTTGCTGGTTCGACAGCGACGTGTTGTTGATGCCGATGAAAAGGCTGGATTTCGACCGGAATTCCTCTACCCGTGACTCGGCGTCGGCGACCTTCTTGCGCAGGTTATCGATTTCTCCGGACAACCATTGACCCGCGGCCTTCGCCTGCTCCTGACGCGCGTTGAGTTGCAGGACAAGATAACCGTCCGCGATCGAATTGGCGATGGAAGCGGCGAGTTCCGGATCGCCCGACTGGAATTCAATGACGATCACGCGGGATTTTTCGACGGCGTAAGCGGTCAGCCGGTCGTAGTAGGCTTCCAGCACGCGCTCCTCGGGCGTCATCCGAAGCGGGTCGCGGCCGATTCCGAATAACGCGAGCAGCGACTTAAGCGGCGATACGCCACTCAACACCGGGTCGAATTCCGGATTCTCCGCGAGATTGTTCTTTTTTATGACCTCGCGGGCAAGATCGCGTGACAGCACCAGCTGAACCTGGCTGGCGACAGCTTCCGGATCGACCACGTTGCGCTCGTCGTTGCGCTCGCCACTCGGACGTAAGAAAACGTTCTCTCGTCCGTCGATCAGGATGCGGGCTTCGGACTTGTATCTGGGTGTGATCAGATTGACGATAAGAAGCGAAAGCGCGAAGGCGAGAATTGTCGGAATGATGATAAAGCGCTTCTTGCGCAGCAGCACCCGTCCGATGGAGCGCAGATCGATGTCACCGAGTTCGGGATTCGGGAGAACCTCGGACACCGCAGGAACTGGCGCAGGCGCAGGTGTTACTATCGACTCGGACTTAGTCTCCGGATCCGACATCGTCTTCTTGCCGGCACGCCAGAACGCAAACCGCATTGCTTACTCCCGCTCAACGCATCGTAGCACTTTCGGGTGAACTTGACATTCGCGCGTTGAACCCGAGGCAAACGCCGGAGCCTTGAATGAAACCGTTCAGCCGAACGGGATGATTACAGCCGATTATAGTTGCTGCGGGGTTAACCCCCGCGCCAGCCGGAAAAGCAGCCGGTGCGGCGCGACACCTTCGATTACGGTTTATTAACCACAAAAGCCTTTAATGGATTTGATATTTTCATGGATGCCTGATGCGAAACCTACCCGCCGTCACCTTGGGCCTGCTGACCGCGCTGGCGTTGTCGGGATGCATGCAGCACCCGGCTCCGGCGGTGATGGCTCGTCCGCATAACGATCTCGATGCGATGGCCTATGCGGGACCGAAGGCGCCCGCGCCGGTCCCGCGCCGCCGCGGCCTGTGGCACACGCCGGCCTTCACCAGCACCGCGACGCCTGTTGTCTACGCCGCCGCACCGCCGCCGCCCGTCATGCACGACCCCGCCTATCGGCTCGATGCAGGCGACCGGCTGCGCATCGTGGTCTACGGCCAGGAGGGCCTCACCAACACCTATCTGGTCGACGCCGGCGGCAGCATCACCATGCCGCTGATCGGCGCCGTCACCGCGCGCGGCCGCACGCCGGCTGAACTGTCCGCCTCCATCGCCGCCCGGCTGCGCAACGGCTATATCCGCCAGCCTTACGTCGCAGCCGAAGTCGAAGCCTACCGGCCGTTCTTCATTCTCGGCGAGGTGGCAGCTCCCGGCCAGTATCCGTTCGTGCCCAACATGACGGTCGAAAGCGCCGTCGCCATCGCCGGCGGATTCTCGCCGCGCGCCAGACGCGACAGCGTCATCGTCACTCACACCGACGGCGGCGGAACCGTCCGCCTCATGCTACCACCCGCCGCGCCGCTCAGCCCCGGCGATACCATCGTCGTCGACGAACGATGGTTCTGAGACATGACGGCACCGCCCGATCAACCGCTCCGTATTCTTCACGCCGTGCGCGCGCCGGTCGGCGGGATCATCCGGCATATTCTTGATGTCGCAAACGGACAGGCCGAGCGCGGACATCTCGTCGGCATCGTCGCCGACAGCCTCACCGGCGGCGAACGTGCGGCCGCGGCTTTCGCGGAAATCGCTCCGCGAATGAAACTCGGCATCCACCGCATTCCGATCCGCCGGAACCCTCACCTAAGCGACCTGTTTGCGTGGATGCGGTTCGCCGCGCTGGTCGGGAAGCTGAAGCCGCAGGTCCTTCACGGGCACGGCGCCAAGGCCGGCACCTTCGTGCGGCTCAAGGTCTCATCGAAAGACAGTATCCGCGTCTACACACCTCACGGCGGATCCTTGCACTTCCCGCTGACGACAATGAAGGGCATGTTCTACAGCCGCCTCGAACGCGCGCTGATGAACCGCACCGACCTCTTCCTGTTCGAGAGCGCGTTCGCGCGAAATACCTATCAGCGGATCGTCGGTAGCCCGGCCGGGATCGTAAAATGCGTCTTCAACGGCGTGACGGCGGGTGAATTCGATCCCGTTCCGCTCGCCGGCGATGCCACCGACGTCGTCTATGTCGGCGAGTTCAGGCACATCAAGGGCGCCGATCTTCTGATCGACGCGGTGGCGCGATTGCGGGAAGGCGGTCGGCATCTCACGCTCACGCTCGCGGGCGACGGCGAGGAAACAGGAGCGCTGAAAGCCCAGGTCCAGCGCCTCAGCCTTGGAGAGAGCGTCCGCTTCATCGGGCACGTCAAGGCGCGCCACGGATTCTCGAAAGGCCGGTTGCTCGTCGTGCCGTCGCGCGGCGACTCCATGCCATATGTCGTGATCGAAGCGGCGGCGGCGGGTGTTCCCATGATCGCGGCGAACGTCGGCGGCATCCCGGAAATTTTCGACCAGCACACCGACGCGTTGTTCGTTTCCGGTAACGTCACGGCTCTGGCTGACGCCATCGCGGCCGCGTTGGATGACCCTGCGGCGGTAGCCACGCGCGCAAAATCGCTGCGCGAGCGCATTCTCATGCATTTCTCGCAGACGGCGATGGTCGAAGGCGTCATGGCGGGCTATCGCGAGACGTTTGCACGAAGTTAACCATTTTTGAAATGCCGGGAGTTGCGCGAAACCAAATCTTCCCGATTTAGACCTTAAGTCGAACTGAAAACGCCCCTGGTGATGCGGCGCGATGTGGACTTGAGGACATGGACCCTATCAACGCTCGCTCAAGAACTGATGCGGCGGCGAGCAGCAGCCCCGTGGTGCCCGTTGAGCGTCGCCGACGGCTGTCGCCCGCAGCGCTTGCCGTCACCAACCAAAAGGTACAACCGGCCTATTCGCCCGTCGTCATCATGGGCATCGTCCGTGCCGCGGACTTCCTGCTGCTGAGCCTGGTCGGCGTCGCGCTTTACCTCGGATACGTTGCCCGCATCGACGGGCTTAGCTTGAGCTACATCGCGGCGATCCTTGCGGTATCCGCCAGCGCGGTCGTGTGTTTCCAGGCTGCGGACATTTATGACATCCAGGTTTTCCGCGGCCAGTTGCGGCAGATGACTCGGATGATTTCATCCTGGGCGTTCGTTTTCCTGCTGTTCATTTGCGTCTCGTTCTTCGTCAAGCTCGGCAATTCCGTCTCGCGGCTGTGGCTGGCGTCATTCTTCTTTGTTGGTCTGGCCGGTCTCATTGCCGGGCGGGTGCTGCTGCGCGCGATGATCCGCCGCTGGGCGCGGGACGGCCGGCTGGAACGCCGCACCGTTATCATTGGCTCGGACAAGAACGGAGAGAACCTTATCAATGCGTTGAAAGCGCAGGAGGACTCCGACATCGAAATTCTCGGCGTGTTCGATGACCGCAACGACTCCCGCGCGCTCGACACCTGCGCCGGAACTCCCAAGCTCGGCAAGGTCGACGACGTGCTCGAATTCGCGCGGCGTACCCGGCTCGATCTCGTGCTGTTCGCGCTTCCGATCTCGGCGGAAACGCGGATCCTCTCGATGTTGAAGAAGCTGTGGGTGCTCCCGGTCGATATTCGGTTGTCGGCGCATACCAACCAGTTGCGCTTTCGTCCCCGCGCCTATTCCTATCTCGGCGAAGTTCCCACGATTGACGTCGTCGAAGCCCCGATCACCGACTGGGATCTGGTGATGAAATGGCTGTTCGACAGGATCTTCGGCGGTGTCATTCTGCTGCTCGCCTCGCCGGTGATGGCGCTGGTCGCGCTCGCGATCAAGCTCGATAGTCCGGGTCCCGTGCTGTTTCGCCAGAAACGGTTCGGCTTCAACAATGAGCGCATCGAAGTCTTCAAATTCCGCTCGCTGTTTCACGATCAGGCCGATCCCATGGCCGCGAAGGTCGTGACCAAGAACGACAGTCGTGTCACGCGGGTCGGACGATTCATCCGCAAAACCAGCCTCGACGAACTGCCGCAGCTCATCAACGTCGTCTTCAAGGGTAACCTCTCCCTCGTTGGGCCACGTCCTCACGCCGTGCAGGGCAAACTGCAAACCCGGCTGTTCGATGAAGCGGTCGACGGCTATTTCGCACGTCACCGCGTCAAGCCGGGCATCACGGGCTGGGCGCAGATCAATGGCTGGCGGGGCGAGATCGACAACGAGGAAAAGATCCAGAAGCGTGTCGAGTTCGACCTTTACTACATCGAGAACTGGTCGGTGCTGTTCGATCTTTATATCCTGTTCAGGACGCCGCTGGCGTTGCTGAAATCCGAAAACGCTTACTGATCCGGCCTGGGGCGTTGAGACTGCGAGAGTGTAATGGCGTATCCCGCAGCAGTTGACAGCTGGCTCCGGCCATCGACGCAGGCGCCGGGCATCGCCGCGCTCCAGCGCGCGCTGCTGTGGGCGGTGGGAGCCGGCGGCGCGATCGTCTACATCGAGCCCAGCCCCTATGAGTTTGCGACGCTGGCGGCAATCGTCGTGTTCTTCGCGACCGGCTTGCGAATGCGGCTCGCGTTCCTGCCCCTGCTCCTGCTGCTGTTTCTCATCAACATCGGCTACACGATCAGCGCCGTGCACCTGATGGACAAGAGCCAGATCGTGAACTGGATCATGACCTCGTGGTACATGGCGGTGACGGTCATTTTCTTCGCGATGGTGTTCTCGGAAGATACCGAGGCGCGGCTTGACCTGATGCGACGGGGCCTGATCGTCGGAGCCGTCATCGCGTCAGCGGCCGGCGTCGCCGGCTATTTTCACCTGGTGCCCGGCTATGACGTGCTGACGCTTTATGGCCGCGCGCGGGGAACCTTCAAGGACCCGAACGTGCTCTCCGCCTTTCTGATCCTGCCCGGATTGTTCGTGCTGCAAAGCGTCGTCACGGATCGGTTCGGAAAGGCTTTTCGCAGCGCACTCGCACTCGGGATCATCAGTCTTGCCGTGCTGCTGGCGTTTTCGCGCGCGGCCTGGGGCCAGTTCGTGCTCACGTCGGCTTTCATGCTGGTCCTGATGTTCCTGACCAGCCCGTCAGGGAAACAACGGTCGCGGCTGGTTCTCACCGCCGTGATCGCAGCCGCAGCGATCGCACTGCTGCTGGCCATCCTGCTATCGCTCGATTCGGTCGAAAGCCTGTTCAAGGAACGAGCGAGTTTTGACCAGAGCTACGACGGAGGCCGCTTTGGCCGCTTCGGCCGACACATCCTCGGCTTTCAGATGGCGCTGGAACAGCCGCTCGGGATCGGGCCGCTACAGTTCACGCGGTTCTTTCCGGAAGATACCCACAACTCGTATCTGAACGCCTTCATGTCGGGCGGATGGATTTCCGGAATTTGCTATCCCGTACTGATCTTCACCACCGTGACCCTGGGCTTTCGTTACATTTTCGTGCGCGTTCCCTGGCAGCGCACCTATCTGGCAATCTTCGCGGCTTTTCTGGGCACCGTCGGCGAGAGCTTCATCATCGACACCGATCACTGGCGCCATTTCTGGCTGATGCTCGGCATGATGTGGGGTATGTTCGCGGCAACCCACCAGTACAGGGCCGACCTGCGGCACGCTCCGGCTCAGCCGGCGCGGCGAGAAAGCCATTTGCGCGGTTAGAGCGTTTCGAGCGAAGCGTGTCCTCGGGCTCGACCAGAGGATGGATACCGGTTCACGCAAAGAAAGCGCGTCAAGATCAAACCTGCAGCTTTCGCTTCTGGTTCAATAAAAGCGAAGATGCTCTATGCCTCGATCGTGAACGTCAGCCCCGCGTGGTCGGTGAGACGCTTGATCAGCGCGTCCTTCATCGCGGCGCCGGGCGTCCAGAAACCGCCGGCGACGTCCGGCGTGTCGCGACGCAGGCAGATCGCGCATTCAGTGATCATCCTGGAAGTCGATCCGTAGCCGGGATCGCGATCACCGGTCACGATCGCCTTCAACTGCCGTCCGTCGGAACCAATGCCGAGGAAGAGAAGATCGTAATGCCCGCTCTCGCGCTCCTCCTTCGACGGTCCCTCGCCTGGTTTGGGCCCGCCCTGCGCGCCGAGCTTGTTGTTGGCGGCGATGATCGCCTTCGCGGTCGCCTCGCCCGTCTCCTTCGGCCCCGCGACCACCATCTCGTCATAGACGAAATCCTGGCCGTAAGGGAACCCGAGCAGGAAGTTCGACCGATGCACATTGCGGGTGTTGATGTTCGCCATCACGAACGGCGCCACCCACATCCCGAGATCCTCGTCGAACAACGGCTTGTTGCCCGGCGGCTGCCTAGGCCCTTCAAACCCGGGGGTCAGTACGAAGGGATCGCGCAATTTGGGTAACAGACCTGGGTCGTTGGCGGCCGCGGAAAAGATCGCCTTCATGCTGGCGGCGGTGCCGCCGGAAAACGTACCCTTCATCTTGCGCACGCGGCCCTTGACCCGAGAGAGGGTCGATCCGAACCTGTCCTTTGCGGCTTGCTGAAGAAAGAACACGCCGAGTTCGAACGGAAGCGAATCGTAGCCGCAGGAAAACACGATCCGCGCGCCGCTCCTGCGCGCCTCCGCCTGGTGCGCGTCGATCATCTGCCGCATCCATATCGGCTCGCCGCAGAGGTCAAGATAGTCCGTGCCACTCGCCGCGCAGACGGCAACAAGATCGGAGCCGTAGAGTTGATAAGGTCCAACGGTGCTCAGCACCGAGGCCGTCCGTTCGGCCATGGCCCTGAGCGACGCTGGATTTCCAGCGTCCGCGGCGATCAGCGGGAGATCGCGCGGCGCGCCGATGGCCTCGCGCACCGACGCCAGTCTATCGAGATCGCGTCCCGCGATGGCCCACTTCAGGTCGCCGTCACCATATCTGGCGGCAAGGTATTCCGCGACCAGCCGGCCGGTGAACCCGCTGGCGCCATAGACAACGATATCGAACTCCGCTGGCGACGATGTCATGACCTTCCCGAGAATGTCCTGCTGAGAGTCCTTCACCGTTTCACGGAGAAACGGACTCTATCACTTTGATCTGGCGAACTTCCTTCACGCAAGCCGGACTCGCTTCTTGAACCCGCGATAGAACGCGATCCTGAAGGGCGTGAACCCGGTTTCGTATGAGATCATGCTCGATGGTGATTCGAGCGAGAGCATGTCATCGAGCGGTGTAACCCGAGAATGGATGCTGCCTCGCGTGAAGAAAACGTTGTAAATAATGGTCGGAGCGAGAGGATTTGAACCTCCGACCCCTAGTCTCCCAGACTAGTGCGCTAACCGGGCTGCGCTACGCTCCGAGCCGTTACGGCCCCGTTTCCATTATAGCGTTTTCAAACGAAGCGATACGGGTTCCTGCAAAGAAAATGCATCAGGCGAAAACTACGGTTCGCTATCACGAAACGCCTCGTCCAGCAGTTGCTTGCACGCGACAAGCTCAGCCAACACATCCTTCAATTTCGTAAGATCGATCGCGGTAGCCCCCACTCCCGGGATCGCACCACTGTCCGGGCCGGACCAGAGCACCTCGTCGAGGTCGTGCCGCAGCGGCCGATGCGTGCCCGGCTCCCGCTCGCGAGGTGAATTGTCACCGTCATCCTCATCGTCCTCCGTGTCCTCGGCGGTCTCGTAGTCAGAATCGTCCTCATCGATTTCGTCGAGCGTGTTGCGAATGTCGTCCTCGATCGCGCCGAAAGCCGCGGCGGACGATCCCTCGGTCAGGCCCTGGACCGATTTGATGCCGTGCTCTTTCAGAATCCGTTGCACGCCGCGGATGGTGTAACCCTCGCTGTATAACAGATGGCGAATGCCGCGGAGTAGATCGACGTCGTCCGGACGATAGTAGCGCCGGCCACCGCTGCGCTTCATCGGCTTGATCTGCGAAAACCGGGTCTCCCAGAACCGCAGGACATGCTGAGGAATATCGAGATCGGTGGCGACCTCGCTAATCGTCCGAAAAGCATCCGGTGCCTTGTCCAAATGCCCGCTCCTCTACCAATCGTGCGCCGAACGCCGGATTAGTCGGTTTTTGCGCCGGAGCCGTTGTTGTTGATCCGCTGCTTCAGAATAGCCGACGGCTTGAAAACCATCACGCGACGCGGAGAGATCGGCACCTCGGTGCCGGTCTTGGGATTACGGCCGATACGCTGGCCTTTCTTGCGCACCATGAACGATCCGAAGGATGATAACTTCACCGTCTCGCCCTTCTCCAGGCAGTCGGTGATCTCCTTCAGAACGAGTTCTACAAACGCGGACGACTCGGTGCGCGACAGTCCTACTTTTTTGTAGACGGCTTCGCAGAGATCGACGCGAGTAACTGTTTTTCCGGTTCCGGTCATCGCCTGCCCCAAGCTCCCGGCAACAATTTGTAACTGAAATTAAGAGTTTAACGGCCCAGGGTCAACCTATCACATGATGCTTTCGGATGATAGACGACGGCGTCTGCGGGCGGCTTGGTCCAAATCTTCACCACCGCACGAGAGCCGAGCCCCAGGTGAAGCCGCCGCCCATCGCTTCCAGCAGAACCAGATCGCCGCTTTTGATGCGTCCGTCCGCAACCGCGACCGACAATGCCAGCGGGATCGAAGCCGCGGAAGTATTGCCGTGCCGATCGACGGTCAGCACCACTTTTTCCGGCGCGATATGCAGTTTATGGGCTGACGCATCGATGATTCGCTTGTTGGCCTGATGTGGCACAAACCACTTGATATCGTCTGCGTTGGTGCCGGATGCATTGAATGCGTCGACAATGACGTCTGTAATCATGCCAACGGCGTGCTTGAATACTTCGCGGCCTTCCATCCGGAGGAAACCCACGGTCCGGGTGGAAGACGGCCCGCCATCGACGTAAAGCTTCGACTGATGACGACCGTCGGAGCGCAGGTGTGTCGTCAGGATTCCACGGTCCGACGGCGTGCCGGGCTGCTCCTGGGCTTCCAGCACGACCGCGCCGGCCCCGTCGCCGAACAGAACGCAGGTCGAGCGATCGGTCCAGTCCAGAATGCGCGAGAAGGTTTCGGCGCCGATCACCAGCGCGCGCTTGAAAGCTCCGGAACGAAGGAAATTATCGGCGGTGGCCAAAGCAAAGACGAAGCCGGAACAGACCGCCTGAAGATCGAAGGCGGCGCCATGATGGATGCCGAGTCCGTTCTGGACCGCAACCGCCGTCGCCGGAAACGTATGGTCCGGCGTCGAGGTCGCCACCACGATCAGGTCGATCGATTGGGCCTCGATGCCGGCATGAGCAAGAGCCGCATTCGCCGCATGGATGGCGAGATGCGATGTGAATTCTCCTTCCGCGGCAATGTGGCGCTGACGAATACCGGTGCGCTGGACGATCCACTCGTCAGAGGTATCGACTCTGGTCGCCAGCTCGGAATTGGTCAGCACCCTTTGCGGAAGATAGGAGCCGCAGCCGAGCACGACCGAACGTATCGCAGTCAAGAGAGAGCCTCCTGCACTGCCGACGCCGGAGCTAGGGTGTGGCCGTGGCGGTTCAGCGTTTGGTTGATCTTGGTGAGGAGATCGTATCGAACCATGTCATAGCCAACATCGACCGCGTAGGCAAAGCCTTCGGCGTCGGTTCCACCGTGGCTTTTGACCACGATACCATTCAGTCCGAGGAACACGCCGCCATTGGACTTCCGAGGATCCATCTTGCCGCGCAGCGCATTGAAAGCGCCCCGCGCAAACAGGTATCCGATCCGCGACAGGAGGGTGCGCGACATCGCGCTGCGCAGATATTCGGCGATCTGGCGCGCGGTTCCCTCGGCCGCCTTCAGCGCGATATTGCCGCTGAAGCCCTCGGTGACGATGACGTCGGCGGCCCCCCTGCCGATCCCGTCGCCTTCGACGAAACCGATGAAGTCGAGTTGCGGCAGATTTAACGACCGCAACAGTTCCGCCGCCTCCCGGATTTCCTCCCCGCCCTTGACCTCCTCGACGCCGATGTTGAGAAGGCCGACCGTCGGCCGTTCCAGATCAAACAGGACACGCGCCATCGCGCTGCCCATGATGGCGAGAGCCGCGAGGTGATGTGCGTCTCCGCCGATCGTCGCGCCAAGATCGAGCACGACGGAATCGCCGCGCAAGGTGGGCCATACGGCCGCGATCGCGGGACGATCGATTCCCGGCAGCGTCCGCAGGTTGAACCGCGCCATCGCCATCAGTGCGCCGGTATTGCCGGCCGATACCGCAACATCGGCTTCGCCTTTTTTCACCGCATCGATCGCAAGCCACATCGACGACGTCTTGCGGCCGCGACGCAATGCCTGGCTCGGCTTGTCGTCCATGCTGACGGCAACGTCGGTGTGGATCACCCGGGACACCGCTTTCATCGCCGGATGAGCGGCGAGCTGCGCTTCGATCAAAGCGCTGTTACCGTAGAGCAGAAACTCGGTGTCGGGATGACGGTTCAGTGAAATCGCGGCTCCGGGAATGACCACCGATGCGCCGATATCGCCACCCATGGCGTCAAGCGCGATTCGAACCTTCTGCGGCATAAGTCCCGGAAACCTTGATTGTGTGAAATCCTCAAGCGCACGGCCACAAGATATGGCGGCTGAGCACGGTGCTTCTATCAGTGCGGCCGCGACAATAACGTGTCCCCGCTTTGATACAATATCCGAGCCCCCGATCGAGGCCGATCCGGGACGAGATAAGGGAACATAGTCTATCAATCAAAATTCTTCTAGTATCAACACCTTGTCGACATTTTCTGTTGATTAAATTCAATACGTTATCCTCAATCTCGCGCCGGTTTCTTCTTCTCCGGCGGGTTCGGACGGACTTTCAGGTCCTTCAGGGCGGCGAAAGGATGATCCTCCGGATCCATCGCGCTCGCAGGCGGGGCGAACACCGCGTCGGGCTTTCGCGGATACGGATCAATTCCCAGAAACAGCACGTCGGTGGCGAGCCGTCCAAGGTCAATGACACCATTGACGATGGGTTCGGGGGCCTCCGGCACTTCCCCGCCGACACCGTCTTCGTCATTGATAGGCACGACGAACTCCCGAATCCGGCCTTCCGGCACGAAGACGAGATCGATGTCCTCGACAACATCATTCTCGATCGGATCGAGGGACACCACGCAGGTCTGTCCGACGCGCGCCGATACCCTGCCCCGCACATGCACGCGCTCGTCGCGCTCCGGCGTCAGATCGAACGATGCGCGTGCGTATGCGACGTCGCGCACGCCGGCGATTTTGGCCAGCGCCATGCGCACGCTCTCATCAGCCTCGATATCGCGATGAAGGCCGGTTTCCGGAATCTGCGCGACCGTGGCCCGCGAGATCCAGGGATTTGGAATCGTGCTCGTGTCCGGCCTGTCCTTGGCATTCATGGCCCGCTCTTTTGCTCCCGTTGCGCGAGGTCTGGAAATGCAAACCTTCCAAAGGCTAAGTCTTCCGCCGGCCCGGCGCGATCGCCACAGGCGAGCGCGGCGAGCGCGTCCGCCGCATAGGCTGCAAGCCGTCGCGCGCTTTCGATGTTCCCGCCATTGTAAATATTCTTGTCGAGCGCCCGCGCCAGCGGCTCAAGACCCTCGTCCAGAGCACGATCGTAGGCGGCCGAACGACCGTAAAAGGCCTCTCCGAACGCCTGCATGCGCTTTGGAACGCTCAGATCACCGACGCCCATCTCGCGCAGGTTGGCGTCCATGTCACTGCAGAAATGATCGAACAGAGCCTGCGGAAGCGCTTTGTCCGGTCCCGATCTCAACCGCCGAAAGACCATCCACAGATGCAGCAGGACCATATCGAAGCGGCCATCCACCGTGTCCGGCACCCCGTAGACCTGGTAAAACGCGGGCTCTCGCGCTTGCGTCACGATCATGCCATAGATCGCTTCAATGGTGCGGCGCGACGGAGCGGGGGACTGTTTTTTGAAGCGATTGAACGGCCAGCGCATGTGGGTACCGAAGACAACCCGCAAGGGCGATCCGTTGTTGCACTCGGGGATCATTGCCGGGTACGTCAACCACGCGCGCGATGCAAGAGGATGAAGGCGGCCCGCGAATGACAGTATCGGTCCCGAACAAGGCGTCCGGAACCCCCGCGACGCGACGGCATCGCCTGCGCGCGGCGCTCGCCGCCACGCTGATGTGCGCGGCGATGGCCGGCTGCACCGGCGAGACCTTCCAGAAGGGCTACATCCTGCCCCCCGGCGCGCTCGAGCAGATCCAGATCGGCGCAAGCCAGGATCAGGTGCTGATCGTGATGGGCACCCCGTCCACCGTCGCGACGCTGAACGGCGAGGTGTTTTATTACATCTCGCAGCGCGCCGAGCGGAAGGTCGCCTTCATGCAACAGACGGTCATCGACCAGCGGGTGATCGCAATCTACTTCGACAACAACCGCCAGGTGACCCGGCTCGCCAATTACGGATTGAAGGACGGCAAGATCTTCGATTTCATCAGCCGCACCACGCCGACATCGGGCCAGGAGATCAGCTATCTCCAGCCGCTGTTCAAGCTATTGAGCGCGAAGTAGCGGGGTTCGCGTTTGCACCATTCGCGCATCGAATGCGGGTGAGGATTCATTCGAAAGCAAAAATTCGGAAGAACATGCATCTTCGTTATTTATGTTTCTGCAGTCGGCAACCTGCCTCCTGCCGACTGATAGAATTTGGCCAGTTGATTGGCTAAGAGAGATCCAAGAAGTTCTTCCATCTTGGATACATCAATCCTTCCATCACGAAAAGCTGCATCGGCGGCATCCAATGCTTCAAAGTATGGGTTGCGATTGTCGACGATCTGATCCGGGATCGTGGGAGTTCCAGGCAGAATTGCCCCCGCACGAATAGAGAGCACGACGTACGAAACGATTCGTGCCGTGCGTCCATTACCATCGGCGAATGGATGAATCCAATTCAACCGCCACATCAGATATGCCGCCAAGTGAATCGGCGTACTTCTTCCTGGAACCTAAGGCCTCTTACCCTCACAACGGCAAATTGTCGTGCTTCCTGGCGGGCACGCCCACTTTCTTGTCGCGCAGCATAGCCAGCGCGCGGGCGATGCGCCTGCGCGTCGAGGACGGCATGATGACGTCGTCGATGTAGCCGCGTTCGGCGGCGACGAACGGTGACAGGAAACGATCCTCGTATTCCCGGGTGCGCGCGGCGATCTTCTCCTCGTCGCCGATGTCGCTGCGAAAGATGATCTCCACCGCGCCTTTCGCGCCCATCACCGCGATCTGCGCCGTCGGCCAGGCGTAATTGATGTCCGCGCCAATCTCCTTGGAGGCCATCACGTCGAACGCGCCGCCATAGGCCTTTCGCGTGATGACGGTGACGAGCGGCACCGTGCATTGCGAATAGGCGAACAGGAGCTTCGCGCCGTGCTTGATCAGCCCGCCGTATTCCTGCGCCGTGCCCGGCAAGAATCCCGGCACGTCCACGAAGGTGACGATCGGAATATTGAAGGCGTCGCAGAAGCGAACGAAGCGCGCTGCCTTGCGTGACGCATCGGAGTCGAGAACGCCCGCCAGCACCATCGGCTGATTGGCGACGAAACCGACCGTGCGTCCGGCGATGCGGCCGAACCCGATGAGGATGTTCTTGGCGAACGTTTCCGCGATCTCGAAGAAATCGCCTTCGTCCACGACCTTCAGGATCAGTTCCTTGATGTCGTAGGGCTTGTTGGGATTATCAGGCACCAGCGTATCGAGCGAGTCATCGGTGCGCTCGATGTCATCGAAGCTCGGCCATTCCGGCACGCCATCCGCGTTGTTGCCCGGCAGGAAGTCGATCAGGCGGCGCATCTGCAAGAGCGCCTCGACATCGTTTTCGAACGCGCCGTCAGCGATCGACGATTTCGTCGTATGCACGCTGGCGCCGCCGAGTTCTTCCGAAGTCACCACCTCGCCTGTGACGGTTTTCACCACGTCGGGGCCGGTAACGAACATGTAGCTCGTGTTCTTCACCATGAAGATGAAGTCGGTCATCGCGGGCGAATAGACATCGCCGCCGGCGCACGGCCCCATGATGACGCTGATCTGCGGGATCACGCCGGAGGCCTGCACGTTGCGGCGGAAGACATAGGAGTAACCGGCCAGCGCCGCCACGCCTTCCTGAATGCGCGCCCCGCCGGCATCATAGAGACCGATGATCGGCGCCCTCGCCTTCAGCGCCAGGTCCTGGATTTTCGTGATCTTCAACGCATGCGTTTCCGACAGCGAACCGCCGAACACGGTGAAGTCCTTCGCAAACACGAAAATCTTGCGGCCGTTGACGGTGCCCCATCCGGTCACCACGCCGTCGCCCGGCACCTTCGATTTCTCCATGCCGAATTCGACCGAGCGATGCTCGACGAACATGTCGAACTCCTCGAACGAACCCTTGTCGAGCAGGACCTCGATGCGTTCGCGGGCGGTCAGCTTGCCGCGCCTGTGCTGCGCCTCGATGCGCCTCTCGCCGCCGCCAAGCTTCGCGGCCGCCCGCCGGGCATCGAGCGCTTCGCGAATGTTCTTCATGATCTGCCGCCCGGACTATGACGTGCAGCGAAACGGCTCCGGTCGGCCTGAGGAATATGCGAGGTCCGCTGCATCATGATCCGATTTTAGCACGCGGCTTTTAGGGCTGCCACTAGAGCAGGATGAGGAAAAGTGTGGTGCGGTTTTCCGCCCGCATCCCGCGTCTCAAAATATTGGAGTCGATCACGTTGATGGTTGTGGATCGATTCGATCAAAAACCATCGTGATCTAACAGGCGCGGCGAAGAGCGACCATCGATCAAGGCGCCCGCCCCGAGATCCGAAGCACGAACACCAGAACCTCCGCGACCGCCTTGTACAGTTCGGCCGGAATCTCATCGCCAAGCTCGACATGCGACAGCGCGCCGGCCAGCACCTCGTTCTGCTCGATCGGGATATCGTGCTCGTTGGCCACCTCGATGATCTTCGCGCCAAGCGATCCCCTGCCCTTGGCGACCACGCGCGGCGCGCCGCTGCCTTTGTCGTAGTGGAGGGCGACAGCGACCTGGTCCTTCGTCTCCACACTCATAGGGCGCGATCCAGAAAGTGGCCGGCGGGCGCGGGATTCGGCTGCGGCGGCGCGCCTTCGCCGATGATGATGTCCCCCGGCTGCAATTCGGCGCGGCTCAATGCCTGAGTGAGTTGCGAAGCGCCGGCGCGCAACCGGCTCGCGGTGGAAGGACGCTCGGCCCAGAGCCGCACCGCCGTGGTATCGCCGGCCAGCGACACCAACGCGTGAACCGGCCCGGCCGGTTCGACATCCACCGAAAATCGCGCGCGCCAGACCCGCGCCGCTGCTTCCGTAGTGAGACCGGCGGCATCGCGCGAAATCTCGAACTGCGCAATGGCCGTGCCGGTCGGGACGGCAAATGGAATCTCGAAATTCCACCGCGGCGTGATCTGATCGAGCCGCGCTCCCGCCGTATCGGCGCGATCCGGAAGCGAGGCGATCTGCAGCAACACCTGACGGGAAATCGCCGCGTCCGTATCATCAAGCAGCCGCCGCGCAATCTCCTCCGGCGATGCAGCCGGTGACAGTCCCGGCAATGCGACGGGCTGCGCGGCCGGCAGCGCCCCGCCAAAGGGCGGCGGCGGCGTGCTGGTGCGCACGACAAAAACATTGCCCCCGGCGGCGGGTCCACTCGCCGACACGGTCCTGAGCGGCGGAGCGGCGTCCGGATCACCGCCCTGTCCGGATTCTGCGCCGAAACCGCTATTGCCTCTGTTCTGAAGCACCTCCTGCAAGGCGTTCAGGGCCGCGCCGGTGACGGCGGCCCGAAGCCCTGCATCTGAGGCTCGGGGAAACACAGTCTGGTTCGCAGGCGAGTCCGGATCATCGGTCACGGCCGGTTGCGCCTGCGGCAGATAAACATCCTGTGCGTCGATATCCGGCGACAACGGCGGCGCGCCCGTCGCCATCGGCGAGGCTGTCTGCTGCGCTTGCTGCGATCCCGCGCCTGCGGCAGGCGGCGGAGCGCGAGAGGCATCCCCGACCGAAATCGAAAGCGCCTCGCGAAGCACGAGCAGCGCGGCCTTCATATCGGGAAGTTGTGTATTGGCCGAGGCCGCGGGCTGTCCCGTCTCCAGGCCGGCCGCCAGCGACGCTTCGAGAAAAAGGCCGGAACTCCGGAACGCGGACTTGATATCGCTTCCCGTGAGGCCCGGATCGAGACCGGGCCGCAGAGCCAGCAGCCGGTGCAGGACCTGTCGTACGTCGGGGGACAGACTGCCGGATCCGGCGGCGATCAGCAGATTGGCGTAGAGCGGCGAGAGGCTGCCTTGCCGGGTCGCCGCCGCTTGCGCCGCGGCCGAAACGGAGAGAGCCTCCAAGGTCGTCAAAGCGGGAGTTAAAGCGGCCTTGGTCGTCACAGCCGCCGCGACATCCGGCGTCAGCGTCAACGTATCAGCCGGTCCGGCGACAGGCGTACCCGATAAGCCTGTCCCCACGACCGCAAGCCGAATCCCTTGCTCCGTTTGTGAGACCGCAAGCCGCAGACTCTGGCCGACCTGAACCGGTATCTCCGAAAACGCCTCGATCGTCAGATTGGCGATGGCGATACGGACGAGGTTGTCGGCAAGGATCCCCTGAACCTTCGCATCGACCACCCTGCCGGGCTGCAGCACGGCTTCGGACGCAGCGTCCTGCGCCGCGATAACCGGGAAAATCGGGTTGATCGAGATCGCCATGAAGCCTCGTTTCACCCGTCAGGCTAGCTTCGGTATCTAAACCTCTCCTTAACCGGCTGGGTTCAGCCCACCGCACGGAGGACGGCGGCGGCGGCCCGGAAATCGACCAGGCGTGCCGCCCTTTGGACCGCCGCCTCATCATCAACCCCCCATTGCTCGCTGTTCCAGTCCTCATCGACACAGGCGGCCGCCCAGACTTCGTCCGCATCCAGCCGCCCGCACATCAAGGCGACCGCGAGCAGCGCGGAGCCGGTCAGCGTCGTCACAACATGCAGCGCCCCGACCACCCAGGGATCCGCCGGCAGCGCCTTGCGGACGGCCGCAACGGCCTGATCCGGTTGACGGACATGCACGATGCCCTCGGCCAGGATGAACCGCGCTCCCAGCGCTTCAGCGGCCCATAGCAGCACGGGGTCCCAATGCGTGGCTTCGCGCGCCACCAGCGCATCGGGATGGCCGGCGCGATAGAACAGGAGGTCCGTTTCGAGATACTTGGCAACGTCCTCGACAACAGCGTCGACGCGAACGGTCACGCCGTCGATGATGCTGTTGGCGAGCCGCGTCAGCGGCATGGTCGTAGGACTGATGAAGTCCCGTTGCGCCTCCCATTCCGCTGCGATGGTCTCGGCAATCTCGCGTACAGGCGCCGCCAGCACGTTACGCGACGGCGTGCGAACCGGCCTGTCGTCTAGCAGGATAGCGAATCCTTCCGGCGTCTCGTCGACACCCACGCGGGCATAGAAGCGCTTGCGCTGCCCGGTCGGCGCGGAACTGCGCGCTGTTTCCTCCCGGCCCGGCGTCGCCTTGCCGGAGCCTACTGATTCACGCATGGCGCACTCTTATGACACTCTTGCTCGCCGATAGCGGCTGAACCCCTGGAATCTTTTTGATTTGACGCGTTTTCTTCACGTGAATCGGCATCCATCCTCGGGTCAAGCCCAAGGACATGCTTCGCTCGAAAACGCTATAAAGCAATTTCTGATGTGATGTCGCCAGGCTATTCTTCCGGCGCGTTTTCGATGGGATCGAAACGATCCGCTTCAAGGCCGAGCAGATTCCAGGACTGCAGCATATGCGGCGGCAGCGGCGCGCTCGCATCGATAACGCCGCCGCGCGGATGCGGAATCACGATACGGCGCGCCAGCAGATGCAGCCGATTCTGAAGACCTCCCGGCAACTGCCAGTTTTCTTTGTTGAAATACTTGGGATCGCCAATGATGGCATGACCGATATGCGCCATGTGCGCGCGCAGTTGATGCGTTCGCCCCGTCACCGGCTTCAGCGACACCCACGCCAGCTTCTGGGCGGAGGTCTCCACCACCGCATAGTAGGTCACGGCGTGACTGGCGCCCTCGTCGCCATGCGCGGCGATCCGCATGATCGATTCCTCTTCATTCTCTTCCTTGGCGAGATAGGTCGAGATGCGGCCCTGCTTCGGCTTCGGCACGCCTGCGACCAGCGCCCAATAAATCTTGCGTGCCGAACGATGGCGGAATGCGCCCGTCAGCGCCGTGGCCGCGAAACGCGTCTTGGCGATCAGCAGGCAGCCGGCCGTCTCGCGATCCAGCCGGTGCACGAGACGCGGCCGCTGCCCTTTGGCGTCGCGCATCGTCTCCAGCATTCCGTCGATGTGCCGTGACAGGCCGGAGCCGCCCTGCACCGCAAGGCCCGCCGGCTTGTTCAGCACCATGACGTCCGCGTCCTCGAACAGCACCATCTTCCGCAATTCGTCGCGAATTTTCGTCTCGGCCTCGGACAAGTGTGTCGCGGCCTTCGGCGTGTCGAGCCTGAGCGGGGGGATGCGGACCTTGTCGCCCTCGTCCAGGCGATCCTTGCTGTCGGCGCGCCTGCCGTTCACGCGCAACTCGCCTTTGCGGACGATGCGCTGAATGTGGGAGAACGACAGGCCGGGAAAGCGTGCTTCAAGAAAGCGATCGACACGCATGTTGGCTTCATCGGCGCTCACCGCGACGGTCTGGACCTTCGTCGGCAGCGGCGCCGGCACGGGCTCGGGCGGCTTTTCGGCGGAGTGAACGGAGTTGCGTGGCGCACCCGCGCGCGGCGGCCTGCCCGGCCGAGCCCCCTGCCATCGCTCGCCCGCTGATCGCTCAACCTCACCACGGCCTTTCGAACGCGTCGCTTTTCCGGGATGGGCTGCTTTGGCCACAGTATTTTTATGACGCTCGCTCCCGCGGCCACCGGATTTCGCAGAAGGTCGCTTGTCGCGCGGGCTCATCGGTTCCCCTGGAATTCAGTTCTTCGGCGTAGACCCAACTTCAAACCCTATAGCGTTTTCGAGCGAAGCATGTACTCGGGCTTGACCCGAGGATGGATGCCAGCTCACGTGAAGAAAACGCGGCAATCAGTTCATGGAGCCCCACTTCTGATCCATCGGAAACGAAGAGGCGCTCCAGGCAGGCGTCCCGATGATATCAGGCCGACCGCAGACACCCGATCCTACTACGGGCAAGCCCCCTGCCGTTTCAGCAACAACAGGTCGATCATCGTCCCGCGCGAGAGCTTGAGCTTGTTGGCTTCGGTTGCGGCCGCGCATGCGCCCGCGGCGTCATCCGTCTGCAACCGTGCAAGCCCGAGGCTGACCCACCCATCGGCGAAGTCCGGCGCCTCGCGCACGCTTTCCTCCAGAATCGTCTTTGCCTCGGCCGGACGCTTGGCTTTCAGCAGCAGGCGTCCGTAATCAGCTTTCAGCGTCCGCCGCTGCTTCGGCTGCCGCAACGCAGTCTTGAACAGTTCTTCGGCATATTCGAGATCGCCGAAGCGCGCCGCGGTGATCACCGCGAAACCCTGGTAGATCGCGCTCCGTTCCGGAGCCAGCAGCCACGCCTGATTGAACCGTTTGCTCGCTTCCGGAAAGTTACCCCGATCCAGATGCCCCCATCCGCGCTCAATGGCTGCAGCGGAAACCGCCTCGCGTGTGCCGGTCTTGTCCGCTGCCGCCAGAAAGTCGACATCGGCCTTTTGCTGTTCGGCCGATTTCTCCGCGAAACCGTAGAACGGCTGTTCATCCATCCGTGCCGAAAATGTTTTCTTCGTGATGGTCACGCCCGGAGCAACTTCCGCCATCTCGGCGCGCGCGGCGTTCGTCATGCCAAGCAGCGCCAGCGCCAACAGCCATCGGGTCATATGTCTTCGCATCGTCTGCACCTGATTACGCCTCGCACCTTGCCGGAGCATCATAAGACGCTCCGGTCTGAAACAGTCTTTGAACGTGCGCCGTCGCCCGAATTTGTCGGGATCGTGGATCGGCAGTCTGACCTTGGCTTCGATCAAGCCCGTCATGACGCGCGCTCCCGCCGCAGCTTCGCCCAGTAGTCCATGCGCTTGCGGATTTCGCGCTCGAACCCCCGATCCGGCGGATCATAGAAGGTCTGGCGGCCGAGCGTCTCGGGAAAGTAATCCTGTCCGGAAAACGCGTCCGGCATGTCGTGATCATATTGATAGCCGCCGCCGTAACCTTCGGATTTCATCAGCCCGGTCGGCGCGTTGAGGATGTGCTTCGGCGGCAAGAGAGAGCCGGCGTCCTTCGCGATACGCATCGCCGCGCCAAACGCCTTGTAGGCGGCGTTGGACTTGGGCGCGGTCGCGAGATAGATCACGGCCTGCGCGATCGCGAGTTCACCTTCCGGCGAGCCGAGGAAATCATAGGCATCCTTGGCTGCGTTGCAGATCACCAGCGCCTGCGGATCCGCAAGCCCGATGTCCTCCACCGCCATTCGCACCACGCGGCGCGCGAGAAACAGCGGATCCTCGCCCGCCTCGATCATCCGCGCCAGATAGTACAGCGCCGCATCGGGATCGGAACCCCGCACCGACTTGTGCAAGGCGGAAATCAGGTTGTAGTGGCCGTCGGCGGATTTGTCGTAGATTGGCGCGCGGCGTTGCAGCACGCCCTGTAATTGCCCGGCATCGAAGACCTCGCCCTCGCGCGCCGACCGCCAGACTTCCTCGACCAGCGTCAGCGCCGCTCGGCCGTCGCCGTCGGCCATGCGCACCAGCGCCGCGCGCGCCTCGGCATCAAGCGGCAAAGGCTTGCCCTCGACCTCCTCGGCGCGGACAAACAGTTTCTCAACGGCCGCCGCGTCGAGCGAACGAAACACCAGCACGCGCGCCCGCGACAACAGCGCCGCGTTCAGTTCAAACGATGGGTTCTCGGTGGTCGCGCCGACCAGAACGACGGTTCCGTCTTCCATGACGGGCAAAAACGAATCCTGTTGCGCGCGATTGAAACGATGCACTTCATCGACGAACAGCAGCGTACCCGTCCCCGACTCGCGGCGCGCGCGGGCGGCCTCGAACGCCTTCTTCAGATCATTGACACCGGAGAACACCGCCGACAGTTGCTCGAAGTGCAGCGCGGTCGCGTCCGCCAGCAGCCGCGCCACCGTGGTCTTGCCGGTCCCCGGCGGTCCCCAGAAGATGAGCGAGCCCAGCGTGCGGGTTTCCAGCATCCGGGTCAGCGCGCCGTCCGGCCCCAGAATGTGATCCTGCCCGACGACGTCCGAAAGCATCTGCGGTCGCAGCCTGTCCGGCAGCGGATGCGGCGCATCACGCTCCAGACCCGCGGCGGCGAACAGGCTCCTGGAGTCGTGCTGGCGTTTCGGGCTCATCCGCCCAGCATGACTTGAATCTGCTGGCCGCCACGCATCAGCGTGATCCGCCAGAGCCGCCTCGCTTCGCGCACGGCCTGTTCGAGATCGGTCGTCTTGACGATCTTCTTGTTGTTGACCGCGAGGATGATGTCACCCTTCCTGAACCCGACATTCGCGGCCATTCCATTCTCCGCCAATGCGATGATCACGACTCCTTCAGCGCCGTAATCGAGATGAAGCTCGTCGGCTAGCCCCGGCGAGACATTCACAACCTTGGCGCCCTCGAACGGTGATGGCGCGGTAATCACAACCTCGTCGCGACTGGTGTCCGGCGCTGTTTCGAGCGGAACCGTGAGCTTGACCGGCTTTCCGTTGCGCTGGACTTCCAGCTGCGATGTGCCGCCGAGCGGACGCGTCGCGAACCGATAGTCAAACGCGTTGGGGTCGTCGACGGGCTGACCATCGATCAAGACGATCAGATCGGATAGTTTGAGACCGGCGCGCGCCGCCGGACTTCCAGGCGCAACGCTGGCCACCAGCGCACCGGCCGGCGCCTTGAGGCCAATGGTTTCGGCAATCTCCGGGGTTACCGCCTGCAGCCGAGCCCCGAGCCAGGGACGGCGCACCGCCTTGCCGCCACTCTTGGCCGACGCCACCACCACCCGCACCATGTTGGCCGGAATGGCGAAGCCGATGCCAAGCGACCCGCCGGTGCGCGAGAAAATCGCGGTGTTGATGCCGACGAGCTGGCCCGTCATGTCAACCAGCGCCCCGCCCGAGTTTCCGGGATTGATCGCCGCATCGGTCTGGATGAAGAACTGATAATCCGTAATCCCGACCTGCGTACGCGCCAGCGCGGAAACGATGCCTTGCGTCACCGTCTGCCCGACACCGAACGGATTCCCGATCGCCATGACGACGTCGCCGACCTGCAACTCATCCGAATTCGCGAAATCAAGCGTCGGAAACGTCTCATTCACATTCTTCAACCGCAGGATCGCAAGATCAGTCCGCGTATCCTTGAGCACGATCTCAGCCTCGAACTCGCGCTTGTCCGGCAGCGCGATCTTGACCTGGTCCGCACCCTCGATCACATGATTGTTCGTTACGACGAGGCCGGACGGATCGACCATCACGCCCGAGCCGAGCGAGCGCTGCATCTGTTCCGGCTGCCCGCCGGGAACGCCGAAGAAACGACGAAAGATCGGGTCATCCAGCAGCGGGTGGCGATGCTGAATCATTTTGGCGGCGTAGACGTTGACCACGGCCGGGACCACCCGCTGCACGATCGGCGCATAGGAAAGCCGCAGTTCGGCCTGGGAGGTCGGTACGCGGCGGTCCTGGGCATGAGCAGGCGCCAGCATCGTCAGAGCGAGGAACAGAGTGGCGGACAGGCGGAGCAGCGTCATGAATTTGATTCCCGGGATCAGGATCGCAGATATATAGTGTTTTCAAGCGAAGTGGACACCGGTTCGCGTGAAGAAAACGCGTCAAAACAAACTCATAAAGCCTCGCGTCTGATTCAATCAAAGCGAGGCTCTGGTTTCGCGAACCTCAAGGAGAAACGAAAGACGCCTCTTTTCTCGATCACCCCGGTTGTTTCCGGGTTCTCCCGCGCTGCTTCGTTGCCCGTGTGCGCACGGCCTACCTATTGCCTGAACGCATCACTTCAAAATTTGCAATCAGAACCAACCGTCACACGGACGCAGGAACAGGACGCGCTCGTTATTGTCAGCAGCCAATTTCGAGAAGTAAACGGCGTCCCTATCGCTACCGATGGCCGCTATCACATTCCCGCTGCGGCTTCGAATCTGTGAACTGTCTGTCGCTTCCGAGTTACTCCTGATCCTACTTGGAAACGGGAACTTCGCCCTTGATGACTTCTTCCATATCCTCGACCGCTTCGCGCCAGTACGCCACAACAGCGCTCCAGTCCACGTCGCTGCGAAGCTCGGGAAAATCCTTTTCGTCGAAGGTCACGTATTTGTCGACAATTTCGCGGAGCTTCTCACGACTGATGGCCGTCCCGCCCCCGTTTGAGTAGGCGTGCAGATCATGAATGGCGGCAAGTATGTCGTCGGTCAGCAAGGCGGCGGCAAAAACCATCTCAAAGTTCATTTTCAAATCTCCAGGGAAGGAATGTCACCGAAGAACTCTGCGGAAAAAGCCACAAGCTATAAGACCTGCATCCGTTTAGAGCGGCC
>NZ_BJNF01000031.1 GCF_006539545.1 Nitrobacter winogradskyi
GCTCTAAGCTCCCTTGCAATCAGCAGACGAGAGCATCTTCCGGGCCGGCTCGTGGCGCATCCCTAAACTTGACGCAAGATACGCCTTTCAGCTTCTGGCCAAATCGTGGCTCCCATGAATTGATCTGACGCGCTTTCCCGCGAACCCGGATTACATTCCTCGGACGCGAGCTCAGAGGATATGCTTCGTTTGAAGCACCTTACAGCGCGAACTCGAACCAATAAAAAAGGCGGCGCCCCGCAGCGCCGCCTTTTTTAGCTTCAAAGATATCACGCTTAGGCGGCTTCCGAAGCCTCATTCTGCACCGGCCCGGAGTCCTGACCCTTGGCCTCCACGTCGCGATCGACAAACTCGATCACGGCCATCGGCGCGTTGTCGCCATAGCGAAAACCAGCCTTGATGATGCGGGTATATCCGCCATGACGGTCCTTGTAGCGCGGCGCCAGCACGTCGAACAGCTTCTTCACCTGATCGATGTCACGCATCTCGCTGATCGCCTGCCGGCGCTTGGCGAGACCGCCTTTCTTGCCCAGGGTCACCAATTTTTCGACGATCGGACGCAGCTCTTTTGCCTTCGGCAACGTGGTGACGATCTGCTCGTGCTTGATAAGCGACGCCGACATGTTGGCGAACATCGCCTTGCGGTGCTCAGCAGTGCGATTGAGCTTACGGTGAACCTTACCATGACGCATAGATGTGATCCTCAGTCTTGTCCGACACCGACCGATCGCCGGTCGCGCTGCTCAGGTGGGCTGCCTGCGTTCGCCCCGCTCTGGTTCCCCGTCCCCTCCGGGGAGGAAATCAAAGCTCAGTAATGGTCCTCGAAGCGCTTTGCCAGTTCATCGATATTCTCCGGAGGCCAGCCCGGCACTTCCATACCGAGGTGCAACCCCATCTGGGCCAGCACTTCCTTGATCTCGTTCAGCGACTTGCGTCCGAAGTTCGGGGTGCGCAGCATCTCCGCTTCCGACTTCTGAACCAGATCGCCGATGTAAACGATATTGTCGTTCTTCAGGCAGTTTGCCGAACGTACCGACAGTTCCAGTTCGTCCACCTTCTTGAGGAAAGCCGGATTGAACGCCAGATCCGGAATGATCTCGGTGGCGACTTCCTTGCGCGGTTCCTCGAAGTTGACGAAAACGTTGAGCTGATCCTGCAGGATGCGCGCGGCGAAGGCCACAGCATCCTCGGGCGTCACCCCGCCATTGGTTTCGATGGTCATGGTCAGCTTGTCGTAGTCGAGAATCTGACCCTCACGGGTGTTTTCGACTTTGTAGGAAACCTTACGCACCGGCGAATACAGGCTATCGACCGGGATCAATCCGATCGGCGCATCCTCGGGCCGATTACGCTCGGCGGCGACATAGCCCTTGCCGGAGGCGACGGTGAACTCCATGCGAATCTCGGCGCCATCGTCGAGGGTGCAGATCTGAAGGTCCGGATTAAGCACCACGACGTCGCCAACGGTCTGGATATCACCTGCGGTGACGGTGCCGGGACCCTGCTTCTTCACGACCATGCGCTTGGGGCCTTCGCCCTGCATCTTGATCGCGATGTCCTTGATGTTCAGCACGATGTCGGTGACATCCTCGCGAACGCCAGCGATGGAGGAGAATTCGTGCAGAACGCCATCGATGTGCACCGACTGCACCGCAGCGCCTTGCAGCGAGGACAGCAGGATGCGGCGCAACGCATTGCCGAGCGTCTGGCCGAAACCGCGCTCAAGCGGCTCGGCTATCAGGGTCGCAAAGCGCGAAGGATCGCTGCCGGGAACGACCTGCAGCTTGTTCGGCCGGATAAGCTCTTGCCAATTTTTCTGGATCGTCACTGTTTCACCCATGCCATCAACATCGTTGGCGTTGGAGGACGCGGATCAATCCGCGCAATCAGATAAAAAATCGGAGTCGGCGGAACAACGAACCACCGCTGTCGAATATCAGACGCGCCGGCGCTTGCGCGGACGGCAACCATTATGAGGAATCGCGGTCACATCGCGGATCGAGGTAACGGTAAAGCCCGCGGCCTGCAGCGCGCGCAGCGCCGATTCGCGACCCGAACCCGGGCCGGCCACCTCGACCTCGAGGGTACGCATACCGTGCTCCTGCGCCTTCTTGGAAACGTCTTCCGCCGCCACCTGCGCGGCATAAGGCGTCGACTTGCGCGAGCCCTTGAAACCCATCGTCCCCGCCGATGACCAGGCGATCGTATTGCCCTGCGCATCGGTGATGGTGATGGTGGTGTTGTTGAACGACGAATTCACATGCGCGATGCCGGACGCGATGTTCTTGCGCTCGCGGCGGCGAACGCGTGTCGTAGCTTCCTTACCCATTGTCAGCCTTTCCTGTGATCTCAACGCCGCCGTAATGCCAGCGGCTCCACCGACGAAGCGAGCAGCGACCCGATCTATCCGCTACGCGCCATTTCTTGGTCCGCGCTCTTACTTCTTCTTACCGGCAATCGACTTGGCCGGCCCCTTGCGGGTGCGCGCATTGGTGTGGGTGCGCTGGCCGCGCACCGGCAGGCCGCGGCGATGACGCAGGCCGCGATAGCAGCCGAGATCCATCAGCCGCTTGATATTGATGCCAACTTCACGACGAAGATCGCCTTCGACCAGGTAATCGCGGTCGATCACTTCCCGGATCTGAAGCACTTCCTGATCGGTCAATTGCGAAACCCGGCGATCGGCAGGAATCTTGACTTTCTCGATGATCTCAGCGGCATTCTTTTGACCAATGCCATGGATATACTGGAGCGCGATAACGACGCGCTTGTTGGTCGGGATATTCACGCCGGCAATACGGGCCACAGACTTCTCTCCTGTTGCCGACTCGCGTCGAGCCGGCCGTTCTTTCGATATTTCAGGCGGCGGGTATCCTCAACCACAAGAACGACGCCCGACCCTCTGTAAGATTGGGTCCGGCATCGTCTGAAACGATCCGCTGGATGATCGTTTATTAAGGACTCGGTCGCATTCCGTCAACCGTTCCACCGCTTTTGCTCGCTTTTTCGTGACTTCTAGGCCGCCATTCCGCGTTAACGAGCGCCCCCTATCCTTTCACCGGCAGACACCTCACCGGCAGACACCGCCCGAGCGATCATTTACCGGCTTTTCTCGCCTTATCGGGGATTCTGGCCCGCTTCTACCATCTACGAACTCCGAATTTCGACATCGGAACTCCCGATCGCCTCAGGACCCGGCGGATATCCCGTGTCACATCGTCGATCGCCATCATGCCGTCGACGGTCAGCAGCTTGCTGCGCTCCGAATAGTAGCGAATCAGCGGCTCGGTCAGCGCGCGGTAGCTGGCCAACCGTTGCGAGAGCACCTCAGGCTTATCATCGGCTCGCACCTGCTCACCACGTTCCGTCATTTCCGCGACGCGGTTTTCAACGCGCTGCAGCAATGCGCTTTCGTCGACGCGAAGCTCGATCACGGCATCAAGTGCAAAATCCTTGGATTGAAGCAGACGATCCAGCGCCTCGGCCTGTGGGACGGTGCGCGGAAAGCCGTCGAGGATGAAACCGTCCTTCGCGTCCGCCTGCTCCAGCCGGTCGGAAATGATGCCGATGACGACATCGTCGGGAACCAGTCCCCCGCTCGCCATGATGTCCTTGGCCTTGAGACCGACCGGCGTGCCGGCGGCCACGGCGGCGCGAAGCATGTCGCCTGTTGAAAGCTGAATGATTCCGTAATGATGGACCAGACGTTGCGCCTGCGTTCCTTTTCCCGCCCCCGGCGGCCCCAGAAGAATCAGTCTCATGAACATTGCCCCATCACCGGGTGAAACGAGCAGCCGTACACCTGCGCTTCGATATCAGGCACAGAGCAAGACACGGTCCGCGCCCCTCCGGCAACTCATACGGCACCCCGCCGCGGGCGATCAATGCCTCTGGCTAGAGTCTGTTTCAACTGCGTTGAATCCGATTCAATTGCGTTGAATCAAACTCGTCGCTTATCTTCTTGTTTGAGCATGATCTTATCCGAAAACCGGTCCCCACTTTGCGCTGGCGCGGTCCTTCGGGTCGGGATCATACTCTATCGCGGCGGCAGATCGTTCGTGGGGGCGAATATCGTCTACGATTCCAAACGAAGACTACCCCAGCAAACAACGAAGCGCCTTACCGGTCCGACACGTCTTCCGTAAAAGTCATCACAACCGGAATACGCGCAAACTGTTCACTGGGAACGTTTTCTCACTGACCGACTACGATCAGTGAGGAAATGCCCTGTCACCGACGGCGGCCTCTCAGCTTGGATTTCTTGATCAGGCCTTCATACTGGTGGGCCAGCAGATATCCCTGCACCTGCGACACCGTATCCATCGTGACGCTGACCACGATCAGCAGCGAGGTGCCGCCGAAATAGAAGGGTACGGCCGCGTAGGAAATCAGGATCTCAGGGATAAGGCAGACAATCGCCAGATAGGCCGCCCCTGGCACCGTGATGCGCGAGAGCACGTAGTCGATATACTCTGCGGTCCGCTCGCCCGGCCTGATACCCGGAATGAAGCCGCCGTGCTTTTTGAGATTGTCGGCTGTCTCGGTCGGATTGAAGACGATCGCGGTGTAGAAGAAGGTGAAGAACACGATCAGCGCGATGTACAAGATCAAAAACATCGGCCGGCCGTGACCGAGTTGGGTATTGATCCACTGGAACCACTCCGGCCCGCTACCCGCGTTGAAGTTCGCGACTGTCGTCGGCAGCAGCAGCAGCGACGACGCGAAGATCGGCGGAATCACACCCGAGGTGTTGAGCTTCAGCGGCAGATGGGAAGACTGCCCATCAAACATCTTATTGCCGACCTGACGCTTCGGATACTGGATCAGTAGCCTGCGCTGGGCGCGCTCCATGAACACGATGAAGGCAATCACCGCGACCACCATGATCAGAACGATCAGGATGATGCCCGTGGACAGCGCGCCTTGGCGGCCGAGTTCGAGCATGCTGGCGAGCGCGGACGGCAGTTCGGCAACGATACCCGCCATGATGATGAGGGAAATGCCGTTGCCGATGCCTCGTGACGTGATCTGCTCGCCGAGCCACATCAAAAACATGGTGCCGCCGGTCAATGTGATCGCGGTGGAGAGCAGAAAAAACATGCCCGGATTGGTGACAACATTGCCCGCGCCCTGGAGGCCGACGGCAATACCGTAGGACTGGAAGAACGCCAGCACCACCGTGAGATAGCGGGTATATTGATTGATGACCTTACGGCCGGCTTCGCCCTCCTTCTTGAGAGCCTCAAGCTTGGGCGAGACGGAGGTCAAGAGTTGCAGGATAATCGCGGCTGAAATGTACGGCATGATGTTCAAGGCGAAAATCGCCATGCGGTCGATGCCACCGCCGGAGAACATGTTGAACATCCCGAGGATGCCGCCGGCCTGGGAATTGAATACCTTCTGCCAGACCGTCGGGTCGATGCCCGGCAACGGGATGTAAGTGCCCAGCCGATAGACAAGCAACGCGCCGA
The DNA here is from genome assembly GCF_006539545.1 of Nitrobacter winogradskyi. Classification (GTDB taxonomy): domain Bacteria; phylum Pseudomonadota; class Alphaproteobacteria; order Rhizobiales; family Xanthobacteraceae; genus Nitrobacter; species Nitrobacter winogradskyi_A. The sequence goes on from NZ_BJNF01000031.1 coordinate 5,472, forward strand.
GCGTGAACCAGATGCGCTTCTTCAGTTCGTCGGCTTTTGAAAACGCCGAAAAGTTAAGGTTAGCCGCCAGTTGTTCCGCTGCTGAGACCATATTCAGCCCTCTCCCGCGCCAAAGGCGCCGTCACGCTCCGCCAGAACGGGCCGGCCGGCAGCCGCCAGACCTCTCATGATGTTCGATCCTTGATGAATCCAACATCCGCAAGTCCCCTGTCGCATCAAAGCGGGCGATGACGCGAACGTTACGCCGCCTCACCTTCGTCCTTCTTCGGCGCAAGGATTTTCACGGTGCCGCCCGCCTTCTCAACCGCCGCAATCGCGGACTTCGAGGCGCCGTGAACCTCAACGGTCAATTTCGCCTTGATCTCGCCGCGGCCAAGCAGGCGGACGCCACCCTTGGCGCGACGCACCACGCCGGATTTCACCAGCGACTCGGCGTTGACAGTCGTGTTGGCATCGATCGAGCCGGCATCGATCGCGTCCTGAAGCCGATCGAGATTGATCTCGGCGAACTCGACGCGGAAGATGTTGTTGAAGCCGCGCTTCGGCAACCGCCGGTGCAGCGGCATCTGGCCGCCCTCAAAACCGTTGATGCGCACACCGGAGCGAGCGGTCTGTCCCTTTCCGCCACGGCCGCCGGTCTTGCCCTTGCCGGAGCCGATACCCCGGCCGATCCGCATGCGCTTCTTGCGCGAGCCTGCGTTGTCGGCGATATCGCTGAGTTTCATGGTCGCGTCCTCATCGTGTTCCTCGCGCCGGGATCGTCCCGGCCTCCACGTCTTTTGCCGAACCCGCTCGTGTTCGAAGCCGTGGCTTCCCGGCACAGGCCGGGCATAAACAGCAAATTGTTACGCCTCGTCGATGACGCGGACGATATGCCGAACCTTCGCGATCATGCCGCGAATTTCTGGCGTATCCTGCAACTCCGCAGTCCGGCCGATCTTGTTGAGCTTGAGCCCGACCAACGTCGAGCGCTGCGAGTGATGGCGGCGGATTGCGCTGCCGGTCTGCTCGACCTTGATTGTTTTTGCGGCCTTGGCCATCGTCGTCACTCCAAATCCTGTCTCGCCCGGCGGGTCTCGGACGGGCCGGCGGCACCGCTAGCCCCAATTCGACCGCCGCTATTCGGCAACAGCCTCCGCATCACCGCCTACACGGCGCGATTGCAGCGTGGAGACCTTGATGTTGCGGCGGGCCGAAACCGAGCGCGGTGAATCCTGATGCTTCAGCGCGTCGAAGGTCGCGCGAACCATATTATAAGGATTGGACGAGCCAACCGACTTCGCCACCACGTCCTGGATGCCGAGCGTCTCGAACACCGCGCGCATCGGGCCGCCGGCGATGATGCCCGTGCCGGCCGGCGCCGCGCGCAGATAAACGCGGCCTGCGCCGTGACGGCCTGCGATGTCGTGATGCAGCGTCCTGCCTTCTCGCAGCGGAACACGCGTCAGATTGCGCTTCGCCGATTCCGTCGCCTTTCGGATCGCTTCCGGAACCTCACGCGCCTTGCCGTGCCCGAATCCGACGCGGCCCTTCTGGTCGCCGATCACGACCAGCGCCGCGAAACCGAAGCGCTTGCCGCCCTTGACGACTTTTGCCACGCGGTTGATGTGGACGAGCTTGTCGACGAACTCGCTGTCGCGCTCCTCGCGATCCCTGCTCCGTTCGCGTCCGCGTTCACCTGCCATGGTGTTTTTCCGATCCTTGTGAGGCTCTCGCCCCTGTCCTACTCGTTCGATATACCGCTTAGAAGCTCAATCCGCTCTCGCGAGCAGCGTCAGCCAGCGCCTTGACGCGGCCGTGATAGAGATAGCCGCCGCGATCGAAAACAACTTCCTTGACGCCGTTCTTCACCGCCCGCTCCGCCACCAGCTTGCCGACGGCCTTGGCCGCATCGATATTGGCGCCCGTGTTGCCCGCGTCGCGCATCGCCTTCTCCAGCGAGGAGGCCGAGGCCAGCGTCTCGCCTTTCAGATCATCAATGACCTGGGCATAGATGTGCTTCGACGAGCGGAACACCGACAAGCGCGGACGGCCATTTGCAGTCCGACGCAACGACAGCCTCACGCGTTGCTTGCGCCGGGCATTCGTAATCTTCATCTTCGACATGACCGGCTCCGTTACTTCTTCTTGCCTTCCTTACGGAAGATCGTTTCGTCGGCGTACTTCACGCCCTTGCCCTTGTAGGGCTCCGGCGGACGATAGCCACGGATTTCGGCCGCGACCTGACCGACGCGCTGTGCATCATTGCCCGTGATCGTGATTTCGGTCGGCTTCGGCACAGCGATCGTGATCCCCTCGGGAACGGCGTAATTGACATCGTGGCTATAGCCGAGCGCAAGCTGCAACGACTTGCCTTGCAACGCGGCACGATAGCCGACGCCGATGATCTCGAGCTTCTTCTCGAATCCCTTGGTGACGCCGGCGACGAGATTCGCGACCTGCGCGCGCGCGGTGCCATACAGCGCCTGCGCCCGCTTGGTCTCATATCGCGGCGCGACCTTCACCGCACCGTCCTCAAGCTTCACCTCGACGTCATCATGGACAACGAATCGAAGCTCGCCTTTCGGCCCCTTCATCTTGACGGTCTGCCCTTCGACGGTCGCGGTCACACCGGACGGCACCGTGACTGGCCTCTTGCCAATGCGTGACATGGCTCAATCCTTCATCTTAGTCTGCGCGCATTCCTGTCGCAAAATCGGTTTCCGCTTTCGCGATACGCGCGCTAGAACACCGTAAAGAGAACTTCACCGCCCACATTGGCGTCTCGCGCCTCGTGGTCAGCCATGATCCCCTTCGGCGTCGACAGCACCGAGATTCCCAACCCGTTGTTGACGCGGGGCAGATTCTTCACCGAGGCGTAAACGCGACGGCCGGGCCTGGAGACGCGCTCGATTTCGCGAATCACAGGCTCCCCGTCGAAATACTTCAGCTCGATCTCCAGCTCGCTGCGACCCGAGGAATGCTCGACACTGGCATAGCCGCGGATATAGCCCTCACTCTTGAGAACCTCGAGCACGTTCGCGCGCATCTTTGAGCCGGGAGCCGAAACCTTGGGCTTGCTGCGCATTTGCGCATTGCGAATGCGGGTGATGAGATCGCTGATCGGATCGTGCGTGGACATCTGGCGATCCTCCTTACCAGCTCGACTTCACGAGGCCGGGAACCAGGCCTCTGGAGCCGAGGTCGCGCAGCGCGATACGGCTTAGCTTGTTCTTGCGGTAGTTCGAACGCGGGCGCCCGGTCAGCTCGCAGCGGTTTCGTATGCGCGTCGCGGACGAGTTGCGCGGCATTTCCGCAAGCTTCAGCGTCGCGGCGAAGCGTTCTTCCATCGGCTTGGTCTTGTCGGCGATAATAGCCTTCAGCCGCGCGCGCTTCGCAGCCGCGTTCCGGTTCATCCGCCTGCGCCGGTTGTTCTTCTCGATCGAACTCTTCTTTGCCATGCTTGGCTCCTTACCTTTCCGCGTCTGAGCGCCTTTCAGCGTCTCACTGCCGGAACGGAAAATTGAATGCTGTCAGCAGCGCCCGGGCTTCGTCGTCCGTCTGCGCGGTCGTGCAGACGGTGACGTCCATGCCCCAGCTTTCCCCGACCTTGTCGAAATCGATCTCGGGGAAAATGATGTGTTCCTTGATGCCGAGCGAGTAATTGCCGCGACCGTCGAAGCTCTTCGGATTAAGACCACGGAAGTCGCGGACGCGCGGCAGCGCAACATTCACGAGACGATCGATGAACTCGTACATCTTCGTCTTGCGCAGCGTCACCTTGCAGCCGATCGGCTGGTTCTCACGCAGCTTGAAGGTCGAAATGGCGACACGCGAGTAAGTCACGACCGCCTTCTGGCCCGCGATCAGCGACAGGTCGCCCGCCGCCGCCTCGGCCTTCTTACGATCGTTCACGGCCTCGCCGATTCCCATGTTGAGAACCACCTTGTCGAGGCGAGGCACCTGCATGACGTTGATATAGCCGAACTGCTCGGTCAGCCGGGCCCGGATGCTCTTGTCATACTCCGCGCGCAGGCGCGGCACGTAAGCCGTCTCAGCCATCGATCTCCGCTCCCGAGCGCTTGGCGACACGCACCTTGGTGCCGTCTGCCTGAATCTTGAAACCGACGCGGGTCGGCTTTCCATCCTTGCCGACGATCGCGATGTTGGACAGGTGGATCGGCGACTCCTTCGAGAGAATGCCGCCTTCCTGATTCTGGGTCTGCTTCTGGTGGCGCTTCACGATATTGACGCCGCGCACCAGCGCCCTGTCTTCCGCGGGGCGGACCTCGAACACTTCGCCGGTGCGACCCTTGTCGCGGCCCGACAACACGATAACCTTGTCGCCCTTCCGGATCTTGGCAGCCATCACAGCACCTCCGGCGCCAGCGATATGATCTTCATGTGGTTCTTGGCGCGCAGCTCGCGCGGCACCGGCCCGAAAATACGGGTGCCGACAGGCTCCGACTGATTGTTGATCAGAACGGCCGCATTGCGGTCGAAACGGATCACCGAACCGTCCGCGCGGCGGATATCCTTGGAGACCCGCACCACCACCGCCTTCATGACGTCGCCCTTCTTCACCTTCCCCCGCGGAATGGCTTCCTTGATCGACACGACGATGATGTCGCCCACCGTTGCATAGCGGCGCTTGGAGCCCCCAAGCACCTTGATGCACATAACACGGCGTGCGCCTGAATTATCGGCCACGTCGAGGTTGGTCTGCATCTGAATCATTGATGCACCTTGTCCTCTTTCTGATGCGCAAAATCGCGCCTAAGCGGTTTTCTTCTGTTCGCCCCGAACCACGGTCCAGCGCTTCAACTTCGAGATCGGCTTGCTTTCCTCGATCCACACCATGTCACCCGGCTTGAACTCGTTGTTCTCGTCGTGAGCGTGGTAGTTCTTCGAGCGGCGAATGGTCTTCTTGTAGATCGGATGCGTAAAGCGGCGGTCGACGCGCACCACAACCGTCTTGGCTTGCTTGTCGCTGACGACCACGCCCTGCAGCGTACGTTTCGGCATCTTAAAGCCCCTTACTTCTTCGCGTCGCGCTTTTGCGCGGCGATGGTCTTGATCCGTGCGATATCGCGGCGGGCTTCACGCATCCGCGAGGTGTTTTCAAGCTGTCCAGTCGCGCGCTGAAAGCGCAGATTGAACCGCTCCTTCTTCAGACCGGTGATGGCGTCGTCCATCTGGTCGGGGGTCATCGCGCGGATGTCAGCGGTCTTCATTGCGGCCATGTCGATTACTCCGCGATACGCGCGACGAAGCGCGTCTTGATCGGCAGCTTGGCGGCGGCGAGCGTCAGCGCTTCCTTCGCAGTCTGCGGAGCCACGCCATCGATCTCGAAAAGCACCCGGCCGGGCTTGACCCGCACCACCCACAACTCCGGCGCGCCCTTGCCCGAGCCCATGCGGACTTCGGCCGGCTTCTTCGATACGGGCACGTCCGGGAAGACGCGGATCCAGACCCGTCCCGCGCGCTTCATGTGGCGTGTCAGCGCCCGCCGCGCGGCTTCGATCTGACGCGCCGTGATGCGCTCGGGCGCCATCGCCTTCAGGCCGAACTGGCCGAACGCCAGCGTCGCGCCCGACGACGCGACGCCGTGGATGCGGCCCTTGTGCGCCTTCCGGAACTTGGTCTTCTTCGGTTGCATCATGGCTTACGCCCTCAAACCTTCTCTTTACGCATGATCCGGTCCAAAAACCGGTGACCACCTTTCGGGATCATGCTGTCGTTCATGCCGCGTCGCGGCGAGGACGGCTGTCGTCGCCGGCCTGGCGTTTATCCTGAGCCATCGGGTCATGCTCAAGGATCTCGCCCTTGAATATCCAGACCTTGACGCCGCAGGTACCGAATGTCGTGAACGCCGTGGCAACGCCGTAATCCACGTCGGCGCGCAGCGTATGCAACGGCACGCGGCCTTCGCGATACCACTCCATGCGAGCGATTTCAGCACCGCCGAGACGGCCCGAGCAGTTGATCCTGATGCCTTCGGCACCGAGACGCATCGCCGATTGCACGGCACGCTTCATCGCGCGACGGAACGCGACGCGGCGCTCAAGCTGCTGCGCGATCGACTCGGCGACCAGCGTGGCATCGAGCTCCGGCTTCCGAATCTCAACGATGTTGAGAACCACGTCCGACGAAGTGATATCGGCAACTCTTTTGCGCAGTTTGTCGATATCGGCGCCCTTCTTGCCGATCACGACGCCGGGGCGCGCCGAATGGATCGTCACCCGGCACTTCTTATGCGGCCGCTCGATCACGATGCGGGCGACAGCTGCCTGCTTGAGCTCCTTGTGCAGGAGTTCGCGGATCTTGACATCCTCATGCAGCAGCCGGCCGTACTCGGCCTTGCCGGCGTACCAACGGGAATCCCAGGTCCGGTTGATACCCAGACGCAGCCCGATCGGATTGATCTTCTGACCCATCGTTTTCTCCCGCGCCTCTTAAGCGCTCGCCTCGGCCTCGACCTGACGCACCACGATCGTCAGTTGCGAGAACGGTTTATAGATACGGCCCGAACGGCCACGGCCGCGCGGCGCGAAACGCTTCATCACCATGCCGTTGCCGACAAACGCCTCCGATACGACCAACTCGTCGACGTCGAGGTCATGGTTGTTCTCGGCGTTGGCGATCGCCGATTCCAGGCACTTCTTGACGTCGCCCGCGATCCGCTTGCGCGAGAATTGCAGATCGGCAAGCGCCGCCGACGCCTTGCGGCCGCGGATCAGTTGCGCAACCAGGTTGAGCTTCTGCGGGCTCACCCGAAGCATCCGGGCAATCGCCTTGGCCTCATTTTCCGGGAGGCTCCGTTCGCGCTTTGGTTTGCTCATAACTTGAACCTCAAGACCTCTTGGCTTTCTTGTCGCCCGAGTGGCCGTGGAACGTGCGGGTCGGCGAGAACTCGCCGAACTTGTGACCGACCATCTCTTCATTGACCGACACGGGCACGTGCTTCTGGCCGTTGTAGACACCGAACACCAGCCCGACGAACTGCGGCAGAATGGTCGAGCGGCGGCTCCAGATCTTGATGACGTCATGACGGCCACTCGCTCGCGCGGCATCTGCCTTCTTGAGCAGCGAGCCTTCAACAAACGGGCCTTTCCAGACTGAACGAACCATGTCCGGCTATCCTTGCTACTTCTTCCGCTTATGGCGGCTGATGAGAATGAACTTGTTGGTCGACTTGTTGGAACGGGTCTTCTTGCCCTTGGTCGGCTTGCCCCACGGCGTCACCGGGTGACGGCCACCGGACGTCCGGCCTTCGCCGCCGCCATGCGGATGGTCGATCGGGTTCATGACCACGCCGCGGTTGTGCGGGCGGCGACCCATCCAACGGGTACGGCCCGCCTTGCCGATCGAGGTGTTCATGTGATCCGGATTCGATACCGCGCCGATGGCGCCGCGGCAGCGGCCATGCACCAGACGCTGCTCGCCCGAATTCAGACGCAGGATGACATAATCCTGATCGCGGCCGACGATCTGAGCATATGTGCCGGCGGAACGCGCTAGCTGGCCACCCTTCCCGATCTTCATCTCGACGTTGTGGACGATCGTGCCGACAGGCATATTGCCGAGCGGCATGACATTACCCGGCTTAACGTCCACATAATTCCCCGCCACGACAGTGTCGCCCACGGCCAGACGCTGCGGCGCAAGGATATAGGCCTGCTCGCCGTCCTGATACTTGATCAGCGCGATGAACGCGGTGCGGTTCGGATCATATTCAAGCCTTTCAACGACCGCTGGCACGTCCGTCTTACCGCGCTTGAAATCGACGTTGCGATAGGCTTGCTTGTGGCCACCGCCACGGAACCGCACGGTAATGCGCCCGGTATTGTTGCGACCGCCCTTGCCGCGCTTGCCTTCGGTCAACGTCTTGACCGGCTTGCCCTTGTAAAGGGCCGAGCGATCGACCATCACCAACTGGCGCTGGCCCGGCGTCGTGGGATTGTAAGTCTTCAGTGCCATAATCTGTCGCCTTAAAGCCGTTTCGCCTCAGAGACCCGTGGTCACGTCGATGCGATGGCCCTCTTCGAGGGTCACAACCGCGCGCTTGGTGTCTGAGTGTGAACCCAGACGGCCTCGAAAAACCCTGGTCTTGCCCTTACGAACCAGCGTGTTCACGTTCTTGACCTTGACGTCGAACAGTTTCTCGATCGCTTCCTTGATCTGCGGCTTGGTCGCCTTGCGAGCCACCTTGAACACAACCTTGTTGTACTCAGAGGCTACTGTCGCCTTTTCGGTAATCACCGGAGCGACAATCACGTCATAATGGTTCGCGTCGATTGTCATTTGAAACGCGCCTCCAACGCATCAACCGCCGCCTTGGTCAACACCAGCTTCTGACGGCGCAGAATGTCGTAGACGTTGATGCCCTGAATCGGCAGCACGTCGATGTTCGGAATGTTGCGCGCGGCGGTGGCGAACCCGGCATGAACCTGCGCGCCATCGACGATCAGCGCACTGGTCAGGCCGAGGCTCGAAAAATGGCCCATCAGAGCCTTGGTCTTGGCCTCTTTCAGTTCAGCGCTGTCGATAACGATCAAACCGCCATCCTTGGCCTTCGCCGAAAGCGCATGGCGCAGCGCCAGCGCGCGCACCTTCTTGGGCAGATCATGCGCATGACTGCGAACGACCGGCCCAAATGCTCGGCCGCCGCCGCGGAACTGCGGCGCGCGGGCCGAACCGTGACGGGCGTTGCCCGTGCCCTTCTGCTTGAACAGCTTCTTACCGGTGCGCCAGATTTCCGCACGGCCCTTGGTCTTGTGGGTGCCCGCCTGACTCTTGGCGAGTTGCCAGTTCACGCAACGCTGAATCAGATCCTTGCGCGGCTCGAGCCCAAAGATGCCGTCCGATAGCTGAACCGAACCCGCAGCCTTGCCTTCGAGGGTGGTAACGTTCAGTTCCATGTTATGCCCCCTCCTTCTCGGCCGGGGTATCCGCCGGAGCTTTGTCCTCGTCCGCAACCTGCGCATCGCCCACGACCTTGAACTTGCCAGGTTTCGGCGCTTCCTTGGGCAACGGCTTCTTCACCGCGTCACGTACCGCGATCCAGCCGCCCTTGGAGCCCGGAACGGCACCCTCGACCAGGATCAGGCCGCGCTCGACGTCGGTCTGCACTACGCGCAGGTTTAGAGTTGTAATGCGATCGACACCCATGTGACCGGGCATCTTCTTGTTCTTGAAGGTCTTGCCCGGATCCTGACGGCCACCGGTCGAACCAATCGAACGATGCGAGATCGACACACCATGGGTGGCGCGCAGACCGCCGAAGTTCCAGCGTTTCATGCCGCCGGCGTAACCCTTACCCACCGACGTACCGGTGACATCAACGAACTGACCGACCACGAAATGGTCCGCCTGAATTTCCGCACCAACCGGAATCAGCGAATCCTCCGACACGCGGAATTCAGCGACCTTGCGCTTCGGCGCCACCTTGGCGACCGCGAATTGTCCGCGCTCCGCCTTGGGCATGTAGACCGTCTTGCGCGCACCCGAGCCAAGCTGCAATGCGACGTAGCCGTTCTTCTCACTGGTCCGGTGTCCCAACACCTGACAATTGCTCAGCTTCAGCACGGTCACAGGGATGTGCTCGCCGGCCTCTGTAAAGACCCGCGTCATCCCGACCTTTTGTGCGATCACTCCGGAGCGCATCGTCGTGCTTCCTGTTCTTTCTGTCCGCTAACGATCGGACTGTTCCAAAACTTCGTTCTGACTTTCCGCATGCCGCCGATCCGAAAACGGCGGCAAGCTGCTGCGTCAGAGCTTGATCTCCACGTCGACGCCCGCAGCCAGATCAAGCTTCATCAAGGCATCGACTGTCTGAGGCGTCGGATCGACGATATCGAGAAGGCGCTTGTGCGTCCGCATCTCGAACTGCTCGCGGCTCTTCTTGTCGACGTGCGGCGAACGGTTGACCGTAAATTTCTCGATTCTCGTCGGCAGCGGAATCGGTCCGCGGACCTGCGCGCCGGTGCGTTTCGCGGTGTTCACGATCTCGCGGGTCGACGTATCAAGGATCCGATGATCGAACGCCTTGAGTCGGATGCGGATATTCTGGCCGTTCATTGCCGTGTCTCTCTTTGAAAAGCGAATAGTGAGTAGTGAGTAGCGAATAGCGAAATAGAAGGTGTTCTATTCGCCACTCGCTATTCGCAATTCCCTTGTCCTTACTCGATGATGCTGGCGACGACGCCCGCGCCGACGGTACGACCGCCCTCGCGGATGGCGAAACGCAGCTTCTCCTCCATGGCGATCGGCACAATCAGATGCACCTCCATCGCGACGTTGTCGCCCGGCATCACCATCTCGGTGCCGGCCGGAAGGTGCACCACCCCGGTCACATCCGTGGTGCGGAAATAGAACTGCGGCCGATAGTTGGTGAAAAACGGCGTGTGACGGCCACCTTCCTCCTTGGTCAGGATGTAGGCTTCCGCCTTGAACTTGGTGTGCGGCTTCACAGAGCCCGGCTTGCACAGAACCTGACCGCGCTCCACGTCCTCGCGCTTGGTGCCGCGCAGCAGCGCCCCGATGTTGTCGCCCGCCTGCCCCTGATCGAGAAGCTTGCGGAACATCTCCACGCCCGTCACCGTCGTCTTCTGCGTCTCGCGAATACCAACGATCTCGATTTCCTCGCCGACCTTGACAATGCCGCGTTCAACTCGTCCGGTCACAACGGTACCGCGACCGGAAATCGAGAACACGTCCTCGACCGGCATCAGGAACGGCTGATCGATCGGCCGCTCGGGCTGCGGGATGTAGGCGTCAACCGCCTTCATCAGTTCAAGCACCGCTTCCTTGCCAAGCTTGACATCGGAGTCCTCCAGCGCCGCCAGCGCCGAGCCCTTGATGATCGGAATGTCGTCGCCGGGAAACTCGTACTTCGACAAAAGCTCCCGAACCTCCATCTCGACCAGTTCCAGAAGCTCCGGATCGTCGACCATGTCGCACTTGTTCAAAAACACCACGATCGCCGGAACGCCGACCTGGCGCGCCAGGAGAATGTGCTCGCGCGTCTGAGGCATCGGGCCGTCCGCAGCCGACACGACCAGAATGGCGCCATCCATCTGCGCCGCGCCCGTGATCATGTTCTTCACGTAGTCGGCATGGCCCGGGCAGTCGACATGGGCGTAGTGGCGGTTCGGCGTCTCATACTCGACATGCGACGTCGAAATCGTGATGCCGCGCGCCTTCTCCTCAGGAGCCTTGTCAATCTGGTCGTATGCCGTGAACGTCGCTCCGCCAGCTTCCGCAAGAACCTTCGTGATCGCTGCCGTCAATGAGGTCTTGCCATGGTCGACGTGACCGATCGTACCAATGTTGCAATGCGGCTTGTTACGTTCAAACTTTGCTTTGGCCATTTGACTCTCCGTTCAGTCGTCGACTGTCGCCAGCGACAATCAGGCAAACTTTTTCTGGACTTCCGCCGACACATTCGCCGGCGCTTCCGCGTAATGATCGAATTGCATCGTAAAGGTCGCGCGCCCCTGACTCATCGAGCGCAGATTGTTCACGTAGCCGAACATGTTCATGAGCGGCACCATCGCGTTGATGACGTTGGCGTTGCCGCGCATGTCCTGACCCTGGATCTGGCCGCGCCGCGAATTGAGATCGCCGATGACCGATCCGGTATAGTCTTCCGGCGTCACCACCTCGACCTTCATGATCGGCTCCAGCAGCACCGACTTGCCCTTCTGCAGAGCCTCACGGAAGCAGGCGCGCGTTGCAATTTCGAACGCCAATGCTGACGAGTCGACATCATGGAACTTGCCGTCGATCAACTGCACCTTGACGTCGACAACAGGGAAGCCGGCGACCACGCCCGAGCTGAGCACGCTCTCGATGCCCTTCTCCACGCCGGGGATGTATTCCTTCGGCACGGCGCCGCCGACGATCTTCGACTCGAACTCGTAGCCTTTGCCGGGTTCGCTCGGCTCGACGATCAGCGTCACCGCCGCGAACTGGCCGGTGCCGCCGGTCTGCTTCTTGTGGGTGTAGCTGTGCTCGACGCGCTTGGTGACGCGCTCGCGGAACGCCACCTGCGGCGCGCCGATATTGGCGTCGACCTTGTAGGTGCGCTTGAGAATATCGACCTTGATGTCGAGATGGAGTTCGCCCATGCCCTTGAGGATGGTCTGGCCGGACTCCTGGTCGGTGGAGACGCGGAACGACGGATCCTCAGCCGCGAGTTTCGCCAGCGCGATACCCAGCTTTTCCTGGTCTGCCTTGGACTTTGGCTCGATCGCAATCTCGATGACCGGATCAGGAAACTCCATCTTTTCGAGAATCACCTGATGAGCGGAATCGCACAGCGTGTCGCCGGTGCGCGCTTCCTTCAGGCCGGCCAGCGCGACGATGTCGCCGGCATAGGCTTCCTTGATATCTTCACGATTGTTCGCATGCATCAGCAACATCCGGCCGATGCGCTCTTTCTTCTCGCGGGTCGAATTGACGACGCCGGTGCCGCTCTGAAGAATGCCGGAATAGATACGGCAGAACGTAATCGTACCGACGAAGGGGTCGTCCATGATCTTGAACGCCAGCAGCGACATCGGCTCCTTGTCGTCGGCGTGACGGACAATTTCGTTGCCTTTGTCATCAACGCCCTTGATAGCCGGAACGTCGAGCGGCGACGGCAGATAGGCGACCACGGCATCAAGCAGCGGCTGAACGCCCTTGTTCTTGAACGCCGTGCCGCACAGTACCGGATAGAAAGCGCCGGTCAGCACTGCCTTGCGGATCAGCTTCTTCAACGTGGCTTCGTCGGGCTCGGTACCGTCGAGATAGGCAGCCATGGCATCGTCATCGAGTTCGACGGCGGCCTCCACCAGCTTCTCGCGATATTCCTTTGCCTTGTCGGCGAGGTCAGCCGGGATATCTACGATGTCATACATCGCGCCCAGCGCTTCGTTGTTCCAGACCAGCGCCTTCATGCGGACGAGGTCGACCATGCCCTTGAAGTTGCTTTCGGAGCCAATCGGCAACTGCAATGCAACAGGACGCGCACCGAGACGATCGACGATGTCAGCAAGACACTTGTAGAAGTCGGCGCCGGTCTTATCCATCTTGTTGCAGAAGACGATGCGCGGCACCTTGTACTTGTCGCCCTGACGCCAGACCGTTTCGGTCTGCGGCTCGACACCCTGGTTGGAGTCGAGCACGCATACGGCCCCGTCGAGCACGCGCAAGGAGCGCTCCACCTCGATGGTGAAGTCGACGTGACCCGGAGTGTCGATGATATTCAGACGCTTGCCGTCCCAGAACGCGGTGGTCGCAGCCGAGGTGATGGTGATGCCGCGCTCCTGCTCCTGCGTCATCCAGTCCATCGTCGCCGCACCTTCGTGCACCTCGCCGATCTTGTGGCTCTTGCCGGTGTAATAAAGGATACGCTCGGTCGTGGTGGTCTTGCCGGCGTCGATATGCGCCATGATACCGAAGTTACGGTAATCCTCGATGGCATGTTGGCGGGGCATGGAGCTGTCCTTAAAATTCCTGTTGTGTCGCCGTTACCAGCGATAGTGCGAGAACGCACGGTTGGCTTCCGCCATCTTGTGCACGTCTTCCCGCTTCTTGACCGCACTGCCCCGGTTGTTCGACGCGTCGAGCAGTTCAGCCGAAAGCCGCTCCGTCATCGTCTTTTCATTGCGCCCCCGCGCAGCTGTGATCAGCCAGCGAATGCCCAGCGCCTGACGGCGAGTCGAGCGAACTTCCACCGGCACCTGATAAGTGGCGCCGCCAACGCGGCGGGACCGCACTTCGATGGTCGGCATCACGTTCTCGAGCGCCTGCTCGAAAACGGTCAGCGGCCCCTGCTTGGTCTTGGCCTCGATCAGGTCGAGCGCGCCGTAGACGATGCTTTCGGCGACCGACTTCTTCCCCGCATACATGATCGAGTTCATGAACTTCGTAATGACGACGTTTCCGAACTTCGGGTCGGGCAACACTTCACGCTTTTCGGCAGAGTGGCGACGTGACATCGTTTCTGTTCCCGCTTACTTCGGACGTTTCGCGCCGTACTTCGAACGGCGCTGCTTGCGGTTCTTGACGCCCTGCGTGTCGAGGACGCCGCGGAGGATGTGATAGCGCACGCCCGGCAAGTCCTTCACGCGGCCGCCGCGAATCATCACCACGGAATGTTCCTGAAGGTTGTGGCCTTCACCCGGAATATAACCGATGACCTCGAAGCCATTGGTCAGGCGCACCTTGGCGACCTTGCGCAGCGCCGAGTTCGGCTTCTTCGGCGTCGTGGTGTAAACACGCGTGCACACCCCGCGCTTTTGCGGCGATTGCTGCAACGCTGGCACCTTCTTGCGCGACTTTTGTAGGACGCGCGGACTTGCGATCAGCTGGTTGATCGTCGGCATCGTTCGCCTTCACCCTTATATTTACGCAAAACCCCGATCGGTTTCGCACTTCGTCCGGAGCTACCGCCCACACGCTCGCGATGCGTGAATCGGTTCACGCAAAACGAAACCGCGCCAACCGTTCACTGCTGAGCGGGAAGCGCTTCGACACCACAGAGGACCACGATCAACGCCAGCCGGAACGAACCGGCCAGCCTCTACCGAGGTCATGTATCCGAAATCAACCTCAAGAGATTTCGCTCAAGAGATGACTATGGTCCTGGCATTGCCTGGCTATTGCGGCAGCGTCTGAGCAGCATTCGTCGAGGTTGGTGCCCGTCTATCAATCAAACCAGATAGAAAGGGTGGTCCGTTCCGACGCTGGCGTAGCTCACCGCCTGCCGTTAAGTGCGCGGGTTTTATCCATCGCGACTCGTCAAGTCAAGGCTGATCCGCCACACCAGAGGCACTTCTGACCGTTTCATGCGACCGGCCCCGCCTCAACCGGTTTCAACAGGAACGAGTGCGCGCCGACTACCGGAAGCCGTTCGAAACTATGGTCTTTTGAGCGCGTACAGCCCCGCGACGCCATCAGATTCTTCTGCTCCCAATTTGCATCGGAAACAAATCCCAAGTAATTGTTTTTACGTTATTTTTCTAAGATTCAACATCCGTTTCGAGCGAAAACCGCCGTAGCCGTCCCCTGCTCGCTCAACAGAATGACACGACGGAATCCCGCTCCCTGCCCGACCCATCGCCGGACTGGATCCCGATAGCGCGAATCAGAGCACTACCCCGGCATCGCGCGACTCAGGTCGATTTCGCCGGGGCCGTCAGCCCTCATGAGCGGGACAGGATGCAGATCGAACCGAATCTATCGAGCCGAATCTACAGACTCAGGCGGAACTGGCCGAGGCAGATGGCTTGCGGCGCCACGAAATTCGCGGAGCCGTGTTGTTGTCTGCCAATCGGCGAGGGGCTGATGAGTTATCGCCAGCGCCTTTCCAATTCCGATTCTGAACGGGATCAGAAGCGTGGCCCCATGAACTTGATCTGACGCGCTGTCTTCACGCAAACCGATGCCCTCTTGGATCAAGACCAAGGATGGCGTTGCACGATAAGGCTATGGGGAAGAGATGCAGAATCTCACGCGCAGATGACAAGCTGAGCGACACGACGCTACTTCTCGCTCGTGCCGGACACCGAAACCTTGCGACGTCAAAGGCAGGCGACTACCGCTCTGCCCTTTCAAACGATCAACACATCTGCGGGAGTGATCAGCCCGGGCCCGCCTGCTACGCGTGAAGCGGAAGAGAGCCCGAAAGCCTGAGCAGAGGTTCGAAGGTGGCCGCTTAAACCACAGCCACCTGCAGCGGGGCCAACGTAAGGCCCCTCCGCGGTAGAAAAAGACTATGTGAACCGCATGAGCGGTTCACATCATCCGTTTGACGACGACTTAGTGGCCGTGACCGTGGCCGTTCTTTGCTTCGCGCTGAGCCAGCTCGCTCAGCAGCCTCTGCGCCAGCAAATCCTGACCGACCTGATCAACCGGAAATGTGGTGGCGTTGCCAAGGTGGCCAATGGTCGCGCTTTTCGCGCCCAGCGATCCCGAACCGGCATGGATCACCTTGCCATCGGAAGTGTATGAACCGTCGATCTGCTTACCCAGGGATTCATCGTAAAAAGAGATGTGTCGCGGCATCGGTGCGCTCCTCTATTATCTTTGAATTTCTTTGTGTACCGATGGAAACAGCGACGGTATAGCCAACTAGTTTACATAGTTGGCAATTTTATTTGGTGAAAGAGCCGGGCAGTAGCCTGTCGTACTCTCGCCGGACCGCGCGATAGCATTCGCAGGATGTGCGCTCCAGAAGCTTGCGGTCCAGCACGGTAATGATACCTCGGCTATATGTGAGAACCTGCTGTTGCTGAAACTTCTGCAACTCGGCGTTAACGGCCACGCGGCTGACCACAAGCATTTCGGCAAGGAATTGCTGAGTGAGCCGAAGGTCGTCACCATCGACGCGATCGTGAGACTTCAACAACCATCGCGCGCAGCGCTGGAGAAGCGTATGGCTGGCGTTGCACGCAACGGACTGCATCACCTGCGCAAGAAACGCCCGCGAGTAAGCGTTGAGCTTGCGCCGAAAAACCGGCAGACGCGCTTGCAACTCCTGAAAATCCTGAAAGGCGATGCGGATGCTGTCACCGGACACCTGGACGACGGCGCGATGCATGGATTGATCATCGCCCATGATCGCCCCGATGTTGATCATACCCTCCCGTCCCGTGGTTGAGGTCTCGGCTGTCTTGTCGGCCTTGAGCGGGGCAACGTTGGAGATGATCGCGGTTTCAGGGAAGTACACATAATCGAACGGGCCGCGCGGCTCATACAGCACGCAACCGAGTGGAAGTTTGACAAACTCACACAGCTTCTGAACTTCGATCCATTCCGTATCCGGTATGCTCGCCAGAAGGCTGTTCTTTGGCCTGTGCACCATGGTCCCACGATCACCGGTTCTTGCGGCAGGTCAAAACCGGCGGTTGCAGTGTCGTCCTTTGCGTAGCTAAAGGCAACCCACACCGGATTGACGGCTCCGACCTGCAGCCTCCATTTCCCGACCACGCTTTTGAAGCAGGCCAAAGACGGTGCGTCACAAGCTTACTTTCTTGCTTTGGGGCTGGCGGAAGCTGACCAGCTCCGAACCCGGTCGCGAAGACGGCGAAGCTGTTCGTAGCCTCGTTGGCGGGCGACCTCCAGCGAGAAGGCCAGAGATCGATCCCGCCCGACATTGACCAGCAGATCGGCCATTCTCCGGTGCCCCGCCCAGAGTTGACCCATGAAGCTTCCTTCGTAGGAGCAGGAATTGATCGCTCTGATCTCCGCGGAGCTCAGCAGATCGTCCGTGATCCTGTCGATCAGCAGCATGCCGGGCGAGTATTTCGCGTAGCCAGGATCGAAGGCCGTTTTCCACGTATAGGCCGTGGCGCCGCAATACATCAGCACCTGCGCGGCGATGGCGCGCCGATCAACACGAAGCAAGGCAACCGAAGCATCGCCACGTTCGGCGAGCGCGGCAACCATCTGTCTGGCGAAAGCCGCGTCCGCCGGCCTGCACAACAATGCCGTGCCACGCGCTCCTTTCCAGCTTGCGGCTTCCAGTTCGAGAAACGTCTCGAACGCCTCTCGCGTATCCGGAGCACGGAGATTGACAATATCGACACTGCCTGCGGCGGAGAGCCGGTTCCAATCCTGCCGCAGCTTCTTCCGGGTCGAGCCCGACCGTTTCACGCCAGCCTCAGGAGTAGCGAAAGGACGCGTGCTGTCGGACATCCTGAGGCACGCGCAACCCTGCTCCGTCAGCACCTCGATAAGTGTTTCGAAGTTCTCTGCCTCGGCATCAAGGGATTTCAGGCTGATCACCTTGGGCAGCGAGCGACTGTCACGGATCGCCGATAAAAAGGCTGGAATGACCTCGCGAACGAAAGCCGGATCGACGACGGGGTTTGAAAGAAAGGCGTAGTTGTAGGGCAATGCTTCAAGCACCGCCGGCCACATCGGCAAAATCTTGCGGACCTGAAAAGCCCAGACACCGACCAGCTTCTTGAATCCGGCGCTATCATTCCACGCCAGCAGAACACGGATGCTCGCAAACCCGCTCTCGTTCGCGGCCATCAGGGCCACGGGATTCATGAATACGTTTGAAGACGCCCGCCGAACGAGGTCGTCCCATGGCGCCATCAGGTCCGGCGTTGGTGAACAAATGTTTACTGAAATCATCAGACGCCTCGGATCATCCTCGGCGATCCACCCCGTGGGCAATACTGGCCTTCCCCGGATTTCTTTTTGGTTAAGCCACGCCCGATCGATCCGGTCGTTCTCCGGGCGACCTTCAAAGTTTGTTTGCTTTTGCGGCGCATTGATTAGCCCGGATAAACAAGGGCGGATCCATGCGCTACACCGACATTGCGATTGTTGGCGGCGGATTAGCCGGCTCAACGGCGGCCGCGATGCTGGGCCGCGCAGGTATTCCTGCGATCTTGATCGATCCGCACGCGACGTACTTACCCGACCTGCGCTGCGAAAAGCTTGACGGCAGTCAAATTCTACGACTGCGCAATGCGGGTCTCGACAAGCAGATACTGCAAGCGACGGCGCTCGACGGTGAGGTGTGGGAAGCGCGGTTCGGTTTCGTTGTGGCAAGAAAGCCAAGCGATCAGTACGGCGCGATGTACGACACTCTGGTCAATGCCATGCGCGCGCAGATTCCATCCAGCATCGAGAGGTTTTATACCAAGGTCACCGAAGTCGCGACGAGTGACGAACGTCAGCGCGTGGTGCTGGCGAATGGCGAAGAAATTTCGGCGCGCCTGATTGTGCTCGCTAACGGGCTCAGCATCAGCCTGCGCCATTTTCTCGGACTTGGGCGACGTGTCATCAGCGAATGTCATTCGGTGACGCTCGGCTTTGACGTTGAGCCGATCGATCGCCCGGTGTTGCCCTTCCCTGCCCTGACCTACTGGCCAAAGCGGTCGAGCGATCGCATGGCCTACCTGACGCTGTTTCCGATCGGTAATACCATGCGAGCCAACTTGATGGTCTATCGGTCGATGAACGACATCTGGTTTCACGAGTTTCGTGAGAATCCCGAAGCGGCGATGAGCGCGATGATGCCCGGCCTCGACCGCATAACCGGCGGCTTCAAGGTAAGTGGACAGATCAAGATCCGGCCAGCCGATTTGTACGTCACGGAAAATCATCGACAGGCCGGGGTCGTGGTCATCGGCGACGCATTTGCGACCTCGTGCCCGGCCGCGGGCACCGGCACAGACAAGGTGTTCACTGACGTCGAGCAGCTTTGCAACCACCATATCCCGCACTGGCTCGCCACCGAAGGCATGGACCGCACCAAGATCGAGATGTTTTACGATGACCCCGTCAAAATAGAATGTGACGCAACGTCGGCAGCGAAGGCCTGGCATCTTCGTTCGCTGTCGCTCGACAACGGCCTGACGTGGCGTGCACGCCGGTGGGCGCGATTTATCATAAGGCTGGCTGAGGGTCTGATACGATCGGCGAAAAAATCCCGGACACCGCCGCCGGCACTGCCGCCGCCCCCGCAATCACCCGAAGGCAGATTGGCTTAACGTCTGACCAGGACCGGCTTCCCGTAAAGCCTCAGCGGTAGTGGTCTGAAGCGGCGTATACCTTAAAAAAGGGCCGGCTCACGCCGGCCTTTCTTCAACTGATATCCACCGATTCCTACTCTGCCGGCGGAAGCGCCAGCGGTTCGGCTTCGGGGGCGGACGGCACGATCGCCGCCTGCTTTTCCCGCTCGTCGAGAATCAACCTGTCGCGCTTGACTGCAACTTCGCGGATCTTGGCCATCGACGCGCCGGTACCGGCTGGAATGAGCCGACCGACGATGACGTTTTCCTTCAGGCCCTCTAGCGGGTCCACCTTGCCGTTGACGGCGGCCTCGGTGAGCACACGCGTGGTCTCCTGGAATGACGCCGCCGAGAAGAACGAGCGGGTCTGCAGGCTGGCCTTGGTGATGCCGAGAAGGACCGGCGTTCCCGTGGCGATCTTCTTGCCTTCTTCCTGAGCCTTGAGGTTGAGCCGGTCGAACTCGATCTTGTCGATCTGCTCGCCCGAGATCATGTCGGTCTCGCCCTGATCGATAATCTCGACCTTCTGGAGCATCTGACGAACAATCACCTCGATGTGCTTGTCGTTGATGAGCACGCCCTGCAAGCGATAGACTTCCTGGATCTCGTTGACCAGATAGGCAGCGAGTTCCTCGATGCCCTTGATCGCCAGGATGTCGTGCGGCGCGGGATTGCCATCGACGATAAAGTCACCCTTCTCGACGATATCGCCGTCCTGCAGATGGATATGCTTGCCCTTCGGAATGAGGTACTCGCGGGTCTCCTCTTCCTGGTCAACCGGCTCTATCGAGATGCGGCGCTTGTTCTTGTAATCGCGACCGAACCGGATCGTACCGGCGATTTCCGCGATGATTGCCGCATCTTTCGGCTTGCGAGCCTCGAACAGTTCGGCCACTCGCGGAAGACCGCCGGTGATGTCGCGGGTCTTGGCGCTCTCGGTCGAGATACGCGCAAGGATATCGCCGGGCTTCACCTTGGCGTCGACGTCGACCGACAGAATGGCGTCGACCGACAGCATGTAGCGGGCGTCGCCGCCACGGGGAAGCTTCAGCACCTTGCCGTCCTTGCCCTTGATCACGATAGCCGGACGCAGATCCGCCCCGCCACGCGTACCGCGCCAGTCGATGACGATGCGCTTGGCGATACCGGTGGATTCATCGAGCGTCTCGGAGATCGACTGACCTTCGATCAGGTCTTCGAATCCGATGGTGCCCTCAAGCTCTGTCAGAACCGGCCGGGTATAGGGATCCCACTCGGCGATACGCTGGCCGCGCTTGACCATGTCGCCTTCGTCAACGTGCATGCGCGCGCCGTACTGAATACGGTGGGTTGCGCGTTCGGTGCCGTCCGCATCGACAACCGCGACCACCATATTGCGCACCATCGCAACCAGATGACCTTCGCCGTTTCTTGCGATCGCCTTGTTCCTGATCGTGATCTTGCCGTCGAAGTTCGACTCGATCACCGACTGCTCGTTGATCTGCGCGGCGCCGCCGATATGGAACGTGCGCATCGTGAGCTGCGTGCCGGGCTCACCGATCGACTGCGCCGCGATGACGCCGACCGCCTCGCCGTGATTGACGGGCGTGCCGCGGGCCAGATCACGGCCGTAGCACTTGCCGCAGATGCCGTTGACCAGTTCGCAGGTCAAGGCCGAGCGGATCTTGACCTCCTGGATGCCAGCCTTCGAGATCTGATCGACATGGCTTTCTTCCATCAAGGTGTTGCGCTCGATCAGCACCTCGTTGCTCGCGGGATTACGGATGTCTTCGCAGGCCGTGCGGCCCAGGATGCGCGACCCCAGCGACGCCACTACCGTGCCGGCATCGACGATGGCGCGCATCTTGATGCCGAGCTTGGTGCCGCAGTCATCCTGGGTGATGATGCAATCCTGCGCGACGTCGACCAGGCGGCGGGTCAGATAGCCCGAGTTCGCCGTCTTCAATGCGGTGTCCGCGAGACCCTTGCGGGCGCCATGGGTCGAGTTGAAGTATTCGAGAACCGACAGCCCCTCCTTGAAGTTGGAGATGATCGGCGTCTCGATGATCTCGCCCGACGGCTTCGCCATCAGGCCGCGCATGCCGGCGAGCTGGCGCATCTGGGCGGGCGA
Source organism: Nitrobacter winogradskyi (assembly GCF_006539545.1). GTDB lineage: Bacteria > Pseudomonadota > Alphaproteobacteria > Rhizobiales > Xanthobacteraceae > Nitrobacter > Nitrobacter winogradskyi_A. The sequence continues at coordinate 27,084 of NZ_BJNF01000031.1, forward strand.
GCCTCGCGCGCCGGAATGCGCCATCATGTAGATCGAGTTGATCTGGGCCTCGATGCCCTTGGCGTCCTTCTTGGTCGAAGAAATTTCCTTCATCATCTCCTTGGCGATTTCTTCCGTCGCCTTGGACCATGCGTCAACGACCTTGTTGTATTTCTCGCCATGCGTGATCAGGCCGTCGTTGTACTGCTGCTCGAAATCCTTCGCCAGCGCGCGCGTGGTGTCGACGATCTTCCACTTCCCATGCGGGACGACCATGTCGTCCTTGCCGAAGGAGATGCCGGCCTTGAACGCGTTGTAGAAGCCGAGCGCCATGATGCGATCGCAGAAGATCACCGTCTCCTTCTGGCCGCAATGGCGATAGACCTGATCGATCACGCCGGAGATTTCGCGCTTGGTCATCAGCTTGTTGATGGCGTCAAACGATATCTTCTGCGACTTCGGCAGCACCTGGCCTAGCATGACGCGGCCGGCGGTCGTGTCGATCAGACGCTTGATCGGCTCACCGTTCTCGTCGGTCTGATCCCAGCGATACTTGATGCTGGTGTGAAGATGGATGACACCCGAATGCAGCGCGTGCTCCAGCTCGGCCATATCGCCGAACACCTTACCCTCACCGGGCAAGCCTTCACGCATGATCGAAAGGTAATAAAGACCGAGCACGATGTCCTGGCTGGGAACGATGATCGGCTGACCGTTCGCCGGGTGCAGGATGTTGTTGGTCGACATCATCAGCACGCGCGCTTCCAACTGCGCCTCGAGCGAAAGCGGAACGTGCACGGCCATCTGGTCGCCGTCGAAGTCGGCGTTAAAGGCGGCGCAAACCAGCGGATGAAGCTGAATCGCCTTGCCCTCGATCAGGGTCGGTTCGAACGCCTGAATACCGAGCCTATGCAGCGTCGGCGCGCGGTTCAGCAGCACCGGATGTTCGCGAATGACCTCATCGAGAATGTCCCAGACCTCGGGACGTTCCTTTTCGACGAGTTTTTTGGCCTGCTTCACCGTCGTGGACAGCCCCTTGGCATCAAGCCGCGAATAGATGAACGGCTTGAACAGCTCCAGCGCCATCTTCTTCGGCAGGCCGCACTGATGCAGCTTCAGTTCGGGACCGACAACGATGACGGAGCGTCCGGAATAATCGACGCGCTTGCCGAGGAGGTTCTGGCGGAAGCGTCCCTGCTTGCCCTTCAGCATGTCGGCGAGCGACTTCAACGGGCGCTTGTTCGCGCCAGTGATGACGCGGCCGCGACGGCCGTTGTCGAACAGCGCATCGACCGCTTCCTGAAGCATTCGCTTCTCGTTGCGGATGATGATGTCGGGCGCACGCAGCTCCATCAGCCGCTTCAGGCGGTTGTTGCGGTTGATGACGCGGCGATACAGGTCATTGAGGTCGGACGTGGCGAAGCGGCCGCCGTCGAGCGGCACCAGCGGACGCAGATCCGGCGGAATCACCGGCACCACGGTGAGGATCATCCACTCCGGCTTGTTGCCGGAAAAGCGAAAGGCTTCGACGATCTTCAGGCGCTTGGCGAGCTTCTTGTGCTTGATGTCGGACTCGGTCGCCTGCATCTCCGCGCGGAGCTCGGCCTCCAGTCTTTCGAGTTCGAGTCCCTTCAGCAGTTCGCGGATCGCTTCTGCGCCGATCATGGCAGTGAAGCTGTCCTGGCCGTATTCGTCCTGCGCGCGAAGGTACTCTTCTTCCGACAGCAGCTGACGGTCCTTGAGCGCGGTGAGGCCGGGCTCCAGAACGACGTAGTATTCGAAATAGAGAATGCGCTCGAGATCCTTCAGCGTCATGTCGAGCAGAAGGCCGATGCGGGAGGGCAGCGACTTCAGGAACCAAATGTGGGCGACGGGCGCAGCCAGCTCGATATGACCCATGCGCTCGCGGCGTACGCGAGACAGCGTCACCTCGACCGAGCACTTCTCGCAGATGATCCCCTTGTACTTCATCCGCTTGTACTTGCCGCACAGGCACTCGTAGTCCTTGATCGGCCCGAAGATGCGCGCGCAGAACAGGCCGTCACGCTCCGGCTTGAACGTGCGGTAGTTGATCGTTTCCGGCTTCTTGATCTCGCCGTAGGACCACGACAAAATTTTCTCCGGCGACGCGATCGAAATCCGGATCTGGTCGAAGACCTGGGCCGGAGTCGTCGGATTGAATAAGTTCATTACTTCTTGGTTCATGGTCTTCTCCTCGACGGCCGCGTTCCGGATGCTGCGCAGCGCGCCCGCTGCGCTGCCGATCCGAAACCTCTACGGTCCGCGGAACTCATTGCGGTCCCGGTTCTGCGACGCCTCGCTGCGTGATGCGTCGCGCCAGGAAAACAAGCATTCTCAAACTGCTACTCGGCTGCTTCGGACGTCGGCATCATGTCGCCGACCTTGGAGTTATGCAGATCGACATTCAGGCCCAGTGAGCGCATTTCCTTGACCAGCACGTTGAATGATTCCGGAATGCCCGCCTCGAAGGTATCGTCGCCGCGCACGATCGCCTCATAGACCTTGGTACGGCCCGCGACGTCATCCGATTTCACCGTCAGCATTTCCTGGAGCGTGTAAGCCGCACCGTAAGCCTCGAGCGCCCACACCTCCATTTCGCCGAAACGCTGGCCGCCGAACTGCGCCTTGCCGCCCAGCGGTTGCTGGGTGACGAGCGAGTAAGGTCCGATCGAGCGCGCGTGGATCTTGTCATCGACAAGGTGGTGTAGCTTGAGCATGTAGATGTAGCCCACCGTGACCTTGCGATCGAACGGATCGCCGGTCCGCCCGTCATACACCGTCGACTGGCCTGACTTGTCCATGCCCGCGAGTTCGAGCATCTGCTCGATATCGGTTTCCTTGGCGCCATCGAACACCGGCGTCGCGATCGGAACGCCTCGTCTCAGATTGCGGCCGAGTTCGACAAGTTCGGGATCGTCAAGCGACTTGATGGTCTCGTTGTCGCCGTAGACCTTCTTGAGGGTCTCCTTCAGCGGCTTGGTTTCCTGCTTCGCGCTCGCGAGATAGGCGTCGACGGCCTGCCCGATCCGCCTGCCAAGGCCGGCACATGCCCAGCCGAGGTGGGTTTCGAGAATCTGACCGACGTTCATGCGCGAGGGCACGCCGAGCGGGTTGAGCACGATGTCGGCGTGGGTGCCGTCCTCGAGGAACGGCATATCCTCGATCGGAACGATCTTCGAGACCACGCCCTTGTTGCCATGACGGCCAGCCATCTTGTCACCCGGCTGGATCTTGCGCTTCACGGCGACAAAGACCTTGACCATCTTCATCACGCCGGGCGGCAGTTCGTCGCCGCGCTGCAGCTTTTCAACCTTGTCGAGGAAGCGCTGCTCAAGGCCCTTCTTCGACTCGTCATATTGCTTCCGCATGGCCTCGATCTCGGCCATCAGCTTGTCGTTCGGCGATGCGAACAGCCACCACTGCGACTTCGGATATTCGTCGAGCACCGATCGGGTGATCTTGGTATCCTTCTTGAAACCCTTCGGACCGGCAATACCCTGACGGCTTTCGAGCAAATCAGCGAGACGGCCGTACACGTTGCGATCGAGAATCGCCTGCTCGTCGTCGCGGTCCTTGGCGAGACGCTCGATCTCCTCCCGCTCGATCGCCAGCGCACGCTCATCCTTGTCGACGCCGTGACGGTTGAAGACGCGGACTTCCACGATCGTGCCCTGCACGCCCGGAGGCACGCGCAGACTGGTGTCGCGAACGTCGGAAGCCTTCTCGCCGAAGATCGCGCGCAACAGCTTTTCTTCCGGAGTCATCGGGCTTTCGCCCTTCGGCGTGATCTTGCCGACCAGGATGTCGCCCGCGCGGACCTCGGCGCCGATGTAGACGATGCCGGCTTCGTCGAGACTCTTCAGCGCCTCTTCCGAAACGTTCGGAATGTCGCGGGTGATTTCCTCAGGCCCCAGCTTGGTGTCGCGGGCCATCACTTCGAATTCCTCGATATGGATCGAGGTGAAAACATCTTCCTTGACGATCCGCTCCGAGAGCAGGATCGAGTCTTCGAAGTTGTAGCCGTTCCACGGCATGAACGCGACCAGCACGTTGCGGCCGAGCGCGAGCTCGCCGAGATCGGTGGACGGGCCGTCCGCGATGATGTCGCCCTTCCTGACGACGTCGCCGACCTTCACCAGCGGACGCTGGTTGATGCAGGTCGACTGGTTCGAGCGCTGATACTTCATGAGACGGTAGATATCGACGCCCGACTTGGTCGGATCGAGATCTTCCGTCGCGCGGATGACGACGCGGGTGGCATCGATCTGGTCGATCACGCCCGAGCGGCGCGCGGCGATCGCCGCGCCGGAGTCGCGCGCAACCACGCCTTCCATGCCGGTACCGACGAACGGCGCCTCGGCGCGCACCAGCGGCACCGCCTGCCGCTGCATGTTCGAGCCCATCAGCGCGCGGTTGGCGTCGTCGTTCTCCAGGAACGGAATCAAAGCCGCCGCGACCGAGACGAGCTGCTTCGGCGACACATCCATGAAGTCGACCTTGTCCGGCGTCACCGGCAGCACTTCGCCGGCATGACGGCAGACCACGAGATCCTCTGTGAAGCGACTACGGGCGTCGAGCGGCAGGTTGGCCTGCGCGACATGATAGCGCCCCTCCTCCATCGCCGAGAGATAGACCACCTCGTCGGTGACGCGGCCGTCCTTCACCTTGCGATACGGCGTCTCGACGAAACCGTACTTGTTGACGCGCGCGAACGTCGCGAGCGAGTTGATGAGGCCGATGTTCGGGCCTTCCGGCGTCTCGATCGGGCAGATGCGGCCGTAGTGCGTCGGATGCACGTCGCGCACCTCGAAGCCCGCGCGCTCGCGCGTCAGGCCGCCCGGCCCAAGCGCCGACAGGCGGCGCTTGTGGGTGATCTCCGAAAGCGGGTTGGTCTGATCCATGAATTGCGAGAGTTGCGACGATCCGAAGAACTCACGCACCGCGGCAGCCGCGGGCTTCGCGTTGATCAGGTCCTGCGGCATCACGGTGTCGATGTCGACGGAGGACATTCGCTCCTTGATGGCCCGCTCCATGCGCAACAGACCGACGCGATACTGGTTTTCCATCAGTTCGCCCACCGAGCGCACGCGCCGGTTGCCGAGGTGGTCGATATCGTCGATCTCACCCTTGCCGTCGCGCAGGTCGACCAGCGTCTTGATGACCGCAAGGATGTCCTCCTTGCGGAGCGTGCGATACGTATCCGGCGCATCAAGGTCGAGGCGCATGTTCATCTTGACCCGGCCGACGGCGGACAGGTCGTAGCGCTCGGCGTCGAAGAACAGAGACTGGAACATGTTCTGCGCCGACTCCAGCGTCGGCGGCTCGCCCGGACGCATCACCCGGTAGATGTCGAACAGCGCATCCTCGCGCGTCATGTTCTTGTCGGCGGCCAGCGTGTTGCGGATGTAGGGGCCGACATTGACGTGGTCGATGTCGAGCAGCGGCAGCTCCTTGTACCCCTCCTCGTTGAGCGCCTTCAGCGACTTCTCGGTAATCTCCTCGCCGGCTTCGGCATAGATCTCGCCGGTCTTCGGATTGACGAGGTCTTCGGCCAGATACATGCCGACGAGCTCCTCGTCGCTCATGCGCAGCGCTTTCAGCCCCTTCTCCTGGAGCTGGCGCGCGGCGCGAACCGTCAATTTCTTGCCGGCCTCGAGCACGACTTTGCCGGTGTCAGCGTCGATCAGGTCGTTCAGCGTCGAGTAGCCGCGGAAACGAACCGGATCATAGGGCACGCGCCAGCCGTCCGAACCACCGCCGGACTTCGCGCGCTTGTAGATGATCTTCTTATAGAACGTGCTGAGGATCTCCTCGCCGTCGAGGCCGAGGGCGAACATCAGCGACGTCACCGGAATCTTGCGGCGACGGTCGATGCGCGCGAACACGATGTCCTTGGCGTCGAACTCGATGTCGAGCCACGACCCGCGATAGGGAATCACGCGCGCGGCAAACAGCAGCTTGCCTGACGAATGAGTCTTGCCCTTGTCGTGATCGAAGAACACGCCGGGCGAACGATGCATCTGCGAAACGATGACGCGCTCGGTGCCGTTGACGACAAAGGTGCCGTTCATCGTCATGAGCGGAATGTCGCCCATGTAGACGTCCTGCTCCTTGATGTCCTTCACGGACTTCGCACCGGTCTCCTCGTCGATATCGAATACGATGAGGCGCAGCGTCACCTTCAGCGGGGCGGCATAGGTCATGCCGCGCTGGCGGCATTCGTCGACATCGTATTTCGGAGCCTCGAACTCATAGCGCACGAATTCGAGTTGAGAAGCGCCTGAGAAGTCGTTGATCGGAAACACTGATTTGAAAACCGCCTGCAAGCCTTCGTCCAGGCGGCCGCCCTCCGGCTCGTCAACCATCAAAAACTGATCGTAGGAGGCTTTCTGCACCTCGATCAGGTTCGGCATCTCCGCGACTTCACGGATATGTCCAAAGAACTTGCGAACCCGCTTGCGACCGGTGAACGTCTGCTGCACCATCGTGGCCTCTCATGTCGTCGCCCGTGAGGGCGAACCTTCCGAAGAGCGATCGGCATCGCCCCCGGGGGTGAATCTCGGAACGCTCTTGAGAGCGGAACGCAAATATCAGGACTTCAATCCTGATCAGGAACGCAGGGCTCGCAGAACGCAAAACGACGCGCGGGGTGCATGGCTACACCTCGCCCGTCAAAATCATAACCAAGCGGACCAAAAAGCCCGAAATTGCTGCTCTCCCAACAGCTTATGGGAGAACGCCGCCGTTCCCGCATCCGCTGCGCTTTTCGTGCTGCCATCCCGATATGAGATGGCAATCGTGGAGATTCGAGGGGTAATTCTCCTGAATTCCCACACTTTTCTGTGTACAACCAACTTTCCGTGTACAACCAGTAAGATATAGACCCCAGGTTGCACCCTGGCGAGTGCGATGGAATCGCGCCCGCCAAGGAAATACCGCTCATATCACCTGCATCATGGCTGGCTTTGCCGGCCTCACATAAGACTTGCCCCAGCGATTCCACCTAACTTGGCAGTCTCCGGCTCTCGCCCTGGTGCGCCAAGACCGAGGTCTCAATGACGCAGGTAACCTCCCGCAGTTACTTGAGTTCAACCTTGCCGCCAGCCTTCTCAAGCTGAGCCTTGATCTTCTCGGCCTCGTCCTTGGCAACGCCTTCCTTGACCGGCTTGGGCGCACCTTCGACCAAATCCTTGGCTTCCTTGAGGCCGAGCCCGGTGATGGCGCGAACTTCCTTGATGACCTCGATCTTCTTGTCGCCCGCGGCCGCGAGCACGACGGTGAACTCGGTCTTCTCTTCGGCGGCCGGAGCGCCACCGCCGGCGCCCGGCGCAGCAGCCACAGCCACCGCAGCGGCCGCCGACACGCCCCACTTCTCTTCGAGCAGCTTCGCCAGTTCGGCAGCTTCGAGCACGGTCAGCGCCGAGAGGTCGTCAACAATCTTCTGCAGATCAGCCATCGATATATTCCTTTAACGTATTCGGTTCGAACCAGATTTGACTTGCGAAGAGCCTTACGCCGCTTCGTCCTTTGAGGCATAGGCCTGGACAACGCGCGCGAGCTTGGCCGCGGGCGCCGTCGAGAGCTGGGCGATCTTGGTCGCCGGCGCCACCAGGAGGCCGACAAGCTTGCCACGCAGTTCATCGAGGGACGGCAGCGAGGCCAAAGCCTTCACTCCATCAACGTCCAGGACGGTTTTTCCCATCGAGCCGCCAAGAACGACGAAATTCTCGTTCGTCTTGGCGAATTCGACAGCGACCTTCGGCGCCGCCACCGGATCGCTGGAAGTCGCGATCACGGTCGGCCCCTTCAAAAGGGAGCCGATGGCAACGACGTCCGTGCCTTCAAGAGCGATCTTGGCGAGACGGTTCTTCGAGACCTTCACCGAGGCGCCCGCCTGCTTCATCTGCTTGCGCAGGGTCTGCATTTGAGCCACGGTGAGACCGGAATAATGAGCAACGATCGCGACGCCCGTCGTACTGAAAGTCTCGTTGAGCTGTTCGACCGCTTCTTTTTTTGCCGCTCGTTCCACAGCAAGCTCTTTCCATTTGGTGGCTTCGCCAAGGCAAGGACGCCCAAGGCAAGGACATCCAAGGCAAAGACACCGGGTTACACCCGTCGACCCGCCCCACCGGATCCCGAGACAACCGTCTCAAGACCGTCGGACGTGACGACATTCAGCAGCCTGCCCTCCCGGCTCCCACGGCCTGACGGCCATTTGGCACCGGGGTCGAGGTTCGAACCCAATCCACTGCTTTCCGCTCACGGCACGAAAAGCGAAATCCGGTTTTCACCCATCTATGCAGGCCATAGAATTAAGCCATTGAACAAACGCTTGTTTGCCGCCGGCGCCTGCAGTCTCGGACAGGACGGGATCATCAACACCATTCCCGGGAATAGTCCCCAGGAACGGTCCGAAGACCCCCGTTCGCACTAACCAACAGACTGGCGCCCCGCCCTCCCGAACCATACGAAATGGCCATGGGGAAGGTACAAGGTTCTCCTGTCTTGTTGGGTTTTGGAAAGCGAACGCGAAAGCGCGAACAGAAGTCCACGCATCCGGAGCGCGGTGTTTAACCAATCTTTGCCGCGTTGCCAAGCCCTAAATCATGCAATTTTCCGGCCAGCTTCGAACAAGCACGCGTCCTCCCGCACAACGGCGCCAACAGGAACCGACTTCACCTGCGCGATCAAAAAACGTCAAAACGGGCCCGGAAACTCCGAACCCGCTTCGATTGTCTCACCCACCCGATCTCAGCCGAGCACGGTTCCCGGCTCAACCTTGACGCCCGGGCCCATCGTGGAGGACACCGCGATGCGCTGGACGTAAGTGCCCTTGGCTCCGGCCGGCTTGGCCTTCGCCACCGCGTCCGCCAACGCCTTGACGTTCTCGACCAGCTTCTCCGCGGAGAAAGAGGCCTTGCCGATCCCGGCTTGCACGATACCCGCCTTCTCGACCCGGAACTCGACCGATCCGCCCTTGGCGCCCTTGACGGCGCCAGCGACATCCATCGTCACGGTACCGATTTTCGGATTCGGCATCATGCCGCGCGGACCAAGCACCTTACCGAGGCGGCCGACCAACGGCATCATGTCCGGCGTGGCGATGCAACGATCGAATGCGATCGTACCGCCCTGCACGATCTCAACCAGATCTTCCGCGCCCACCACATCGGCGCCGGCGGCCTTGGCTTCCTCGGCCTTGGCGCCGCGCGCGAACACGCCGACGCGCAGCGTGCGGCCAGTACCGTTCGGCAGCGTGACGACGCCGCGCACCATCTGGTCGGCGTGACGCGGATCGACGCCGAGGTTCATCGCAATCTCGATCGTCTCATCGAACTTCGAAGTGGCGCGCTCCTTGACCATCCCGATCGCTTCCGCGATTGGATAAAGCTTATTTCTATCAATCCCCTCGCGGGATTTCTTCAAACGCTTTCCGGTTGCCATGGTTCGTTACTCCGCCACCTGAAGGCCCATCGAACGGGCGGAGCCCTCGACCATGCTCATGGCCGCTTCGACGGTGTCGCAATTGAGATCCTTCATCTTCTTCTCGGCGATCTCACGCACCTGCGCCCTGGTCAGGGTGCCAGCGGAATCGCGGCCCGGCGCCTTGGAGCCTGACTGGATCTTCGCAGCCTGCTTGAGGAAGTAGGCCATCGGCGGGGTCTTCATCTCGAAAGTGAAGGAACGATCCGCGTAGATTGTAATCACGACCGGAATCGGCGTGTTCTTTTCTTCCTTCTGGGTCTGCGCGTTGAAGGCCTTGCAGAACTCCATGATATTGAGACCGCGCTGACCAAGCGCGGGACCGATCGGTGGCGAGGGGTTCGCCGCACCGGCCGGCACCTGCAATTTCAGGTATCCGGTCACTTTCTTTGCCATGCGTCACTCCTGTTTGTGGTCACGGCTCAAGCGGCTGGCAACCGCCCTCACCTCCCACGACTCTCCGCGGAAAACCCTTCCGCACGTGATGGCCCGGCTTGTCCCGACCACCCACGTCTCCACAACCGCTCCACGCCGAAAGACGTGGATGCCCGGCACGGGGCCCGGCATCACGGTAGAGCCTTTCCGCTGATAGAATCAGAAGCAGGCTCTATGATCTTGTTCTGTCGCGTTTTCTTTACGCGAACCGGCGTCCACTTCGCTCGAAAACGCCCTAAACCTTTTCGACCTGACCGAATTCCAGCTCGACTGGCGTTGCGCGACCAAAAATCGACACCGCGACTTTTAGGCGCGAGCGCGCCTCGTCGACTTCCTCCACGACGCCGGAGAATGAGGCGAACGGGCCGTCCGCCACGCGGACATTCTCGCCCACCTCGAAGGAGACCGACGCCTTGGGCCGCTCCACCCCTTCCTGCACCTGATGCAGGATATGCATGGCCTCGGCTTCCGATATCGGCATCGGCTTGTTTTCAGCGCCGAGGAAGCCGGTGACTTTCGGGGTATTCTTGATGAGATGGAACGCTTCGTCGGTAAGGTTCATCTTCACCAGCACGTAGCCCGGGAAGAACTTCCGCTCGGTATCGACCTTGCGGCCGCGCCGGACTTCCGTGACCTTCTCGGTCGGCACCAGCACCTGCTCGAAGAGATCCTCGAGCCCCCGCTGCTTGGCCTGCTCCCGAATCGATTCCGAGACCTTCTTTTCGAAGTTCGAATAGGCGTGGACGATATACCAGCGCATGCTCATTGTTCAGTCCGTGCGCGTCATTCGTGCTGTCAATGAAGACCGAGTACGAACGTGATGAAAACGCGGATAATCTGATCCGTGAAGAAGAAGAAGATCGACGCCAGCGCCACCATCACGAACACCATGATCGTCGTCACCGTTGTTTCGCGGCGGGACGGCCAGGTGACCTTCGCGGTTTCCGTGCGCACTTCCTGCAGGAATTTGAACGGGCTGAAAGCCATCGTTGATGATCCGCGTTCGTTTTGTGCCGGTCTGGTTTCGCAGAATCCGGACAGCCTCTCTCGCGCGCCCAACCCTCTATCTGGAGGGTAGCCGCCCAACGGGCTGGACTGTCCGGGAATTCAGGGCCGCGTCGGATATCCGTCAAATCGGGCCGACAGCAGGTGCCGCTATCTACTGCCGGCGGCTGAAAAGGTCAAGAGTACGGCTTGGCCGCGTCTGCCCCCATGAATGGCGGATCAGGATGAGGAACTTCTACTCACTGCCTCCCGCGCGCTTTTCAGAAGTCGCTTCGATGCATTTTGGGGCTGACGGGGCGTTTTACGTTCGCTATAGAAGCATCCACTAGGAGTGTAGCTCAATTGGTAGAGCACCGGTCTCCAAAACCGGGGGTCGCAGGTTCGAGCCCTGCCACTCCTGCCAGATAGCCAGTTGAACTCCCCCGACAGAACGCTACGCTACGCCACTCCGCTTCGATCATTCCAGGATCGAAGCAACGGTACCTGTTGCGATGGGACGCCCACCCTCGCGGACAGCAAAGTGCGGCTTCTCCACCATTGCAAGCCCGTCCAGAACGCTGGCCGGGATTGAAGATCCGAATTCCCTGCCGCCTTGGCCAGAGCACCTTATCCCTTCCCTCATCGAATGGGGATGAGGTTTAGATGCGATCTAAAGTTGGGAGCTTGCGCTGCGGGTTAATTGTCTCTGTATATGCCTGCCTACTCGAACAGGAATCGTAGCGTGGCGCCGGTCAGCATTCTCGACAGCGACAACCTCCTGGATCGCGCCATCGAAGCGCATTACGCCGACATCAAGGCGGCGGTGCTGCGGCGCGGCTGCGCGCGGGGCCTCGTCTCGGACATCGTCCACGACCTCTACATCAAGCTCGCCGAGCAGCCCGACGCTTTGAAGGGCAAGCGCTCGCTGTGCGGCTTCCTGTGCCGCTCGGCGATCAATCTCGGCATCGACCGGATGCGTCGCGCCCGGCTGGAGCAGCATCTCTTTTCAGGCACCGAGGCTGAGGCTTTGGCCGTGCCCGCGGAAACGGCGGCTCCCGATTACGGCCTCGATGTCGAAGCCCGCCTTGCGGTCTTGCGTGAGGCCATTACCGAGCTTCCCGCGCGCCGGCGCGCCATTTTCATCCTGCATCGCCTCCACCGGCTGGAGCCCGACCAGATCGCGCGAAAGCTGAATATCTCGCGAAACATGGTCGACCGCCACCTTCGGCGGGCACTCGCGCATTGCCTCGATCGCCTGCTTGGTATCGAGTAAGAGTCCTTCTCAAGAGGATTCACTCGTCTCCTTAATGGGTGAGAAGCGATCAGGAGTCGCGATGACAGCCGACCAATCCGCGCAGGCAAGCCGCAAACGACACGAAGAAGCCGCAGCCTGGGTGCTCAAGAATCGTGACATCAATCAAAGCGCGCACGAAAGCCGTGCGTTTGAGGAGTGGCTCGACCGCGGCGAGGACAACAGAACGGCTTACGAGGCGGCCCAGCGGCTGATGGGCGAAGCGCGCACGGCCATGTTGAACGATCCGGCCCTGCGGAATTTCAAGGTCAAACCGCGTCCGCGCATCGCCAAGACCCTTGCGGTCGCGATTCTGGGCGCGGCGCTCGCGGGCGGCGCCTTCTTCTATTCCGATGGCCCGATGCGGCTTCTGGCCAACGCCATATCGGGCACGGGAGAGATGCCGACAATCCAACTGGCTGATGGCACGACCATCCAGCTCAACGCCTTTTCCGCGATTTCCTACCGATTTACGGCGGAAACGCGCACGGTCACGCTGCTGCGCGGTCAGGCATTCTTCCAGGTCGCGAAGGATGCGAACCGCCCGTTCGTTGTCGAGGCGAACGGCGGACGAACGACCGCGCTCGGCACCGCCTTCGATATCCGGCTGGGTCAGAACTCAACCGAGGTGACGGTGACCGAACATGCTGTATCGGTCACTCCTCATACGCACGCCGAGCCTGAGGTCCGTGTGAACGAGGGCCAGCAGGCCGTCTATGACGCTGACGGCAAGGTGAAGGATGTTCGACAGGCCGACACGCATGCCGTGCTCGCGTGGCGCCGGGGCCAACTGGTGGTGGACAACGCGCTGGTGGCCGATGTCGTGGCCGAGATCGGCCGCCATTTCGCGGGGCGCATCATCATATCGAATTCGGACCTTGCCACCCGCCGCGTCAGCGGTACGTTTACCGTCACCGATACCGACGCGGCGCTGGCGCTTTTGCGCGAGTCTCTGGGTCTGAGCGTGATCCAGATGGGTCCGCTGATCCTGCTGCGGGGGTGAAGTACATCCCTCCTCCTCATCGTCACACGCGGGCTTAACCCGCGTTGTACATCCTTTCTTTTCTTCATCATGGCCGGGCTTGTCCCGGCCATCCACGTCTTTCTTCGTTGAAATTCCAAAGACGTGGATACCCGGCACACAGGTGAGCGAAGCGACGCCGTTCCTCGAACGGCTACGGCCGGGCATGACGGCGGAGGGGTTGCCGCGCCACCTCCTGTCCTCGTCGCCAGCTGGTCATCGGCGATGATGCCACACAGCGCTCTCATCAAGACTTGAACCCTTCCAAGTTGCTTTCTCATCGTCCGGAGTCCCAAAGCCTCTGCTTCATTCGTCACCTCAATGAACGGCTGACTGTCTGCCATCCCGGCGGAGCGGCGGCGATTTGGGGACAAGTTCGATGGCGGCGGAAAGAACGGGGCGACAGCGGCAATCACCGATCCGGCTACGAACCCGGTCGCTTCTGTTGAGCGCCACGCTGCTGGCGACATGTTTCACCGTGCCGGCGACCGCGCAAAATGCGCCGGCATCGTCCGCGGCGCGCACGATATCCATCCCCGCCGGGCCGCTGACATCAGCCCTGAACCAGTTGGCCGCGCAGACGGGAATGCAGGTTCTGTTCGATGCGTCGATTGCGCGAGGCAAGACGACGCGCGGCGCGCAAGGCGCGCTGACAGCACACCAAGCGCTGTCGGCGATCCTGAACGGCACCGGCCTGGTCGCGCGGGCGACCGGCCCGAACGCGATCACCATCGTTGGACCGGGCGCTTCCGCCACGGGCGCCGCTCCCGCCGGTGCGATCGCACTCGACACGATCGATATTCAGGGTGAGAGCCCACTGGGCCCTGTTAACGGTTATGTCGCCAATCGGAGCATGGCAGGCACCAAGACCGATACGCCGATCCTGGAGACGCCGCAGTCCGTGTCGGTGATCGGCGCGGAGCAGATTCGGGATCAGAATGTCATCGCCAAGCTCGACGAGACGCTACGCTATACTGCCGGCGTTTTCGGAGGCACTGCTGGCAGTGATCCCCGCAGTGACTGGTTTCAAATCCGCGGGTTCCAGGTACAGCAACAAAGTACGTTTCTGGACGGCTTGCAGTTGTCGTCCATGTCGTTCGCGACGTGGAAACTCCAACCGTTCGGTATGGATCGCGTCGAGGTTCTGCGCGGCCCCTCGGCCATCCTTTACGGCGGGTCCGGTCCTGGCGGCATCGTGAACGCCGTCAGCAGGTTCGCTCGCGCGGAGCCCGTCCACTATATCGAGGCCGGCGTCAATAACTTCGGCAATGCCTACACCCAGTTCGATATTGGCGACGCTCTAAATGATGGAAACGATGGAAAACTCTTCTATCGGATGGTCGGTCAGTTCCGTCGCGGCGGCACGCAGGTCGACTTCATCAACGACGATAATTATTTCCTCCAGCCGTCGCTGACATGGATGCCGGACATCGATACGCGACTGACGGTCTACGCTCAGGCGTCACGCAGCATGACGCGCGGCCTGAACTTTCTTCCCTATGTCGGTACGGTCGTGAATGCCCCATTCGGCCGGATACCCACCAGCCTGTTCGCCAGCGAACCAAGCATGGATAAGCAACTCCGCGATCAGGTGATGATCGGCTATCAATTCGAGAAGCATCTTTCGGAGAATGCGACGTTCCGGCAGAATGCCCGTTATGGGTATGTGGACGTTTATAATGCGACATTGTACGGGGGCGGATATTTAACCACGCCCGCTGCCGCAGACCTTTATCGAGGTAACTTCTTGGTACGCAGCAAAGCCAACCAGGCCAATATGGACAGTCAGTTCGAGTACCGGTTCGCAACCGGCCCGGCGTCTCATAAGGTTCTCGCCGGGTTCGACTTGAGACACTTCACCCTCGCTGATTGGCAGGGCTATGAAGATGGCCCGCCCATAAACCTGGTCAATCCTGTCTACTCTCCGACCGCACCATTCAGCGGCGCGCCATATCGCGATGCGAATGTGACTCAGAATCAGATCGCGGTTTACCTTCAGGATCAGATCAAGATCGATCGCCTGACGCTCGTTGTGTCGGGACGCAACGATTGGGTCGGCACGGTCGATAACGATCTTGCCCGGTCATATCAGACCAGAAACGACAGCAGGTTTACCGGTCGCGGAGGCATTATATATAACTTTGACTTCGGCCTGGCTCCTTACGCTTCGTATGCAACCAGTTACAATCCGGTCGTCGGCATCAATTTCGCCACGGGAAATCTCTTCCTGCCCGAAACCGCGCAGCAAGCGGAAATTGGATTGAAGTATCAGCCTGCGGGGCTCGACGCTCGCTTCGGCGTTGCGCTATTCGATCTGAAACGCAGGAACGTGCTGACTACCGATCCGAACAATCCACAGCTATCGATCCAGAACGGCGAGGTCACCTCACGCGGTTTGGAACTGGAGGCCCTTGCCAACATCACGCGCGATTTCAAGATTATGGCCAGCTATACCAATTTGGATCTCTTCGTGAGCAGGGACCTGGACACGGCGCTGATCGGAACGGTGCCGACCAGCACGCCGCGCCAGCTCGCGTCGCTGTGGACTGACTACACCTTCCGCGAAGGACCGTGGAGCGGTTTCGGCCTGGGAGGCGGTGTTCGATACGTCGGATCGTCGTTTGCGAATACTGCCAATAATCTTTCAGTACCGTCGGTGGTCCTTGGCGATCTCGCGGTTCATTATGAATGGGACGGTTGGCGGGCGGCGGTCAATTTCATCAACGTCGCCGACACGATCTATGTCGCGACATGCTCGACTTCAGACTCATGCTTCTACGGCGACCGGCGTCGCATCACTGGAAGCATCTCCTACAGGTGGTGATCGACACGGCTGCTGCCGCGCTGTGGACATTGTTTCTGAGCATCGACCACGTTTGATCCACAGTCGGACAGCGGATCGCATCACACACAACTAAAAGGCCGGCGCGATGCCGGCCCTTGTCATTCAAACCCCGTCGAACGATCCGCGAGGCGATCCTCAATATTGAGGAGCCGGCGGCCCGCCCCAGCCGAAGCGATAGTTCACGCCGGCCTTCACGGTATGCTCGTCGTTGCGGAAGCTCGCTCCGACAACGTCGGCCGGCGAACCCGCGCCGAATGTCGTCCTGCCGAAATTGAAGTACTGGTATTCCGCCTTGGCGGACCAGTTCGGCGCGAACATGTATTCGAGACCCGCGCCGACGGTGTAACCGCTGTTCCGGTTGCCGTTGGTTGTGAAAGCCTGCGGCGCACCGGCTGCATCGGTCACACCGAACGCGCCGTCCCTGAACGCATAGCCGCCCTTGGCGTAGAGAAGGGCCGGCCCCCAGCTATAGCCGAGCCGGCCGGTCACCGAGCCCAGCCCGCTGTTGCCACCGGTCACAACGCTGCCGCCCGGAAAGGCCACGTTCTCTCTGTAATTGGCGAGCCAGCTATGCTGGGCCTCGATGCCGAGCACCCAGTTGTTCGCGAACTGGTAGTCGGCGCCGCCCTGCACGCCGCCGAGGAAGCGGCCATCGCTTCCACCCAGATTGCCGCCGAACGCGCCGCCGAGATGGCCGCCAATATAGAAGCCGGTCCAGTTGTAGACGGCCTGCGGCGGCGTATAAGGCACCGGCGCCTTTGTATAAGGTCGCGGCGCAATGTCAGCCGAGAATGCCGGCGTCGCCAATACCGCAACGGCAACAGCCGTAAGCAACAATTTCTTCATGATGGACTTTCCCTCTCGTTGGATACCATCATCATTTCAATCAACCTGAACAAACAACGTGGCGCGAGTTTGGTTGCCGGACGGCAGAGCGGCGGCCTCGGTGCTACCTTACGACGCGCTGTTTCTATGTAGGAACTGCCGTCAGGAAAAACAGTGCGTCGCTTTCACCGCAAAAGCGCGGACAATTTGGCCGCGAAAACGCGGACGAAAAAGGTTCCAGCCTCTCCAAAATGTGATCAACCGGCTGGATGCCCGGCCTACCCGGCGCTTATAGCGTTTTCGAGCGAAGTGGAATCCGGTTCGCGCAAAGAAAACGCGTCAAATCAAAACGCTAGAGTCGTTCACCGCTTCCATGAAGCAATGAACGACTCTAGCGCGTCAGCTTCTCAAGCTCCGGGAACGGGGCGTAGACCGCGCCGGCACAGAGGTCGTCGGTCTTCTCGATCATGCGATCGAGCCGCGCATCGACGTACACGATCGCCCGCTGCGCCACGCCCCGATAGCTGCCGTCGATCTCGCGGGCGTTATAGCGCAGGCAGTTCACATACCGCCGCCGGCCGCCGACGGTGCGCTGAACCGGCTCGGCCATCTCGGCGTCGCGAATGCCGGCGGGATTGTTGAGGTAGGTTCTGAGAAACGCGAGCACCTGAGTACGATAATCGGCCGGAAAAGGTTGATCGGCCACGCCGCGATCATCGGTATAGACCAGGCCGCCCTGACCACGGCCCTGATCGCCGCTGTCGGTCATGCAGGCCGCGAGCGATGCCGCCAGAACTGCGATCGCCACGAATTTTGTAGATGCCCCCAACACCCGCCCGTCTTTCCGGTTCGTCTTCCTCCGGAAAGCACTAAACCGTCCGCCGCCGAAATCAAATTCGCATTTCGTTTATCGACGTAAAAGTTCGGGTTGCGGCGAATCGCGTCTCGTGACGCAGCGCTGAAGCGCAACGATGGCCTGCGTCCACCTGGATGAACAGCCGCTCAAAAAGCCACCGGCGGAGCGCCGTCTTCCCCGCTAACCATCAATGGATCGGAATCTCGACACGCCGCCGCAAAGCGCGGTTAAGTATCCGCTCATAACTGTGGCGTAACCGGAAGCGACCGGCAGCCGCGAAGCTTGCGAACGATCATGACCTCATCCCGACCCTATGACCGCATCGCCTTCGTCGGAGGCGCAAGCCCGGAAGCCCGGCAGGCGCTGACGGAGTTGGTGAAGACCTATGGCAACCGCGATCCCGAGGACGCCGATGTGCTGGTGGCGCTCGGCGGCGACGGGTTAATGCTGCAAACCCTGCATCGGAACATGCGGTCGGGGAAGCCGATTTACGGGATGCATCGCGGCACGGTCGGGTTTCTGATGAACGAATACAGCCAGCACGATCTCCATGCGCGCCTCGCCGCAGCGACCGACACCGTTATCCATCCGCTGCTGATGCGCGCGACCGATATTCACGGTACGACCCACATTCATCACGCCATCAATGAAGTGTCGCTGTTTCGCCAGACCCACCAGGCCGCGCGGCTGCGCATCCTGATCGACGAGCGTGAACGCATGGCCGAACTCGTTGCCGACGGCATCATGGTTGCCACGCCGGCCGGATCGACCGCCTACAACCTGTCGGCGCAGGGACCGATTTTACCGATCAACGCGGCGTTGCTTGCCCTTACTCCGATCAGCCCGTTCCGTCCGCGTCGCTGGCGCGGCGCGCTGCTGCCGGATACCGCCCTCGTCGCGATCGAGGCACTTGAGCACGAAAAGCGTCCCGTGGCCGCCGTCGCCGATCACGACGAAGCTCGCAACGTGCGCCGCGTCGAGGTCTCGTCCGACAGGACGATCTCGATGCGAATGCTGTTCGATCCCGGCCACAGTCTTGAGGAACGAATCCTCAGGGAGCAATTCGGATACTGAGCACCCCCCTCTCCTCATTTTCAGATGATCTCGGGGGGACAGAAGCGGCAACCATTCGTTAACGGCAAGGACATATAGTTAACGGCAGGTATACCGGATCCGCGCCATGTACGGCATCGACTTCAACAAGCTGCGGTTTCTCGTCTGCGATGACAACGCGCACATGCGCCGCATTCTGCGCACGCTGCTGCATTCGTTTGGCGCGCGGGAAGTCTACGAGGCCGAGGACGGCGCCACCGCGCTCGAGATGTATACTCATTATGTTCCGGACATCGTCATCGTCGACTGGGCGATGCCGATCTTCGATGGGATCGAGCTGACGCAGATGATCCGCCAGCCCGACTCCAAAGGAAACCCGTTTGCCCCGATCATCATGCTGACCGGGCATTCGGAGAAGCGGCGCGTCACGGTCGCGCGCGATGCAGGCATCACCGAGTTTCTCGCGAAGCCGATTTCAGCCAAGGGCCTCTATCAACGAATCCTGAACGTCGTGGTCTCGCCGCGCCCTTTCATCAAGACCAAAAACTATTTCGGTCCGGACCGCAGGCGCAACACCAGCAACGCCTATATCGGCCCCGAGCGTCGCGGCACCAGGGAGCCCGACGTTATCCAGCAGCCGTCGCTGCTGGATAAGGCTCGAGCTCCCGGATAGAATCTTTATATTTTGACGCGTTTTTCTTCACGCGAACCTGATTCCACTCCGCTCGAAAACGCTATGGAAAGCGCGGCCATGCAAAAGGAAGACACTTCCGAACTGTCCATTCAGGCATTCGCCGACCATCACGTCATCACTCCGCCCAATCGGCTGCGCAACGCGGTTCGACTTGTCGATGAGAAAAACTTCGAGGATCCGATCGCGTGCGCCGAAAAGGCGCTCGCCGGACTTTCGGACGAGTTCTCCAGGTGGATGGCGATCGAGCGAGACCGCCTTGTGGTGGCCCACGCGGCCATTCTCAATAACGGATTTACTCCGGCCGCGCGCGATGAACTGTTTCGAGCCGCGCATGACATCAAGGGCGATGCCGCAACCTTCGGGTATCCCTTCGCCGCCGCCGGCGCCGAAAGCCTTTGCCGCATCATCGAACATGCTCCGGCTCTCGACCGGGTGCCCGCCGAACTGATCGCCTATCACATCAACGCGATCCAGGCGATCGTGCGCGAGCATACCGCCCCCGGCGCCGAGACCATGGCGATGGAGATCAACCGGAAACTGCGTCTCGTCGCCGATGAATATCTCGCGGCCGTCAATCAGGACCGTCCCGAACACCTTGAAGCCATTCTCGCACCGAGCATTGCGCCGACGGAATAGCGCGCGCCCGGTCGCTTTCTGCAGACGGCCGCGAATTGTGTTCTCCGCCGGACGCCCGCCGCAGATAGCTTCGCGCGCGCGAACGAACTACGCCGCCGCAAGCAGATCGCTGAGCAGCGGTTCGCGATATGCTGGCGGAGCGTTTCCTGGCTCGCCAAAGCCCGGCTCACGGTCCGAGGAATCGTAAGACGCCGACTCGTCAAACCTCGGCTCGACGCGCTCCGGTTCACAGGACGAAACGATGTAAGGCCAATCTTCGCAAGGTTCATCTTCGCAAGGCAAGGCCTCGTGAGGCAAGGCTTGGTAAGATATGGCTTGGTAAGGCAAGCCTTGGTAAGGTTCGGCATCGAGAGACGTCGCATCGTCAAGCTCGGCGTCACGCGGCTCGTATTCGGCGAACCTGGGTTTGAGCGCCAGCCGGTCGAGAAATCGCGGCCTGGAGGCCTTCACCCCTTCGCCGAAACGGTAAACGACCCCGGCATCCTGATCTGACGCGTCTTCTTCAAGCGAGCTGATATCCACTTCACCTGAAAGCGCCATGGCTGGCACAGGTTCGTAGACCTCCTCGCAAACTTCGAGATCGCGGAGCGCCTGCTCGCAAGCCGGCACCTCTTCAATCATCGGCGCGCGGGCCGCCTCTGCTACCAGCTCGTCACAAAAAACACGCGCCTCGTCGCGCGCCGATTCAGTCGCGAAACGCCGCAACAAAATCAGCAGAGGCTGCGAGATGCCGGCGGACGCCGCTTCACAAACTGTCAGCACGCGTTCGACCATGCGGCGACGCAGCCGCGTCACGCCACCGACCGTCGCCACGAAACCAATCTCGTCATGCGCTTCCAGCGCGGCGCAAAATGCTGAAAACGTGGATTCTGGCAGCCCTGCCCGCGTCAGCAACGCAGGCAGGCTCGCGCCGCCGCGATCGTGAACAAGCGCGGTGACGCGACCTAAAGGCAGCCCGGACAGATCCACCAGCGCATGGTGGAACAGGTCACGATTTCCCGACAGCAGCGCGCGCAACATCAATCCGGCGGTGAGTTGACCGGAGGCGCGCAGATGCGCGACCAGACACGTCATCTCGTCCTCTCGCGCACCCGCCACGATATCGACGATCGAGCGATCGCGGGCGTCGCTGACCGCGCGGCCGGCGCGCTCGGCGCCGAGCCAGTCTCGCGTGACAACGAACCGCGCCAGCGAGTCTGAAAGCTTTGCGGCCAGCGCGAGCCGCGTGACCGCGGGCAGACCGTCGAGCGCCAGCATCGCTTCCCGGATCACCGGGACATGACCGTGACGTTCGACGATGCGATCCCATGAAGCCCGAGCGAGATCGGCGCCCGGATTCTCGATAAGCTCAAGGGCCGCCGCCGCCGAGCCGACCTCGGCGATGGCTGCGCAGACCGGCACCGGCACGCGAACGCGGCGTGCGACGGCGCACTGCACCTCGCAGCTACCGGTCGCAACGATGTCGACGATATCCGCATCGATCAGGAGCGGCGAATGTTCGAGAATCGGAATAGCGACCGACGGCTGATCGACCGACAGTGCCCGCACGATGGCCGGTGGCGCGTTTACGCTGCGCGCGAAGACATCCGCCATCGCTCGACGAACCAGCGGAGACGGGTCATCGAGCAACAATAGCAGCCCGCCCTCGGCGGCAGCGCGATCGTCATCAGACAGATCGGATATGAGCCACGCGCGAGCTAGCGCTCGCGTTGCTTCGGCCCGCTCGCCTGCGGGAGCAGTCCGTACCCAGCTTAAGAATTGCCGAACGATCATGGTATTTCCGGCCTACGCACCGACATCGCGAAACGGTGTCGGTCACAGAAAATAAACCATGACGCTTAACAAAGGGTTCACCATAACCGTTTGCCTTCGTTGATACTTCGTTAATGGGAGGGGCGACCTTCAGCCTCAATCGCATCGACCGGAGAATCCGTAGCTCATTAGAAATGGAAACCCGAGATCTCGCGAAATACATCATCTGAAACTGTCACGATCATTTTCTCCGAAAATGTCCTACGTTTAGACAACTTTCCGCGGAGGGGTTGCAACTAAATTGACCATTCAAGTATCCGGTCACATGAGAAATCCACGTGAGCTTTTTTTCTAATTCTCTCGTTACCGGCTCACCGCTAAAGCCAATCAACGTCAGCGGCCATGTTCCCGGGGAAACGATCTCGATCTCTACATTTCGCAATCGTGTGCCGGAGCCAAAAACGCTCTCGAAGTCGCTTGGTGACACCACACGCGCTGTGTTCGGATCGCTTGGATTCGAGAAGCTTACCAATGTCGGAATGAGATTGCTCTGCACTTCGGCACGCGTCCCGACTGGCAGCTCCGAGACTTCCCGAGGCGTTCCAAAATGTTTGTACTTACCCTTCCAATGTGAAACGAAGGTCATTCCTGGCAACAGATCAAAATCTACATGTTGCGCCCGCTGCCCTTGCGCCAACAACGCGACAACATTTAACGGCCTACCGTCGGGATTTGAACCGAGATCAACAAACACCGCCTCGCCCGTTAAGGTGCTTGCCCCCGTGTTGTTACCGAGCGTGGTCCACGCCGGATAAGTGCGATGCCGCACTTCCAATACGCTTGAACCCGTTTTCAGTCCTCGCGGGGTGTCGACATTAACAGTGATACGAAATCGGTAGACCGTCGTTGGATAGGCCACCTTATAGGCGATGATCCCAACGACGATGAGCGCCAGCAGAATTCCGAGGGTCTTCATGCCTGGATACTCCGCCTCATTAGTTGCGCCCCTACCCGCTATAAGCGCCGCTGCGGTCGCTGAATAGATCGAACGGCGGACGCGGATCGGAAGTGGATGGGTTCTGTGCCGTGGTGGATGGCGCGCCCCACAATTCCTGAACGACCGGAGACACCGGCTGGGCACGCTCGCCCACCTGAAACAGCGAACGGAACATCGGCTGGCTTGGCGCGCCTGAGGACGATGCGGCGATCGGCACGACGCCGCCGACGTCGGGCAAGCGCGACAGATAGGCCGCGCGATCAGACGGCGTCGTGAACTGCGTCCCGGACGCCGCGGCCATGCGAGTCGCCGGCGAATTGGCGGCGACGGCGTAGCGCCGGTCCAGATCCGCATAGACTTCCGACACGCTGCGCGCACGGCCACTATGATCATAGAAGATCGGACGGTTGGCGGCGGCGGCGTTCGGAAACAGGAGCGCGCCGGACGCTTGCGGATTGCTTTCGGCATTCGCGATCAGTTTCGCCGCTCCGCTGACACCCATGAAATGCGCCATGTAGAGTTCGCTATCGGTCGGACGGCGGCCTATCAGGCCGGTCAGCTTGAAACTGTTGGACTTCGTCAGCACGCCGGCCATGGCCGACGCGATAGCCGGGTCATCACGCAGTTTGAGAATAGCGGCGCGGGTCGCCGGATCAGCAACGGAATAGCTACCGGATGGCGATCTGCCGATCGCGTCGGCATAGCCGGTAAAGCCGAGCGCAGGCCCCGCCTCCTTCACCGTGCCGAGCCAGGTCTGCTCGATGAACTGATAGAGACCCTTGGCGGACGACGTGCCGGCGGCGGCATGAGGATTGAAATTGGATTCCATCTTCGCCGTCGCGAGCAGGTATTCGAAGCTCGCTCCCGTGGCCTCGGCGGCTCGCCTGATGGCAGTGGTTATCCCGCCGAAAACTCCGCTCAGTCCGGAGGCGGTATTGGCGGAATCAACGTTCATCCTGATCTGCGCTCCCGCAAACCCGCCGCCCGCCTTCCGGCGCGACATCGGCAATTCCGTCGTTTATTCCGACGTCTCCGGACGGCTGCTCGCTAGAGCCCTTTCGCTTCTGATGGAATCAGAAGCGGGCTC
>NZ_BJNF01000032.1 GCF_006539545.1 Nitrobacter winogradskyi
ACTTCGCTCGAAAACGCTCTAGAAGCGCAAGGTGGAGGATTATGGTTAACGGCGCCTTAACGCAGGTGTCGCCAGCAAAGCCGGAAAGCCCCGTCAGGCTTTCGCGCGATAAACATCGGCCGGATCGAAGAGCCTGTCGGCATCCACAAAAGTAAGACGGATTCCCGCGCCCTCGCCTTTCGTCACCGCCCGGTAGAAGCAAGAGCGCCGCCCGGTATGGCAGGCGGCGCCCTGCTGCTCGACCTTGATCCAGACAGCGTCCTGATCGCAGTCCGTTCGCATTTCCAGCACGCGCTGGACCTGACCCGAACTCTCGCCTTTCCGCCATAACGCCTTGCGTGATCGGCTGTAATACCAGGCATCGCCGGTCTCGACGGTCCGCCGCAGCGCCTCTTCGTTCATGTGCGCCACCATCAGAACGTCGCCGGTCCTGGCATCCGTCGCGACGCAGGTCACAAGCCCAGACGCATCAAAGCGGGGCTGGAACGCCAGCCCCTCCTCGGCCTCAGATGAAGATTTTGATCCAGACACAGGAAATCCCTGCGGAATAGAGCCCAGAGTTTTTCACCTCTTCATGGAAACGGTGAAAGACTCTATCTTTCTTTATGTTTGACGCGTTTTCTTCATGCGAACCCGGAACAGCAATGGTTCCACTCAAAACGCTGATGGGGCTTAACGCTGCTGCCCCCGTACCATGGACAGGAAGCGTGCCTGCTCCGCAGGGTCATCGCGGAACAAGCCGGTGAACCGGCTGGTGACGGTCATCGCGCCATGCTTGGCGACGCCGCGCACCGACATGCAGGTATGCTCAGCCTCGATCATCACGGCGACGCCACGCGGCTTGAGCACCTCGTCCACGGCCGCGGCGATCTGCGCGGTCATGTGCTCCTGGGTCTGGAGCCTTCGGGCGAAGATGTCGGTCAGGCGCGCCAGCTTGGACAGCCCGACCACCCGCTCCACAGGCGTATAGGCGATATGAGCCTTGCCATAAAACGGCATCATGTGGTGCTCGCACTGCGAGGTGAACTGGATGTCGCGGACCAGCACGAAATCATCATAGCCCGCGGTTTCACCGAAGGTCCGGTTCAACACTTCGGCCGGACACTGATGATAGCCTTGATAAATCTCGTCATACGATTCGATCACCCGGCGCGGGGTATCGAGCAGCCCCTCCCGGTCGGGATTTTCGCCGATATAGGCCAACAACGTTCTGACCGCGTCTTCCGCTTCATGCCGCGACGGGCGTTGCCGGTTCGGCTGAACCGCCGCCATGAACTCCGACGGATCCAGTTGGGCGGGAGAAAAGCCGGCAGGCTTGGCGTTACTGGATTTGATATCAGAAGCCTTGTTGATATCAGAAGGCTTGCCGCTGCGCAGCGGCTTGATCAAAGCGTCCATCTTCACTCCGTTCGACCGGCCCGACGTTAGACCGGAGGTGTCACCGGGCAGACGGGGCGGCCTTTCTCGCCACCGGACGCCTGAGTCCCTTGATATTAACATTGCAACGACCGAATTGAAGTTCAATCCGGGTGCGACGGAAAATCGCCGGATTGCGTTTCCGGTCGATAGATACATATATAGGCTTCGAGGTTCCCGTCGCCAAGAGCGTCGCTCCGCCTCTTTCAGCGATTCAATATCGAAACCTTATGCTGAACGACGTTTACAACACCCGCATCATCGAACTGGCCGGCAATATTCCGCGCCTGGGCCGTCTGCCCGCGCCGGACGCCAGCGCCACCGCCCATTCGAAGCTGTGCGGGTCCACGGTCAAAATCGACATCAAGATGGATGGCCCCGTGGTCACGGACTTCGCGCACGACGTGAAGGCCTGCGCGCTCGGCCAGGCGTCCTCCTCGATCATGGCGCGCCATGTGGTCGGCTCGACCGCCAGCGAACTTCGCGAGTTGCGCGAAATCGTCCGCAGGATGCTGAAGGAAAACGGCGCGCCCCCCAAAGGAAAATGGGCGGAGATCGCGCTGCTCGAACCGGTGCGCGACTACAAGGCGCGCCACGCATCCACCCTGCTGACGTTCGACGCGGTCGTCGATGCCATTGGTCAGATCGAGGCCAAATCGGCCGCGCTGACCACCGCGCAAAGCTGAATCCAGCGTCGCCAAAGCGTTTTCGAGCGAAGTGGATACCGGTTCGCGTGAAGAAAACGCGACAAACAGAATAATAGAGCCTGCTTCTGATTCTATCAGAAGCAGGCTCTATTGCCGGGCGGGGATGGCGGTTACCGCCGCGGCTCCGGAGGGCTCCGCTTCAGCCGTCTTGGTCGGTTGTCCCGTCATCGTCACGACAGCGGGCGCATTCGTGGCGCCAGGAAAGCGATCCTGTACCGGCTTGGTGACGAGATCGGCGACGGACGCCTCGGCGGCCTCCCCATCCGGCAACACATCCGCGATGCTGTCCGTCGTCACCAGATTGGTGGAACGCAATTCCGATGGCGACAATTCATAGAGAGCCTCCCAGGGAGGAATGTTGAGCGCCAGATACAGCAGATCACCCGACCCGCCCATCTCGAAGGTGTACTTGGCGAGCCGACCGATGTCGCGCTCCACGGTCGTCAAATCCTCGGCGGTGTAGCTCGCGGCCCTGGCGTTGTCCGCGCGATCCCCCATCCAGATCTGATGGACACGAACATGCGCACGCTCAGGCACGTAGCGGGTTTTTCCAGACAGCAACACGAACACGCACATGGACTCGCAATAGGCTTCGGGCAGCACGGCTGCGCGATCGCCTGCCACGGTCGTGACCACGGCGCTGGTTCCGACCGTGGTGCGCAGGCCGAGTTCCCGCCATCGCCGCCCGAGCGCGATGGCGTCGTTGACCGAGCCGCCACCCGAGTCCAGTACGACCGTCGCCCCGGCAAGATCACGCCCGGCGGCGAAGTCGTTAAAGGTTTTAAGGGTCTCGCCCGTGACGAGGCCGACGGCGGTGATCCAGTTCCCGCAACGCGGCTCACAAGCGATCCAGGAGAATCGCATTGGCTGCTTGCGTGCTTCGAGATTTGCTTTGGTTGAGTCGTGTTTATCCAACCCGGCTGCGGAGCCTGAAAAGGCGAGACCCAAAGCTGCTGCGCACAAAAGCGCCCGTCCATAGAAGCCAGATGATTGCGCGAACCTCACTTCGGTTCCTTCCCGCAGCCGATGTTTCTAGAACTCCAACACGATGACCTGTCACCAGAACATCATGAAATTAGCCGCGAGACGTGTCAGCGTCCATGACAACCTTTGCCATGATCCGCAAAACCATGCGATATTTCCACGACTTGTGGCGCAATTGCAGCCTGACCTGGTTCCGGGAGAGGAACCTCGCGCGGAACGCGCCTATCGCGAAAATAAAAAGCCCCGCAGTCATGAGACCGACATTTCAAGGTTCCAGGTTATGCCCAGCTTGTGCGCGTACCGCTCTGCGGCTGCCGCGTAATGCGGGGCGGATGTTGATCTGGATCTATCGTCACACATTGTCGCCGCTGGTGGGGTTCAACTGCCGGCACCTGCCGACATGCTCAGCCTATGGCGACGAAGCCATCGCGCGTTTCGGGCTTTGGGGCGGCGGCTGGATGACGCTGGCGCGGATTCTGCGCTGCCATCCCTGGGGAACGTCCGGCATCGATAATGTTCCCGTGGCGAAACCGTCCAGCGCGACGTGGTACCGGCCCTGGCGTTACGGCCGCTGGCGCGGCGTGAATGCGAAGTAGGAATTTCTGAAGCCTCGCTTCGGATTTCAATCAGAGGTGAAACCCCGGATTGTTGTCTGACACGCTTCTTCACGCGAACCGGTTTCCGCTTTGCGCTGGCGCGGCCCTTCGGGTCGGGATCATGCTCCAGAGCCTGTTTCAACTGCGTTGAATTAGACGCGTCGCCTAGCTTTTTATTCGAGCATGATCCTGTCCGAAAACCGGTTTCCGCTTTTCGGGATCATGCTTTAACGCGCGAGAACCTCGATTTCGCCGTCAACGCCGTTGGAGACCTCGAAGCCACGTTCGAACACCTTGCCTTCGTTCTTGGCGATGACGCGATATTCCCCCTCCGCCAACACCACGCGGGGAAAGGCTCCGATCGACTCCTTGATGACGTCGCCCCCGGGCGTCAGGACTGACCACGCCGTATTCGCCAGCGCCTCCCCGCCCTTGTCGCTGACGAGCTTCAGGGTAATGACCGCGGCGCGATGGGAAATCGTCACGTCGGTCAGCTTCCCTGCTTGCACACGGATATCCGATCGTACGACCGAGTTCGCGTCGCCATAGTTGGAAACAATGTAGTAGGTGCCTTCCGGCAGAAGCATGACGTCGCCCCCGGCGGCATTGGGCAGGAGCGGCGCACGCTCGGTGCCCTCGAACTGACTGCCTTTGTAGATACTGAAGGAAATCTGGTTGGGCGGGATCATCGATGCGCCGACTCGCCCCTCGATTTTCAATCCGCCCGCCGGCAGCACGAACGACTCTCGGTCGGCGTCGGACCTGAGCGTCACGGGCCGCGCGGCGCTGACCAGCCCCAGCGAAACGTGCACCACATAGTCGCCCGGGGGGAGCGTGATGCTGGGCGTCGCTTCACGGTCTTCACGCACCAGCTTGAAGGCCCCGGTCTCGTCGGGTCGGTCGGTATAAACGCGCCAGATCAGCCCGCTGTTGATGGGCGGCAGGTCCTTGCCGTAGCGCGCGGTCAATGACAGCACCGCCTGCGCGGGAGATGCGACCCGGGGCGAGGAAGTCAGCGGAACGGCGGCGACCGGCGCCTGGGTCAATGGCGCAGGCAGATTTGGCATGGACGCCGGACCTGAGGACGGCGCGAGGCTGATCGCGGCTCCCGGCGGCGGCGCTTCCGGAACGGATTCCGGCGGGACCGGCGGCGGACGTTCGCTGAACAATTGCGCCGAGGATACGTGAGGATACGTCGCGAGGAGTGTGGCAACCGACACGAGCAAGGGCCACGAGCGCCAGCCTGAACGATACCGATGATTTCCCCCGAAGATCATGGTGCCGGTTCTTCCCGGAAAACACGGCAAATTCAAGCCTCTGGACCCGTTCAGAATTGCATCCTGCTGTGGAAGGCTTAAAAACCGGCCCGTCGGGTTGAAACACCGCTGTCCGGTGATAATTTCCGCCCAGGCGAAGCAGCATCCGGCACGTCATCCTGACTTGATCCTGTCTTGCGCTCACCCTGTCCGCCGGAAGCGCGGTAACCGATATCGGTAATCGGAGAATCCTGTCGTGCCGGAGGATATGAAAGGTCGCGACCAGAACGGGTCGAACGGCCAGAAAGTAGGATTGGATAGCGTCAGGCGGCCCGTGATCGGACTGGCCCTCGGCGGCGGAGCCGCGCGCGGCTTCGCTCATATCGGCATTCTCCGTTCCCTGATCGCGCACGGCATCCAGCCCGATGTCGTGGTGGGCACGTCGATCGGAGCAGTCGTCGGGGGCGCCTATGCCGCGGGCCGTCTCGATACCATGGAGGAGTGGGCACGCAGCCTGCAACCTCGGAGTCTCTTCAGTTACCTGGACATCCGGTTGAATGGCTCCGGGTTGATCGGCGGCGCCAAGCTCACCGCCCGGCTCGAAAATGCGCTCGGTGACATCCAGATCGAAGAACTGCCGCTCAAGTTCGCAAGCGTCGCGACGGAAGTGCGCACCGGCCATGAAATCTGGCTTACGCACGGGCGGCTGGTCGATGCCATGCGTGCGTCCTATGCACTTCCCGGCATCTTTGCGCCGATGCTGGTTGGCGATCGCTGGCTGGTCGATGGCGCGCTCGTCAATCCGGTGCCCGTCTCCACGGCCCGCGCGCTGGGCGCCGAGGTCGTGATTGCAGCCAACCTCTCCAACGACGTGTTCGGTCGCAGCACCACGATATTTTCCCACGGCACGCAGAACGGCGTGCAGGAGGAGGTCGTTGAGCCCCCGCCGAGCAGACTAGGCTTCAGCAGGTTCTTTTCGCTCGAGCGAACGGTCAAGCGCGAATTCTTCGGCGGCGGCAATCGCCCGGGCGTCGTGTCGGTCATGACCGACGCGTTCAACATCATGCAGGATCGAATCACGCGGGCGCGGCTCGCCGGCGACCCGCCGGACCTTTTGATCTCGCCGCGAGTCGGCCAGATCGGCTGGTTCGACTTCCACCGCGCCAACGATCTGATCGCGCACGGTACACGCGCTGCGGACCGGGCGATCGAAGCAATTATGGAAGCGATCGAAGTTCTCGCGCCGGGGTCGGTGCCGGACACTATTCGCGCGGCCAATCCTGAAGATGGAACCGAGCCTTGATAGGAAACGTGCTCAGGCCATTTTGATGTAGTCGCGTAGCGCCTCCTGCTCGGCTTCGTAGTGCTGAAGTCGCAGTTTCACGACGTCCCCGATCGAGACCAGGCCTACCAACTTGCCCTCCTCCACCACCGGCAGATGCCTGAACCTTTCCGCCGTCATGACTTCCATGAGGTGAGCAACCGTATCCGACAGACGGCAGCTAACGACCTTGCGGGTCATGGCGGCGCTGACCGGTTGGTCGAGCGCCGCCGCGCCGCGCTCGTCAAGCGCGCGGACCACATCCCGCTCGGACAGAATGCCCTCAATGCGCGT
The DNA here is from genome assembly GCF_006539545.1 of Nitrobacter winogradskyi. Taxonomy (GTDB): domain Bacteria; phylum Pseudomonadota; class Alphaproteobacteria; order Rhizobiales; family Xanthobacteraceae; genus Nitrobacter; species Nitrobacter winogradskyi_A. Next base: position 6,575 of record NZ_BJNF01000032.1, read on the forward strand.
ACCGCTCACGACGATAACGGACCCGATCTGCCGCTCAGATAAAATCTTGAGCGCCGCCGAAAGCTTCACGTCGGGGTCGACGCTTGCGACTTGAGAACCCTTGGCGCTGAGAATAGCACGTACTGTCATGGTCGGCCTCCCTGAGGGACGTCGCTTCCCTTTTCGGGGATCGCGCGGGATCACTTTGCGCGATCCTTGCCGTTTAGCATTCAGGCGACGGCTAAACGTCCATCTTGTCTAAACGTCCAACCCGAGTGAAACGCACCGACAGGGGCATCGTTTCCATCACGAGAACGGATTCAAACTCGCCTGACCAAATGGATGATGAATGAAATCAGCCTGCATCGCAAGCCGTCGTCAGACATGATCCGCGCCGGAAGACGCATCGTCGGCGTCGCGCGCCGGACGAGGCACCGGATCGAACAATGAAAACAATAGAAGGCCTGCCATAAAGCCGCCCATGTGAGCCTGCCACGCGACACTGCCAGGCTCGGAGCCGATCGCGATCGATCCCATGCCAAAGATGATGTTGATACCGAACCAGACTGCGAGGAACGCGAGGACGCGGGGATTTTGCAATGCGCGCGTCAACGACAGCGCCGGCACCTGCGCGGCGGCGTCGGCATCGCCGCGGCCGAAGGATAGAAAACTTCCCTGCGCGAAGGCGAACCGGATCGACGCGGCCATCGCGCCCGACACCGATCCTGACGCACCGATCATCGGTGCGATACTATGCTCGTGGGTTACGAGATGCGCGACCGCGCCGGCGACGGCGGCTACCGCCATGAAAAGAAAAAACCTGAAGCCGCCGAAACGGCGCGCCAGCGCGCTGCCGAAGGGCAGCAACCACAGAATATTGAAACCGATGTGGCTGAGATTGGCGTGCAGCAGCGAATAGGTCACGAAGGTCCAGACCTTGGCGCCACTTCCTCCTGGAAACGCCGTCGCCAGGAGACTCGGATCGTACCGCTTCGGGATGAAGCCGAACGCCTCGATGATCCAGTATTCCAGATCGGGCGGAACAGACGACCACATGACATGAATGGCCGCCAGAAGGCCGATATAGGCGGTCAACGGCCCCGGCAGGGTCAGGATCGGTTCACGCGGAGATTCCGGCGGACGTTCTGACGATGGATCTGGGCGAGAGTCCAAGGGCGGCGACCTGACGGCTCAAGGGGGCGATAGGCTGCAATAAGCTGCATAAGGGGATTGTGCAAACAAGGTTCGATCCGGCTGATGAAACCCATCAAAAGGTGGTCCAGACGGCCCCTTCCCGATCGCAGGTCGCCCGACATTCCCGACAACGCAACCTTTCAAACCAATGTCAAAACAGTCGCGCGAGAAGAACAGAAAGCGAGTATGTTACTCGCTCTCGCGATTGCGTAACACCCACCATTTCAGCCCTTTGTAGAAAAGCACCATGGCGGTCAGCAAGGCCGCTCCCTTCAGGAACCAGGCCAGCATCTCGTTAAGACTTCGAGCGCTGTGGTCTCGTTCCCTTTCCGCGGGGACCTCTTCCTTTTCCGCTGAGACCTCGTTCACCTGAGTGTCAGCAGGGGCCTCCGCCTTTTCCGCCGAGGTCTCGCTCACCTGAGTGTCCGCCGAAACCTCTGCCTTTTCCGCTGAGACCTCGCTCACCTGAATGGTGAAACCATCGCGAGCATGGCCAGCCACGTTCTTGATAAGGAGAGCCAGCCGGAACTGGTTGTCTTCGACGGCCGCGCCGCCACCTCGGAGTTCATCAGACCGGGCCGGAATACAGGTCGATTGAAGGCCGACCACAACACCAAAAGCGGCCACCCAAAACCGCGCGACTCTTCCCGCCTGTCTCATTCAGCGTTTGCCTCTGCCATCATCGAGTACGGGATAGTCGGCGAACGGCGCTCTATCCGGTCTCATGCCACCACGATCTCGACCGGCGGTCGCGCGGATCAGGCGGACTAATACCCCAATCCGGCTCTTGCTGTCGATGTCGGCGACAGCCGATGCAGCCGGGCCGCGGCGGGCTTTTCCCAACCCGCTTCCCTCCACAGGCTCATGCGCCACGCCTCAACGCCGCATTTCGCAGGCAGCCATCAAATGTCGTGAGATGAGTAAGTTACCGAAGTCTTAAGAGACATGATGAATTTAACGTTAACGGCACAATTAGGGAGCGCATGACGCGGAAGCCGCCCTCCCGGCATGGACGCTGCAACACCACTCCTGCACAACAGAAAGCGACCGAGGTCGCCTTGAAGCAGGACAGATTTGTCCGGTTCAAGCCCCGGTCAGGACGGTTGCATCATGAAACATCCATCGAACCGGGCATTCTTCGCGTACTGGGATGAGAAACGGGATGGCGAGCGTGCCCCGGACCGGCGCGTGATCGAACCGAACGCGGTTCGCCAACTGCTCGGGGACATCTTCGTACTGTCCTACGATCCGAAGCGCGGCTATCCGTTCCGTGTCGCCGGAACCCGGGTCTGCGCCCTGCTCGATCGCGATCTCAAGGGCGAGAACTTTTCAGCCCTGTTTGCGGCCGCAAGCCGAGATGACATCACCGATATGCTCGGTATCGTATCCGAAGAACTGCTGGTCTCGGTGGCCGGTCTAACCGCTACCGAGCGCAACGGATCGCTCGCACATTTCGAGTTGCTGCTGTTACCCTTCAGCCATCGCGCACATACGCCCATCAGCCTGACCGGTTTGCTGGCGCCGATGCAGCATAGCCGGCAGCCGGTGACGGACTTCACCCTCACTTCATGGCGCTATCTGAATCATCCGCCGCAACGCTTCGTCCCGCGCGCCCTGAAAAAGCTCGCGATCGCGCGCGGTTTCATGGTCTACGAAGGATTGCGCTAAAGCTTTAGTCTTTTGATGAAATAATATCATCAAAGCATTGGTAAAGAATATTTTTTCGAGATTTCAAATCGGGCATTCAACTTGAAACGCGACTGAACCCAACCCCGACTGTTTGGTCAGGTTTTGGCTGCATCTCCTTGAGAAAATGTGACTCTCAAGGATGAATGTAATCCAAACGGCGGGTCCCGGCTTTGGAGCGCGGCGCGCCTCCGCCGGGATGGACAAATCAGCCTGATCCGTAAAAACTCCGCGGTAACCGACCATCCCCTAATATTGCCGCGTGTCATACAGCCCTACCATTCTGATTCTCGATTCCGGCCTCGGCGGCCTCACCGTGCTGCGGGAGGTCGTCAACGCCCTTCCCGCCGCACGATATATCTACGTCGCCGACGATGCCTTCTTTCCCTATGGCCGCCTCAGCGAGGAAGACATCATCGCGCGCGTGGTGCCCCTGGTCGGAGAGTTGATCGGCGCCCATGCCCCCGACATCGTGGTGATCGCCTGCAACACGATGTCCGTCTCGGTGCTGGGGCCGTTGCGCGCCGCCTATCCGGTGCCGTTCGTGGGTACGGTTCCAGCGATCAAGCCGGCTTGCGCCGCATCGAAAACCAAGCGCGTCTCGGTGCTCGGCACCCGGGCGACCGTACAACGCGAATACACTCAGGCGCTGATCCGGAATCACGCACAAGCCTGCACCGTGACGCTTGTCGGCGCCGCGCGGCTGGCCTCCCTGGCGGAGGACGCTCTGAGCGGCAAGCCCGTCAGCGACGCCGACATCCTGAGCGAGATCACGCCATGTTTCGTTCCGGCTGGCGACGGTGGCAGCCTGCGCACCGATGCCATCGTGCTCGCCTGCACGCACTACCCGCTGCTGCTCGACCGGATGCTCAGGCTCGCGCCATGGCCGGTGTCATGGATCGATCCCGCGCCGGCGATCGCCCGCCGTGTCGTCGATCTGCTGGGGCCGCTCGAGCCGAATACCGCCGGCGATCATGAACGTCCGCCCGAGATGATTTTCACCTCCGGCCGCGCGCGCACGCTGACGGACGCACTGGCGCCGTTCTTCGGCGGCCGCGTGCCGGCATGAACCATTGCATCCTGAGATATAAGGCCGCCCGACACGCGATTTCCGCGGCCGGATTCCCCTGCTTTCGTTTGACAGGACCATGGTTTGTCCCTAAGAAAACGCCTGCACGCGGGCCGGTTTCGGCCCGCGTTGCGTTTCGCGACCCGTGGTCCCGCCTGTGAAGCTTATGGGCCGGACCTGTCGGCGGCGGATTTGTCATGATCCCGAAGAGCGGCCTTCCGGTTTTCACCATGTCCAGATCCTCAGCACAGGAGGGCGCGTCTCCTCGATCCACAGGCTTAAACTTTGACAAGAGGACGCGATGACTAAGCGCAACGAGGCGAAGTACAAAATCGATCGCCGCATGGGGCAAAACATCTGGGGCCGCCCTAAGAGTCCCGTCAACAAACGCGAATACGGCCCGGGCCAGCACGGTCAGCGCCGCAAGGGCAAGCTCTCCGATTTCGGCACCCAGCTTCGCGCCAAGCAGAAGCTCAAGGGTTATTACGGCAACATTTCCGAACGGCAATTCTACGCGATTTACGTCGAAGCGACCCGCATGAAGGGCGATTCGGGTGAGAACCTGATCGGCCTGCTTGAGCGCCGTCTCGACACCGTGGTTTATCGCGCGAAGTTCGTGCCGACCATCTTCGCCGCGCGCCAGTTCATCAATCACGGCCATGTCAAGGTGAACGGCCGCCGGGTCAACATTCCGAGCTACAAGCTAAAGGTTGGTGATACCGTCGAAGTGAAGGATGCATCGAAGCAGCTCGCGCTGGTGCTGGAAGCCAACCAGCTCGCCGAACGCGATGTGCCTGATTTCATCGACGCCGACCACAACAAGCAAAGCGCGAAATTCATTCGCATCCCGCAGCTTGCGGACGTTCCTTTCGCGGTGCAGATGGAGCCTCATCTGATCGTCGAATTCTATTCGCGCTGATCCGCGCACCATCCCGGTTCAAGAAAAAGCCCCGGAACGACCGGGGCTTTTTTTTGCGACGTGGAGCGTCTGCACTGCAGCGGTTCTCCGGGCAAGCATGCCCTGAAGCTGACCAGAGAATGGGATACCATTCGCGCAAAGAAAACGCGTTAAATCAAAATCATAGAGCCAGATTCTGATGTTGGAAGCATAGAGTCTGGTTCAACGGCGTTGAATCACTCACGCCCTGTCTTTTGATTGAGCATGATCTTATCCGAAAAACCGGTTTCCACTTTTCGGAATCATGCTCTAATCGTTCTCAGGCTTGCTCTTGGTGACCTCGCCGCTCTTCGGGTCGACCTCAAGATCGTAACGGACACCCTTGAGATCAGCCTCCAATTCCCAATGGCCGTCGTCCGCCTCGACCTTGCTGAAGTTGGTGTATCCCTGCGCGGTCAGCTTCTCAATGACCTGATCCGCAGGCATCCAGTCGGTCCCCGGCTGGTCGGCATAGGCAAGACCGGCCACCGCCACGGTCGCCGCCATCGCCAAGGCAACATATCGTATCCTCATCGGACGATCTCCCTGCAACGCAAATGGCCCGCACAAGAACGGCCACTTGTCGTCAGGGTTCCTCATGCCGCGAATTCAACGTCTCGCGTCACGCCTCATGAGCAAGAAGCGATGACCGCGCCATCATGGCCGATCAGAACCTTCCGCCGCGCTAGGATCGCATCGATGTCCCGCGCCGCGCTGTCCGCAACAATAACACCGCGTCGCGGACCGGCGGCGCGTCCGGACTGTCGTCAGGCCGACGCCGGGGTGTTGAAGGCGATGCCCTTGTCGGAGAGCAGCTTCTGAAGCTCGCCGGCCTGGAACATCTCGCGAACGATGTCGCAGCCGCCGATGAATTCACCCTTGACGTACAGTTGCGGAATGGTCGGCCAGCTCGAATAGGTCTTGATGCCGTCGCGCAGTTCGGGAGATTCAAGAACGTTCAGGCCCTTGTAGCCGACGCCGACGTGGTCGAGAATCTGAATCACCTGCCCCGAAAAACCGCATTGGGGAAACTGCGGCGTGCCCTTCATGAACAGCACGACGTCGTTCGACTTCAGTTCGTTCTCGATGGTTTCCTTAATGCTCATCGTCAGATCCTTTTGGCCGCGAGTTTATGGAGCCGCGAGCGGCCCTGTCCAGTTTGGCATGTATATAGCCCGAAATCGTTGTGCAACAAAGTAAATTGCCTGGGCTGTCCTATGCGTTGCCGTCGTGGCTTCCTGAAATGGAATGACGGTGCTGCAACTGGCCTTCAACCAAACGGACTATTCCACGGAACCCATTCTCCGGAGCAACGTTCCTCTCCAAACTGGAGAGTTCTGTGGCGAATCCTGCATCTGCCGCCGGGGCGGCTCCCGGTGTCTCGCCTGCCGCTTCGAGGGGGCTGGCCGATGACGTCGTGGAGGCATTTCTAACGGTCCGGAACGAGACCGAGCGGCGCGCGAAGCCGCTGACGCCGGAAGATCAGATGGTGCAGTCAATGCCGGACGCCAGTCCGGCGAAATGGCACCGCGCTCACACCACCTGGTTCTGGGAACAGTTCCTGCTGGCGCCGCACAGTCCCGGCTATGTCCAGTTCCATCCTGATTACGCCTTCCTGTTCAACTCGTATTACGTGAGCGCCGGCCCGCGTCACGCGCGCGCTCAGAGGGGGCTCCTGACCCGTCCCGGCGCGGAAGAGATCACCGCCTATCGCCGGCACGTCGACGCCGCGGTCGTCCGATTCCTCAAGGAAGCGGATGACGACGCGCTGGCCGGACTGACGCCGCTGATCGAAGCCGGCCTCAATCACGAACAGCAGCATCAGGAACTGATGCTGACGGACATCCTGCACGCCTTCGCACAAAATCCGGTTGCCCCCGCCTATGACACGTCGTGGCCGTTTCCCAGGCCGCACGCAGGCGGCGGATGGATCACGCTGAATCAGGGCATCCACACCATAGGACATCAGGGCGACAGCTTCCATTTCGACAATGAGAAGCCGGCCCATCGCGTTCTGGTCGGCCCGGTCAAACTCGCGCGCGGTCTCGTCACCAATGCGGATTGGCTCGCTTTCATGGACGACGGCGGTTATCGCGACGCCAGGTTATGGTTGATGGACGGCTTCTCCGCCGCGGCCAGCGAAGCGTGGGAAGCTCCGGCCTACTGGCGAAAGACGGACGATGGCTGGCAGGTCATGACGCTGGGCGGCTTGCGGCCGCTCGATCCGAACGCTCCCGTCTGTCATGTCAGCTATTACGAAGCCGATGCTTTCGCGCGCTGGAGCGGCAAGCATCTGCCGACCGAGATGGAATGGGAAGTCGCGGCGAGGGCCGGACATCTCGACAACGCGTTCGGCGTGGCCTGGCAATGGACGCGAAGCGCCTACGCGCCCTATCCGGGATATCGCGCAAGTCGCGATACGCTCGGAGAATACAACGGCAAGTTCATGGTCAACCAGATTGTTCTGCGCGGCTCGTCGCTGGCGACACCGGAGCGGCACAGTCGCGTCAGCTACCGAAACTTCTTTTACCCGCATCAGCGCTGGCAATTCACCGGTCTGCGCCTCGCCGACTACGGCGTCTGATCGCCGTCAACTCACACGCGTCGCGACGCAGGGGGCACTATGATGAATCCGGATGCGGCCACTTTTTCCGGTACGCCACGATCCAACGAAACAGGATCCAACGAAAGCAGACGAACATTTGCGCGTGATGCGATCGCGGGATTGACTCACCATCCGAAACAACTCCCGCCAAAGTATTTCTATGACGCCGCGGGCTCCGAGCTGTTTGAACAGATCACCCGGCTTCCCGAATATTATCCGACCCGCACCGAACTGGGCATTCTGCGCGACCGGTCGGCTGAAATCGCTTCGATCATTCCTCAACATGCGGCGCTGGTGGAATTCGGCGCCGGCGCTCCCACCAAAGCGCGGCTATTGCTGGCCGCATGTGAATTCGCCGCCTATGTGCCGGTGGACATTTCGGGTGACTTTCTCAACGCGCAGGCCCGCGGCTTGCGAAAAGACTTTCCGCATCTCGAAATCCATCCGGTGACGGCCGACTTTACCGCGCCCTTCCGTCTACCCGATCAGGTCGCGACCATGCCGAAGGTCGGATTCTTCCCCGGATCGACACTGGGCAATTTCGAGCCTCACGAAGCCAACCGCTTCCTGCGTGGCGCGCGCGATATCCTGGGTGAAGGCGCATACATGCTGATCGGCATCGATCTCGAAAAGAACGAACGGAGGATGTACGAGGCCTATAACGATGCTGCCGGCGTCACCGCACGCTTCAACCTGAACATGCTGGCTCGCGTCAATCGCGAACTCGGCGGTAACTTCGATCTGGCCGCGTTCGCCCATCGCGCGATTTACAACCGGGAGCGTCACCGGATCGAGATGCATCTCGTCAGCAAAAAGCCGCAGACGGCCCGCTTGCACGGCCACAGCTTTGCCTTCCGCGCCGGCGAAAGCATCCACACTGAAAGCAGCTACAAGTACAGCATCGAGCGATTCAACGCCCTGGCGAGAGGGTCTGGCTGGATGCCTGTGGCCGCGTGGACCGACCCGGAGGGGATGTTTTCGGTTCACGCGCTGGTGTGCTGACGACGGCTACTCCGGCACGCCGGTCTGCAAGGCCAAAGCGTGGAGGACGCCGCCCATCTGACCCTTCAGCGACTGGTAGACGAGCTGATGCTGCTGCACCCGCGATTTGCCGCGGAACGACTCCGAGATCACGGTCGCCGAGTAGTGGTTGCCGTCACCCGCGAGATCCTGGATTGTCACCTGGGCGTCCGGAATCGCTTCCTTGATCATCGACTCGATATCCCGCGCTTCCATCGCCATCTCAAAGTGTCTCCCAAATCCGCCGCGTTCCCAATAAAGCACCGGAATCCCCGCAAACGGCCGCCGAGCTTAACGCGGCCGCGCGGTCCAGTCACGCCGTGGTGGGCCTTATATTTGCACGAACCGGTTCAACCGCAAGACGGCCGCGGCAAGCCGCCCCGCGCCTGCGTGTTCGCCGCAACCGCGTGCGCCATACGTCATCTCCCGGCACATCACGGCTTTCCGGCCATGTAGTCCGGCAGCCAGCTTTCAAAGCCGCGCCGCAAGACCTTGAGGTCGACAGCGCGCTCGCCTGCGATAGCGATCTCATGGCCACCCGTGAGCCCGATCTGAATGCATGGCACGTTCACCGCCTTGAGCTTGGTAAAAACGCTCAACAGATCCCGTTCGTGAACGGTCACGATATAGCGCGCCTGATCCTCGCCGAACCACCACGCGTACGGCACGATCGCCGCCGGGGCGGCATCGAGTACCGCGCCGATGCCATCAGCCATCGCCATTTCTGCCAGCGCGACAAGAAGCCCCCCGTCGGAAACGTCATGAACAGCCGTCGCGGTGCCGGCGTGGATCATGCCGCGCACCACATCGCCATTGCGCCTTTCCGCGGCGAGATCGACCGGCGGCGGCGCTCCCTCCTCGCGCCTACAAATGTCGCGCAGGTAGACCGACTGGCCAAGCCATCCCTGGGTGTCGCCGATCAGCAGGATCGGATGCCCTTCCGCCTTGAAGGCAAGCGAGGCCGACTTCGTGAAGTCATCAAGCAGGCCGACGCCACCGATCGAGGGCGTCGGCAGAATGCCGCGGCCGTTGGTCTCGTTGTAGAGCGAGACGTTGCCGGACACGACCGGGAAGTCCAGCGCGGTGCAGGCCGCCGCGATTCCTTTCAGGCAGCCGACGAACTGGCCCATATTCTCAGGCCGTTCCGGATTGCCGAAGTTCAGGTTGTCGGTGATCGCCAGCGGACGCCCACCGACCGCCGTGATGTTGCGCCAGGCTTCGGCCACCGCCTGTTTGCCGCCCTCAAACGGATCGGCCTCGCAATAGCGCGGCGTCACATCGACCGTAAGCGCGAGCCCCTTCGGTCCGTCCTCGACACGCACCACCGCCGCATCGCCGCCGGGACGCTGCACGGTGTTGCCGCCGATGACATGGTCGTACTGCTCCCATACCCAGCGTTTCGAGCACAGTTCGGGCATCGCGAGCAGCTTCTCCAGCGCGTCGGCTGTCGTCAGGGACGGCGCAACCTCGCGCGCCTGAATGACGGGTAACTGCGGCGACGGCACATGCGGCCGGTCATACAAGGGCGCTTCCGATTCAAGCTCCTTGATCGGCAGGTCGGCCATCACATCGCCGCCGTGCCGGACCACGAAGCGCCTGCTCGGCGTGGTGGAGCCGACAATCGCGAAATCGAGCCCCCACTTCCTGAAGATCGCCTCCGCTTCCTTTTCCTTCTCGGGCTTGAGCACCATGAGCATCCGCTCCTGGCTTTCCGAAAGCATCATCTCGTAGGCGCTCATGCCGGTTTCGCGCGTCGGCACGCTGTCGAGATCGAGATCGACGCCGAGATCGCCCTTGGCGCCCATTTCCACGGCCGAGCACGTCAGCCCCGCCGCGCCCATGTCCTGGATGGCGACGACGCAGCCTTTCGCCATGATTTCGAGGCAGGCTTCCAGCAGAAGCTTTTCGGCGAAGGGATCGCCGACCTGAACGGTCGGGCGCTTCTCCTCACTGTCGTCATCGAACTCGGCCGACGCCATGGTCGCGCCGTGGATGCCGTCGCGGCCGGTCTTGGAGCCGAGATAGACGATCGGCATGTTCACGCCGGACGCCGCCGCATAGAAAATCTTGTCGGCATCGGCGAGACCCACCGCCATGGCGTTGACGAGGATGTTGCCGTCATAGCGGGTGTGAAAGCGCACCTGCCCGCCCACGGTCGGCACCCCGAACGAGTTACCGTAGCCACCGACGCCCGCGACGACGCCCGATACCAGATGCCGCGTTTTCGGATGCGACGGATCACCGAAGCTCAGCGCGTTAAGGCAGGCAATCGGGCGCGCGCCCATGGTGAAGACATCGCGCAGGATGCCGCCGACGCCGGTGGTCGCACCCTGATAGGGCTCGATGTAGCTCGGATGGTTGTGGCTCTCCATCTTGAACACCACCGCCTGCCCGTCGCCGATGTCGATGACGCCGGCATTCTCGCCGGGGCCCTGGATCACCCAAGGCGCCTTCGTCGGCAGCCCGCGCAGATGGATGCGCGAGGACTTGTACGAGCAGTGCTCGTTCCACATCGCCGAGAAGATACCGAGTTCGGTGAATGTCGGCGTCCGGCCAAGCAGCTTCAGGATGCGCTCATACTCGTCCGGCTTGAGGCCGTGCGAGGCGACGAGTTCAGGCGTGATTGGAGGTTCGTTGCGGCTCATGGGTACTGACTCGATCTACCTCATTAGGGCGATGGGACGTGCAGAAAAACGCCTTATACTGGTCGATTCCGCGCTTCCTCATGGTTATCCGCCGCCGCGCTTTTGCGTGGTGTACTGTCGCACTGTAAGCGCCGCCTATTTTGATTCTCTGGTACGATCAAGCCGATCAGGAAGACGGCGTGACTCATCAGCAAAGAAGGCTTTTATAGCCGGGACTAATTCGGCACGTTCACTTAAAAGCGCCAATCCTTGCCGGGTGGTCTTGGGAGAAAAAAGCTGCCCTTCATATTTGCGACCAGCTTCCAGCCCCCAATACTTTGGTGAGCGGAGGCAAACTACTATACGCTCTCCTCGCTTAGCTTGCGGGATAAGAAAATTTTGCGTCCACTCAAACGCCACTTTGCACGATGGCAACTTTGTCAACAGCGACCAATCTTTGAACGATTGAGAATGATACGCGCAAAGCTGAACGACAGCGAGGTTTTTGCGAATAAACTCCGTTTCAAGTCCAAAATACTTCGTGCGCAAGAACCACCAAGATTTCTCTTTCCGGCCCTCCTGATCACGCAAATATTCATAGCCTTGTCTCTGTCGCCAAAAAAAATCTTGCTCAGTCGGATCTGATGCAGCGACAATATCTCGTTGTGTAAGCCCAGGATTCAAATACAGAAGAACAATCTTTGCCGTTTTGAGTGGTCCGTAATAGGGAACTGGCAGACAAGACAAACAAAGACGATGCTTATTGCTGTCAAAAAATGGTCTGTCTTCCGGATGAACTAAGGTTCTCGGATCAACATCTTTCCAATATTCAAAGATGTCGATCATACTGGGTTACTCACGCCGCCCGCTCCAGATGCGCCACCAGCCCCGCGAACAGGCCGCGGCCGTCGGTGCAGCCCATGGTGTCTTCGACGTGATTTTCCGGATGCGGCATCATGCCGAGCACGTTGCCGCGCTCATTGATAATGCCGGCGATCGACTGCGCCGCGCCGTTGATATTGTGCGTATCGTCGATCTCGCCGGACGCCGAGCAATAACGATAGAGCACGCGGCCGTCGCCTTCGAGACGGCGGACGGTGTCCTCGTCGGCGGCATAGTTGCCCTCACCATGGGCGACGGGCACGCGGATCACCTGCCCCGCATTGTAGCCGCGCGTGAACGGCGTGTCCGAGCGTTCGACCCGCAGGTGAACGTCGTGGCAGATGAACCTCAATCGCGCGTTGCGCATGAGGATTCCGGGCAGCAACCCGGACTCGCAGAGAATCTGAAAGCCGTTGCAGACGCCGAGCACAAGACCACCGTCAGACGCGAAAGCGCGCACCGCGTCCATGACCGGCGAACGCGCGGCGATGGCGCCACAGCGTAAGTAATCGCCGTAGGAAAAGCCGCCCGGCGCCACGACGAGATCGGTGCCTTCGGGCAGAGAAGTCTCCGCGTGCCACACCATCGCGGGCTCGCGCCCGGACACGAGCCGCAACGCGCGCGCCATGTCGCGCTCGCGATTGATGCCGGGGAAAACGAGAACTGCGGATTTCATCTGCCAGATCCGGAAATGTGACACCCTCTGACAAAACCGGCCTCCGTCATGCCCGCACTTGTCGCGGACATCCACGTCTTGACTGCGGCTTGGCAAGACAGCCGTGGATGGGCGGGATAAACCCGGCCATGACGAGAGTAGAGCCCCTGCCTGCCTGGCATCGCCTAGCCCAGAACCTCGACGCGATAGTTCTCGATCACGGTATTCGCCAGCAGCCTGTCGGCGGCGGCCTTGAGCGCGGCTTCCGCCTTCGTCTTGTCGCCGTCGAGTTCGATATCGAACACCTTGCCCTGGCGCACGCTGGCGACGCCATCGATGCCAAGCGACTTCAACGCCCCCTCGATGGCCTTGCCCTGCGGATCGAGAACCCCGGTTTTCAACGTAACAGTGACGCGTGCTTTCACGGTCGCCTCAACCCTTCACCAGCACCGGACCGGCGCCGATCGGCCGCTCGTTCTCCATCAGAATACCGAGCCGCTTGGCGACTTCGGTGTAGGCTTCCAGCAGCCCCCCGAGATCGCGACGGAAAACATCCTTGTCGAGCTTCTCATTCGACTTGATGTCCCACAGCCGGCACGAGTCCGGCGATATTTCATCGGCGACGACGATTCGCATCATTTCATTCTCGAACAGCCGGCCGCATTCCATCTTGAAATCGACCAGCCGGATGCCGATACCGAGAAACAGCCCGGTCAGGAAGTCGTTGACGCGGATCGCCAGCGCCATGATGTCGTCGATTTCCTGCGGCGTCGCCCAGCCGAACGCCGTGACGTGCTCCTCCGACACCATGGGGTCGTTGAGCTGATCGTTCTTGTAGTAGAATTCGATGATGGAGCGCGGAAGCTGGGTGCCCTCCTCGATGCCGAGCCGCTGCGACAGCGACCCCGCCGCGACGTTGCGGATCACGACTTCCAGCGGCACGATCTCGACCTCGCGGATCAACTGCTCACGCATGTTGAGTCGGCGGATGAAATGCGTCGGCACCCCGATGTCATTGAGGTGCTGGAACAGGTACTCCGAAATCCGGTTGTTGAGGACGCCCTTGCCCTCGATCACCTGATGCTTCTTGGCGTTGAACGCGGTTGCGTCATCCTTGAAGTGTTGAATCAGGGTGCCCGGCTCCGGTCCTTCGTAAAGCACCTTGGCCTTGCCTTCGTAAATGCGACGCCGACGGCTCATTGGAATGTACCGTGTGTTGTTGAAATCCATGAAGTTGGTGTGCTCCGAGCGCTTGATGTGACCGTGGCGGAGCTGCCGCGAAGGCCAGGAATCCCAGACCAATCCCGGTCAAGAACGGGAAACAGAACAAGAACCCAACCTGTTCGCAGGGTAGCCGATTGAGTCTCCGAGCACAATCAATGCCGACCGTCCGGCGCGAAGTTTTACCCGCCTCACCCTGCGACCTTGCGCCCGTTGTTCCCGGATCGGCCCTTCCTTATTTAGGAATGTGATCTAGGATATTAAGCCCGCCGCGCCAGCGGACGGAATAAAAGCTTCGGCAACAATGGAACCGGACCCAAGCCATGAGCACATCATTCGACAAGCGTGAAGAAGGTTTTGAGAAGAAGTTCGCGCTCGACGAGGAGCAGAAATTCAAGGCTGAGGCCCGCCGCAACAAGCTGCTCGGATTATGGGTCGCGGAGAAGCTCGGAATTACCGGCGACGCCGCCAATGCCTATGCGAAGGAGGTCATCGCCGCCGACTTCGAGGAAGCCGGTGACGCCGACGTGGTTCGCAAGGTGATGGGCGACCTTTCCGCCAAGGGCGTCGCGCTCACCGAGCAGCAGGTCCGCGCGCAAATGGATGCGCTGTTTGCGGAGGCCATCGCCCAGGTAAAGGCGGGGGCGTAAGGCTTCCCTCCGCGTTATTTTCGCGACCGCAACTATCCGCGCCCGGCTTTGCGCCGGGCGGGCATGAAAAACCGGAACTCAGGAACGCGACGCGGGTCATTCAGGGGCGATCTGCCGCGCAATCGCCCATGCTCTTCATGATAAACCACGCCGGGTCGAGCCACTCGAGCATGACCCCGACCCGAAGGGCCGCGTCAGCGCAAAGTGGGAACCGGTTTTCGGATCAGATCGTGCTCAAACAAAAAGATAAGCGAGGAGTCTGATTCAACGCAGTTGAAACCGATTCTGGATCACGATGGTTTTGGATCGAATCGATCCAAAACCATGAACGTGATCGTTTCCAATATTTTGAGACGCGGGATGCGGGCGGAAAACCGCACCACACTTTTCCCATCCCGCTCCAGCTCAGGCCTCTTCGAGGTGGCGCTCTCGATGCTGCTCGCTGGCGGCGGTATACTTGAACGGAAGGAACTTGCCGCACATGCCGATCTTGACGCGATCGCCCTTCGGGCTGGCGACGCGCGCAAGCTCCAGGTCGAAGTCGATCGCCGACATGATGCCATCGCCAAACTCTTCCTCGATCAGCACTTTCAGCGCGGGTCCGTTGATCATCACCAGTTCGTACAGGCGGTAGATCAAGGGATCGGTCGGCGGCATTGGAACGCCCGCGCCGCGCACAGGCACCTCGTTGAGCATCGCGATTTCCGTCTTGGAGAGGCCGAACAGCTTTCCGGCAACCGCCGCCTGCGACTTGGTCAGCTTCATATGGCCGAGCAATGCGCTGACGATCAAAATGTCGGAACAACCGCCGATCTCACCGGCGATGTATGACCAGCTCCATTCCTTCTCGCGCTTGATGTCGAGAATCTTTTCGGTGAGGTCGGATCGCTTCATCTTTGTCTCCCGTCTGAAAAGCTAGCCTTGGACCCCCCATCCATTGCAATGCCCGTGCCATGGCGGATTCGGCGTGGAATGCGGGCAACAAGGCCTTGATTGACGCTGGAAGCCACCGAGAAGCGAGCGATTGACCATAATTTGCGCAGCGGATGCCCCATAAGCGGGCACCCGCCATAACGCGCGCAGTGACCCATGAGGCGGGACGAAACTTAAAACCTCCGCGCTTGCTCGAACGACCCTGTAGGATTATATTCCGACGCATGATCCTGCCTCGCACGCCTCCCACCCTCACCCGTCTTCGCGTGAAACCAGACGAACCAACGGAGGGGCCGCCCGCGATCAATGCGGATTCCCGGCCACGCGGCTCGCGGCGGTTGCATGCGGATTCGACGGTAGCCCTCATCCGCCGTCTGATCGAAACGACCACCCTCTCGCAGCGCGCGATCGCAGCCAAAACCGGGATCAGCCAGGGCACCATTTCCTTCTGGGCCCGCAATTCAGGCTGGCAACGTCCAGCCTTTGCGCCGCGCGCGACGGACACCGTGCCAACTGCCCGCGCCGGACGACGCCTGAAGCTGCGCCTATTGGCCGAACGACTGCAGGCGCTCGCCGAGCGCATGGTGCGCGAGTTAGAGGAGACGCCGGGCGTCGATCTCGACAAGCTGATGCAGGCCCTCCAAGCCCTGAAAATGGCACGGCTCGAGGCGCAGGGACGCTGCGGTCGGCGTAAATTGCTGAGCCGAGCGGAGACCGGGCGCGACCGGCTTTCGCGCGACGAAGCGATCCGGGCCGCGCTGAAGGACATGCACCGCGGCGGCGTCGACATCGACCGCGCTCCGCAGGAGGCTTTGGATTTGGTGATCGATGCGAATTTGCCGGTGAAGAAGGATCATCCGGCGCTGCGGCAGAGGGGGAAGAGGAGGAGGTAGACGGTAAGTCACGCCTACAGCATGTGTGGAGAATCCCACTACCACGCCATTTCAGACCGTAAGAATCCGGTGAAAGAGGCTCCCATCCCCAACCAAATTTACCGCATTAAACATAGTATTTCCGAATGCGTGACCTCGTTCTTTGTAGGGTTGATAGCGCACTCCATCCTGAAAGATGCTGACTAATTCCAGCTCGCTGTGGTTCGTCATTTCGAGAAAGGCATCATATTGGTCTAGCAGCTTTGAAACGCAAGATTGAACGCTCATGTCTGCATGCATTCCAGCAATCTTCTCTAACCGCTGGGTTGGACTCAATTTGATCATCTCCACCGCATCTTCGCTTCGAACAGTTTTGTTGAGCCTAAATACATTTAAAAGAAATAAGAGAGCCGAGAAGCAGGTGAGAAGTCGGCTGTGCTTAAGTTTAAAGTTTTTTACTTTTCTCTTGGCTTTCTTTTCGACTGAGGTACTTGCAGTACGCACTTCGTAATTCACACAGAATGTCCGCCAAAGGCGGAGGATATCGTTTGCTAAAAAACCAGGTATGAATGAAGCTTCATGATCGGAAAAGTCTTGCCAGTACCGCGCAATAACATCGCGTGTAATGGATTCATAAACTGATCGTCCTAAGAGTGGGCTGCTTTCTAGCAATAGCAGCAAGCGTGCAGTAAAAGTGTTTGTAACGTCGTCCTCTGGATGTCCGAGTGTTTTCGTTAAGTCCGCAATAGAATAGTGAACTAAATATTTTCCGTCCCCGTCAAAGTCTGGAATTTTCAAATCACGAGTAGCACGGACGAGGTCCGCTCGCACCAAAACATCATCTAGGCGTTTAAGCGCGCTAGTCGGTTCCTCCTCCTTGTCGTCGTCCAGTCGGCCAACAATAAATAAGTCCAAATCGCTGTAAGGACTGGCGTCACCTCTTCCAAAAGATCCAGTCGTATACACACACGCTTTACCGCTGACCATTTCCTCTGCTGCTTCTAATTTTACCCTCAGATTGGCCAAACGCGACGCTGTTTCAGACCGACGTCTTTCCAACTCTCGCAAGAACTCCCTCCCATTCAAAAATATTCGCAAAAATTTCCGCCTGTGCTTTGGCGTCGTCCACGGCGTGGTGTGTATTTTGATGAGTAGAACGCAACAAAGGAGGCAGATGCGAACGGCCCGCTTCAGAGATTGGAAGGCCTGATTTGACCGCAAGCGCTGTTTTAATGTCGAAGCATCTAGAATATCCAAACGGCGAGCCACTCTCGCAGTATTGAATGAAATACCAATACAGCCACGACCAATCAAAGCTGAGCGGATACGCGACTAGCACCGGCGTCCTATCACCAGCTATTTCACGCACCCACCTTGACGCTTGCGACATAGCATCTGCTGGTGACATCCCCTCTACCAATAATCGTGACCTATCTAATCCATTGATCCGGAGAGCTTCTGTTTGAAACTCACCTGATATCGGCTTAAGCTCACGGTAAATAAAATTTTGGCTATCGGACGGTCTGGAAAAGCGACGACCGTCGTATGACCCGGCATACACGATTGCAAACGACAGCAGCGAGTACGGTCCCGGAATCGGCCCGTCTGTCTCCACGTCTGCTGAAAAATATGCGTCCACGTGTTTCTCCGGCGCTAGTTTAAGAGAACTTTGCTGCATTTGCCATACAGCCGTAAACACGTTCTTGGCCGACGATTCCGAATGCCTTAACTCGTCTGCTTCCACTTGCTGCCAGCCCATCTAAGCCGAGCAGATTTTAGCCCTGCTGGTGCATGCTGGAACAGGATTGCCGATAAACTCAGCGACGGATCGAGAAAAGCAGCGGAACTAAGGATATCTGACCTGAATTTACGCAACCAATGCCCGATTCAAGGGCGCTTCGGTTGATGTGGCAACCTAGGCCTTACCATCCGCCTCATCCCCCATCCTCCCCGCCAGATCATCCAACACAACCGCCAGATCGCTTTCCACCGTCGCCGCCTCGATCTCCACCACACGATAGCCGCGTTCGGCGAGCCATGCCGATCGCGCGGCGCGGTCGCGCGCGATAGTGTCGCTCTCGTCCGCGTTGACCAGTTCGATCGCAACGCGCTGCACGAATGACACGAAGTCCGGGATGTGCCGCCCGACCGGGGTCTGCCGCTTGAACTGACCGGCGAAGCGGCGGTCGCGCGTCAGCGCCTGCCAGAGGATGCGCTCGGCATCGGTGGGATTACGGCGCAGCAGCCGCGCGAGGCCACGCACGGTGCTGCTGCTGTCGGCGGACGCTCCTCCCGCCCCCTGCTCGGCCAGCAGCGCCCGCAGCCGCGTCGCCTGCGCGCCGTCGAGCACGCCGCCCTTGGCCGGTCCCTTGCGCCCTTCCGCGATCGCCATGACTACCCCATGAAGCGTGTGCATATCCTGCTTGGTCGGCTCCATGCGGGTGAAAATGTTGCGCAGGTTGACCAGCATGGTGTCGCGCTTTTCGGGAGGACGGAGAAATTCCACCTTGTCGAGCTCGCTGACGAGATTGTCGAAGAACGCCTGCATCTGGTGCTGGGAGGCGCGCTCGGAGCGTTCCGGCATCGCGAACGGCAATTCGCCTCGCGTCACCAGCTTGAACCACTCGTAACCCATCAGCAGCACGGCCTGCGCCAGGTTGAGTGAGGCGAAGCCCGGATTGACGGGATAGGTGATGATGCGATCCGCCATCGCCACCTCCTCGTTCAACAGGCCGGCGCGTTCGCGGCCGAACAGGATGCCGACGTGGCCGCCTGTCGCGATCTGCGCGGTCGCCTCGACCGCCGCAGCTTCCGGCGCCACCACGGGCTTGGCCTGATCGTGGGCGCGCGCGGTGGTCGCGAACAGCAGCGTGCAGTCGGCGACCGCCTCGGCCACGGTATCGAACAGCTCAACGCGGGAGAGGATGTGGTCGGCGCCCGCCGCCGCGCGCTGCGCCGCGATATTAGGCCAGCCGTCTCGCGGGTTGACGATGCGCAGCCGCGTCAGGGCGAAATTGCCCATGGCGCGCGCCGCCATGCCGATATTCTCGCCAAGCTGCGGCTCGACCAGAATCACGGTGGGGCCGACGACGTCGATTCCGGTTTTCGTCCTGTCGGTGCCGGACATCCTGCCTCGTTCTTTCAATTCAAGCTGAGATTCTGGTTCAATGGCGGCTTGCCGCGTCTTCGATCGCGCCTTTAGAGCGGT
>NZ_BJNF01000033.1 GCF_006539545.1 Nitrobacter winogradskyi
GCTCTAGAGCATTTTCCGGCTAAGTGGAATCGGGTTAGCCGTGAGAAAGTGCTCTCAATCAATAATGTGCGCGTATTCTGATCGCAAAACCGGTACCCACTTTTGCGGAATACGCGCTATGGCTTTTTCTCAAGTCAAATAATGAGCTTATGAAGCCATCCTGAATTTCCGGCGGAGGGTGAGATCTGCCCATCAAGGTGATGGGAGAAGGCTTGGCGGGAAAGCGCCGGAACGTCCGGCGAAATCAGCCCCGTCACACGGCCGGCTCGGCTTTCGCCTGCGCCCTCGCGATGTTATAGCCCGACCTATCTCCTTCCGAAGCGCAGCTATTTTCCGAAAAGGCCCGATCTCCCATGGCAAAAATCAAGGTGACCAATCCCGTCGTCGAACTTGATGGCGACGAGATGACCCGGATCATCTGGCAATACATCAAGGATAAGTTGATTCATCCGTTCCTGGATATCGACCTGATGTATTTCGACCTGGGGATGGAGTCCCGCGACGAGACCGACGATCGGATCACCGTCGAGGCGGCCAACGCCATCAAGAAAGTGGGCGTCGGCGTGAAGTGCGCCACCATCACCCCCGACGAGGCGCGGGTGAAGGAATTCGGCCTCAAGCATATGTGGAAGTCGCCGAACGGCACCATCCGCAATATCCTCGGCGGGGTGATCTTCCGCGAGCCGATCATCTGCAAGAACGTGCCCCGCCTCGTCCCCGGCTGGACCAAGCCGATCATCATCGGCCGCCATGCCTATGGCGACCAGTATCGCGCCACCGACATCAGGTTTCCGGGCAAGGGAACGCTGAGCATGACGTTCGTCGGCGAGGACGGCGCGGTGATCGAGCGCGAGGTGTTCAAGACGCCCGGCCCCGGAGTCGCGATGGGGATGTTTAATATCGACGATTCCATCATCGATTTCGCGCGCGCTTCGTTCAATTACGGCCTGCAGCGCGGCTTCCCCGTCTACCTCTCGACCAAGAACACCATCCTCAAGGTCTATGACGGCCGCTTCAAGGATATCTTCCAGGATATCTACGACCGGGAATTCAAGAAGGACTTCGAGGCCAAGGGCCTGACCTACGAGCATCGTCTGATCGACGATATGGTGGCTTCGGCGCTGAAATGGTCCGGCGGCTATGTCTGGGCCTGCAAGAATTACGACGGCGACGTACAGTCGGACACGGTGGCGCAAGGCTACGGCTCGCTTGGCCTGATGACTTCAGTGCTGCTGACGCCGGACGGCCAGACGGTCGAGGCGGAAGCCGCCCATGGCACCGTGACGCGACACTATCGCGAGCATCAGAAGGGCAAGGAGACCTCGACGAACTCGATCGCCTCGATTTTCGCATGGACGCGCGGCCTATCGCATCGCGCCAAGCTCGACGACAACGAGGCGCTGGCGAATTTCGCGACCACGCTGGAGAAGGTCTGCGTCGACACCGTCGAGGCCGGCTTCATGACAAAGGACCTCGCGCTTCTGGTCGGCCCAGACCAGCGCTGGCTCTCCACCACCGGCTTCCTCGACAAGGTGGCCGACAATCTGACCAAGGCGATGGGCTGAAGCAGCCATCCATCCGTTCCCGTCATGGCCGGGCTTGTCCCGGCCATCCACGTCTTGTTTGCATACGCTGCGAAGACGCGGATGCCCGCAACAAGCGCGGGCACGACGGTGAAGACCATCTGTGCGCGCAATCCGATTTAACTTGAGCGGATCGCGCTCTACGCGCCCATCGCAGCGGCGATGGCGTCGAGCGCCGCGCCCGCCTTGGCCCCATCGGGACCGCCGGCCTGCGCCATATCCGGCTTGCCGCCGCCGCCCTTGCCGCCGAGCACCTCGGACGCCTTGCGGACGAGATCGACCGCCGAGAAGCGGGTCACGAGATCGGGCGTCACGCCGACGACCACGCTGGCCTTGCCATCGTCGCTGGTCGCGACCAGCGCGACCACGCCCGAGCCGAGTTGCTTCTTGCCCTGATCCGCGAGGCTCTTGAGATCCTTGATCTCGATGCCTTCGACCGAACGCGCCATCAGCTTGATACCGCCGACATCGCGCACACCCGTCGTCGCGCCGGAGGATGCGCTCGCGGCCCCGCCCATGGCGAGCTTCTTGCGAGCCTCGGACAACTCGCGTTCGAGCTTCTTGCGCTCCTCCATCAGCGATGCGATCCGCGCGGGCACGTCGTCGAGCGAGGTGCGTAATTCGCCGGCCGCGGTCTTCGCGAGCTGGATGGCGTGGTTGGCGTGATGGCGAGCCTGATGCCCGGTGAGCGCCTCGATCCGGCGTACGCCTGACGCCACCGCGCTTTCGCCAACCACCGAGATCAGGCCGATATCGCCGGTACGCTTCACATGGGTGCCGCCGCAGAGTTCGACCGACCAGCCGAGCGCATTGCTCGCGGCGCCGTGCCGGTCCGTGCCGCCCATGGACACCACGCGCACCTCGTCGCCGTATTTTTCGCCGAACAGCGCCCGCGCGCCCGCCTCGCGCGCGTCGTCAACCGCCATCAGCCGCGTCGTCACTTCGCCGTTCTCCAGCACGACATCGTTAGCGATGTCCTCGATGCGGCGCAGCTCGTCCGCGCTGATCGGCTTGTTGTGGGCGAAGTCGAAGCGCAGCCGCTCGGGCGCGACCAGCGATCCGCGCTGCGCGATGTGATCGCCGAGCACCTGCCGCAGCGCCTCGTGCAGCAGATGGGTCGCCGAATGGTTGGCGCGGATCGCGGAGCGGCGGTCGTGATCGACCTCCAGCGCCAGCGCCATGCCGGGCGTGAGCGTCCCCTGCTCGACGGTGCCGAGATGCACAAACAGATCGCCCGCTTTCTTCTGCGTGTCGGTGACACGAAAGCGCACGCCATCAGCGATGAGAACGCCGGTGTCACCGACCTGCCCACCGGATTCCCCATAGAACGGTGTCTGGTTCAGAACGATGGCCCCGCTCTCGCCGGCCTTGAGGGTATCGGCTTCCTCGCCGTCCTTCACGAGCGCAGCGACGACGCCTTCGGCGGCCTCGGTCTCGTAGCCGAGAAACTCGGTCGCGCCGAGCTTCTCGCGCAATGGAAACCAGATCGACTCGGTCGCAGCCTCGCCCGAGCCAGACCAGGATGCCCGCGCCTTGGCCTTCTGTTGCTCCATCGCGTCGGTGAACGACGCCAGATCCACGCCGATGCCACGCGCGCGCAGCGCGTCCTGAGTGAGATCGAGCGGAAAGCCATAAGTGTCATACAGCGTGAACGCGGTCTCGCCGTCGAACATGTCGCCCTTCTTCAGCGACACGCTCTTCTCGTCGAGAATGGAGAGCCCGCGCTCCAGCGTCTTGCGAAAGCGAGTCTCCTCCAACCGTAGCGTCTCCTCGATCAGCGACCGCGCGCGCTGCAACTCGGGAAAGGCCTCTCCCATCTCGCGCACCAGCACGCCCACCAGCCGCCACATCAGCGGCTCCCTCGCGCCGAGCAACTGGGCATGACGCATCGCGCGGCGCATGATCCGGCGCAGCACATAGCCCCGGCCTTCGTTCGACGGCAGCACGCCGTCGGCGATCAGGAATGAGGATGCGCGCAGGTGATCGGCGATCACGCGCAGCGACGCCTTCATCGGACCTTGCGGGTCCGCGCCGGTCAGATCGGCCGCGGCACGGATCAGCGCCACGAACAGGTCGATGTCATAATTGTCGTGCTTGCCCTGAAGCACGGCGGCCACGCGCTCGAGCCCGGCGCCGGTGTCGATCGACGGCTTCGGCAGGTTCGGGCGGCTGCCGTCCGGCAGCTTCTCGTATTGCATGAACACGAGATTCCAGATTTCGACGAAACGATCGCCATCCTGCTCCAGCGATCCCGGAGGCCCGCCGGGAATCCTGTCGCCGTGATCGTAGAATATCTCCGAGCAAGGGCCGCACGGACCGGTGTCGCCCATCTGCCAGAAATTGTCCGAGCCAGCGATGCGGATAATGCGGGATTCCGGCAGGCCCGCGATCTTCTTCCAGAGGTCGAACGCCTCGTCGTCGTCGATGTAGACGGTGGCGGTGAGCCTGTCCTTCGGCAGGCCGAACTCCTGGGTGACGAGCTTCCATGCCAGCTCGATCGCGCGGTCCTTGAAGTAGTCGCCGAATGAGAAGTTGCCGAGCATCTCGAAGAAGGTGTGATGCCGCGCGGTGTAGCCGACATTGTCGAGATCATTGTGCTTGCCGCCGGCTCGCACGCATTTCTGCGAAGTGGTGGCGCGCTGATAGGGCCGCTTTTCGACGCCCGTGAAGACGTTCTTGAACTGCACCATGCCCGCATTGGTGAACATCAGCGTCGGATCGTTGCGCGGAACCAGCGGCGACGAAGGCACGATCTGGTGATCATTGGCCGCGAAATAGTTCAGAAACGCCGACCTGATGTCGTTAACGCCGCTCATTGTGTTCCATCGCATCAAAAGGGCTCGCGGCCCCGAAAGCTGTCATACTTCGCCCAGCGACCGCCTTTTAGACGGGGGTGGCCGGGCTGTCCAGAAAGTGGGCAGGAGGATCAGGGGCTTGGCTGGCTCCAAATATCATCCGTTGAAAGATGCTGCGGTGCGTTGACAGCCTTGTTGAAACCGTATTTTCCTCATATCTGCTAGTTTAGTCGCGCCGGGAGAGATCGGCCGCTTTCTAAATGAGGAAGCAGGCTGGCGCCGAAGGAGCAACCGCCCCGGAAACTCTCAGGCAAACGGACCGCGCGACTGGTTGCATCTGGAAAGAGACCCTTGCGGACCGGCGGTCCGCGCAGGGTCCGCCGACGGGATAATACTCTCAGGCACAGCGACAGATGGGGTCTCTAACGGGTTTGCAGGGAATCGTCCCTTTAACCGCGAGGCCCCCCCTGATGGTGACCCACGTTTCCGACGCCCCGACCCTGCAAAAAACACCTCTGCACGCGCTTCATCTGGCGCGGGGCGGCAAGATGGTGGCGTTCGCCGGCTATGACATGCCGGTGCAGTACGCTTCCGGCGTGCTGAAGGAGCATCTCCATACCCGCGCCAAAGCCGGCCTGTTCGATGTCTCGCACATGGGCCAGATCGCGTTGCGGCCGAAGTCCGGCGACGTCACCGACGCCGCGCTGGCGCTGGAGCGGCTGGTGCCGCAGGACATCGTGGCGGTCGCGCCGGGACGGCAGCGCTACGCCCAGTTCACCAATCCGGCCGGCGGCCTGCTCGACGACCTGATGGTGGCCAATTTCGGCGACCACCTGTTTCTGGTCGTCAACGGCGCCTGCAAAGCCGCCGACGAAGCGCATCTGCGGGAGCACCTTTCCGATGCCTGCGCCATCGAGGTCCTGGCGGATCGCGCGCTGGTCGCGCTTCAGGGCCCGAAGGCGGCGTCCGTGCTGGCGAAGAAATGTCCCGAAGCACCGGCGATGAAATTCATGGAGGCCGGTCCTCGCCAGGTCGGTGGCGTCGCCTGCTTCGTCTCGCGTTCGGGCTACACCGGCGAGGACGGTTACGAAATTTCGATTCCCGCGGCCTGGGTCGAGGATGTGGTGTCGGCATTGCTCGACGATCCCGACGTCGCACCGGTCGGACTTGGCGCTCGCGACAGCCTGCGGCTCGAGGCCGGCCTCTGCCTTTACGGTCACGACATCGACGCAACGACAACGCCGATCGAGGCCGCGCTGGAATGGTCGGTGCAGAAAAGCCGGCGCAACGGCGGCGCACGCGCCGGCGGTTTTCCCGGCGCCAATGTCATTCTGCCCCAGTTCGAGCAGGGCGCGGCCCGCCGCCGCGTCGGGTTGAGACCGGAAGGCCGCGCGCCCGTGCGCGAGGGCGCGCCGCTGTTCGCCGATGCAGCCTCCGCCGATCCGATTGGCGCGGTGACATCGGGCGGCTTCGGGCCGAGCCTGAACGCGCCGATCTCGATGGGCTATCTGCCGGTCTCACATGCCGCCACGGGCGGTCTCGTCTTCGCAGACGTACGCGGACAGCGGCTGCCGCTACGGGTATGCGCGATGCCTTTCGTTCCACACAATTACAAGCGTTGAGGATTTGTCATGACCGTTTTGTATACCACCGACCATGAGTGGCTCCGCATTGAGGGCGATACGGCAACGATCGGCATTACCGGCTACGCGCAGTCTCAGCTCGGCGACGTCGTCTTCGTCGAGCTTCCGAAAGTCGGAAGCCAGCTCACGAAGGCCCAGGCAGCCGCGGTGGTCGAGTCGGTCAAGGCGGCTTCCGACGTCTATGCGCCGATTACGGGCGAGGTTCTGGAGGTCAATGAGGCACTCGGCGCGGAGCCCGCGCTGGTCAACTCCGACGCCGAAGGCAAGGCCTGGATTTTCAAGCTGAGGATCGCCGACAGGAGCGATCTCGAAGGTTTGATGGACGAGGCAGCCTACAAGGCTCACACGGCTTAAGCATTTTCGTGCCCGGCACGAAGCCCGGCATAGCGCATTCATAACTTTGATCCAGGCATCCAGGGAGCCATTCAATGATCGCCCGTGAAGAGCCCGCCACGACCTTCGCGCGCCGCCATATCGGTCCATCGTCACGCGATATCGCCGCGATGCTGGAAACCGTGGGCGCGAAGAGTCTCGAGGCGCTGATGAACGAGGCGCTGCCTCCGTCGATCCGGCAGAAGGCGCCGCTCGATCTCGGCGAAGGGTTTAGCGAAACCGAAGTGCTGACGCATATGCAGGCCCTCGCGGCGCAGAACCAGCCGCTCACGTCGCTGATCGGGCAAGGCTATTCCGGCACGATCCTGCCTGCGGTGATCCAGCGCAACATTCTGGAAAATCCGGCGTGGTACACGGCCTATACGCCCTATCAGCCGGAAATCAGCCAGGGCCGGCTGGAGGCGCTGTTCAATTTCCAGACCATGATCTGCGACCTCACCGGCCTCGACGTCGCCAATGCGTCGCTGCTGGATGAGGCAACCGCGGCGGCGGAGGCGATGGCGCTCGCGGAGCGGGCGTCATCGGTGAAAACAAAAGCGTTCTTCGTTGATCATGAAGTGCATCCGCAGACCCTGGCCGTGCTGCGCACCCGCGCCGAGCCGCTGGGCTGGACGATCGTCACCGGCGATCCGTTGCACGATCTCGACAAGGCGGACGTATTCGGCGCCGTGCTGCAATATCCCGGCACATCCGGCGTTGTGCGCGACCTGCGCCCGGCCATCGCCGCGATCAAGGCGAAAGGCGGCCTTGCTGTGGTCGCAGCGGACCTGCTGGCGCTCACGCTGCTGACCTCGCCCGGCGTGCTCGGCGCCGACATCGCCATCGGCTCCGGGCAGCGCTTCGGCGTGCCGATGGGCTATGGCGGCCCGCACGCCGCCTACATGGCGGTCTGCGGCGCGCTGAAACGGCTGCTGCCCGGCCGTCTTGTCGGACTGTCGGTGGATTCGCGCGGGACGCCGGCCTATCGCCTTGCCTTGCAGACCCGCGAGCAACACATTCGCCGCGAGAAAGCCACCTCCAACATCTGCACGGCGCAGGTGCTGCTGGCGGTGATCTCCTCGATGTACGCGGTCTATCATGGTCCGGAAGGACTGGCGCAGATCGCGCGCACCGTGCACCGGCACACCGCGACGTTGGCGGCGGGATTGACGAGACTCGGTTTCGCTCCGCTCAACAATACGGCTTTCGATACGCTGACCGTGAACGCGGGCGAGCGGCAAAGCGAGATCGTTAAACGCGCGAGCAGCCAGGGCATCAACCTCCGGATCAACGCGGACGGCACGCTCGGTATCGCGCTGGACGAACTCACCATCGAGGAGACTGTCGAAGCGCTATGGCGCGCATTTGGCGCAACTTGGTCTTATGCCGACGTCGAAGCGCACGCTCCCGATTTGCTGCCTGCCGATCTCAAGCGCAAGACAGCCTATCTGACCCATCCGGTCTTTCACGAACACCGCTCCGAAACGGAGTTGCTGCGCTACATGCGAAAGCTCAGTGACCGCGACCTCGCGCTTGACCGCGCAATGATCCCGCTCGGCTCCTGCACGATGAAACTCAATGCCACCACGGAGATGATTCCGCTGACCTGGGCGGCGTTCGCGAACCTGCACCCGTTCGCACCGCCCGAGCAGGCTGAAGGCTATTTCACGCTGTTCGAGAACTTCGAAGAATGGCTACTCGACATCACCGGCTACGATGCGGTTTCGCTGCAGCCGAACTCCGGCGCTCAGGGCGAATATGCCGGGCTTCTGGCGATCCGCGGCTACCACGCGGCGCGCGGCGAGGGCCATCGCACGGTGTGCCTGATCCCCTCCTCCGCGCACGGCACCAATCCGGCCTCCGCCAACATGGCCGGAATGGACGTCGTGGTCGTGGCTTGTGATGCCCGTGGTGACGTCGATGTCGACGATCTGAAGGCCAAGGCGGCGCAGCACGCCGATCGTCTCGCCGCCATCATGATCACCTATCCGTCGACTCACGGCGTGTTCGAAGAGCGCATCAGCGAAATCTGTGACATCGTGCATGGCCATGGCGGACAGGTCTATCTCGACGGCGCCAACATGAATGCGCAGGTCGGCCTGTCGCGGCCCGGCGACTACGGCGCCGACGTCAGCCATCTCAATCTGCACAAGACCTTCTGCATCCCTCACGGCGGCGGCGGACCGGGCATGGGTCCGATCGGCGTGAAGGCGCATCTCGCGCCTTTCCTGCCCGGGCACCCCGCTATCGACGACGCGACACCGTCCGCGGTTGGGCCGGTCTCAGCGGCGCCTTTCGGCTCGGCCTCGATCCTGACCATCTCCTACATCTACATCCTGATGATGGGTAGCGAGGGGCTTAAACGAGCGACCGAAGTCGCGATCCTCAACGCCAACTATATCGCGCAGCGGCTCGATCCGCACTTTCCGGTGCTGTACCGCAATGTGAAAGGCCGGGTCGCGCATGAATGCATCATCGATCCCCGCGCGCTGAAGGCCAAAACCGGCGTTACCGTGGACGACATCGCCAAACGACTGATCGACTACGGCTTCCATGCCCCGACCATGAGCTTTCCGGTGCCGGGCACGCTGATGATTGAGCCGACCGAATCCGAATCAAAGGCGGAGCTGGACCGTTTCTGCGATGCCATGATCGCGATCCGGCACGAGATTGCCGAGATCGAGGCGGGACGCTGGAAAGTCGAGGCATCGCCGCTGCGCCACGCGCCGCATACCGCGCACGACATCGCTGACGACGCATGGTCGCGACCCTACAGCCGAGCCCAGGGCTGCTTTCCGTCGGGAAGCTCGCGAGCGGATAAATACTGGTGTCCGGTCGGACGGGTCGACAACGCCTACGGCGACCGCAATCTCGTCTGCTCCTGTCCGCCCATGGAAGATTACGCACAGGCCGCGGAGTAGAAGATGACGGGTGTATCCAGCGCCTTCCGCTTCTGACGGAATTGGAAGCGCGGCTCTTTGGGACCTGGTTCTGAACGGGCCGCCTGGTTTTGGACGCGTTTTCTTCGCGCGAGCCGGTATCCATCCTCGGGTCAAGCCCGAGGATGGATACCGGCTCGTGTGAAGAAAACGTGTTAAATCAAGGTTATAGAGCCTCGCTTCTGATTCCATCAGAAGCGAAAAGGCTCTAACGACTCAATCCTCCGCGATCTCGTCATCGTCGGTCTCCCGCTCAGGGCTTCCGGCCAGAATCTGCTCGGCGATCAGCCCTGAATTCTGCCGGATAGCCATCTCGACCTTGGCGGTGATGTCGGGATTGGCCCGCAAGAACCCCTTTGCATTTTCGCGGCCCTGCCCCATGCGCTGACTGTCATAAGAAAACCAGGCACCGGACTTTTCAACGATGCCGGCCTTGACGCCGAGATCGAGGATTTCTCCCATCTTGGAGATGCCCTCACCGTACATGATGTCGAACTCGACCTGCTTGAAAGGCGGCGCCAGCTTGTTCTTCACGACCTTGACGCGGGTCTGATTGCCGACGACCTCGTCGCGCTCCTTGATCGCCCCGATGCGGCGGATGTCGAGGCGCACGGAGGCATAGAACTTCAGCGCGTTGCCGCCGGTTGTGGTCTCCGGCGAGCCATACATCACCCCGATCTTCATGCGGATCTGGTTGATGAAGATCACCATGGTGTTGGACTTGTTGATCGAGGCGGTGAGTTTGCGCAGCGCCTGACTCATCAGCCGCGCCTGTAGTCCGGGCAGCGCGTCGCCCATCTCACCCTCGAGCTCGGCGCGCGGCACCAGTGCGGCGACCGAATCGATGATAAGCACATCCACAGCACCAGAGCGCACCAGCGTATCGGCGATCTCCAGCGCCTGCTCGCCGTGATCGGGCTGCGATATCAGGAGGTCGTCGACATTCACACCAAGCTTGCGGGCATAGACAGGATCGAGCGCGTGCTCGGCGTCGATGAAGGCGCAGATGCCACCTTTTTTTTGCGCCTCCGCGACCGCATGCAGCGCCAGCGTCGTCTTGCCCGAGGACTCCGGGCCGTAAACCTCCACGATGCGTCCCTTAGGCAGACCCCCGACACCGAGCGCGATGTCGAGCCCGAGCGAACCGGAGGAGATAACCTCCACATCCATGGACTTGTCGTTCTTGCCCAGCTTCATCACAGAGCCCTTGCCGAACTGGCGTTCGATCTGTGACAGCGCGGCAGACAGCGCCTTGGACTTATCCATGGAGGATCCTTCGACGATACGCAGGGCAGCTTGGGACATAGGCCGGGCTCCTTATGAACGGGATTCGCGAGCGGGACAACGAATGGCACCGTGGTGGATCAGATGAAAGTATGTACCCTATTTGTTCTAAGTTCGCAATATGTTCTTTCTAGATTTGGGCCAGATATATACCCTTAGGACATGTAACATGTTTTGTGGTATTGCCGGCCCCTCAACTACCCGCAGTAGTATGCGGCAGAGGGATACGAGATGTGGAATCTCAAGACAGCGCCGGCGTCATATTTCGGCAGCGCATTCTGGTGGCTTTGCGACAAGATTTGGGGTGACCGTATATTTTCGGTTCTTAAGCCAATGATCCCCGATTGGGTGATTGGCGGCATCACTATGTCTGATGCTCTCAGAGCGGCTCAGACTTGGGTGCCATTCATTGGTCTCATCGTCATAGGAACCGTGCTTTATTGGAGGGGGATGCGCCTCGCCCGCACTAGCCAAGAAGGCGATGCGACAGTTAATAGTGCATATGATCAGGCTACTCCGACCCCCAACACACAATTCGACGCTCTGAAATTCCAATATAGAGATGAGCCCCCGTTTGTCTCCGTAGAACCACTCAAGGACGGGCGGCTGAGACGCGCGATCTCAATTGCTATTGTAAATAGCGGAAACGGCTATATTTCGAATGTATCCGCTCGGGTTAAATCAATCGTGCCAGATACAGGCATGCACATGCCGCTAAAACTGGATTGCGGGATATTCGATTTGAAAGCGCGGGGGCAGGATAGACTCCTGCACCTATTCACCCATCCAATGTCATCCGAGAGTGCGATTAGGATATCGATACCATTCACTGGAACGCTTGACTATCACCCCTTCATTCCAAAGGGGGCGTACTTCGTGAGCATAGAAGTCACTGGAGACCAGACCAAAGCTGCGGAAGTGCATTTGCGTCTTTGGGTAGATGAGTCGGATCAATTGCGAGCAGCAATGGTGTAGCAATGGAACGCAAAACGAAACATCGCTTCGACCAACTTCTCCGCGCAATGGCTACTCAACCCGCACCTTCGGAAAAGCCTGCAAAAGAAGCTCGAACATCGGGCCGGGTTGCTTCCTCAGGTTATGGCGATACTCGAACTCGCGAAGGTAAAGCTGCAAGTGCTTCTTCGAAACCCAAACGTAAGTCCCGTTGATCCCGCGCTTTACCTGCGACCAGAACGACTCGATTGAGTTAGTGTGAACGTCGCCGCGAACGTATTCCTTCGCAGAGTGATCCACCGCTTCGTGATCGTAGCCGTATTTCTCTTTCAGCAGCTTGAAGTTTGACGCTTCGTCGGTATGGACGCGCGATCCTTCTTTCACAAACCGAACGATGTGCGGCAGAATATGAGCCTTGGTGCGAGCCTGCACGACGCGGGTGACAACATCGCCTCCCCGCTCGACCATGCCCATGACGATTGCTTTGTCGTCCTTGCCCTTCTTGTCCTTGCCGCCGATGAACGTTTCATCCGCCTCGACGGTTTTGCCGGGGCCGCCCATCGGATAGTCGCCGTCCACGTAACCCATGTAGAGCCGGATCAGATGGCACATGCGCCATGCGGTCTTGTAGGTCACGCCTAGCTGGCGCTGCACTTCCTTGGCGGCCACACCGTTCCGCGTCTCGCAGAACAGGAACATGACATAGAACCAGTCCCGCAAGCTGGTGCGCGTCTTTTCAAAAGGCGTTCCAGCAGTCGGATACACCTGATAGCCGCAGTGCTCGCACTCAAACGAGCGACGGCTTTTGACCCGGTAATAAGTCGCCTGCTTTTGGCATTTGAAACAGGTCAGACGTTCGCCAAACCGGGTACGCATCAAGTGCGTAAGGCAACTATCTTCGTCGGGGAAACGCTTCTGAAACTCGCGAATTTTACTCGGCTTCTGAGCCATCACATTCTCCCTCCTTAGGAGAATGCCCATTCTATATCACGGTCTGTTCTACATGTCCATAGGGTATATATCCGATTGGGGGTGCTGGCCGAAATGAGCCACTCTGACAATCAAAACAGGCCACTCAATAGTGGGGACGAGTCTGAGCTGGCCGTCCGCGCCCCGGAAAGTCGTGATAGTACGTCCGAGCGGGACTGGCTTAACAGCCTCGCCAGATTTTTGACGGGGGGCTTCCGCATGGCGAATGAATTGGACTTGTTCCATTTCGACGGCGACAGGCCGAACTTTGAGACCTGTGGACAGCAAAACGGGTTCAAATTCTGGCTGGCATCCCAATTGATGGAATGCCTTGGGTACTCGACCATGATCCCCGTCTTGAAAGCGGTAAACAACGCCATCGCGGCGTGTGCCACTCTTGGCATCCCGATCACGGACAATTTCAAAGAGTTAAATGGCGGGGAGCCGATCCGGGATTGGAAGCTTTCACGATTTGCTTGCTATCTGACCGTCATGAACGGCGACTCGCGCAATCCCAAGGTGGCGCAAGCGCAGGCTTATTTCATAACTATGGCGGAGGCTTTCCGCCAGCACATCCAAGATTCAGAAAACGTTGAGCGCGTCCTGATCAGGGGAGAATTGTCGGATCGGGAAAAGGCACTTAGCGGAACAGCTAGCGCGCATGGGGTAGACAATTACGCGTTCTTTCAAAACGCAGGTTATCGCGGCCTGTACAATATGGACTTATCGCAGGTGAGGAATAAAAAGGGCGTCCCGAACGGGCGGTCACCTCTAGATTTTATGGGGAAGACAGAGTTAGCGGCCAATCTGTTTCGAATTACTCAAACCGACGAGAAGATTAGAAACGAGGACGTTCGCGGACAGAAACCACTTGAGCGAGCTGCCGAACAAGTTGGTAAAACGGTCCGCGAAACGATGATATCGCTAAGTGGAACCAGACCTGAGGCTTTGCCGCCAGCTCAAGATTTGAAGAAAGTACAAACTGGTATCAAACGTTCGCAGCGGGAATACCAAAAGCTAGACGCGCCAAAAAAGTCGAAAGGGAAAAAGGAGGGCTAAGCCCTCCCGCCCTGAATTACCGTGAATTTCCGCCGCCGATCAGGAGGCGTTTCAGTCGGCAGCGCAGGCGCTACAGCTAGCGCGGCGTCCACAAGCTGACCAATGCTCCAAGCCCGATCCGCAATGCCAATGGCCTTCGCTGGCGTCGTGCGTAGGGCTTCATGAGTTCGGCAGAGATTGTAATGCGCGACGTACAGCGCAACCGCCGCAACGTGATTATCAAGCTTCTTTGAAAAGCCGTTGGTGAGGCGTGTGAAACGGCGGCTGCCCATGCGCAGCGACAGGTTCTGCCGTTCAACGTAGCTCGTTGAGACGTACTGTCCCGGATCGCCCGATACTACGTCGCGGCTTACAGCTACTACTGCTGCGGGCGAATACCGGCCCTGGGATTCCTTTACGAGGTGAGTTACCGAATAGGTCTTTACGATGACGCCATGCGAGGCGCTGGCACCGAAAGCATCGCGGATCGCCATGCGGTAGGGGTGAAAGCCATCCGTTGAAATCTCAGGCTGACCGACGACGCGGCTGCGCAGGTCGTGCAGGAAATCCATCGTGCTTTCGGTATTCCGCTTGCCGACGCCCCAACTAATGATCGCCTTTTGCGTCCCGGCCATGCCGATGAAGATGTACTGATCGCCCTTCACCGCGATCTCGTGTCGCTTCACGTTTTTCTGCTTCTTGCCGACGAAGGACCACGCCTCGTCAAGCTCCAGCCGCTCGGTGCGGACACCCACCATCATGCGGTCGTGAAGCTCCATGCAGCCCATCCCGACGCGGTAGGCGAGGCTGCCAACGGTGCCACGGTTGACGCCGGTCAGACGCGCGGCGGTACGGATGCCGACGCCTTCACAAAGGGCGGCAATGACTTCAATCTGCTTTTCGCGGGGGAGTACGTTCACGAAGCTCATCCTTCGGTTTGAAGGGATGGCTTCGGCGAGACTCTAGCAAAATTGCCCTGCAAGGCGTATATTTGCCGGAAGGTCATTCGCGTCGGGCTCATCCCCGGGGCGGTTGATCGGGACCGTTGCGGCTGCAACCACGGCGGTCCCACTAGTTTTTCGATCCTTGGCGGCCCCGCCGGGATTCGGACCCGGACCTCTCGGCCTGTAAGAGCGAGCGTCCTACCGTTAGACTAAGGGGCATTATCGAAGCCAATTGCAGGGCCGTTGCGTTCCTTGTTCAGGGGAGACCGCAGCGGCCCTTCTTTCTTCCTTGCCCTTTGACGCTCGGCCAGCGCTTCAAAGGGCTCAAACTGTTGTCATGCTAACCCCTGTTGTTAATGCCCTGTTTAATGCACAAAATGGATAGCGTCAAGTAGTAACGCTTTATACCCTTGACCATGTGGATAGCTCGCATTATAAGCAGCCCATCACTGTTCATCCGCGTGGATAGGAGTTTACCCAATGGAAGGCGATCAGGCGGCGTCCGCTAATGCGGCTCGAAAGGAAGAAACTCAAGCGCGGCAGCGGTCTACAATCGGTTTCCCTTACGCCGACTTGAACACCGCTGTGGATTTGGCAAATGCCATCCACGACCATGTAGGGTCGGGGGACTGTGATGATGACCAGTTAGCTGCTTGGACCAACCAAAGCGTCAAAAGCAGCGGATTTCGCACGCAAATCTATGCGGCGCGTATGTTTGGGGTTCTCGAGGGGGAAGGCAGCCGTCACCGGTTGTCTGAGCTTGGCCGATCCATTGTAGACCCGAATCGTGCTCGGGAGGCCCGCGCGAAGTCGTTCCAGATGGTGCCGCTTTATAAGGCCATTTTCGATGGTCACCGTGGAGGCGTGATTCCTCCGACCGCCGCACTGGAACGTGAAATGGTCGGACTAGGGGTCGCAGAAAAACAGAAAGAGCGTGCCCGACAGGTGTTTGAGCGTGCTGCAGAGCAGGCCGGATATTTCGAGCATGGCCGCAATCGGCTTGTGATGCCGGGCATAGCCCAGGGTCCGTCTCGTGAAGACGAGAATCCTCAAGAGGAGTTGCATGGTGGTGGGAATGGTAGTGGTGGCGGCGGCGGCGGGAAAGAGCCCCCGATAGATCCAATCATCGCCGGGTTACTCGCTCGGCTCCCTAAGTCGGGAGACGTTTGGCCTATAGCGGAGCGAAAGCTTTGGCTGCAGCTTTTGGAAGGTAGCTTCCAATTAATCTATAAAGATGCTCCGGCAAAACTGTCTCCCCCGCCGGGCGATGCAGATTACCGGAAGGAGCATGGGATGCCTCCGAACCCGGAGGCAAAAGGTAGCATCTTCGACTAAAAGAGGCCGCCCCCTGAGGCGGCCTTATGCTTTCACGCGGTAATATTCACGCTCCGCCTCTTTATAAAGCTTGTCGGCCTCCGCATACTCTTTAGAGCGCGGAGGGTGAGTGTCGCGCGCCTCGCGACGGGCTTTCATCGTCTCGTATGCGCATCGTTCTTCGTTGGTCATCGGGAACCTTTCCAAGCGTCTTCCACCTAAATAGGCCACTCCCAAATTCAAACTA
>NZ_BJNF01000034.1 GCF_006539545.1 Nitrobacter winogradskyi
AAGACGTCGCCGCCGTCTCGCTCTCGCTGAACACCAGCGCGTTGTAGAAAGGGTCGGTCACCGTCATCGTGGTGGCGCCCCAGGGCTGGCGCTCCAATCCAGGCCGGGCATAGCCGTAGCGCTTGGCAAGCAGGCCAGCTTGATAGCCCGCAAGCCCCGTCGTCTCGATGATGATCCGCGCACCGGGCGAGCAGCCCCCATGGTGCTCGCTGAGATGCAGCACCGCCGAGCCCAGCGATATCCCCATATAGAGCGGCAAGTCCGGCTCGAAGCGATGCTCGAACTCGACCTTGAAGCCGAGAAAGTCGAGATAAAATTCCCTCGCCTTGCCGATATCGAACATCCGCAGGATCGGGGTGACGGTAGTAAAATGCGCGGCCATTGGCATTCCCCTTGCGATTTGTCCGGTTTACCACGGCAAGCGGGAGACGCCGCCCCGACCGGCTCTGGCTTGTAGCGCAGCGCAGCATGGCAGGCTATGGTCCGGGCATGGAGAAAACGGGCATGGATCGAGAGGACCGGACAACGCATTTCGGCTTCAGGGACGTCCCCCTGGCGGACAAGCAGACGCTGGTGAACGACGTCTTTCACAGCGTGGCACAGCGTTACGACCTGATGAACGATCTGATGTCCGGCGGACTGCACCGCGTCTGGAAGAATGCGATGATCACGACGCTGAATCCGCCGCGCAACAATGCGCCGTTTTCGCTGCTCGACGTCGCCGGCGGCACCGGGGACATCGCCTTCCGCGCGGCGAAAACCGCAGGGTCCGGGTTTCAGGCCACCGTGTGCGACATCAATCCGGACATGCTCGCGGTCGGCCGCGAGCGGGCGATCAAGCAGCATCGCGATCATCAGGTGTCGTTCGTCGAAGGCAACGCCGAAACGCTGGCCTTCACGGACCGCGGTTTCGACGCCTACACCATCGCCTTCGGCATCCGCAACGTGCCGCGTATCGACGCCGCGCTGCGCGAGGCGTTTCGGGTGCTGAAACCGGGCGGCCGGTTTCTCTGCCTTGAATTCTCGACGGTCGATGTGCCCGGACTCGACAAGATCTACGACCTGTTTTCCTTCAAGGTGATTCCGCCGCTCGGTCGTGCCGTCACAGGCGACGCCGACTCCTATCGGTATCTGGTCGAATCGATCCGCAAGTTTCCCAAGCCAGACGCCTTCGCCGATATGATCCGTGACGCCGGCTTCGCCCGCGTGTCCTGGCAGGCGCTTTCCGGCGGCATCGTCGCGCTGCATTCGGGCTGGCGTTTGTGATCTCAGCGCTGGCTCATGTCGCGCGGCTGGCCCGCGCCGCGTTCGTGTTCGCGCGCGAGGGCGTGTTCGGCGTGGTCGATCCATCGCTGGTGCCGGCTCCCGGCCAGCTCGCGCTGCGCATGGCGCGGCTGATCGAGCGCCGCGGCGCAAAATCCGGATCGCGGCTGACGCGCGCGCTGACGCGGCTCGGACCGGCTTATCTCAAGCTCGGACAGTTCCTGGCCACGCGCCCCGATGTCATCGGCGTCGCCATGGCGCGCGACCTGGAAAGCCTGCAGGACCGCCTGCCGCCGTTTTCGCAAGCGGAAGCCGAAGCGGTGGTCGCGGCGGCGCTGGAAAAGCCCGTCGCGGACGCCTTCGCAAGTTTCGGACCTTCGGTGGCGGCAGCCTCGATCGCGCAGGTTCATCGCGGCGAGGTCGAGAAAAACGGCGTCCGCAGACAGGTTGCGGTCAAGGTGCTGCGGCCCAACGTCGCCACGCGTTTCCGCCGCGATCTCTCCGATTTCTTTTTCGTCGCCAACAACGCCGAGGCGCATTCGGCCGAGGCGCGGCGGCTGCGCCTCGTCGAGGTCATCAACACCATGTCGCGATCGGTGGCGATGGAGATGGACCTGCGGCTGGAAGCGGCCGCGCTGTCGGAGATGGCGGAGAATACCCGCGACGATCCCGACTTCCGCGTGCCCGAGGTGGACTGGGACCGCACCACCCACAACGTGCTGACGATGGAGTGGATCGACGGCATCGCGCTGAACGATCATGCGCGTCTTGCGCAATCGAAAGCCGACCTGCCCGAACTGGGCCGCAAGGTGATCCAGAGTTTTCTGCGCCACGCGCTGCGCGACGGCTTCTTTCACGCCGACATGCATCCGGGCAACCTGTTTCTCGACGGCTCGGGTCGTCTGGTCGCGGTCGACTTCGGCATCATGGGACGGCTGGGCCTGAAAGAGCGGCGTTTCCTCGCCGAAATCCTGCTCGGCTTCATCACCCGCGACTACCGACGGGTCGCCGAGGTGCATTTCGAAGCCGGCTACGTGCCGGGCCATCACTCGGTGGAGAATTTCGCCCAAGCCATCCGCGCCATCGGCGAGCCGATCCACAATCGCACCGCCGAGGAAATCTCGATGGCCAAGCTCCTGACCCTGCTACTCGAGGTCACCGGCCTGTTCGACATGCAGACCCGGCCCGAACTGATCCTGCTGCAAAAAACCATGGTGGTGGTCGAAGGCGTGGCGCGCAGCTTCGATCCCAAACTGGACATCTGGACGGTGGCCGATCCGGTGGTTCGCGAATGGATCACGGAGAACCTCGGCCCGCTGGGGCGGATGCAGGGCGCGATCGCCGGCGCCGGAGAGCTGGGCCGCCTGCTTGCCGGGCTGCCCGCGATCGCCTCGCGCTCGGTGGCGGTGCTTGAGCAAATGGAGACCATGACCCGCGACGGGTTGGTGCTCGCGCCCGAAACCGTCGCCGCGCTGGCCCGCGCACGGGCGCGGCAGAACCGCTGGCGGACCATCGCGCTCTGGATCATCGCCCTGACGCTCCTCGGGATTCTGTGGGCCGTTAGCAGCCGATTGATATGACATCAACGCAATCGTATGATCGTATTGATGATATCAAACCGGATGCTGCACAGGGAGCGAAATGGCCAGCCTGACCGTCCGCAAGCTCGACGATGCCGTTAAGGCCAGGCTGCGAGCGCGTGCCGCCGCTACCGGCCGCTCGGTGGAGGAGGAGATCCGCGTCATCCTGCGCGAGGCGACCGGTATTCCCTCCGCCACAGCATCCGACGATCCTGATTTACGCAATGCAGCATTCTCACCAACGAGAAATTTATCCAACGTTTCCGGTCTGTTGCCGAAAGTAACAATGATCGTCGGCGGCGGAATCGCCGCCTACAAGGCGCTCGACCTGATCCGGAGGCTCAGGGAACGCGGATTTTTTGTGCGATGCATCATGACAAATGCTGCGCAGCAATTCGTCACGCCGCTGAGCGCTGGAGCCCTCGCGAACGAGCGTTGCTATACGGATCTGTTCGACCCCGGCAGCGAATGCGACGCCGGCCATATCCGGCTCGCGCGGGACTGCGACCTCATCGTGGTGGCGCCCGCCACGGCCGACCTGATGGCAAAGATGGCAAACGGCCACGCCAACGATCTGGCGAGCGCCGTTCTGCTCGCCGCCGACAAGCCGGTTTTGCTGGCGCCGGCGATGAATCCGCTGATGTGGAATAACCCGGCGACACGCCGCAACGTGGCCCAGCTTACCCGCGACGGCGTCGCCATGGTCGGCCCCGACACCGGCGAGATGGCGGAAGCGGGTGAAGCCGGGATTGGCCGCATGGCCGAGCCCGTGACGATCGCGGCCGCCGCCGAGCGGATGCTCAGGCCGCAGCAGGCGCAACCTCTGAAAGGCCGTCGCGTCCTGATCACCGCCGGCCCAACCCTGGAGCCGATCGATCCGGTGCGCTACATCGCCAACCGCTCCTCTGGCAAACAGGGCTTTGCCATTGCTGCGGCGGCGCGGGCGGCGGGAGCCGAGGTGACGCTGATTTCCGGCCCCGTGGAGCTCGACGACCCCGCCGGCGTCGCCGTGGAGCATGTCGAATCCGCGCGCGAGATGCTGGCGGCGGTAGAGACGGCGCTCCCCGCCGACATCGCGATTTTCACGGCCGCGGTCGCCGACTGGCGTGTCGCGCATGAAGGCCCGCAGAAGTTGAAGAAGACCGAAGCCGGAGTTTCGCCGCTGCAACTGATCGAAAACCCGGACATTCTCGCGACCATCTCGAACCTGCGCGACGAACGCCCGCCGCTCGTGGTCGGCTTCGCCGCCGAAACCGAGCACCTCATCGACAACGCCAAGGCGAAGTTCGCGCGCAAGGGCTGCGACTGGATGGTCGCCAATGATGTATCGCCGGGAACCGGCGTCATGGGCGGCGACCGCAACACCGTGCATCTGTTGACGCGCGGTGAAGACGGAGAGATCAGGACCGAGTCCTTCTCCGTCATGACCAAGGAACAGGTGGCCGCCATGCTGATCGAACGCATCATCTTAGCCCTGCCGGGTCCGGCGGCATGAGCGAGCCGGTCAAGGTCGGTGTCCAGCAACTGCCTCATGCCGAGGGCCTTCCGCTGCCGTCCTATCAAAGCGCCCAGGCGGCCGGTCTTGACCTCATCGCCGCGATTCCGGAACACGCGCCCATGGTTCTCGCGGCAGGCCGGCAGGCCATGGTGCCCACCGGGCTCGTCATCGCGTTGCCCGATGGATACGAGGCGCAGGTGCGGCCGCGTTCCGGTCTCGCCGCCCGGCACGGCGTGACCGTGCTGAATTCGCCCGGCACCGTCGACGCCGACTATCGCGGCGAGATCAACGTCCTTCTTGTGAATCTCGGCAGCGAAGCCTTCACGATTCGCCGCGGCGAGCGCATCGCGCAGATGATCGTCGCGCCGGTGACGCGCGTGGAACTGTTGCGCGCGGCGGCGTTGCCGGCGACGCCACGCGGCAGTGGCGGATTCGGCTCGACCGGGCGTTAGAGCAGAATGAAGAAAAGTGACGTGCGATTTTCGCACGCGTCCCGCTTTCAAGCACCGGGATCGGTCACGCTCCAGGACTCGCAATCATCCGCTCGCGAAAACCGATTCAATTTTACAACAATCGTTTGGTAAATGTCGCGGCTACGCATTTTTCCGCTGCCCGATTCCCGTTCACGGTCTGGACTCTAGCCCCTCGAATCCGCTTAAGCATAATGGTGGTCGATTCGTGAACGGCGAACGGGTTGCCGATCGAATATCATCGCGCGGTTTTGGGGCAAAGATGTCAGGCGTAATCGGGGTGATGCGTCGGACCTTGCTGTCATGCACCTCGCTGGTGCCGGGCAGCATCGCGGGCGCCGGCGCGGTCAGCCTCATCGACACCTCACCTGCCTGGGCCGCCGAACCGGCGCTGACCGGGCGGCTGCTCCAGGCTTTCACAAATCTCAGCCGGCAGGATTTGACGGCGCTGGCGATGGCGCTCGGCGTGCTGAGCTTCTCGGTGGTCGCCGCTATCCTGCTGATGCGCACGCGCATCCGCGCCGCCGCAAACGAACAGCGGTTGCGCAGCGAGATCCGCGAACTTCAATCGGAGGCCGACCGCTTTCGCGCGCTGCTGTTCGTGGAGCCGCAGATCCTGATATCGTGGGGCGCGGGCGAGGACCGCCCCCAGATCAGCGGCGATATCGCGCTGCTGTTGCCGCAGGATGCAAAACAGCCCTTGCGGATTCTGGCGTTCGGAACCTGGCTGCCGCCTGAGCCGGCGCTGCAGATGGATCACGCGGTCGATGCGCTGCGCGGCGCCGGAGAAGGCTTCCTGCTCAATCTGGTCACCTCGGCCGGCCGCACCGTGGAAGCGATGGGCCGCGCCATCGGCGGCCAGGCCATCGTGCGCATCCGTGATCTGGGCGGCTTGCGGCGCGACCTCGCCGAGATGACGCTGCGGCACGGCGGTCTGCTGGCGGAGACGGAAATGCTGCGGGCCTTCGCGACCGCGGCGCCCTGGCCGCTCTGGGCCAGAGGCGAGGACGGCAAGCTTTCCTTCGCCAACACGGCCTATGCGCGCGCGACCGACGCAGCTGATGCAGCCGACGCCATCCAGCGCAATCTCGAACTGCTCGACAGCGGGGACCGGATCGCGATGTCGCGAGCGCTGAACGACCATGCCACCTTTGCCGCGCGATTGCCGATCGTCATCGGCGGCGAGCGGCGCATGTACGACGTTCACGCACTCCGGACCGATGGCGGAAGCGCCGGCATCGCGCTCGACGCCAGCGAGGCGACGGCGTTGAGCCAGGCGCTGGCGCGGATGGCGGACGCGCATCGCCGGACCCTCGACCAACTGTCATCCGGCGTCGCCGTGTTCGACGGGCAGCGGCGGCTCGCTTTCTACAACGACTCCTACCGCCGGCTGTGGGATCTCGACCGGCCCTTCCTCGACGGACATCCCGACGATTCCAGCGTGCTCGATCGCCTGCGCGCGGGGCGCAAGTTGCCGGAGCAGCCGGACTTCCGCGCCTGGAAAGCCCGCCTGCACGAAGCCTATCGCGCCAACGAGGCCGTCAAGGACGTATGGTATCTGCCGGACGGACGCGCGCTCAGCATCGTCACCACGCCGAACCCGGAAGGCGGCGTCACCTACCTGTTCGACGATGTCACCGAAAGCCTGGATCTGGCCCGCCGATATGACCGGCTCATCACCGTGCAGCGCGAGACCCTCGACAGCCTGACCGAAGCGGTCGCGGTATTCGGCAGCAACGGCCGCGCGCAGCTTTTCAATCCGGCCTTCGCGCGGATGTGGAAGCTTTCGCCCGAGGCGCTCGCGCAGCAGCCGCATATCGATACGGTCGAGGCGTGGTGCAAGCCGCTGTTCGACGACGACGACGCCTGGCGCACGATCCACAAGGCCGTCACCGGCATCGACAATCGCACCGCGGTGCCGCTCAAGCTCGAGCGCAAGGACGGCAGCATCCTGGACTGC
Source organism: Nitrobacter winogradskyi (assembly GCF_006539545.1). Taxonomy (GTDB): domain Bacteria; phylum Pseudomonadota; class Alphaproteobacteria; order Rhizobiales; family Xanthobacteraceae; genus Nitrobacter; species Nitrobacter winogradskyi_A. Next base: position 6,772 of record NZ_BJNF01000034.1, read on the forward strand.
ATGACCATGCCGCTGCCCGACGGCGCCACCATGCTGACCTTCCACGACATCACCGATAGCGAAAACGTGGAGCGCGCGCTGCGCGAACGCAACGATGCGCTCGAGGCCGCCGACCAGATGAAGGTCGATTTCGTCCACCACGTCTCATACGAACTGCGCTCGCCCCTGACCACCATCATCGGCTTCGCTCACCTCATGAACGATCCCGGCACCGGACCGCTCACCGAGAAACAGGCCGAGTATGTCAACTACATCACCTCGTCGACCGACGCGCTGCTGGCGCTGACCAACAACATCCTGGACCTCGCCACCATCGACGCGGGCGCCATGACGCTCGAACTCGGGCCGGTCGATGTCCGCAAGACCATCGCGGCGGCGGCGGAAGGCATTCAGGACCGCCTGACCCGCGACCACATCGTGCTGAACGTCGATGTCGATCCGGACATCGGCAACTTCATCGGCGACGAGCGCCGCATCATCCAGATCCTCTATAATCTGCTTGCCAACGCCGCCGGCTTCTCGCCGCCGGACTCCGTGATCACGGTCAGCGCCCGGCGCACCGAGCACAGCGTGAGATTCGCCGTGATGGACGAAGGCCCCGGCATTCCGCCGGACGTCAGGGACAAGGCGTTCGACTGGTTTGAGAGTTATGCGAACGGATCGCGGCATCGCGGCGCGGGCCTTGGCCTGTCGCTGGTGCGCTCCTTTGTCGAACTTCATGGCGGCCGCGTGCATTTCGATCCCGCCATCAAGAGCGGCACCAGGGTCGTTTGCGACTTTCCGCTCGACCGGAGCGCCCACCGGAACGCCGCCGAATGAGCGAGCCGTCGAGATTCGGGGTCGCGCTCGTCAACGAGAGCGCGAGCGCGCATCTGATGGCCGACCTCGCGCTGCTGATCGGTCCCGGCGACGTCATCACGCTGTCGGGTGATCTCGGCGCGGGCAAGACCGCGGCCGCCCGCGCCTTGATCCGGTATCTTGCGGGAGACGACACGATCGAGGTGCCGAGCCCGACCTTCACGCTGGCGCAGCATTACGATCTGCCGCCGTATCCCCTGCTTCACGCCGACCTCTATCGCATCAGCGGTCCCGGCGAACTGGAGGAGATCGGCCTCGCGCCGCTGCCCGAAGACGCGGTGGTCCTGATCGAATGGCCGGAGCGCGCCGCCGCCGGCCTGCCTGACGACCGGATTGACATCGCCATCAGCCATCGCCCGGCGCTCGGATCAGCGGCGCGCGCCGCCGAGATCACCGGCTACGGCAAGGCCGCGGCGCAGGTCGCGCGGCTGGCGTCGCTGCGGCGTTTCCTCAGCGATGCCGGTTATCTGGACGCAAGGCGGCAACGCATGGCGGGCGACGCCTCCACGCGCTCCTATGCCCGTCTGATCAGCGGTGACGCCAGCTTCATCCTCATGAACGCGCCGAAGCGGCCCGACGGACCTGCGATCCACGACGGCAAGTCCTACAGCGCGGCGGTGCATCTCGCCGAAGACGTCAAGCCCTTCGTCGCCATCGCGCGCGGCCTGCGTAATCAGGGCTTTTCCGCGCCGGAGATCCATCATGCCGATCTGGATTCGGGATTCCTGATCACCGAGGATTTCGGCGGCTCCGGCTTTGTCGAAGGCAGGCCGCCGACGCCGATCGTCGAGCGCTATCAGGCGGCGACCGACCTGCTCGCCGCGCTGCACGGCCGGACGCTGCCTGACACGCTTCCTTTGACGGCGGATACGGCCTACGCGATTCCCGCGTTCGACCTTGAGGCGATGCTGATCGAGGTCGGCCTGATGCTGGACTGGTATCTGATCGACCGCGGCATTGAACCAGGCGAAAACCTGCGCGCGGAATTCATGGCCATCTGGCGCGCATTGCTGGCGAAGCCGGATGCCGCGTCCAGAACCTGGGTGTTGCGTGACTTCCACTCGCCCAACCTGATCTGGCTGGAACAGCGCCCCGATATCGGAAAGGTCGGCATCATCGACTTTCAGGACACCGTGCTCGGTCCCACCGCCTATGATCTGGTCTCGCTGTTGCAGGATGCGCGCGTGGACGTTCCCGAATCGATCGAACTCGCCTTGCTCGCCCGTTACGCCAAGGCGCGGCTGGGATCCGAAGCGCATTTCGATCCCGCCGGTTTCGCCGAGACGTATGCCGTCATATCAGCGCAACGCAACACCCGGCTGCTCGGCACGTTCGCGCGGCTCAATCGGCGCGACGGCAAACCGCACTATCTGCGACACCAACCCCGGATCTGGACCTATCTCACCCGCTCGCTCGCGCACCCGGCCTTGTCGGCGGCGAGAGCGTGGTACCAGAAACACGTTCCGCCTCCGGCAGGTTGAACCGTTTTGTTTTACGCCTTTTTAGAGGTCGGCACGGTACACTCACAGCCTCGGACTATCCCTTGGTTCTATCCCTCGGATCGCGGCACAGTCTTCCTTCCAAGGCGGAGCACATCATGGGCACGGAACGACGTAAAGGCGAGCGCGTCACCTTCGAGCGCGGCTACAGCGCGCACATGATGGGCATCGACGGCACATGGCGCCGCACCTGCACCATGGAGGATGTGTCGGAAATCGGAGCCAAGCTGACCGTCGAAGGCTCCATCGAAGGCCTGCATCTGAAGGAATTCTTCCTCCTGTTGTCATCCACGGGCCTCGCCTATCGCCGCTGCGAGCTGGCCTGGGTCAATGGCGACCAGATCGGCGTCAACTTCCTGAAGCCGACCGACAAGAAGAAAAAGACCACCCGGCAGAACAGCGCCACGGCCGACGCCTGATCCACATCCCGCCCGGTATCATATCCGGCAGTCTCCCCATGTCATGGCCGCGTCATCATCTCAGGCGTGTATGGCCGGAGTCATCGATGCGATTCGCAACGGGTCGTGATCTTCGCTTCAAACCGCTATGGATTCGTCGCTTGTTTTTCGTTTGAGCATGATCTTTTCCGAAAACCGGTTTCCACTTTTCGGGATCATGCTCT
>NZ_BJNF01000035.1 GCF_006539545.1 Nitrobacter winogradskyi
CTTCGCTCGAAAACGCTATAGTTCGTTGAATCGACAATGTGCGTGAGCCAGTGTGGTGGTTCAGAAGTTCGCTTCATTGCCCCATCGAGTCCGTCAAGCGAACGTCTGAACCTAAACCACACTAAGATCATAAAGTTGCTAGTGTGCCTTTGATTCCGAAGTTTGCATCAAAGGTTGCGGCAAGGGTATGCGAACTTCGGAATCGGGACACCAGGACATGCCGACCACTCCCACCAAAGCCATGGTTCTCGCCGCGGGCCTCGGCCTGCGCATGCGGCCGCTGACCGAACGGATGCCCAAGCCGATGGTGCCCGTGGCCGGCAAGCCGCTGCTCGATCACGTGCTGGACAGGCTGGCCGACGCGGGCGTCAGCGAAGCTGTCGTCAACGTGCGCTATCTGCCCGATCAGATCATCGACCATGTCGCGCAACGCGACCGGCCGAAGATCATCATCTCCGACGAGCGCGATCAGGTGCTGGGCACCGGCGGGGCGGTGGTGAAGGCCTTGCCGCTGCTGGGCGATGCGCCGTTCTTCCATCTCAACGCCGACACGATATGGATCGACGGCGCGCGCCCCAACCTGACGCGGCTGGCCGAGACCTTTGATCCGGCACGCATGGACATTCTGCTGCTGATGGCGCCGACCGCGAGCAGCATCGGCTACAGCGGCAGCGGCGACTACGCCATGCTCCCCAACGGAGCGCTTCGCAGGCGGCAAGAGAATCAGGTCGTGCCGTTTGTCTATGCGGGGGCCGCCATCCTGTCGCCCGCGCTGTTCGACGGCGCGCCGGCAGGCGAGTTTCCGCTGACCGCGATATTCGACCGGGCGGGTGAGCGGGATCGGCTGTTCGGGCTGCGGCTCGACGGCGTCTGGATGCATGTCGGAACACCCGATGCGGTCGATGCCGCGGAGAAAGCCGTGCTCGCGAGCCTCGACGCCTGACGACCGCCTCTCAACCGGTCGCCGCACTTAGAGCATTTTCGCTTCTGATTGAATCAGAAGCGAAGCTCTGGACTGTTGTTTGACGCGTTTTCTTCACGCGAACCGGATTCCATCCTCGGGTCAAGCCCGAGGACATGCTTCGCTCGAAAACGCTATATCCTCCCCGTGTCATGATATGCCTGATCTCGAATCAGGATCTTTTATGCGCGTCCGCAACATCCCCCCCTCGGTACCGTTCCTGCATACGGTCATCACCGCGCTGGTCGACGGCGAGCTGATCGAGGGATTCCGCCCGCGCGCGCAGCCCGAGCGGCTTGCCGAGGCCACGCTTTATCTGCCGACCCGCCGCGCCGGCCGCATGGCGCACGATATCTTTCTCGAGGTGCTGGATACCGACGCCGTAATCCTGCCGCGCATCGTCACGCTCGGCGACATCGACGAAGACGAACTGGCTTTCGCCCAGGCCGTCCCGCTGTCGCGCGAAACGCTCGAACTGCCGCCGGCGCTGGACGGGCTCGCGCGCCGCCTCGCGCTGGCGCAGCTTATCGACGCATGGGCGCGTCGGCTGAAACCCGGTGAGCCGGAGGAGCGGACGCCGCTGGTTCTCGGCGGCCCGGCCTCGACGCTGGCGCTTGCGGATGACCTCGCGCGGCTGATGGACGACATGGCCACGCGCGGCGTGGACTGGCGTGCGCTCGACAGGCTGGTGCCCGAGGCGCTCGACCGCTATTGGCAGCTCACGCTCGATTTCCTGAAGATCGCGCGCGACTACTGGCCGGTTCACCTTCAGGAGACCGGCCGGATCGAACCCGCGGCGCGGCGCGATCGCCTGATCGAGGCCGAAACCGCGCGTCTCGTCGCCCATCATGCGGGACCGGTGATCGCGGCGGGCTCCACCGGCTCGATGCCATCGACCGCGAAACTGCTGCATGCCATCGCCACGCTGCCGCAAGGCGCGGTCGTGCTGCCGGGGCTCGACACCGACCTCGATGAAGAGGCGTGGGAGTTGATCGGCGGCGTCAGGGATAAAACGAACGGTGCGTTCATCAGGCCGCCCGCCGCCGGTCATCCGCAGTTCGCGCTGCACGGCCTGCTCGCGCGCTTCGGCATCAAACGATCCGGGGTGAAAGCGCTCGGCTTCCCCGCGCGATACGGGCGCGAAATGCTGGCGTCCGAGGCGATGCGGCCGGCGGAGGCGACCGCGCAATGGCACACCCGGCTCGCCGAGCCCGAGGTCGCGGAGAAGATCGCGGCCGGACTGCAAAACCTCGCCGTGATCGCGGCCGCCAATCCGGAAATGGAAGCGCTCGGCATCGCCGTCGCCATGCGCGAGGCGCGCGACCAGAACAGGACCGCGGCGCTGGTGACGTTCGACCGCGCGCTGGCGCGACGGGTGATGGCGGCGCTCGGCCGCTGGAATCTCGCCTTCGATGATTCGGGCGGCGATCCGCTGATGGACACGCCTGCGGGAATCTTCGCACGGCTGGCCGCCGAAACCGCATGCAACGGTCTGGAGCCCCCGACCCTGCTGGCCTTGCTGAAGCACCCGCTGTGCCGGCTGGGACGCGCGGCCGGCGGCTGGTCGCGCGCCATCATGACGCTGGAGCTTGCGATCCTGCGCGGCACCCGGCCGCCACCGGGCGGCAAGGGTCTCGCGGACGAATTCGCGCGCTTTTGCGGCGAGCGCGAGAAGCTCGATCGCGGCGAAAGTTCCTCGCTGCATCGCAGCGAGCCCTGCGCTGCGCTGAAGCCGCATCATCTCGATGATATCAGCGCCCTGATCGTGGCCCTGCGGGATGCGCTCGCGCCGCTCGAAGGCGATGGCCCACCCGCGTCGGCGGACTTCACCCTCCTCGCCATGCAGCACCGCCAGGCTATCGAAGCGTTATCCTGTGACGACGAAGGCGTCGCCGCCGCATTCGACGGCCAGCACGGCCGTGCGCTCATTGATGCTTTCGACGACCTGCGCGGGGCGGGCGAGCGCAGCGGCCTGACGGTCAGGATCGCGGACTACCCGGACACGTTCGAGGCCGCGTTCGGCGACCGCGTCGTGCGCCGGCCGCAGACGACATCGGCGAGCCTGCGCATCTACGGACCGCTGGAAGCGCGTCTGACCCAATGCGACCGCGTCATCCTCGGCGGGCTCACTGAAGGCGTCTGGCCACCCGCGCCGCCGACCGATCCCTGGCTGAGCCGGCCGATGCGGCACGAACTGGGGCTCGATCTTCCGGAACGGCGCATCGGACTGTCCGCGCACGATTTCACGCAACTGCTCGGCGCCGGCGACGTCATCCTCAGCCATGCCGCCAAGACCGGGGGGTCGCCGGCGGTGGCGTCCCGTTTCCTGCATCGGCTCGAAGCCGTCGCGGGCGCGACACGCTGGGCAACTGCCAAACAAGCCGGCGCGCGATACATTCAGTATGCCGAAGCGCTCGACCGGCCCGACGAGGTCACGCCCATCGCGCAGCCCGAGCCGAAGCCGCCGCGCACGGCGCGGCCGACGCACCTGTCCGTGACCGCGATCGAGGACTGGCTGCGCGATCCCTATACCATCTATGCCAGATACATCTTGAAGCTCCTGCCGCTGGAGGCCGTCGACATGCCGCTGTCGGCGGCGGACCGCGGCTCGGCGATTCACGACGCGCTCGGTGATTTCACCAAACTTTATCCGGCCAACCTGCCCGACGATCCGGAAGACGTACTGCGCGCCATCGGCGAAATCCGTTTCGCGCCGCTGATGCAGCGGCCGGAAGCGCGCGCGCTGTGGTGGCCACGCTTCCAGCGCATCGCGGCATGGTTCGCGGGATGGGAGCTGACGCGGCGGACGCATCTGGTCAGGATCGACGCCGAGGTCAGCGGCAAAATCGAAATACCGATCGACGGCGATCGCAGCTTCATTCTGTCGGCGCGCGCCGACCGTATCGAACATCTCGGCGGCGGCCGCTTTGCCGTTCTCGATTACAAGACCGGCAATCCTCCGAGCAGCAAACAGGTGCGGCTCGGCCTCTCGCCACAGCTCACGCTGGAATCCGCGATTCTTCGCAACGGCGGCTTCGCGGGCATTGCTCCCGGCGCATCGGTCAGCGAACTGGTCTATGTCCGGCTGAGCGGCAACAACCCTGCCGGCGAATCGAGACCGGTCGATCTCGATAACGGCAAAACCGCAACCCAGTCGCCGGATCAGGCGGCCGATCGCGCTCTTGAAGAACTCACCGCGCTGATCCGCGCTTTCGACGACGAGCAGCAGGGCTACGCATCGCTCGACCTGCCGATGTGGAAAACCCGCTACGGCGCCTATGATGATCTCGCACGGATCAAGGAATGGTCGGCGGCCGGCGGACTTGGGTCGGAGGAATCGTGAAAGCGCCCCGCCCCGTTCATCCCGACGCCAGCGCGCGCCAGCAGCGCGCGTCCGATCCGGCCGCATCGGTGTTCGTGTCGGCCAATGCGGGATCTGGCAAGACGCACGTTCTCGTGCAGCGCGTAATCCGCCTTCTGCTCAACGACGTCGACCCCGCGCGCATCCTCTGCATCACCTTCACCAAGGCCGCCGCCGCGAACATGGCGGAGCGGGTGTTCTCCACGCTGGGTCACTGGGTCACGCTCGACGATGAGACCTTGAACGTGGCGCTGCGCGATGTCGGCATCGCGCAGCCCGGCGCGGGATGGCGCGAGCGAGCACGCAAGCTGTTCGCCTCCGCGCTCGAAACACCGGGCGGCCTGAAAGTGCAGACCATCCACGCGCTCTGCACGCGGCTATTGCAGCAGTTTCCTTTCGAGGCCGAAGTGCCGGCACGTTTTACCGTGCTCGACGAGCGCGACCAGACCGAAATGATGGAGCGCGCAAGCATCCATGTCATGCTTGACGCCGCGCAGAATCCGGACAGTCCGGCCGGCCGCGCGCTGCAATATGCCATGGGCGCGGAGGCCGACTCGACGCTGCGCGATGTCATCCGTCAGGCTTGCCTCCGCCGCGATCATGCCGTGGCGTGGACCGGGGATCGCGGCACCGGGCAAGCGGTCCGGGACGTCGCCGATGCGCTCGGCGTCGATCCGGACGAGCGCGTCGAGGGCGTCGAGCGCGAGATGATCGACGGGCCGAACCTGCCGCGAAGCAAGTGGCTCGATACGGCGGCGCTGTTCGCAACAGGCAGTTCGAATGACATCAAACAATCTGAACGGCTGCGCGCCGCCCATGCGGAAGCGGGCGACGCCGCGCAGGCCGATCGCTACCTCGACGTCTTCCTGACCGCAGGCGGCAGCCCGCGCAAATCCTTCGTCACCAGGAAGATCAGCGATGTCAGGCCCGCCATCGCTGAAATGCTCGCCGATGAATGCCAGCGCGTGATCGCGCTGCTCGCACGCCGCTGCGCGATCAACATCCGCGACCGCACGCAATCCCTGCTCGTCATCGCCGCGGCGGTCGCCGCCCACTACCGGCGCGAGAAGCACGAACGCGGCCTGCTCGACTATGACGACCTGATCGACAAGACGCTTCGGATGCTGGAGCAGACCTCGCCCGGCTGGGTTCACTACAAGCTCGATCGCGGCGTCGATCACGTGCTGATCGACGAGGCGCAGGATACCAGCCCCAAGCAATGGGACATCGTCGAGCGCATCATCGCGGACTTCACCACCGGCGAAGGCGCGCGCGAGGGCGTGCGCCGGACCGTGTTCGCGGTCGGCGACGAGAAGCAGTCGATCTTCTCGTTCCAGGGCGCGGCGCCGCGCGAATTCGACGAGCGGCGGCGCAAGCTGGAGAGGAAGTTTACCGATGCAAAACTTCCGTTCCGCAAGGAGGATTTCATCTACTCGTTCCGGTCCGGCAAAACGATCCTGGAATCGGTCGACCATGTGTTCCGCGATCCCGAAATCTACGCCAGCATCCATGCGGTCGGCGCTCACCCCGTGCACGAATCGCTGGCGGACGCCGCACCCGGCATCGTCGATCTCTGGAATCTGGAGGAGCGGGACAAGCGCGAGGAGATCGAGGGCTGGCGCGCGCCGTTCGATGCGGTCACCGCAACCAGCCCCGAGGTCAAGCTCGCCCGACGCATCCGCGACGAGATCAAGACGCTGATCGCGCAAGGCGCCATGACCGGGCATCTGGGCAACCGTCGCCCGCTCGGCCACGGCGACATCCTGGTGCTGGTGCGGCGGCGCGGCAACGCCTTCGACGCCGTCATCCAGGCGCTGAAGCAGTCCGGCATTCCGGTGGCCGGCGCGGATCGTCTTAAACTCACCGAGCATATCGCGATCATCGACCTGATGAACCTTGCGGATGCGCTGCTGCTGCCACGGGACGATCTGGCGCTGGCGGTGGCGTTGAAAAGCCCGCTGTTCGGCCTCGACGACGACGACCTGTTCAAGCTGGCGTGGCAGCGGGAGGGCTCGCTACGCGATGCGCTCGCCGGGCACGCGGCCGCCGGCGACAAATTCCGCGACGCCTTCGAACGCCTGAAGCGGTGCGAAAGTCGCGCCGCGCGCGACACGCCGTTCGCGTTCTTTGCGTGGCTTCTGGGCGAGGAAGCCGGACGGCGGCGGATCCTGCGCCGGCTCGGCCATGAAGCCAATGACGCGCTCGATGAGTTTCTTGAACTGGCGCTGACCTATGAGCGCAAGGCCCCCGCGTCGCTGCAAGGCTTCATGGCGTGGCTGCGCGCCGCCGATACCGAGGTGAAGCGCGACATGGAAATCTCGCGCGACGAGGTCCGCGTGATGACCGTGCACGGCGCCAAGGGGCTGGAGGCCTCGGTGGTGTTTCTCGCCGACACCTCGACTTCGCCGGCCGACACCGAGCGTCTCAGCCTGATCCGCATGGCGCGCGGCAACGCTCCCGCCGGCGTTGCCGGCGTGACGATCTGGGCCGGCAGGAAGGCCGAGGATCCGCCTTGCGTGGCGCAGGCCCGCGCGGCCATGACCGCGGAAACCGAACACGAATATCGCCGCCTGCTTTACGTCGCGATGACGCGCGCGGCGGACCGCCTGATCGTCGGCGGCTGCAAGCCGGCCAACCGCAAGGACGTTCGGGAATTGTCCTGGTACGACCTGATCGAGAAAGGTCTGGACGGTTCCGGCCTTGCGATGCAGGCGTTCGAAACCGCAAGCGGCAAGGTCAAGCGTTTCACCCGGCCAGATCACGATGATCCTGGATCGAATCGATCCAGGATCATGAACGTGATCGATTCCAATATTTTAGAGCGGGATGCGGGCGGAAAACCGCTGCACACTTTTCCTCATCCCGCTCTAGAGGAAGCCGAACCGGATGCCGCGGGCCCGGCGCCGCCGGCGTCCCCCGGCGCTACCCCGATCGCGTTGCCGCCGTGGCTGCATCGCTCAGTCGGGCCGGAAGCACCCGCGCTCCGATCGCTGCGACCATCGGATGCCGACGAGGCCGCGCATCACCGCTCGCCGGCCGGCGTTGCCCCGGATCAGCGCCACCATGCGCGATTGCGCGGCACGCTGGTGCATCGCCTGCTGCAATCCCTGCCCGAGGTGCCGCGGGATCGACGCCGCGACGCGGCGCTGTCCTATCTCGCGCGCAACGCGAATGACTGGGACAAGGCCGAGCACGACGCGCTGGCGGCGCAGGTCGTGGCGGTGCTCGATGATGCGAGGTTCGGCCCCGTTTTCGCGGAGGGCAGCCGGGCCGAGGTCGCGATCGCCGGGCGGCTGAAGACGCGGCGGGGCGATCCCCTGCCGGTCTCGGGCCAGATCGACCGGCTCGTGGTCACTCCGCACGGGGTTCTGGTCGTCGACTACAAGACCAGCCCCGCGTCTGCGAACCTGGCCGACGTTCCGCCCGCCTATATCCGCCAGCTCGCGCTCTATCGCGCGGTGCTCGCAGGCCTGTACCCGGAACTGCCCGTCAAGGCGGCGCTGCTCTGGACCGAGGCGCCTGAAATGATGGAGATTTCCGTCTCGACGCTGGATGCCGCCCTGGAAGCCATCATCTCGGTGTGAGAAACCTTGACCCGGGAAGATCGCCTTCTTAACTACATCCGCAGTTTCAAGCGCATTCTTTCGTCGCGCATCTCATCGAGACAACGAGGTATTCCATGGCTGTTGGCAAGGTTTCGGACGCCAATTTCGAAGCGGAAGTGCTCAAGGCGACTGGCCCGGTCGTGGTTGATTTCTGGGCGGAGTGGTGCGGCCCCTGCCGCATGATCGGCCCGGTGCTGGACGAAATCTCCAGCGCCATGGGCAGCAAGGTCAAGATCGTGAAGCTGAACGTCGACGAAAGCCCGAGGACGGCCTCGAAATACGGCGTGATGTCGATTCCCACTTTGATGATCTTCAAGGACGGCGAACTGGCCTCACGTCAGGTCGGCGCGGCGCCGAAGCAGAAACTGGAGCAATGGATCACGGCCACGGTGTGATCTTTTCTCGCTTTGAGTTTTGCGGACGGCCGGTTCATCACCGGCCGTTTTTGTTTGGGTGAGGAGAACGTTGAGGTCAGGGCGCGCCTTCCCTTCTCGTCATGCCCTGCTTTATGCCGGCATGACGACCGAGATGCACCCATTCGAGCACCGAATTCTACGCCGGCGGCGTACCGTTCTCCGCCAGCACATGGCCGGCGAGATACAGCGATCCCGTGATCAGAATGCGCGGCGGAATTTCGTAGGCCAGACGCGCGACCGATTGCAGCGCGGCGGCGACACTCACTGCGGTTTCGGCGCGCATGTCGAGCGCGCGCACCGCTTTGGCCAGCACCTCCGGCGGCATCGCGTTCTCCATGCCGGGGATCGGCACGGCAATGACATGGCGCGTCAGGCCGGCGAAGTTGGCGAGAAAACCCTTCGCGTCCTTGTTGCCCATCATGCCTGTTATCACGACCAGCGGTCGCGACACTCGCTCCTCGAGATCGCCGAGCGCCGCCGCCGCGACCCGCCCGCCATCGGCATTGTGCCCGCCGTCGAGCCAAAGTTCGGCATCGCGCGGCGCCTGATCCACGATCCGGCCGGATGTCAGCCGCTGCATCCGCGCCGGCCATTCCGCGCCGGTCACGCCGCGCTCGAACGCCGTCGTCTCGATGGAGAAGCGATCCTGCGCCCGCAGCGTCGCGATCGCGAGGCCCGCATTGTCGAACTGATGCCGGCCGAACAGCCGGGGCGCGGCGAGGTCGAGCAGACCGTTTTCGTCCTGATAAACCAGTCGTCCGTGTTCCGCGTGGACGTGCCAGTGCTGGCCGGCCGCGTGCAGCGGACTGCGCATCTGCTTCGCCCGCTGCTCGATCACGGCCTCCGCTTCGGGCAACTGCTCCGCGCAGATGACAGGCACGCCAGACTTGATGATGCCGGCTTTCTCGCCGGCAATCTGCGCCAGCGAGCCGCCCAGAAACTCGACATGATCGATGCCGACGGGCGTGATGACGCTCGCCAGCGGCGTCTCAACCACGTTGGTGCTGTCGAGCCGGCCGCCGAGCCCGACCTCCAGCAGCAGCACGTCGGCGGGATTTTGCGCGAACAACAGAAAGGCCGCCGCCGTCTTGATCTCGAAAAGCGTGAGCGCATCGCCGCCATTGGCGCGCTCGCATTCAAGCAGCGCGTCGCGCAAGGCATCGTCGGCAACCAGCGTTCCCGCAAGCCGCACGCACTCGTTGATCCTCACCAGATAGGGCGAGGTAAAGACGTGCACGCGCAAACCGGCGGCCTCGAGGATCGCGCGCAGATACGCAACGGTGGAGCCCTTGCCGTTGGTGCCGGCGACATGAATGACCGGCGGCAGCCTGCGTTCGGGATGATGGAGCCGCTGAAGGATACGCCGCATCCGGCCGAGCGTGAGATCGATCCTTTTCGGATGCAGCTTCGATATCCGCGCAACAACATCGTCGAGCGGGCTTTGCCGGGGCGGAACAGCGCTCACGCCGGAGGCGCGGCAGTCGCCGCCGGTGGAGCTTCCTGAGCGGCGGCGGGTTCATCCGGCTCATCCGGCGGAACGGCAGCAGTCGGTTCCGGCTCCGCCTCGATCATTTCCGGCGCCTTGGTCAGCAGCCGGCACACCCGCGCCAGCGTCGGCCGCAACTCGTGACGATGCACCACCAGGTCGATCATGCCGTGGTCGCGCAAATATTCCGCTCGCTGAAAACCGTCCGGCAGTTTCTCGCGGATGGTCTGCTCGATGACGCGGGCTCCGGCGAAGCCGATCAGCGCGCCGGGCTCCGCGATCTGAACGTCCCCGAGCATCGCATAGGAGGCCGTGACGCCGCCGGTGGTCGGATTCGTCAGCACCACGATGTAGGGCTGCCTGGCCTCGCGCAGCATCTGCACCGCCACGGTGGTGCGGGGCAGCTGCATCAGCGACAGCACGCCTTCCTGCATCCGCGCGCCGCCCGACGCCGCGAACACGATGAAGGGGCATCGTTTCTCGACCGCGAGTTCGAGCCCCCGCACGATCGCCTCGCCCGCCGCCATGCCGAGCGAGCCGCCCATGAAATCGAAATCCTGCACCGCGACCACGACGGCGGAGCCTTCCAGCTTGCCGAACCCGACCTTCACGGAATCATGGAGCCCGGTTTTGGCGCGCGCGTCCCTGATGCGGTCGACATACTTGCGCTCGTCACGGAATTTCAGCGGATCGGCCGTCACCTCCGGCAACGCCACATCGTACCATGTTTCGTTGTCGAAGATCGATTTCAGCCGCGCGTCGGCGCTCATGCGCATGTGGTAGTTCGATCCGGGGATGACGAACTGGTTGCTCTCGACGTCCTTGTAGAACACGAGCTGCCCGGTGTCGGGGCACTTGATCCAGAGATTATCCGGCGTTTCCCGCTTGAGGATATTGCGGATTTTTGGCCGGACAACGTTGGTCAACCAATTCATGCCTTACTCCGTAACGCCGCACCATCTGGCGACGGCCCGAACCTTCTCCCCTTGCGGGACGGCGTGCCCGGCACCGCGAAGCAAGGTGCGAGCCGGGTGAGGGGTTCTTTTATCGCAAACAGGATGACGGGACGACCCCTCACCCGCCTCGCTGCATAGATGCGGCCCGGTACCCTCTCCCACAAGGGGAGAGGGAAAAAAGCCTAGTCCGCCGCTTGCCGCGCCGACCGCACGCCCTCGGCCAGCGCCGCCGCGAGAGAGGCGACCGCCTGGACGGTTCCGGACGTCGCCTTGCCTTCGGCGTCGAGGCTGGCGCTGAGCGCATCGACCAGCGCCGAGCCGACCACCGCGCCGTCCGAGCGCTCGGCGATGCCGCGCGCGGCATCCGGGGTGCGGATGCCGAAGCCGACGCAGACCGGCAGGCTCGTATGGCGCTTGATGCGCCCGACCGCCGCGCCGACCGCGGTCGAATCCGCCGCCGCGCTGCCGGTGATCCCGGTGATCGAGACGTAGTACACAAAGCCCGACGTATTCGCGAGCACCGCCGGCAGACGCTTGTCATCCGTCGTCGGCGTCGCCAGGCGAATGAAATTCAATCCGGCTTTCATCGCCGGGATGCACAACTCGGAGTCTTCCTCCGGCGGCAGGTCGACGACGATCAGGCCATCGACGCCGGCCGCCCTGGCATCGTCAAGAAATTTCTCGACGCCGTAGATGTAGACCGGGTTGTAATAGCCCATCAGCACGACCGGCGTCGAATCGTCGTCCTTCCGAAACTCGCCGATCATCCGCAGCGTGCCGGTCAGGGTCATGCCCGCATCGAGCGCGCGCCGCCCGGCCGCCTGGACCGCCGGACCATCCGCCATCGGATCGGTGAAAGGCATTCCGATTTCGATGATATCGGCGCCGGCCTTCGGCAGCGCCCTGATGATGGCGAGCGAGGTCGCGGGGTCCGGATCGCCAGCCATCAGAAAAGTGACGAAGGCCGAGCGTCCCTGCTTGCGCAACTCGGCGAAGCGCGTGTCGATACGGGTTGTCATACTTTGTATCCGAAAACTCGAACTAAGGAGAACACCATGCCCCCAAACGACATAATTCCAAAGATCAAGAAGACCGTGTTGAATATCTGACGATATGAAAGAGTGCCTTCGCACTCGTCTGCCAATCTGATGGGATTAGGCATTTCTGGATCTCCGATGCGCTCCAAGCAATAACTTAGGAGTTCTTCGCCGTGCTTGACCAGAGTTGCAGTTCGTCGATCGAGATACTTGAAGCAAATACATATCGCCCCTAGTACAAATGCAATTGTACTCGCAGCTAATGGGCTGACAGATAGCGCGGTAAAAAAGCCTCCTATACAGAAGCCAGCGATTAAAAGAAAAAAGTTGAAAGCCTTTAGACGCTGATCTGCATGGACTTTGAACCACTCAAGGCCAATCTCTTTTGATAGCTTGAGACAGTCCTGATGAGTGTCATTCACTTCTTCCTGCCCTTCAGGATATCGCCGACCTGCGGCACGTCCTTGTCGCCACGGCCCGAGAGGTTGACCACCATCAGGTGATCCTTCGACCGCCGCGGCGCGAGTTCGATGACGCGCGCGATGGCATGCGCCGATTCCAGCGCCGGGATGATGCCTTCCAGCCGCGACAGCAGTTGAAACGCGCCAAGCGCTTCCTCGTCGGTCGCGGAGAGATAGGTGACGCGGCCGGTCTCGTGCAGCCATGAATGCTCCGGCCCGATGCCGGGATAGTCCAGCCCCGCCGAAATCGAATGCGCGTCCTCGATCTGGCCGTCGCCATCCATCAAGAGATAGGTGCGATTGCCGTGCAGCACGCCGGGCCGCCCGCCGGTGAGCGAGGCCGCGTGCTGCTTGTCGAGCCCGTGTCCCGCCGCCTCGACGCCGAAAATCTCCACCGAGGATTCATCGAGGAACGGATGAAACAATCCCATCGCGTTGGAGCCGCCGCCGATGCAGGCGATCAGCGAATCCGGCAACCGGCCTTCCACCTCCTGCATCTGCCATCGTGTTTCCTCGCCGATGATCGACTGGAAGTCGCGCACCATCATCGGATAGGGATGCGGCCCCGCCACCGTGCCGATGCAATAGAAGGTGTCGTGAACGTTGGTCACCCAGTCGCGCAGCGCCTCGTTCATCGCATCCTTCAGCGTGCGGGTGCCGGACTGCACCGGCACCACTTTCGCCCCCAGCATTTCCATGCGGATGACGTTCGGCTCCTGCCGCGCCACATCCACCGCGCCCATATAGACCACGCAGTCCAGGCCGAAGCGCGCGCACAGCGTCGCGGTGGCGACGCCATGCTGGCCCGCGCCGGTCTCGGCGATGATGCGCTTCTTGCCCATGCGCCGCGCCACCAGAATCTGGCCCAGCACATTGTTGACCTTGTGCGAGCCGGTGTGGTTGAGCTCCTCGCGCTTCAGGTAGATTTTTGCGCCGCCGGCGCCGCCCGAGGCCGCGGAAATCTCCCGAAGGTGTTCGGTCAGACGCTCGGCGAAGTACAGGGGCGACGGTCGTCCGATATAGTCCTTGCGATAGCGCGCCATGTCGCGCTGGAACGCGGCGTCGCCCTTGGCGTCGGCATAGGCCTTCTCAAGATCGAGGATCAAAGGCATCAGCGTTTCCGCCACGAAGCGGCCGCCGAACATGCCGAAATGCCCGCGCTCGTCGGGGCCGGACCGGAAGGAATTGCGGAGAGAACTCATCGTCACCCTTCGTCATGGCCGGATTCATTCCGGCCATCCACGTCTAGAGCATGTTCGCTTCTGATTGAATCAGAAGCGAAGCTCTGGATTATTGTTTTGACGCGTTTTCTTCACGCGGTGCCCATCCCGGGTCAAGCCCGGGGACACGCCTCGCTCGAAAACGCTCTAGTCTGCGCGGACATACCAACTCCCGTGTTTCCCGGAAACTAACCCACATGCGAGGTGGTTTCGCGCAAACTGGTTGCAGCCCGTCGCGCGGCATCGATGAAGTCCCGGATCATACCGGCATCCTTCACCCCCGGCGCGCTTTCCACGCCTGAGGAAACATCGACGCCGCCGGCCCGCGTGATCCGCACCGCGTCATCGACGTTGCCTGCCGCCAAGCCGCCCGACAGCATGAATGGAATATCGACGGACAGATTTTCCAGAAGACGCCAGTCGAAGGGTACGCCCAGCCCGCCCGGCCGGGTCGCGTGCTTTGGCGGACGCGCATCGAACAGCAGGCGGTCGGCGACTGTGACATAGCGTGGCAGGTCCGCGAGATCGGCGGCGGTCTCGACGCCGATCGCCTTCATCACCGGCAGGCCGAAGCGCCGCTTGACCTCGCGGATGCGCGTCACGGTTTCCTTGCCGTGAAGTTGCAGCAGATCCGGCCGCAAGGCCTCGATGATTCCGGAGAGCGTCTCATCATCGGCGTCGACAGTCAGCGCGACCTTGGCCGCCCGGCCTCGCACCTGCGCGCCGAGATCTTGCGCGCGCGCAAGCTCAAGATGCCGCGGCGACGGCGGAAAGAAGACGAATCCCACCATATCGGCGCCGGCCTGCAACGCCACATCGAGCGTCGAAGGGGTAGACAGGCCGCATATCTTGACGATCAGTGACATGATCTCGAATGGTCCGGCACAACCCGGCCATGGCAGGCCGGCGCGCAGCTAGAGCGGGATGAGGAAAAGTGTGGTGCGGTTTTCCGCCCGCATCCCGCTCTCAAATATTGGAATCGATCACGTTTATGGTTTTGGACCAATTCGATCCAAAACCATCGTGATCTATCAGCACGATGGGCCATTTCTACAACGTCGCAAGCGGCTTGTCTCGCTTGCGTGAGACGCGACCCGAACGTTCTTTCCACTTGCGACGGGGTATGCAGGATCGGCGATCGCGGAACGCGGTTCACAAGCCCAAGGACATGCTCGAGGACATGCTCGGCGGCGCTTTAACACCGCTATCCGGCGCGCCGGGTCAGGTCCGGCAACCGCGACACCTCCTGCGCCTCGTAGCGGGATCGCAGATCCGCCAGTTCCACGTGCGCTTTCCGCGCATCCGTCTCGTACTGACGGGCTGCATAGCGCCAGCGGCGCTGCCCCACCCAGGTCGCGACGCTGCCGGCGACCACGCCGAAAATAGCCACCGAGATGATCAGAACGAACAGCGGCAGCGTGATGCCGGTCTGAGGGTCGGATCCGCCGAAGGGGTCGAACGTCACCGTGACCAAACGGCGGTTGGCGAACGCGAACACGATGAAAAGGACACCAAGCGGAATCAGGATCAGGCCGGTCAGGAATTTGCGCATGATCTCTCTCGCGACGCTGCGTCAGCCGGCACTCATGCTGACAGGTGCGCTTGCCGATTGATGGGGCCGCCCCCCTGAACGTTCTATGCGTTCGCTTCGCTCGTCGCATTGTCGCGATTGAGCCGCTCACGCATTTCCTTGCCGGTCTTGAAAAACGGTACACTTTTCTGATCGACCGGGACGTGTTCTCCCGTACGCGGATTGCGGCCCGCGCGGGCAGGACGATGTTTGACTGAAAACGCACCAAAGCCACGCAACTCGACGCGATCGCCCCGCGCAAGAGCGGCGACGATCTCATCGAGGATCGCGTTCACGATGTTCTCCACATCCCGCTGGTAGAGGTGCGGGTTATGTTCGGCGATGCGCTGAACGAGTTCGGATTTGATCATCGAGACAAAGGCCCATGCGTGGGATGCCCATTTCCGTGAAAATGGTCAGGACTGTCAAGACAGTAAATGTGATTCGGGTCGCGGGAGAAATCGGCCGCGATGGCTTGCGTTGCAACATCGGTGGCTTTTCGCGGCGCGAAATGCCTGCTCACGAGCGGCTTGACCTCAATTCGATGGCGCAGGATGCCAAAGCGCCAGCATTCCGTCGAGATTCAGGCGATCCGCTGCCCGCACGATCCCGGCCTGCTCGACCTGCCGCGCAATGCCGCCCAATCCCAACGCGTCGAACGCCACCGACGCAGCGGTGCGGATGAACGTCAGATCGGTGAAGCGCGGCGTCAACTTGAAATCGCGCACCGGAAGGTCGGGCGCGACCTTCTTTTCCGCCACAAGCCAGGCGATCGCGACCTTTTCGTCGCCAAGCTGATCGATCAACTTGAGATCCAGTGCCTGCCGGCCGGTGAAAACGCGCCCGTCGGCGACTTTCTCGAGCTGCGCATCGTCCATGCCGCGCCGGTTCTGCACCAGACCCCGAAACCAGGCGAAGGAATCCTTCACCAGGGCGTCGATCGCGGCCCGCGCCTCCGGACTGGTCGGTTCATATCCGCTCGGGGCCGCCTTCAGCGGCGAGGATTTCACCGCCTCCACCTTGACCCCGACCGTTTTCAGAAGTTCGGTGACGTTCGGATACTGAAACAGCACGCCGATCGAGCCGACCAGCGCTGTTTGCTGCGCGACGATGTGATCGGAGGCAAGTGCGGCGATATATCCGCCGGACGCGCCGAGCCCTTCCACCACCACGACCATCGGCTTTTTGGCCTTCAGGCGCGTCAGGGCCTCATAAAGCTCTTCCGACCCGGCGGTGGTGCCACCCGGCGAGTTGATGTGGACGACGACCGCAGGCGCCTTCGATTTTCCAAGCCGCTCCAGGGCCTCGACCCGCTTCTGGTCGCTGCGGATCAGACCATCGATGTTGACGCGCTGGATCGCGGAGTCACCCGTCAGTTTGCTCCCCCAGGGCGAGGCATAAGCGCCGAGCGCGACGATCGCGCCGATCACGATCAAAGCCGACGCCACGCGCCAGAAGGTGAGCTTGCGGCGCAGCCTGCGGCGATCGACGATCATGTCGGATTCCATCGACATCGACATTTCTCCTCCATAGCGTTTTCCCGCGAAGCATATCCTCAGGCATGGCCCGAGGACAGATATCGGTTCGCGTCAAGAAAACGCGTCAAAACAACGATCTGGGACTTCGCTTCTGATTCAATCGGAAGCGAAGCTCCCGGGTTGCGGCCGATTGCACCGTCACCGGTGCACGGGTGATACCAAAGGTCCGCCAGGCTACACCAGTTGCGGCCCAATATGAAGAAAGCATGGCCGGAGTACGACACCGCGCCGTCTCGGTGATTCGGACCTTGCATGGCTAGCGGCTGTGCCGATCTGGCGCGATCAGTTCCGGCCGCGGCCCCGACAGCCGCTTGTGCATGTGGACCATGAAGGCCATGCCGAACAGCGGCGTCGCCAGATTGACGATCGGAATCGCAACAAACGCGGCAATGATCAGGCCGGCCATAAAGACTGTCGAGGCGTTATCGCGGCGCATCGCCTTGGCTTCCGCCGGCGAGCGGAATCGCATCGCCGCAAGCTCGAAATATTCACGGCCGAGCAGCCACGCGGTCGCGATGAAGAACGCGATCACGCCCGCGCCGGCCACGAACACGAACGGCAGCGCAATCAGATAGACGAGCAACGTCAGCAGCGCCGCCTTGATGCTTTCGGTCATCGCAAGGCCGATCGGCAGCGCAGCTCCCGGACGGTCGGCCGGGTAATGCT
The DNA here is from genome assembly GCF_006539545.1 of Nitrobacter winogradskyi. Classification (GTDB taxonomy): domain Bacteria; phylum Pseudomonadota; class Alphaproteobacteria; order Rhizobiales; family Xanthobacteraceae; genus Nitrobacter; species Nitrobacter winogradskyi_A. The sequence continues at coordinate 17,278 of NZ_BJNF01000035.1, forward strand.
CGTGCTCGACGATCTCCGCGACATCGTCGACGAACACGCCCGCCACCAGCGAGGTGATCGCGGGCATCAGAAACACCGCGCCGAACACGATGCCGAGGCCCGCGGCGATTGAAAGAATCCAGGCGAGGATATTGAGCGGCGTGTGGAAGGCGGGCCCCAGCATGGTCTCCGCCCAGACCTCGCCCGATCCGGCAAGCCAGCTCAAAAGCCGCTGCAGCCCGACAGCGGTGACGACGATCAGCACCAGCGCCAGCCCGATCACGCGCCACAGAATGGCGCGCATCGGCAGCGAAAGAATCTGCGTAAGGGCGTTGACAGCGGCGCCGATCATGACGGAGCGTTCCCCGGGAAATCCCTGCGCTCAGATAAACGCCGCAACCCCGGCCGGCAAGAGCGCGAGGCTTCTGACGCTGGACTGATCAGAAGCGAGATATTTTAAGCGGCGTAGGTCTGCGCGCCCGCGAGTTCGGCCGCGATCATGGCGCCGAGCGCCATGTCGCTCTGCTGGCCGAAGCCCTGATGAACGATGCGGCCATTGCGGCCGATCAGAATGCTGGTCGGCGTGCCCTGCATTCCATAGCGGCCCATGGTGACCGGCAGCGGAGTGCCCTCGCCCGCGGCATCGACGCCGATCGGAAACGTCAGCCGGTACTCGTGAATGAAGGCCTGAAGCGAAACCGGCGTCATCGCGGCATGATGTTCGAACACCGTGTGCAGACCGATCACCTGAAGATCGGTCGCCTTGAACAACTCATGGGCGCGCTGGGTCTGCGGCGTGCCATGCGCGACGCAGCCGGGACACAGCATCTGGAAAGCATGAATCAGCACCGGGCGGCCACGCAGCGCCGCCAGCGTGATGGGCTCAGCCGTGTTGAACCATTGCGAAACGGCAAGTTCGGGAGCGGGAACGTCAGCGGACATGGATGGCCTCGCAAGGCCATTCGCGGCCCGGTTTCCAACACGATCTTCCCGCGTCGGATAGACTGATGATAGCGGGCCGATCCGGCGATGCAATGCGCGATCGCGTCACCGAGGGCTGCGCTCGTGGTGGAACGTCGCGCCAGGATGGGTTGATCTTGCGCCGGACGCGCGTCGCGGCGAGCGCGGCCTCGCGCCGCGGACATGCGCTGCGTCTGACGTTTCGGATTGCGCGCGCGTCGGGACACTTTCGTCGGCGCTCACCTCTTCGACCGTCACGGGCGAATCATGCGGCGCGGGATCAAACGACGGAACGCCGGCCCCGACCTGAAACGGATCTTCTCCATACACGGATTCAGCGAGCGGCTTTGGCGTGTCGGCCCAATGCAGGGAGCGATAGTCGAAGCCCCGCGCGATCGTGGGTTTGACGATCTCGAAATAAGGCGAGATGTCGAAATCCCGCGGCATATAGAGGGAAGAATCCCGAATGTGCAGAATCTCGCGCCGCGCGCTGCGACTGCCCGCGCGCGTGACCTTCGGCAGGACCGGATAGCGCACCGCGCCGAAAGCTTGCGCGATCAGCGCCTAGCAGATCATCTTGGTCGGATCACCAGAGCCGAACGCGATCATGCGCCGCCGCCAGCGCTGCGGAAAGGGTAACGGAACCAGGTACCGCATCAGATCGATGATGTTCTTGGTGTCGTAGCCGAAGCCGATCCGGTTGATGGCATAGCGGCACACCGTCACGCGGTCCTCGTGAGACAGGCCGACCGGACGGCACACCCGGCTGTGATAGGGAAAATACTTCGACAGCGGCGCCGAGACGACACCCTCGCCGACATTGGCCTCGATCAGCACATGCGGCTCGCCGTCAGCCTCGCTGGCGCCATCGATCGGGCCTACATAAAGCGCGGAGTGCGACCACGTCGACTGCGTCAGGTATTTGATGATGCCGGAGATCCGGCTGTTGCCTTCGACCAGGAGAACGTCGCCCTCCTCTATCAGGTCGCGCAGATGCTCCGGATCGCTGGGCGTGAACGGCCTGTATCCCGGTATCTCCTTCTGAAGATACGCCGCGATCCATTTTCCGACCGTATCGAGTACGAGACCCATGAAGTCTCTCTCCGCGTTTCGCGCCTGACCGGTTTTCCCTCCTTACCATGGACAGAACCCGTTGCAATTTGGTTCATGGCTGCAATCGCGAAATCACCATTGATTCACCATGACGGTTGCCGCAGGCTCATTGATGCGGCAAGCTGGCCGCGTTCCAGCATCCGGCCGTGCAGCAAGGGGCAAGCGATTTTTGAATCACCACGCCGATCGTTCCTGCACCTCAGTCCCGGAACCGGGCCATGAGAATGACACGCCGCGATTTTCTGTCGGCGTCCGCCGCCTGTGCGGCGGGAATGAGCATCGGCCGCGCGCGGGCGGCGGCGCTGCCGCGCGACGCCGATGTCGTTGTAATCGGCGCTGGCGCGGCAGGTATCGCGGCAGCGCGGCGGGTACAGGCCGCGAACCGCACCGTGCTGGTGCTGGAAGCGGCAGGCAGGATCGGCGGACGCTGTCACACCGATACCGGGACGTTTGGAACGCCATTCGATCGCGGCGCGCGCTGGCTGTTTGAACCCGACACCAACCCGATCATCAGGCTGGCGCGAAGCGCCGGCATGGAGGTGTTTCCGTCCCCACTCGGCCAGAAGATCCGCATCGGACGGCGTAACGCGCGGGCTGGTGAAACCGAGCAGTTCCTCGCCGCACTGATGCGCGCCAGGCGCGCCGTCGGCGAGGCCGCGCGAGGAAAGGTCGACGTCGCCTGCGCCTCGGTGCTGCCCGAAGATCTCGACGTCTGGGCCGGGACGATCGATTTCATACTCGGCGCCAGCGCCACCGGAAAGGATCTGAAAGATCTCTCGGTGATGGATCGGGCGAGCGCGCCCGAGCGCAACGCCGCGATCGACTGCAGGCAAGGCCTCGGCGTGCTGCTCGCAACGCTCGGCCAGGCCGTCCCCGTCAGTCTGTCGACGCCTGTCAGCGGGGTGACGTGGACCGGCCGCAGCCTTAGGGTCGAGACATCCGCGGGCCGTGTCGATGCACGCGCCGTCATCGTCACGGTCTCCGTCAACGTGCTGACCTCAGGCCATATCCGCTTCACGCCCGAATTGCCGAAACGGCAGCTCGACGCGGCCGCGAGACTGTCGCTCGGCAGCTACGATCGCATCGCGCTATGGCTGCCCGATAACCCGCTCGGCCTCGGACCCGGCGAGACCATGATCGAGCAGAGCAGCGACGGAAAGACCGCGCTTCTCGTGGCGAACGCGCATGGATCGTCGTTGTGCACGGTTGATATCGCCGGCGGTTTCGGCCGCGATCTGTCGGCGCAAGGAACGAGCGCAATGACGGCCTTCGCCACGGAGTGGTTGACGAAACTGTTCGGCAGCGACGCGGCGGCCGCGGTGAAGCAGTCGGCCGCGACCCGCTGGAACGCCGATCCCCATGTGCTCGGAGCAATGTCGGCCGCCGAACCCGGCGGCCATCCGTCGCGGAAGATCCTGATGGAGCCGCTGGGCAACCTGTTTCTCGCCGGTGAAGCCGCGCACGAGACGCTGTGGGGCACCGTCAACGGCGCATGGGAGAGCGGCGAGCGCGCGGCCGACGCCGCGCTGCGGAAGATCGGCGGGAGCAAGGAAAAGGAGCCCGCACAGCCACCGGCGTCGAAGCATAAGCAGTCCCGCCCCCGGAGACAGACGCCCTCGCGGCGCGGAAACGACGCCTTCGGCTTTCCACTGCCCCGATGACGCGACCGAAGGCGCTGATCTCATGGTCGTCCGGAAAAGACAGCGCCTTCGCGCTGCATGAAATCCGCCGCGAGGGCGCGTTCGATGTCGTCGGCGCGCTGACCACCGTGAACGAACGCTTCGGACGCGTCTCGATCCACGGCGTGCGCCAGCAGGTGCTGGACGCGCAACTCGCCACCGCGGGATTGCCGCCGTGCGTCGTGCCGATTCCCGATCCGTGCCCGAACGACGCCTATGAAGCGCGGATGATCCGGGCGATGGCGGATGCGAAGCGATCCGGCATCACGCATGTCATCTTCGGCGACTTGTTTCTCGCGGACATCCGCGCCTATCGCGAACAAAAGCTCGCCGGCGCCGGGATCACGCCGGTGTTTCCGCTGTGGGGCCGGCCGACCCCGGCGCTTGCGCGCGAGATGATCGCAAGCGGGCTGGAAGCGCGTCTTGTCTCGGTCGACCGGGCGAAGCTCGACCGTTCGCTCGCCGGCCGCACCTTCGATGAGCGGCTGCTGGAAGACCTTCCCGCCGGAATCGATCCCTGCGGCGAGAACGGCGAGTTTCACACTTTCGTTTCCGCCGCGCCGGTGTTTTCGCAACGACTGGAGGTCGTATGCGGCGACGTCGTCGAACGCGGGGGATTTGCCTATTGTGATCTCATGCTGACGTAATCGCGGGACATCAGGGTCCGCGTTCTCGCCCGGGTGACGCGCTTCGCTCGAAAACGCTTCAACCGCGCAAGCTCCCGCCGGTTCTTTTCGCGACTTCGGCGACAATTTTCCCCGCCACCGCGTCGATCTCCTGATCGGTGAACGTCCTGTCGCGCGGCTGCAGCCTCACCGCGATCGCGACCGATTTCTTGTCCGCATCGATGCCCTTGCCTTCGTAGATATCGAACACGGTGACGCCGGAGACGAGCTTCCTGTCCACGTTCTGCGCCGCGCGCACGATATCGGCCGCTTTCACGGCACGATCGACAATAAAGGCGAAGTCGCGCGACACCGGCTGGAACGCCGGCAATTCCAGCACCGGCTTCGCGCGCGTCGGTTTCTGCTTCGCCTCCGGGATGCGGTCGAGAATCACCTCGAATCCGAGCAGCGGGCCTTCGGCCTTCAGCTCGTCCAGCACCCGAGGATGCAGCTCGCCGAAATAGCCGAGCACGTTATGGGGGCCGATCTGGATCGCGGCGGAGCGTCCCGGATGCAGCCATGCGGGAAAATTCTTCGATTCATCGCTGGTTGCGATCTGCAAGGCGGCGACCGGCGCACCCGCGGCAGCCAGCACGGCGAACGCATCGGCTTTCGCATCCAGCGCATTGACCGTGGCCGAGCCCGACCAGTGCCGTCCGAGGCCCGCCGACGAAGCGATGCCGCGGCGAAGCCCCGCGGCGGCCATGAACTGATCCTGCGGGCCGTCGCCTCTGAAGATCTGCCCGACCTCGAACAGCGCGACATCGGCAAAGCCCCGGTCGGCGTTGGCCTGTGCGATCGCGACGAGACCCGGCAACAGGCTCGGCCGCATGTCTGAAAGATCGGACGCGATGGGATTAGCCAGCGCCAGCTCGCTTGAGCCGCCACCGAACAGTTCAGCCTGCGTCCTTGCGATGAACGACCAGTTGACGGCCTCGACCATGCCGCGCGCCGCCAGCGCGCGCCGTGCCTTGCGCGTACGCGACTGGATCGGCGTCAGCACGGGTTTGCGCGGGGCCTCGCCGCGATCGAACGGCGTCATCGGCACCTTGTCGACACCGACGATGCGCACGATCTCCTCGACGAGGTCGGCCTTGCCCTGAACGTCGGTGCGCCAGGTGGGAACGGCGACCTTCACCACCGGACCGCTGCCGGCCACCATGAAACCCAGATGGCCGAGAATGCGCCGCACTTCCACCAGGGACACGTCGATGGCCGCGAGCCGCTTGATCTCGCTCAAGGGGAAATCGATCACCCTGTCTTCGGGCAGCGCCTGCCCGGCAACGACATTCTCCGACGGCGTGCCGCCGCAAAGCTTCATGACGAGTTGCGTCGCCATCTCAAGCCCCGGCACCATGAAGGCGGGATCGACGCCGCGCTCAAAACGATAGCGCGCGTCCGAATTGATGCCGAGCCTGCGCCCGGTCTGCGCGATGTTGATCTCGCTCCACAGCGCCGATTCGATCAGCACGTCGGTGGTGGTCTCGTCGCAGCCGGTTTCCTCGCCGCCCATGATGCCGGCAAGCGATTCGACGCCCTTGTCGTCAGCGATGACGCAGACATTCGGATCGAGCGTATAAATGCGGCCGTCGAGCGCCTTAAGCGTCTCACCGTCGCGGGCACGGCGTATCGTGAGATCGCCATGCACCTTCTTCGCGTCGAACACATGCAGCGGACGGGCGCGGTCGTAGGTCATGAAGTTGGTGATGTCGACCAGCGCGTTGATCGGACGCAGGCCGATCGAAGTCAGGCGCTTTTGCAGCCACTCCGGCGACGGACCGTTCTTCACCCCGCGCACCATTCTCAGCGCGAAGCCGGGGCAGAGCGAAGCGTCTTCCACCGTGACCTTCACCGGACAGGGGAATTCACCGATGACCGGCTTGATGGTCGGATCCTTGAAGCGGCCCATGTCGGCGGCCGACAGGTCGCGCGCGATGCCGTGCACGCCGGTGCAGTCCTGCCGGTTCGGCGTCAGGTTGATCTCGATCACGGGATCGCCGAGCCCGGCCCATTCGGCATAGCCGACGCCGACCGGCGCGTCGGCGGGCAGTTCGATGATGCCGTCGTGATCGTTCGAGATCTCAAGCTCGGCCGCCGAGCACAGCATGCCGCGGCTCTCGACGCCGCGGATGGTGCCGACACTGAGCGTGATGTTTTTTCCGGGAATATGGGTGCCGGGCGGCGCGAACACGCTGATGAGACCGTCGCGCGCGTTCGGCGCGCCACACACCACCTGAATGTAAGCCGGCTCACCCTTGTCGCTGGTCTCACCGGTATCGACCATGCACACCCTGAGACGATCGGCGTTGGGATGCTGCACGGCGGAGACCACGCGCGCGATGGTGAAGGGCGCGAACGTCTTCGACTTGTCTTCGATATGCTCGACCTCAAGCCCGATCATGGTGAGCTTGTCGGCGAGTTTTTCCAGCGGCTCGTCGGTGTCGAGATGATCCTTCAGCCAGGAGAGAGTGAATTTCATGATCAGGCACGCTTGCGGGTTATCAGTTGAGTGGCCAATCGAAGTTTATCTTCGGAAGGCAGCGCTCCAAGACGTGTGATCGCCGTTCTTGCTTGCGCGATGAGGTCAAGTGTTTCCGCTCGCCCGCGGAAAGGTTCGGGATGGTAGTCGGCTCTGTGCCGTTCTTCTTGAAGCTTGATAAAAGTCTGCCCGATCAGATTTATATCAGAGCTCTGCCGACGGCCCCACCCGTTGAAGTCATCCTTAGCGCGCGAGTGATCGAGAGATCGATAGATGGGTGTGTAGACCTCCCAGGGCTTCGTCCATCCGACCAACTGGACAGCACACAAGCTGGCCAGAGCATGAAACAGCGCATAATAAGCGCTGGATACAGCCCGCCGTAAGCAGGCCTGGCGCGGCCGGCCTCCATCTAGCTTCGCGAGTGTCTCGGCAATATCCAGAAGATCGTTCTGCATCGTCATGGTGTCGGTAAATCAATTGACTCGCCCTGCGGTCGCTCGTCATCAGGCCGCGTGATGGAAAGATAGGACAACCGGTCGTCGCCAGCGCTTTCCATCAGCTTGGCAACCGCAGCGCTCGCCGCGCCGGAAATTTCGCCCGGCATCAACGGAGAGTTGGGTGGTAGAACCGCCGTGACGAATATGGCGACCTCCCCGTCATGATCGCGACCGACGACGAGATCAACACGATCAAGCCCGAACGATCCAAATTCCTTTCGAAGCGTCTTTTCGATATCGGTCAAAGCGACTTGAGGCATGAGAGACTCCAATTGCCGTCAGCCCTTGGCATATATCCTCTCACGAACTCAATCCCCCCGCCAGCGTCGGGATTTCGAGCGGCTTGAAGCCGTAATGCGTGAGCCAGCGGACGTCGCCCTCGAACAACTGCCGCAGATCGGCGATGCCGTATTTCAGCATGGCGATGCGGTCGATCCCCATGCCCCAGGCGAAGCCCTGATAGACCTCGGGGTCGATGCCGCACAGCTTCAGCACGTTCGGATGCACCATGCCGCAGCCGAGGATCTCCAGCCAGTCCTCACCCTCGCCGAAGCGAATCTCGTTTTTGTCGCAGCGACACTGGATATCGACTTCCAGCGACGGCTCGGTGAACGGGAAGAACGACGGGCGGAAACGCATGTTGACGTTGTCGACCTCGAAGAACGCCTTGCAGAACTCGTGCAGGATCCATTTGAGGTGGCCGAGATGCGACGACTTGTCGATCACCAGGCCCTCGACCTGATGAAACATCGGCGTGTGGGTCTGATCCGAATCGCTGCGATAGGTGCGGCCGGGACAGATGACGCGGATCGGCGGCTGTTGGCTCAGCATGGTGCGCACCTGCACCGGCGAGGTGTGGGTGCGGAGCAGGAGGCGCGAGCCATCGTCTTTTGGATTGAAGTAGAAGGTGTCGTGCATCTCCCGCGCCGGATGGCCCTCCGGGAAATTCAGCCGCGTGAAATTGTAGTCATCGGTCTCGATATCGGGGCCTTCGGCGACCGCGAAACCCATGTCGGCGAAGATCGTGGTGACCTCGTCCCACACCTGGCTCAGCGGATGGATGCGGCCGGCTTCCGCGGGCGTCTCCCGCAAGGGGAGCGTGACGTCGATGGTTTCCGACGCAAGGCGCGCATCGAGCGCGAGAGCCTTCAGCACCTCGCGGCGCGCGGCCAGCGCCCGCGTCACCGTATCCTTGGCGAGGTTGATCTTCGCGCCTTCGGTCTTGCGCTCGTCCGGCGACATCTTGCCGAGAGTCGAGAGCAGCGCCGAGATCGAGCCTTTCTTGCCGAGCGCCGCGACGCGCACCGCCTCCAGGGCGGCCTCGTCGGAGGCGTTCGCGATGTCGGCGAGGATTTTGGATTGAAGAGCGTCGAGATCGGACATGAAGCGCCACCACCTGCACAACGTCATGCCCGGACCTGATCCGGGCATCCACGTCTTGCGGCGCATCCACGATCAATCGACGTGGATGGCCGGGACAAGCCCGGCCCATGACGGCGTTAGCGATCGATGCCGGGCAATAACGATCAGGCCGCGAGCGCGGCCTTGGCCTTCTCGGCGATCGCCTGAAACGCGGCGGGCTCGTTGATGGCGAGGTCCGACAGCACCTTGCGGTCGACCGTGATGCCAGATTTCGACAACCCGTCGATGAAACGGCTGTAGGTCATGCCGAACGGCCGAACAGCGGCGTTGAGACGCTGGATCCACAGCGCGCGGAAGGTCCGCTTCTTGCGCTTGCGGTCGCGGAAGGCGTACTGGCCGGCCTTGTCCGCGGCGGCCTTGGCGGCGCGGATGGTGTTCTTCCGGCGGCCGGAAAACCCCTTGGTGACCTTGTAGACTTTCTTGTGCTTGGCGTGAGCCGTCACACCGCGCTTGACGCGAGCCATGACTGAACTCCTCTCAAAATCAACGGGTTAAATACGGGATACCGCATTAAGGCGGCGAACGGACGTCAGGCGTTGGGCAAGAAGTATTTCTTGATGTTGTCGCCGTCGGTCTTGAACAGAACGCGGGTGCCGCGGAGCTGACGAATCTGCTTCTTGGTCCGCTTGATCATGCCATGGCGCTTGCCGCGCTGGGCATGCTTGACCTTCCCGGTGGCCGTGATCTTGAAGCGCTTTTTCGCGCCCGATTTGGTCTTCAGCTTGGGCATTTGGCTCTCCTGTCGCCACGACGAAATCCGCCCCGAGGGCGGCCCGCTGGCTGAAAATGCTCGTTATTGGGCATGATCTTACCCGAAATGGTTTTCACCTTTCGGAACCATGCTTCAGAGCGTTGAAAGTGCCCGGCGTTTCCCGAAAGAAATCCCGGCACGATCGTCGCCACGGCAGCCCTTGAATCAGCCGGGCGACGAAGACTGGGCTTATGGCAGAGGTTTTGCCGATTGGCAACGATTTAGAGCAGGATCCCGACCCGAAGGGCCGCGCCAGCGCAAAGTGGAAACCGGTTTTCGGATAAGATCATGCTCTAGAAATGGTTGTCTGGTCGCATTTTCTTGCGGCGAACAGGTATCCACTTCGCCGGAAAATGCTCTAGCGAAAGAACGACCGCCGCTTCTCGTCGAAAATGGCCCGCCAGATGCCTGACGGGCCCATTTCAACTCGAACCTCGAACTGGAGTCAGCGCGGCGCCAGCACCATGACGACCTGGCGGCCCTCGAACCTGGCGTCCTGCTCGACCTTGGCGTAGGCGGAAACGTCGGCCTTCACCTTGTCGAGCAGCTTGGTGCCGATCTCCTGGTGAGCCATCTCGCGGCCGCGATAGCGCAAGGTGATCTTCACCTTGTCGCCCTCCTCGAAGAACCGCTGCATCGCCTTCATCTTCACGTTGTAGTCGTGATCATCGATCATCGGGCGGAGCTTGATCTCCTTGATCTCGACGATCTTCTGGCGTTTGCGCGCCTCGGCAGCTTTCTTCTGGGCCTGAAACTTGTATTTCCCGTAATCCATGATCTTGCAGACGGGAGGACTGCTGTTCGGCGCGATCTCCACGAGGTCCATGCCTGCTTCCATGGCCATCTTGATCGCGGCGATCGTTTCCACGGTACCTTGATTGGTACCTTCCTGGTCGATCAGTTGAACCTGGGCATTGCGGATTTCATCGTTGGTGCGCGGTCCGTCTTTCGCGACGGGCATTGGCGCTCTGTTGGGACGGCGAATGGGTGGCTCTCCAATGTGGTGACGGAAGCGCCTACTTTGAAGGAATAAGCGGCTCCGGGCAAGCGGCTGAATCAACGTGCCGGCAAAACCATCGACCGCGAGGTATTTTGGTCACGTATTTGGTCACGCCGGCTGGCCCCGGTCAGAACCCGGAAGCCCGCTGCTTGTTCCGCACGCGGCCAGGCCGTGAGATAGATTGCTAAAGACGGGGCGGACCTATGACAGACGGAACGGCAACACAGTTCATCGAGGTCGGCGGCGGTGACGCCGCGCGCCGGATCACGGTGCGGGCGCGGCGCGGCGGCGCGCCGGGCCTGTTCTGGCTCGGCGGCTTCAGGTCCGACATGGCGGGCACCAAGGCGCTCGCGCTCGATGCGTGGGCCGCCGAGCACGGCCGGGCCTGCGTGAGGTTTGACTATTCCGGCCACGGGGAAAGCGGCGGCGAGTTCACCGACGGCACCATCAGCCGCTGGCTCGAGGAAAGCCTCGCGGTGTTCGATGCCTTTTGCGAGGGACCGCAGGTGGTTATCGGCTCGTCAATGGGCGGCTGGATCGCGCTCCTGCTGGCGCGCGCGGTGGCGCGAAGGGCATCCGCCCGCGCCACGCTTTCCGGCCTCGTGCTGATCGCGCCGGCGCCCGACTTCACCGAGGAACTGATGTGGAAGGCGTTTTCGCCTGAAGCCAGACATGCCCTCGAAACGCACGGCGTCTGGCTGCGGCCCTCCGACTACGGCGATCCCTATCCGATCACGCGCAAGCTGATCGAGGACGGGCGCAGCCATCTGCTGCTTGGCGGCAGCATCTCGACCGGCTGTCCGGTGCGCATCCTGCAGGGCGCCCAGGACACGGACGTACCGTGGCGGCATGCCTTCGCGCTGACCGAACGGCTGCCGAGCGACGATGTGGTGCTGACCATGATCAGGGACGGCGATCACCGGCTGTCGCGTCCGCAGGACATCGCGCGGATTCTCGCGGCGGTGGGGGAGTTCTGAACCGGCCGGTCGCTCGGACCCCTGGCTGTTCAAGCCTTCGGACCGGGCCGCTTCATCTGCGCTTCACGATGAGTTTGGCCGCGCCTTCATTGTTGCGGTAGAACGTGTCGTAGAATCCGGGAACGCCCAGCACCGCATCATTGACGAACACGAGCAGCTCGCCGCTGCGCGTCGGCCGGATCACCGCCTCGATGGTGCCGTCTTCGGGATCGGGGTCGAGAAACACTTCTTCGCCGCCGACCGCGCCGTAGCGCAGCACCAGACGGAACCACGGCCGCGTCAGCTCACGGCGCAGGGGGACGCCGAGCACCAGCGCAAGCTGCTGATGCCAGTCCGGCGCATCGGTCGAGTAGAAACCGCCGAGCGGGGACGCAATGCCACCGTCACGGAACGGCTCGGTGGTTTCCACCTTGACCAGATAGCGCGCGCCGTTGCCCTCGACGAATATGCCGGTGTTGTTGCAGAGGCCGGACGTGGCGAACGTCACGCTGGCCTCCTCGCCGCGCGCCAGCCTTTTCGTGTCCGGGTTCTCCCGACAGGTGAAGCCTGCAATGTCCTGAACATTATAAAGGAGATGGCTTGTCAGCGTGACGCCGAGATAGACAAACAGGAGCGCGAAGAACGCCGGCGCGCCGCGCCGCTTCAGCCAGTCGTGAAAGGCCGTGTAGATGCGGCTGGTGCGCAGCCGATAGATCCAGTTTTTCGGCCGCGTGACGGGCGCGGACGGGGCGCGCCGCCAGATCGCGCCCATCGTATCCGAGATGCCGGCCGCAAGCCGCCCGCTCCAGGCGATCAGCACGATCACGGCGGCGAACAGAAGTGAAAACTGTACCGGGCTGCGGGCGTAGCCATCGATCCAGGTCTGCGCGAATCCCGGCAGGAAGCCGCCGACCAGGCGGATGATGTCCGAGATCCAGCGGAACGGGCTGAGATACTCGTCCTTGGCCGGCAGCTTGCGCAACAGCGGATAGAGTACGAGCCAGAGCGAAACGCCGACGGTGAGAAAGTAAACGATGCGGCGCTTCCACACCTCGTTCCAGACGTGCTCCTGCGCCTCGGCGCGCGTCGCCGCCTCGCTCGAGGTCTCAAGCCCGAACGCATCCGGCGTGACGATCCGCCCGTCGTAGGTCGCGACATCGTAAACCGCCGGAAGCCCTACCGGCGCATAGGCGTGGGCACGGCTTGCGATACGGCACAAGGCGCTCTCGTGAACCTTTGGCCGCGCCACCGACACCACGTCGCGTTTCGCGTAGGTATAGTTGGAGAGAAGCTCAATCTTGCGCGGGCCGTAGCGATAGTAGCCGCCAAGGCCCTTACGCGGATCATAGAGCCGGCCATCCTTGTCGCAGTTGACGATGGCATGCTTGAAGGTGTCGGGATCAGCCGGCGGAGTCCCCTGATCCGACTTGAAGCGCAAGCCGCAGGCTTCCGCCTCCCGCAGCATCCAGACCAGCGGGATATAGGCCAGCGAATCGTCCGGATAGCCGCCGCCAACGTTGGAGTGAACGCCGGGAAACCAGACCTGACTGACCTGCTCGTCGGCAAAATAGCGCTCGCCGTCCCTCCGTGGCGAGGCAGACCGTGCGCCGCATTCATCCCACAGTTCGGGATGAAAAGTGGTTCGCTCCTCGTCGATCGACAGCGCCTGGCAGGCCCGCGTCACCCGCGCCAGATCGAGCCTGTGGTCGGGGAATTGCAGCGGCCAGATGAAGCGGCTGATCCCTCGCGTCATCTCGTCGATCGGCAGCCCGTAGGCGGCGACCGTATCCCACACGCCGATGAAGCGGATGCGCTGGATCACGCGATTGTCCGCCTTGTCGTAATCGTCGCGCCACACCAGATCGCGCAAGGTCCGGAACAGATGCTCGACGCGCCAGACGGTATGATAGCGTTCGCGGCGATAGGCGCGATAGGCGGCGCGCGCCTTGCGGTCCAGTTCCTTCTCGGTGGCGGCGACGATCAGTCCCTGATTGAGAATCAGCCCCATCACCACGCGAATGGTGAAGGCGCCCCGGCTGAAGCCGAAACCGAAGATCTCGTTGCCATCGTCGCGCCAGTTGCGGCAGGCGAACTTGTAGATGTCGATGACGTTGCGTTTCAGCCCGAAGCCGAAGGCGCCGCCGAGCATGGCCAGCGGCTTGAACGACGAGGTGCCCACGCCATCGTCGTAGAATGCGACCTGATCCGATCCCGACAGATCGAGCGCCTCGAACGTGCGCCAGACATTGGTGCGCCAGACCTTCGCCGCGGAATTTCCGGTGCCGTCGGACAGCAGAACGATTTTCCGGCCCATGCCAGCTCCCGGACGATGTCGCGCGACGGCGACGCCTACGCTCTTCCTCAAAACGAACGACGCCCATAACGGGCGTCGTTCGCGTCGGCATCAGCTTAACCCTGACCGTGACATAACTTGCGAGTTAGGCGCCTTCCAGCTGTGATCGGCCTTGATCCTATCCGGGAGCCGATCTCCCCTTTTGCGCCGGTTGCGTCCCTTTCGGGTCGTTCTGTGATCGTCACGACGGGTTCGAGGTCATCCCCAAATTACCGACCATCAAACCCGTCGTTCCCTGAGTGACGTGACTCAATCGTCACAAGAAGTTAGCGACAGCTTTCGTCGAGGACGCCACCGCGGAACTGAATCCCTCACGAAGGTTCGTCAGGAACTGAGCGAAGGGCGACGGACCAGCCTTGACGGTCTTGCGACGGTTTTCCAGCCGGTTCATGCTCAAGCTCTGCCCGTCGGCCTGCTCAGCCATCGACACGGGCGCTTCCTGGACGGAGGCACTCATTTCTTCGCTGGCAGCGGCGGCCGATTCGATCACCGTGGCGTATTGGACAACCTTGGTCGTCTTGCCCTGGGCATCGAGGACCGGGATGTACGAAGCCCGGATCCGGACTTCGCTGCCGTCCTTGGCGATACGCTTGTATTCGGCCGACTGAGCCTCGCCGCGATTGAGCTTGCCCCAGAACTCGCGATAGGCAGAACCGGAACGCTCCGAAGACTCGACGAACATTCCGTCATGCTTACCGCTAACCTCGCCGAGGGTGTAACCCATCGCCTTCAGGTACTTATCGTTGGCGGCGATAATGGTGCCGTCCGGCCTGAACGAAGCGATCGCCTGGGCGCGTTCGATGGCGGCGAGCTGACCCTCGTTCTCCAGGGCCTTGAGCTTCCGGGAGGTGATATCGGTCGCGATCTCAACCACCTTTACAGGCTTGCCCCTCGAATCCAGAACCGGATTATAGGAAGCCTGCAGCCAGACCGTCTTGCCATCCTTGCCGATGCGCTTGTACTCGGCGGACTGAGCTTCGCCGCGAGCGAGCCTGGCCCAGAAGTCGCGATAGGCGGTGCTGGTCCGCTCAGCAGCCTCCACAAACATGTTGTGGTGCTTGCCCTGGATGTCCTTGAGGAGCGAGTAACCAAGCGTTTTCAGGAAGTTGTCGTTCGCGGTCAGGATCTTTCCATCCATGCCGAGTTCGACGACCGCCTGCGACTTTCCGATGGCCGTGATCTGGCCTTCGAGATCAGCCGACTTCACCTTCTGCTTGGTGACATCAGTCGCGAACGCAACGACCTTGAAAGGCTTGCCGCTCTCGTCCGCGATCGGGTTGAAGGTCGCCAGCAGCCACACTTCGTTCCCGGCCTTATTAATCCGCTTGTATTCAGCGGATTGAGGCTCACCGAGATTGAGCCTGGCCCAGAAGTCGCGATAGGCGTCGCCAGCCCGCTCCGATGACTCCACGAATACCCGGTCATGCTTCCCCTGCATTTCACCGAGAGTGTAGCCCATCACATTGAGGAAGTTCTTGTTCGCGGTAATGATCGTGCCGTCGAGGTTGAATTCGACCACGGCCTGCGCGCGCTCGATGGCGGAGACCTGACCCGCGTTCGCCAGATCCTTGATCTTCTTCGCGGTGATATCAGCCGCCAGCGCGATGATTTTTTTCGGATTCCCCCTCGAATCCAGCACAGGAATGTAGGAAGCCTGAACCCAGACCTCGTCGCCGTGCCTGTCGATACGTTTGAATTCGGCCGATTGGGTCTCACCCTTGTTCAGCCTGGCCCAGAAGTCGCGATATGCGGCGCCGGACCGCTCGTCCGCCTCCACAAACATGCTATGGTGCTGGCCTCGAACATTCGCCAGCGTATAGCCGAATATGCCGAGGTAGTTCTCGTTAGCCGTGATGACCGTTCCATCAAGCCCGAGCTCGATGACGGCTTGCGATTTTCTGATGGCTGCGGTTTTCGCAGCATCTTCTTTCGCGATCGACCACTTTTTGAAGAAAAACATTGATCCTCCCCAGGAGTTAGATCCAAGAACACCGAGGCTCCGACTCGCGGGCGAAACCTTGGTATACCGATCATGAATGGAATCGGTTAAAACGAGGTTAATTCTTTAACCATCGCGGCCGGGTGCCGGCCTGCGCCGCAAGGCCCGACCTCACAACGCCTTGCCGGTAGCCGGCTCTGACATTTATTTAGTTATTTCAATATCTTACTATCGCCAATGCACGGGCCAGGACGCCGGGCGGCGGAGTTTCCCGCCTTTGTTGCAGTGCGAGGACAGCGGCCCGGTTTCCTTAAGCAAGACAGCATCATGGCCGCCGCTGAAGGCAGCGTTAACTATTCAGGACGCAGGAAATTTGGCCGGCTCCGGAGCCGGGAAAGCCCTCCGGGCATCAAAAAATTGTCCCGGCGTCCCTGAAAAATCAGAAGCGAAAATGCCCTGAGAAGCCGGCGGAACGTCAACAGTCCGTTCCGCGTGGACCATTCCCACGGATTGAACCCCGGTTTTCGGTGACGGATACTGAAATAAAGAAAGTGTCTGTTGAAATCTGGAGCGGGCGAAGGGATTCGAACCCTCGACCCCGACCTTGGCAAGGTCGTGCTCTACCCCTGAGCTACACCCGCATCCGAAAACAGGCGACCGATCGCGGGCCGCCGGAGGCGAGAGCTATGCCAAATGCGGCGCGCGAATGCAACAGCCGGATCAGATATTAATGTCACTCCTCCAAGTCTTCCGGTTGGGTGACGGCCGCGAAGAGACCGGGCGAACCCGGCCGCCGATTGCAAAAATTCCGCACAGGGACCAATTTAGGGTCCGGGGCGTGCTAGCGTGACGGCTCAGACTTTGCTTTCGTCGCGACGCTTCCGTCTCGGCGAAATTTACCCAGCGGGTTTCCGATGACGAGGGTTTGTGTCACGGGGCGCTGGCCAAGAATAGGCGAACGTCGGATAACGGCACCAGACCGCTCATTCCGGGGACATCAGGCGAGGATCACGTGACCATAGTCGAGCACGGCGGCGGGCCGCCACCACAGACGCCGGATCTGATCAATGAGACGACGACGCAGACCTTCATGAAGGATGTCGTCGAGGAATCGATGCACCAGCCGGTGCTGGTCGATTTCTGGGCGCCGCGGAGCGGAGGTTGCCGCCAACTGACCCCGCTGCTGGAAAAGGCGGTGCGCGCCGCCGCCGGCAAGGTCAAGCTGGCGAAGATGAATATCGATCAGCATCCCGCGATCTTTCAGCAGCTCGCGGCCCAGATCGGCAATCAGTCGATTCCGGCGGTATTCGCCTTCGTCGGCGGGCGGCCGGTCGACTATTTCACAGGCGCGGTCCCCGAAAGCCAGGTCAAGGATTTCATCGACAAGCTGACGCAAGGCGCGGGGGCGGCGCCGGGCGCCCCGAATATCGAAGAGATCCTGCAAGAGGCAGACGCCGCGCTCGCTGAAGGCGATCCGGCCACCGCGGCCGCGGTTTATGCCGAGGCTCTCGGGATCGACGCCGCCAATCTCCGGGCGATCGCCGGGCTGGCGCGCTGCTATGCCAGCACCGGCGCGATCGACAAAGCCAAGCAAACGCTCGCGCTGGTTCCGGAATCGAAGCGTGGCGACGCCGCCGTGACCACCGTTCAGGCCATGATCGACCTTGCCGAACAGGCGAGCTCACTGGGACCGATCGCCGAGCTCGAGCAGAAGGTTGCGGCCGACCCGCTCGATCATCAGGCACGATTTGACCTGGCCACGGCATTGAACGCCGACGGCAAACGCAGCGAGGCCACCGATCATCTGCTTGAAATCGTGAAGCGCGATCGCAAATGGAACGATGATGCCGCCCGCAAGCAGCTCGTGCAGTTCTTCGAGGCATGGGGCGCCACAGACGAAGCCACCGTGGAGGGGCGCAAACGACTGTCGACGATTCTGTTTTCCTAGAGCGGGATGAGGAAAAGTGTGGTGCGGTTTTCCGCCCGCATCCCGCGTCTCAAAATGTTGGACTCGATCACGTTCATGGTTCTGGATCGAATAGATCCAGAACCATCGCGATCTAAGCGCCGGACCAGCCCATGCCCATCAATGCCGATTACCGCGGTCCCGCCGACCTTCCCGAAGTGATACCGGTGTTCCCGCTGCCCGGCGCGCTGCTGCTGCCGCGCGGGCAAATGCCGCTCAACATCTTCGAAATGCGCTATCTCGCGATGGTCGACGACGCGCTGCGGGACGGCCATCGCCTGATCGGCATGATCCAGCCCGACCTCACCCATTCCGCGAGCGAGGACAAGCCTGAACTGTTCCATGTCGGCTGCGCCGGACGCATTACCCAGTTCGCCGAATCCGGCGACGGCCGTTATATTCTCGAACTCACCGGGGTGTCGCGTTTCAAGGTCGTGGAAGAGCTGACGGTGCTGACGCCCTATCGCCAGTGCAAAGTCGATTTCTTCGCTTACGCCGATGATCTAACCGCGCGTAAAGGCGAGGACGACGTCGACCGCAAACGGCTGCTCGAAGTGCTGACCGATTTTCTCAGGGTCAACGATCTGAAGGTGGACTGGAACGGCATCGAGAACGCCCCGAACGAGGCGCTGGTCAACGCGCTGGCGATGATGTCGCCCTACGGCCCCCCCGAGAAGCAGGCCATGCTGGAGGCAGCCGACCTGAAAACCCGCGCGGAAATTCTGATCGCCATCACCGAAATGGACCTCGCGAAGAAGCGCACCAGCGGCGATCCCGGATTGCAGTAGCGAGGCAAGCGCCTCACACCTCGTCATGATGCAATGATGCACCTACCCGCCCGACCTGACCTTTCGAAGAGACCCGCATGACGTCGCCTCCCTCTGATCGTCCCGAGGATACCGCCGATCCAAAGCTTCTGGAGATTCTGGTCTGCCCGGTGACCAAGGGTCCGCTGGAACTGGACGGCGCGCGGCGGGAACTGATTTCACGCTCCGCCAAGCTGGCCTATCCGATCCGCGACGGCATTCCGATCATGCTGCCGGAAGAGGCAAGGAAGATCGAGTGAGACGATGCACGACGCGTCATCTCCAAAAAATCATCTCACAAAACAAGCGTAACGAATCGTCATAGCGCGTCGCTGTCGGTCTCGCCGGTGCGGATGCGCAGGGCGTGATCGATCGGCAGCACGAAGAGCTTGCCGTCGCCGATCTGGCCGGTGCGGGCGGCGGCGGCGATGGCCTCGACAGCTTTGTCCGCGAGCTCCGACGCCACCGCGACCTCGATCCTCAGCTTGGGCAGGAAGTTCACGACGTATTCGGCTCCGCGATAGATTTCCGTATGGCCTTTCTGACGTCCATAGCCCTTGACTTCTGTCACGGTCATGCCGTGCACGCCGAGCGCGGTCAGCGCCTCCCGGACCTCGTCAAGCTTGAATGGTTTGATCATGGCGACGACGAGTTTCATGGTCCGGCCCCTTTATCCTGCTCGGCAACCCGGTTATGACCGGATACGTTCCGGCCAATCTGCCATCTTTCGCGGCCGCCGGCACGGCGAATTTGCCGATCACAACATGCGCGCGCGAATTGGCCGCGCCGCGCCAACGGGCCGGATTTTTTCATGAACCAGCGGCGTCTTCTTTCCGACCAATCATCGTTCCGGCAGCGGGGCCGAAGGATTTGAGGGGCATCCATGCCGAATCGTCAGTGGTTTTTCGCTTCCGGTAATACTCAGCAGGGCCCGTATTCCGAGGACCAGTTGCGGGATTTCATCGCCCGCGGCGCGGTCAGAGCCGACACGCGCGTCTGGACCGAGGGCATGTCGGACTGGCAGAGAGCGGGCGATGTTCCGGGCCTCCTGTCCGGCGGTTCGGCTGCTCCGCCCATGCCGCCGGCGTCGGCGCGTGAGAGCGCGGTGCTGGCGAGTGCCGGACCCACCGGCGCTCCGCTGTCCGTGGATCTCAACATCTGGGCGCTGCTTGGACGCGCCCTGATCTTCGTGATCGGCTTCCTGCTGGTGATTCCGGCGCCGTGGGTGGCGACCAGCTTCTACGGATGGTTCATCTCTCAGGTGCGGGTGCCGCAGCGCCCCAAGCTGAGCTTTACCGGCCAGCCGATGGACATCTGGTGGGTGTTCGTGCTGCTCGCGCTGTGCGCCTATTCCGGCCTGACCGACATACCCTATATCGGGGTCATTCTGATTCCGGTGCAGGCCTGGCTATCATGGATCACGATCAAATGGGTGGTGGCGAACATCAGCGCCAACGGACAGCCGCTTCGGCTTTCATTCCGGGGCGAGGCGCTGCATTACATCGGCTGGTTCGTGCTGCTCAACCTCTCCTTCATCACCATCATCGGCTGGGCATGGGTCACCACGGCGATGACGCGGTGGCTGTTCCGCAACATCGACGGCACCCGGCGCGAGATCATCTTCAATGCCAGCGGCCTTGAAGTGTTGTGGCGAACGGTGGTGGTTGCGATCGGCTGTATATTGATCATCCCGATCCCGTGGGTGCTCGGCTGGTTCGCGCGCTGGTACGTCTCGCAGGTCGCGCTGGCGCCGCGGACGGCATGATGCGGATTGCCATAGCGTTTTCAAGCGAAGCATGTCCTCGGGCCAGACCCGAGGATGGAAGCCGGTTCGCGTGAAG
>NZ_BJNF01000036.1 GCF_006539545.1 Nitrobacter winogradskyi
CGCTTCTGATTCCATCAGAAGCGAAAAGGCTCTAGCGCCGCTCTCGGACCGAGCCTTCCTGCGCCACCGATGCGATCAGCGTGCCGTCCTGCCTGAAGATCAGGCCGCGCGCGAGGCCACGGCCGCTCTGCGCGCTCGGCGAATCCTGCGCGTAGAGCAGCCATTCGTCGGCGCGGAACGGGCGGTGAAACCACATGGCGTGATCGAGCGAGGCAGCCATCATGTGCCTGTCGAACAGGGTGCGGCCGTAGCGCGCCATCACCGCATCCAGCAGCGCGAAATCCGACGCATAGGCCAGCGCGCACATGTGCAGCGCCGGGTCGTCGGGCAGTTTCGCCGCCGTGCGGATCCAGACATGGACGCGGCCGTCCCCGATCTTCTCGCCGAAGTAGCGATTGAGCTCGACCGGGCGCAGGTCGATCGGCCGGTCCGATTCGTAGTAGCGGCGGATGAACTCCGGCATCTCCCTGAACACCGGCTGCTTGATGAATTCCTCCGGCGAAAGCTGCTCGGGCGGCGGCACGTCCGGCATTCTCTCCTGATGATTGAAGGCGCCCTCCTCGTCCACATGGAACGAGACCATGATCGAGAAGATGGCGCGGCCGTGCTGGATCGCGGTGACGCGCCGCGTCGCATAGCTCTTGCCGTCGCGCAGCCGCTCCACCTGATAGATGATCGGAACGGCGGGGTCGCCCGGCAGGATGAAGTAGCAATGCAGCGAGTGCGGCAGGCGGCCTTCCACGGTGCGGCAGGCCGCGGCCATCGCCTGCCCGATCACCTGCCCGCCGAACACCCGCTGCCAACCCGTCTTCGGGCTGCTGCCGCGAAACAGGTTTTCCTCGATCGGCTCCAGATCGAGGATCGAGATCAGATCGGTCAGGCTTTCGGACATCAAGGCGCTTTCAACATGAACTCATGCATTGTCATATCGTTAGTCCGGGTTCGCGGCCTCCAAGCGCCTGAAACGACGATACGGTCCAGGCGGTTGCTAAGGAAGCAACGTTTGGAAACAGGTTTCGTCCGGCTATACTGCGGCAGCATAGAAGCAAGGCGTACGTACCATGACGACACAACAGAGCATTGTCATCTGCGGCGGCGCATTTGCCGGGCTGGCGCTGGCGCTGGCGCTGCGTCAGGGGCTTGGCGCTGAAATTCCGATCGTGGTCGCCGATCCGATGCTGGCGAACCGGCCGAGCCGCGATCCGCGCGCCACCGCTATCGTCGCCGCGTGCCGCCGGCTGTTCGAGGCGCTCGGGGTCTGGGACGAGGTGGCCGCGACCGCGCAGCCGATGCTCGACATGGTGGTCACCGATTCGAAGCTTGAGGACGCCACCCGTCCGGTGTTCCTGACCTTCGCCGGCAACGTCCAGCCCGGCGAGCCGTTCGCGCACATGGTGGAGAACCGCTACCTGATCGAGGCGCTGGCGTCGCGCGCGGAAGCCGCGGGCGTCGATCTGCGCGCCACGGCGGTGACAGGAAACGATGTCCGGCCCGGCGGCGTCACCGTCTCGCTGGCCGACGGCTCGACGATCGAGGCGAGCCTTCTGGTCGCGGCCGACGGCGCGCGCTCGAAGCTGCGGGAGCGCGCCGGGATCGCCACCCACGGCTGGGAGTATGATCAGTCCGGCATCGTCGTCACTGTCGGCCACGAGCGCGATCATCAGGGCCGCGCCGAAGAGCATTTTCTTCCCGCCGGGCCGTTCGCGATCCTGCCGCTGACGGGCAGGCGCTCGTCGCTGGTGTGGACCGAGAAGCGGGCGGAGGCGGCGCGCATCGTCGCGTTGCCTGACGAGGAATTTCACACCGAGCTGGAACAGCGCTTCGGCCTTCACCTCGGCGAGGTCAAGGCGCTCGACAAGCCGCGCGCGTTTCCGCTTCAGTATTTTGTCGCGCGCTCGTTCATCGCGGAGCGGCTGACGCTGGTGGGCGACGCGGCGCATGTGATCCATCCGATCGCGGGACAGGGCCTCAACCTCGGACTGAAGGATGTCGCGGCGCTGGCCGAAGTCGTGGTCGATGCCGTCAGGCTCGGCATCGATCCGGGGCAGGCCGACGTGCTGGAGCGCTATCAGCGCTGGCGGCGCTTCGACACCATGGCGATGGGCTTCGCCACCAACACGCTCAACGTGCTGTTCTCCAACGAATCGACGCTGTTGCGCAGCGTGCGCGACATCGGGCTCGGTCTGGTCGACCGAATGCCGCCTTTGAAGAACGCCTTCATTCGCCAGGCGGCCGGACTGACTGGCGAAGTACCGCGGCTGCTCAAGGGCGAGGCGTTGTAGGCGACTGTCACAGAGTCCGATTCGCGACGAAATCGTTGCGCTTCTCGCAAGTAAGAAGGCCAAGAAACCGGCTCTAAAACGAAAAGGCCCTGCCGGGGCTTGTAATCGCCTAGGCAGGGTTGCCCTTCCGGGTCTGGAGGCTCAACGCATTCAGCTGGAAGCCCGGCAGTGAACGGCGCGAGCAATCGGGTCTAATGTTGCTACTCGTTGAATAATTTCAAGTTACAAGCCGATAGCTTTTATTCCCATCTCTCATAAATACCGCTTTGGCAGCCAGGTAGAAACCGGAAGTTCCCTCAACCAAGGAGCACCCGCAAAACCATGCCCTCTCCCCGATGGTTAATCGCGTCTTAACCCGGCCGCAGCTAAGCTTACTCAACCCTCTTTCGTTCGGCCTCGACCTGCGGCCGAACGTGTTGAAAGTGTTGACGCTTAACCGATGGCAACCCCCGCTTCATCGCGCGCGGCGCAAGGCGCTGCCCGCCCGACTCAGCTCGCCGCCGGCGCGTCCCCGTCCGCCGCCGGCCCGGCCGCGTTGACGGCTGCGAGCGAGCGGTCGCCGTTCGCGCGGACGGCGGAGTTGCTTGCGCCCTACAAGCCGGAACAGTCCCTGATCAACCTGTCGCTGGGCGAGCCGCAGCACCCGCCGCCCGATTTCGTCGGCCCGATCCTGTCCCGGCATATCGACGAGTTCAGGCGATACCCGATGGCGCGTGGAATTGAGCCGTTCCGCCGCGCCGCCGCGGACTGGCTGTCGCGGCGCTTCGCGCTGCCGCGCGCGATCGATCCCGACACCGAGATTCTGGCGCTGAACGGCAGCCGCGAGGGGCTGTTTTACGCCGCGATCGCCGCCGCCCGCAACATTGCGCCGCGCAAGGGCCCGCCGGCCATCCTGATGCCGAACCCGTTTTACCCGGCCTATGGCGCGGGCGCGCGCGCCGCCAATTGCGAAACCATTTTCCTGCCGGCCACGGGCGCCAACGGCTTCCTGCCCGACCTCGATGCGCTCGACGAGTCCACGCTGGCGCGGACGGTCGCGATCTATCTCGCCTCGCCCGCCAATCCGCAGGGCGCGGTGGCTTCGCGCGATTACCTCGCGCGCCTGATCGCGCTAGCGCGCCGTCACGGTTTTCTCGTGTTCTCGGACGAATGCTACTCAGAGATCTACACGCAAAATCCACCCGGCAGCGCGCTGGAATGCGCGGGGCCGGACTTCGCCAACGTGATCGCGTTCCAGTCGCTCTCCAAACGCTCGAACCTGCCGGGGCTGCGCGTCGGCTTCGTCGCCGGAGACCGGAATTTCCTCAGCGCGTTCCATGAGCTGCGCAACGTCGCCGCGCCGCAGGTGCCGGTGCCGCTGCAGCATGTCGGCGTGGCCGCCTATGGCGACGAGGCCCATGTCGAGGAGAACCGACGGCTCTACCGGCTCAAGTTCGATCTCGCCGATGAGATCATCGGCGCTCGCTACGGCTATGCGAGGCCCGCCGGCGGCTTCTGCCTCTGGCTGGATGTCTCCGCTTATGGAGGCGACGAGGCCGCGACGATCAGGCTTTACAGGGAGGCCGGCCTGCGCGTCGTGCCCGGAAGCTATCTGGCGCGGCCGCAAGCCGGCGGCGGCAATCCCGGCGCGGGCTATATCCGCCTGGCGCTGGTGGCGGACATCGAAACCACGGCCGAGGCGTTGCAGCGGCTGGTGAAAACTCTCGGTTAATCGCGGGGCACCATGAGCATGGCAGCGATCGAACGCCTTCTTCCCATCGTCGATCAGATACCGCCGTCGATCCGCGAGCCGCTGGCCCGGCGCCTGCGCGAACTAACCGGGCTCGGCCTGATCGGATTGTCGGGCGCGGCCGCGGCCGCGCTGATGTCGTGGTCGGTGCAGGACCCGAGTCTCAGCCACGCCACCTCGCGCCCGATCCACAACGTCCTCGGCTATCCCGGCGCGATCGGCGCGGATCTCCTGATGCAGATTCTCGGCCTCGGCGCGATCATGCTGATCCTGCCGGTGGCGATCTGGGGATGGCGGATGCTGACCCATCGCCCGTTCGATCGCGAGGCCTCGCGTCTCGCCTGCTGGATTCTTTGCACCACATCCGCCGCCGGCTTCGCCAGTTGCTGGCCCCATAACGGCGCCTGGCCGCTGCCCACCGGTCTCGGCGGCGTGGTCGGCGACGCGCTGGTGCGGGCGCCCGCGATTATGTTCGGCCCGGCAGGCGTGCTGCAAAGCATCGTGCTCGGCGCGATCATGCTTCTGGTCATGGCGGCGACGTTCCTTTGGGCCAGCGGCGTGCGATCGCGGCCGGCCGAAGAATCGCCCGAAATCGAGGACGACGCGCCGTTCGATGAGGGCGACGACCACGCCTCGGTCTCGCTAGGCTGGGCGGTTCACGCGCTGATGAGCGCGAAGGCGCGGCTCAAGCGCCTGAAGCTCGGTGCGCTGCTTGCGCTGGCCTACAAGTCGCTGGTGTCGAGCGCGCCACGGAATTCCGGTGCGCTGGCGTTCGAGCGCCAGGAGCCCAATCTCGGCGGCGGACCCATCGCTCCCTCCCTGGCGCCGGGTCGCGCCGGCCATGACGACGACATCGATGACGAGCTTGACGATGATCCGGAGGACGAAGCGGAGGAAGATGAGGAAGACGATGCGGCGCCGGTCGTCGCCGCGCCACGCCGGAAGGCCGCTCCCCGCCAGCCGGCGAAGAAAGCCGGCAAGTTCGAGCTGCCCTCTGTCAACGTTCTGAGCGCGCCGCGCGCCTCCGACCGCCAGCCGCTCAGCAAGTCCGAGCTGGAAGCCAATTCGCGGGCGCTGGAAGGCGTGCTTGGCGACTTCGGCGTGCGCGGCGAGATCGTGAAAGCCAATCCCGGACCGGTGGTCACGCTGTATGAACTGGAGCCCGCGCCCGGCATCAAGTCGGCGCGCGTCATCGGCCTCGCCGACGATATCGCGCGTTCGATGAGCGCCCTGTCGGCGCGCGTCGCCGTCGTTCCCGGCCGCAACGCCATCGGCATCGAGCTGCCGAACGCGCATCGCGAGAAGGTGTACCTGCGGGAGCTGCTCACCGCCAGGGAGGCGACCGAGTCGGTCGCCAAGCTGCCGCTCTGCCTCGGCAAGACCATCGGCGGCGACCCCGTCATCATCGATCTCGCGCGCACGCCGCATATGCTGATCGCCGGCACCACCGGCTCCGGCAAATCGGTCGCGATCAACACCATGATTCTCAGCCTGTTGTACCGGCTGCGGCCCGATCAGTGCCGTCTCATCATGGTCGATCCGAAGATGCTCGAACTCTCGGTCTATGACGGCATCCCGCATCTGCTGACGCCGGTCGTCACCGACCCGAAGAAGGCGGTGGTCGCGCTGAAATGGGCCGTGCGCGAGATGGAAGAGCGCTACAAGAAGATGGCCAAGCTCGGCGTGCGCAACATCGACGGCTACAATACCCGTCTCGTCGACGCCAAGACCAAGGGCGAGGATCTGACGCGCACGGTGCATACCGGCTTCGACAAGGAGACCGGCAAGGCGATCTACGAGGAAGAGAAGCTGGAATTCGAACCGCTGCCCTTCATCGTCATCATCGTGGATGAAATGGCCGACCTGATGATGGTCGCCGGCAAGGATATCGAGGGCGCGGTCCAGCGACTTGCGCAGATGGCGCGCGCCGCCGGCCTTCATGTCATCCTCGCGACCCAGCGTCCGTCGGTCGACGTCATCACCGGCACCATCAAGGCCAACTTCCCGACCCGCATCGCCTTCCAGGTGACGTCGAAGATCGACAGCCGCACCATTCTCGGCGAAATGGGCGCCGAGCAACTGCTCGGCCAGGGCGACATGCTTTACATGGCGGGCGGCGGACGCATCTCGCGCGTCCATGGGCCGTTTGCGTCGGATGAAGAAGTCGAGAAGGTGGTTCGCCACCTCAAGACGCAAGGCGCGCCCGAGTATCTCGAGGCGGTCACGGCCGAAGAACCCGCCGAGGGCGAGGATGGCGCGGTGTTCGACGGCACGAGCATGGGCAGCGACGGCGGCGGCGATCTGTTCGCACAGGCGGTCGCGATCGTGAAGCGCGACCGCAAGGCCTCCACCAGCTACATTCAGCGCCGCCTCCAGATCGGCTACAACCGCGCCGCCTCGCTGATGGAGCGCATGGAACTCGAAGGCATCGTCGGGCAGGCCAATCACGCAGGAAAGCGCGAAATCCTGGTCGAGGAAGAAGAAGGTCACTTCTGATTCATGACGATCACGTTGATCACGTTTTTCGGAGTCGCGAAATCGCCACAGCGCTGCGCGAGACCCTTTCGGCCGCGCGTCGCGGATGCGAATGTCGAATTCAAAACTCCACGAGCGGCTTATATTTGCTAGTGGTCTTTCGATTCTAACCTTCGCAGGAAAGCATGCTGAAACGGGATGCGAATGTTAGAATCGGACCACTAGAGCGTTTTCGAACGAAGCATGTCCCCGGGCTTGAGCCCTAAGGATGGAATCCGGTTCGCGTGAAGAAAACGCGTCAAAACAATATCTGAGTGCCCCGCTTCTGATTCAATCAGAAGCGGAAAGGCTCTAGAAAGCACACCTCGGGCGGACAGGACGAAACATTGAGCAGAGACGTGACACATCCCTCCGCGGCCAGCCGTCCGATCCGCGCCGGTGCGCACGTCGTCATGGCCGGACTCGCCGCGGCGCTGACCACGAGCCTTTTTGTACCGCCCACCCTCGCCGAAGCCGTGCCGATCCCGCAACCGGCGCCCGAGGTTCTTCGCGCCGGGGAGCCCGCGATGCTGCTGGCTCAGGCCGGCAAGCCTGAAGTCACGGGAACCACGCGGCCGCCCGACCCGATCATTCCCGACCCGCGCCGCAACGTACCGGCCAATATTTTTGCAACTTTCGACGCGAATCAGAAGGCGGCGGCGGCCCGGGTCAGCAGCTACCTGTCGTCGCTGCGGACGCTGGCCGGAAAGTTCGTGCAGGTCGGCCCTGACGGCAGCCGCTCGACCGGCGAATTCTACATCCAGAAACCGGGCAAGGTTCGGTTCGAATACGATCCTCCATCGCCGATCGCGATGATCTCCGACGGCTCGTCGCTCGTCATTCGCGACACCAGGCTCGCGACCCAGGATGTATACCCGCTGTCGCAAACGCCGCTGCGCTATCTGTTGTCGGACCGTATCGACCTGATGAGGGACACCAACGTCGTCGCCGTGACATCGGACGATCTCTACATCAGCGTCATCATCGAAGAAAAGCAGGCGCTGGTCGGCACCTCCCGCCTCATGTTCATGGTCGGCGTCAAGGACGGCAAGCTCAAGCAGTGGACCATCACCGATCCGCAAGGTTACGACACCACGGTGGCGATCTACAATCTGAACCCGACAGCGAAGCTCGATCCCGCGCTGTTCAGGATCAATGACACCATGCATCCGGCATCGACCAATAACTGAGCGCTGAAGTCCTCTTCCTTTCCCTCTCGCCTTGTGGGAGAGGATGCCCGAGCATCCGCGAGGGCGGGTGAGGGGAATAAACATCGACTGTAACAGCACCTCATGCATCTCACCTTGACCACCTGGAACATCAACTCGGTGCGGCTGCGCATCGATCTCGTCGCCAAATTTCTGAAAGCGCAGCAGCCGGACGTTCTGTGCCTGCAGGAAACCAAATGCCCCGATGACGCCTTCCCGCTGAAACATTTCCACCGGCTCGGCTATGAGCATATCGCGCTCAACGGCCAGAAGGGATATCACGGGGTGGCGGTAGTCTCGAAGCTGCCTTTCGACGCCAGCAACATCCGCACATTCTGCGACAAGATCGACTCCCGCCACGTCAGCGTGATCCTCGGCGGCGAGGCGGGTCTCGCCGCGCCGCTGGTGCTGCATAACTTCTACGTGCCCGCGGGCGGCGACGTTCCCGATCCCGCGCTCAATCCGAAGTTCGCTCACAAGCTGCAGTTTCTCGACGAGATGAAAGGCTGCGCGCCGCTGCATCCGGGCAACGGCGACCGGCATGTGCTGGTCGGCGATCTCAACGTCGCTCCGCATGAGAACGACGTCTGGTCGCACAAGCAGCTCCTCAAGATCGTCTCGCACACACCGATCGAATGCGAAAAGCTGCTCGGCGTGCAGGATCGCGGCAACTGGATCGACATCGCTCGCGCGCGGATCCCGATGTCGGAGAAAGTCTATACGTGGTGGAGCTATCGCGCCGCCGACTGGGTTGCCGCCAATCGCGGCCGCAGGCTCGATCATATCTGGGTCTCGGAGGCGCTGCGCGACGGAATCCGCGACTTTCGCATCACCCGCGACGCTCGCGGCTGGGAGCGTCCATCCGATCATGTGCCGGTGACAGCCGTGATCGAGGTGTAAGCACCTTTGCCGCGGTGGGGCGAGAACCCGTGTGACGGCAACGCGGCTATAGCCTTTTCGCTTCCGACGAAATCGGAAGCGAGGCTCTGAAAAACGCGATGATCAGCTGCTCAGCTTCGCCGACGCCATCAGGATGTCGCTGGTGGTTTGCCGGGTACGATTGGCGAATTCGTCGCGAAGGCGCTGGGCGGCGGCGGGATAGCTGTCGAGCACGCGCAGAAACAGGGTGCGCGGAATGCGGATGACCATCGAATATTCACGCGCGATCGCGGTGGCCGGCCGTGATATCGGCACGATCAGGGCCAGTTCGCCGATCAGCGTGCCGCGCTCGGCGACAACTTTCCGATCGCGGCCGTTCGGGACGTGGATGCGAAAGCCGCCTTCCTGAACCACATATCCCCCGTCCGCCTCGTCACCGGCGCGGAACAGGATCGACCCGCTGGCGAACTGCTGCTGTTCGGCGCCGATGGCAAGCACGCGCAGGGCCTCCGCGCCCAGCAGGCGCAGGGTCGGGACGCGCTCAAGCAGGACAACGTCATCGTCGATCGACATGCAGAACCGGTTCGATGATCCATCCCGGATCATCCAGATGCTGTTTTGACGGGAGCCGACATGAGTCGTCAACCTGTCGCGTTTTCTTTCCGCGAACCGGCATCCCTCCTCGGGTCCAGCCCCGAAGACATGCTTCGCTCGAAAACGCTAAAATTCAGGGCACGAGCTTATAGCCACCGGCCTCGGTGACCAGAATTTCCGGATTGGCGGCGTCTTTCTCGATCTTCTGGCGCAACCGGTAGATGTGGGTTTCCAGGGTGTGGGTGGTGACGCCGGAATTGTATCCCCAGACCTCCTGCAGCAGCGTGTCGCGCGACACCGACATCTGGCCGGCCCGGTACAGGAAGCGCAGAATCGCCGTCTCCTTCTCGGTCAGCCGCACCTTCTTGCCATTGCCGGTCGTCAGCATCTTGGCGCCGGGCCGGAAACTGTAGGGTCCGACCGAGAACACCGCGTCCTCGCTGGCCTCGTGCTGGCGCAACTGCGCGCGGATGCGCGCCAGCAGCACCGCGAACCGGAACGGCTTGGCGATATAGTCATTGGCGCCGGACTCAAGGCCCAGAATGGTGTCCGAATCGGTGTCGTGACCGGTAAGCATGATGATCGGAGCCTTGAAGCCGCCCTTGCGCAGGCTGCGCACCACTTCGCGCCCGTCCGTATCCGGCAGGCCGACGTCCATCAGCACGAGATCGGGCGAACAGGATCTGGCGGCGCTGGCGCCCTTCGCGCCGGTATCCACGGCGGACGCCTCGAATTCCTCATGCAGCGACAGTTGCTCGACCAGCGTATCGCGCAGGTCGTTATCGTCGTCCACGATCAGGATTTTGCGGGCGTTGGCCATCTATGCAATCCTCCTGGCGGCTGAAACACCCGGCGGGGCGCGCCAGCGACCTTCATCAGGTGTTTTAAGTCCCGATTCGTCCGGGCACACATGAATTTGCAGCGGTAATTTGCAGCGGTAATTTGCAGCGATTCATCGTCGAAACTTGAGTCTACCCCAGACTGAGGCGAATTTGGATGAATCCCTGTCCATCAAGCGTGCAGGGTCGGCTTTTCGGCTGAGAGTGCGCGGGAGCTCCTCCATTCCATGCAAAGCTCATGCTCTTCAATGCCTTGTACCACAAATTCCTGTGATCGTCCGCTCGCGGCGATCCGCATTCGGGCCGCCGCCGGGCGACCGCAGCGCGGCTGGCTGATCGCCGAAGGGCAGGCGATCGCGGTGACGCTCGGCCGCGGCGGCATCCGGGCCAATAAGCGCGAGGGCGACGGCGCGACCCCGAGGGGGGTCTTCCGGCCGCTAAGGTTATGGTGGCGGCCTGACCGGCACCCGCGGCCACGGACGCTTCTGCCGGTTCGCGCGATCACGCCCATGGATGGATGGTGCGAGGACCCCGCCGACCGGCGCTACAACCGGCCGATCCGACTGACGCCGAATGCGGCCGGGGACCGGCTGACGCGCGACGATCATCTCTACGACTTCATCATCGAGATCGATCACAACACCCGCCCCCGCGTCGCGGGGCGCGGCAGCGCCGTGTTCCTGCATCTGGCGCGCGACAACTTCGGCCCGACCGCCGGATGCGTGGCGATGACGCAACCCGCCATGCTGCGGCTGTTGCGGCGGATAAGCCCATGCACGAAAATCGTGATCGGGTAGAGGGAGATCGCGCCGTCGTATCGATGGCCTGACCGAGAACGTGATCGACGGAGTCCGCGCCTCGCCGTCAAGACGTGGATGGCCGGAATAAATCCGGCCATGACGACCGGATGAGACCGGAGTCGTGTCCCGCTCCGCCTTTCACGACAACGGCGTACAGGATTCTACCGCGTCCCAAAGATCGCCGAGCCGACCCTGACATGGGTCGCGCCGAGCGCGATCGCTATGGCGAAGTCCGCGCTCATGCCCATCGACAGTTGCTTGAGCCCGTTACGCCTGGCGATTTTCGCGGTGAGCGCGAAATGCGGCGCGGGCGCATCGTCCATCGGCGGAATGCACATCAGGCCCGAGATCGTCAGGCCATGGGTGTCGCGGCAGCGCGCGATGAAGTCGTCGGCATCGGACGGCGTGACCCCGGCCTTCTGCGGCTCCTCACCGGTGTTAATCTGCACGAACAGGGACGGCCGCCGATTCTGCCTGTCGATTTCCCTGGCCAGGGCTTCACAAAGGCTCGGACGGTCGACCGAATGGATGGCGTCGAACAAGGCGACAGCTTCCTTCGCCTTGTTGGACTGCAACGGACCGATCAGATGCAGCGCGAGGCCGGGATGCGCCGCGATCAGCTCGGGCCACTTTCGCTGCGCCTCCTGCACGCGATTCTCTCCGAAAACCTGCTGTCCGGCTGCGATCACCGGCGTGATCGCATCGGTATCGAAGGTTTTCGACACCGCCACCAGCGTCACCGAGGAACGCTCGCGCCGCGCGTCCCGGCACGCCCGGACGATTTCAGCTTCCACGGATGCAAGACCGTTGACCGGCGCCGTTTCACCCGTTGTCATGGCCGCGCCGGTATTGCGAGGCCGCGCTGCACCGCCGGGCGCGCCAGCCCCCGCTGCAGCCAGCCCCCGACATGGCGGAAACGATCGAATCCGACGAGATCGCGCGCATCATAGAACCCGATCAGATTCCACACCCATCCCAGCATCGCAATATCCGCGATGGTGTAGTCGTCGCCCGCAAACCACCGATGCGTCGCCAGATGCGCCTCCATGACGCCGAGCAGCCGCGTCGATTCGGCCACATAGCGGTCGCGCGGCCGCTTGTCCTGAAAATCCCGGCCGGCGAACTTATGGAAGAATCCCACCTGCCCAAACATCGGCCCGACGCCGCCCATCTGGAAGTGCAGCCACTGCAGGGTCTGCCAGCGCCGCGCCGGATCGGCGGGCAGGAACTGTCCGGTCTTCTCGGCGAGATATTGCAGGATCGCGCCCGACTCGAACAAGGCGAGCGGCTTGCCGCCGGGACCGTCGGGATCGAGGATCGCCGGGATCCTGCCGTTGGGATTGAGCGAGACGAATTCCGGGCTCTTCTGTTCGTTCCTGCCGAAATCGACGAAATGCGGCTCATAGGGCAGCCCGGTTTCCTCCAGCATGATCGAGACCTTCACCCCGTTGGGCGTCGGCACCGAATAGAGCTGCAGACGATCCGGGTAGGCGGCCGGCCAGCGGCGGGTGATCGGGAAAGCTGCGAGGTCGGCCATCGGGTCACTCCGGAAGGCGGGAAACGTCCCCGCTTACACCGCAAAACCACACCGCTTGCAAACCGCGAGCAACGCCCGCCCGGCCCGTTGACCCCCGGTCCGCTTTCATGGCCTAGTCGCGCCATCTTTCGATGCCCGCAAATCACGAAAAATTCCGCGATTCCATGACCTCAGAACGTTACAACGCCCGTGACGCCGAACCGCGCTGGCAAGCCGAGTGGGACAGGCAGGCGATCTTCGCCACCAAGAACGACGATCCGCGCGAAAAATACTACGTGCTGGAGATGTTCCCCTATCCGTCCGGGCGCATCCACATCGGCCATGTCCGCAACTACACGCTCGGCGATGTGATCGCGCGCTACATGCGCGCCAGGGGCTACAACGTGCTGCATCCGATGGGCTGGGACGCCTTCGGCCTGCCGGCCGAGAACGCCGCGATCGAGCGCAGGATCGCGCCCAAGGCGTGGACCTACGACAACATCAAGGCCATGAAGAAACAGCTCCGGTCGATCGGGCTGTCGCTCGACTGGTCGAGGGAGATCGCGACCTGCGATCCCTCCTATTACAAGCACCAGCAGAAGATGTTCCTGGACTTCCTGCGCGCCGGTCTCGCGGAGCGCGAGAAGCGCAAGATCAACTGGGACCCGGTCGACATGACCGTGCTCGCCAACGAGCAGGTGATCGACGGGCGCGGCTGGCGCTCCGGCGCCGTGGTCGAGCAGCGCGAGATGAACCAGTGGATCTTCAAGATCACGAAATTCTCGCAGGAGCTGCTGGACGCGCTCGGCACACTGGACCGCTGGCCCGACAAGGTGCGGCTGATGCAGCGCAACTGGATCGGCCGCAGCGAGGGCCTGTTGATCCGCTTCGTGCTCGACGCGGCGACGACGCCGAACAATGAGAGCGAGCTTAAAATCTTCACCACGCGCCCCGACACACTGTTCGGCGCGAGGTTCATGGCGATCGCGCCGGATCATCCGCTCGCGCAAGCGGCGGCGAAAGACAATCCCGCGCTCGCCGGATTCATCGCCGAATGCAAGCAGCGCGGCACCGCGCAGGCCGAGATCGACACCGCGGAGAAGATGGGTTTCGACACCGGCATCCGCGCGATCCATCCGTTCGACCCGGGCTGGACCCTACCGGTCTATGTCGCCAACTTCATCCTGATGGAATACGGCACCGGCGCCATCTTCGGCTGCCCGGCGCACGACCAGCGCGACCTCGACTTCGTCAACAAATACGGCCTCGGCAATGTGCCGGTGGTCTGTCCCGAGGGACAGGATGCTGCGAGCTTTATCATCACCGACACCGCCTATGACGGCGATGGGCGGATGATCAACTCCCGCTTCCTCGACGGCATGAGCGCTGACGCGGCGAAGGAGGAAGTCGCCAAGCGCCTGGAAGGCGAGACCCGCGGCAACGAACCCGTCGCCGAGCGCAAGGTGAATTTTCGCCTGCGCGACTGGGGCATCTCGCGCCAGCGCTACTGGGGCTGCCCGATCCCGGTGATCCACTGTCCCAGCTGCGACGTGGTGCCGGTGCCGGAAAAGGACCTGCCGGTGACGCTGCCGGAGGATGTCACCTTCGACAAACCGGGCAATGCGCTCGATCATCATCCAACCTGGAAGCACGTCACCTGCCCGCAATGCGGCGGAAAGGCCACGCGCGAAACCGACACCATGGACACTTTCGTCGATTCGTCCTGGTATTTCGCGCGCTTCACCGATCCCTGGAACGACAGCGCGCCGACCACGCGCGCGGTCGCCGACCGGATGCTGCCGGTGGACCAGTATATCGGCGGCGTCGAACACGCGATCCTGCACCTGCTCTATTCGCGCTTCTTCACCCGCGCGATGAAGGCCACCGGCCACCTCGGCATGGACGAGCCGTTCAAGGGCATGTTCACGCAAGGCATGGTGGTGCACGAGACCTACCGCAAACCCGACGGCGGCTGGGCCTCGCCCGAGGAGATCCGGATCGAGGTCGACGGCAACAACCGCCGCGCCACGCTGATCACGACCGGCGAACCGGTCGAGATCGGCGCGGTCGAGAAGATGTCGAAGTCGAAGCGCAACACCGTCGATCCCGACGACATCATCGGCAGCTACGGCGCCGACACCGCGCGCTGGTTCATGCTGTCCGATTCGCCGCCGGACCGCGACGTGATCTGGAGCGAGGAAGGCGTGCAGGGCGCGGCGCGCTTCATGCAGCGGCTGTGGCGGCTGGTCAACGAGGCGGCCGACGCCGGCAAGGCCGCGCCGCCAGACAGGCCCGCGACTTTCGGCGCGGATGCGAGCGGCTTGCGCAAAGCGGCGCATGGCGCGCTCGACAGGGTCTCCACCGGGATCGAGCGGCTGCATTTCAACGTCTGCCTCGCCAACATCCGCGAGTTCGCCAATGAACTGGCCGACGCCCTTGCCCGCTCCCGGAGCAACAAGTCCGCCCCGGCGCCGGACTTGAGTTGGAGCCTGCGCGAGGCGGCCATCATTCTGGTGCAGATATTCAGCCCGATGATGCCGCATCTGGCCGAGGAGTGCTGGCAACGGGCGCTGGGGCAGACCGGGCTGGTCTCGGAAGCGCGGTGGCCACAAATCGAGCCCGATTTGCTGGTTGAAGACAGCATCACGCTGCCGGTGCAGGTCAACGGCAAGAAGCGGGGCGAGGTGACGGTGGCGTCCGGCGCCGGAAATCCGGAAATTGAGGCTGCCGTTTTGGCGCTCGATGCGGTAAAGCAGGCCCTGGGCGGCAAGCAGGCTCGAAAGATCATTATCGTCCCGCAGAGGATCGTGAATGTGGTGGGGTAGATCGCCGGCTCGCCGGAGCGGAGAATGGGCCGGTTCGCGCATCGCGCTCCGAATCGGCGTCGTCGCCGTGCTGGCCGCGCTGACGGCCGGCTGCTTCCGTCCGATGTACGCCGAACGCGGCGATGGCGGCCCGGCTCTTCGCGATAAGCTGATGGGCGTCGAGCTGCTGCCGATCGACAAGCCCAATGCGTCGCCGGACGCGCGGATCGGGGTCGCCCTTCGCAACTCGCTCGCGTTCAAGCTTTACGGCAACGCCACCGGCGCGCCGCCGACGCACCAGCTCAAGATCCGCTTCGGCATCAGCCGATCGTCGCTGATGCTCGATCCCCGCACCGCGCTGCCTTCCAATGAGAGCTTCGGCATCGATGCGAGCTATCAGTTGATCGAGGTCGCCTCCGGCAAGATCGTCCTCAACGCGACCACCTTCGCCCGCACCTCCTATGACATTCCCGGCCAGTTCCAGCGTTTCGCCCGCGCGCGCGCCTACCGTGACGCGGAGGACCGCGCCGCCGAGCAGATCGCCGAGAACATCAACACCCGGCTGGCCTCGTTCTTCTACGCCGGCACCTGATCGACGGCGAATGGTCGCGCTGCGCGGAAAGGACATCGACAGCTTTCTCGCCCGGCCCGATCCGGCCCGACCGATCATCCTGCTCTACGGTCCCGACGCCGGCCTGGTGCGCGAGCGCGCCAACGCCCTGATAAGCTCGGCCGTTGACGACCCGGGCGACCCGTTTTCGTTAGTCCGGCTCGATGGCGACGATCTCGCCGCCGAGCCCTCGCGTCTGGTCGACGAGGCGATGACGGTGCCGCTGTTCGGCGGCCGCCGCGCCATCCGGATCAAGGCGGGATCACGCAGCTTCGCGAGCGGCGTCGATACGCTGGCGAATTCCACCATCCAGGATTGCCGGATCGTGATCGAGGCCGGTGAACTGAGACCGGAATCGCCGCTGCGCAAGGCCTGCGAGCGCGCGAAGAACGCGGTGGCGATTGCCTGCTATCCCGACACCGAACGCGATCTGGCGCGGCTGATCGACGAGGAGTTGCGCGCCTCCGACCTGAAGATCGCGCCTGACGCCCGCGCGACGCTGATGTCGTTGCTCGGCGGCGACCGCCAGGCCTCGCGCAACGAGCTGCGCAAGATCGCGCTCTATGCTCATGGACAAGGCGAGATCACGCTCCTCGACGTCATGGCCGTGGTCTCCGACGCATCCGACTTCAAGCTCGACCCCGTCATCGACGCCGCGTTCGCCGGCAGGCCAGCGGCGGTCGAAGCCGAGTTCGCCAAGGCCATGGTCGCCGGCACCTATCCGGGCCTCGTCATCTCGGCCGCGCAGCGTTTTGTCGCCGCCCTGCACAAGGCCGCGCTTTTGATGGAAGACGGCGCGCCGGCCTCATCGGCCACTGAGCGCGGATTTCCGCGCCTGCATTTTTCGCGCAAGGCGGCCGTGGAAACGGCGTTGAATCATTTCAGCGCCTCGCGGCTGGTTCAGGTGATGGACCAGCTTGCCGTCGCGGCGTTGCAAACTCGCAAGCACGCGACGCTGGCGCCAGCGATCGCGCAGCGCGCCCTGATGTCGATCGCGGTGAATGCCAGAAGACGGGGGTAACTCCGCCGATCAATTGAACCAGATACGTTCTACGTCCCCTTCGAATCCAACCTTTTCAAAATCTCGTCAAGCTGGTCGAGGTCGCGATAGCGGATCTGCACGACGCCGCCGGGGTCCTTATGGTCCACCGTGACGGCGAGACCGAGCGCGTCGCTGACGCGCTTTTCCAGCGCCAGCGTATCCGGATCCTTCTGCGGCCTGTCCGCGCGCGCCTTTTGCGGCTTGCGCTCCGGCACGCCTTGCTCATGCGCGAGCGCCTCGGCCTGCCGCACGTTGAGACGTTCCGCGATGATGCGCTTCGCCGCGGTGGAAGGATCAGGCAAACCGATCAGCGCGCGCGCATGACCCGCTGACAGTTCGCCGGAGGCGATCAGCGCCCGCACATCGTCCGGCAGTTTCGTCAGCCGCATCATGTTGGCGACGTGGCTGCGGCTCTTGCCGACGATCCTCGCGATGTCGTCCTGAGTGCGTTCGAATTCATTGGCGAGCGCGTGATAGCCCTGCGCCTCTTCCATGGCGTTGAGATCCTCGCGCTGCACGTTCTCGACGATCGCGATCTCGAGCGCGACATGATCGCTGACGTCGACCGGTACGATCGGGACCTCATGCAGCCCCGCGGATTGCGCCGCGCGCCAGCGACGCTCGCCCGCGATGATCTCAAAGCGATCCTGCATCCCCTTCACGGGCCGCACCACGATCGGCTGGATCACGCCGTGCTGTTTGATGGAGTCCGACAACTCGCCGAGCTCGACATCGGAAAACGTGCGCCGTGGATTGCGCGGATTGGGTTGCAAGAATTCGATCGGCACCTTGCGCTGCACGCGCGGGCGCTCGGCGTGCGCGGCCTCGCCGCCGACATCGCCGATCAGGCTTGCAAGGCCGCGTCCCAATCGCGAGCGCGCTTCATCGGCCATCGCCGGTTTCCTCGGATTCAACTCACGCTCCTGACATTGCCCTGGAGTCCGATCACTCGCGCACGACGCGGATCGTGCAGAACGGGAAAACCTAGAGCCTTTGAATCAGAAGCGAGGCTCTAGATTACTGTTTTGACGCGTTTTCTTCACGCGAACCGGTGTCCGCTTCGCTCGAAAACGCTCTAGAGCGGC
>NZ_BJNF01000037.1 GCF_006539545.1 Nitrobacter winogradskyi
ACTCTAATGCGCCATACGCAATTCACGCTCGCGCTGGATCACCTCCGTCGCGAGTTTCAGATAGGCCTCGCTGCCGCTGCATTTGAGATCATAGACCAGCACCGGCTTGCCGTAGGACGGCGCCTCCGAAATCCGCACATTGCGCGGGATCATGGTGTCGTAAACCTTGGAGCCCATGAACTGGCGGACGTCGGCGACCACCTGGTTCGACAGGTTGTTGCGCGAGTCGAACATGGTGAGCACGATGCCGTGGATCGACAGGTTCGGATTGAGCGTGGAGCGCACCTGCTCGACGGTCTGCAACAGCTGTGACAGGCCTTCGAGAGCGAAGAACTCGCATTGCAGCGGCACGAGGATCGCATCCGACGCCGCCATCGCGTTGACGGTGAGAAGATTGAGCGACGGCGGACAGTCGATCAGCACATAGGTGTAGTCGGCGGCATAGGCCGCGTTGCCGTTGAGCGCGGTGATCGCATCACGCAGGCGAAAGGCGCGATCCTTCGCGTTGCCAAGCTCAAGCTCCAGACCGGAAAGGTCCATGGTCGAGGCGGCGATGTGCAGGCGCGGCACCGCGGTCGGCACCACGGCGTCCCGCAGCGGCGCTTCGCCGATCAGCACGTCATAGGTGGACACGTTGCGATCGCGCCGGTCGATGCCGAGCCCTGTGGAGGCGTTGCCCTGCGGATCGAGATCGACGATCAGGACGCGCTCGCCGATCGCGGCCAACGCCGTGCCGAGATTGATCGCGGTGGTGGTCTTGCCGACACCGCCCTTCTGATTGGCGAGCGAAATGATGCGGGGATGGCGAGCGCGCCACCGGCCTTCGCTGTCACGCGGGTCGATATCGTCAATTACCGTCATGAACCACGCCATGCCTGCCTTGCGCCACGACGATCGCGCCGCTCGATATGCTCGAACTCGACGATCCGGCCTTGTCCGCCAGTGCGGCTTGAATGAATCCGAGGCTCGATATTCCAATATATGGTGGCCTCCGTCAACTCATCTTCTACATCTTGTCCCTTGAGAAACAAGGCCTTAGCACCCTTGTTCACCAGCGGTTCCGCGAAGCCGAGCAGCACTTGTAGAGGCGCCAGCGCGCGCGCGGTCACGCAATCGATCCGATCCTCCGATCTTTCCACATAATCCCCGATATCCATCAGGTGAATGGTGGCTGGCGACGCGGTGATCCGCACGGCCTCACGGAGAAAGGCCGCTTTCTTGGCGTTGCGCTCGACCAGATCGACCCGCGCACCTTCAACGCCCGCCAGCGCGCAAGCCAGCACCACGCCGGGGAAGCCGCCGCCGCTGCCGAGATCCGCCCATCGCGTTGCCTGCGGAGCCAGCGCCAGAAGCTGAAGCGAATCCGCGATATGGCGTGTCCAGAGCTGCGGCAGCGTCGAGGGCGCCACGAGATTGGTTTTTGTCTGCCATTGCACCAGCAGATCGACATAGGCGTCCAGCCGCGCCTCGGTCTCGGACGAAACCGGGGTCAGCGCCAGCGCGGCTGCTTTGTCTGTGGCCGAACATGGCGAGTGCTTTTGCAGGGGCGCGGACATTCCAGCCAGCATAGACGCGTCTCGGATTCCTGGCCAGACGTTTAGGCGGCTGCGATTTGGATCGGTCGGCCATTGGCCGACAGCCCGCTGGCGCGTTGCGGCTACCTCCCCTTGCAGATGTTTCACGTGAAACATTCGACTCAATCGAGGGCCGGATTATCCCGCCGAAGCGGCTTTTCTCTGCCGGGCTTCCCGGCGCAGGTAGGCCGCCAGAATCCCCAGCGCGGCGGGGGTGATTCCGTCGAGGCGACCCGCCTGCCCCACGGTGCGCGGCTGAGCCTTTTCCAGCCGGCCTCTCGCCTCATTGGAGAGGCCCGGCACCGCGCTGTAGTCGATCCCGGTGAGAACCAGCCCCTCGTCACGGCGGAATGCTTCGACATCGGCGGTCTGACGTTTCAGGTAGACATCATACTTGGCGTCGATCTCCAGATGCACGGCTATCGCGGGATCGATGGCCGACAGCTCGGGCCAGATCGCGGCGACCTCGCGCCAGCCGATCTCCGGATAGGACAACAGTTCGAACGCGGACCGGCGATGGCCATCGCGATTGAGCGAGAGTCCGTGTCGGGCGGCCTCGTTCGGCGTGACCGACAGAGACATCGCCAGCCCCTTCGCGGCCTGCAAGGCCGCCATCTTGGTCCGATGATGCGCCGCGCGCCCTGCCCCGACGCATCCGAGGGCAATTCCCTTGTCCGTCAGCCGCTGGTCCGCGTTGTCGGCCCGCAGCGTCAGGCGATATTCGGCGCGGGAGGTGAACATCCGATAAGGCTCGGTGATCCCACGGGTCACGAGGTCATCGATCATCACCCCGAGATAACCGTCGGCGCGATCGAACACCACCGGATCGCCGCCGCCCGCTGCCAACGCCGCGTTCAGGCCCGCGACAAGGCCCTGCGCCGCCGCTTCCTCATAACCGGTGGTGCCGTTGATCTGGCCGGCCAGGAACAGCCCTCGCATTCGCCGAGTCTGCAAGGTCGGCTCGAGTTCACGGGGATCGACATGGTCGTATTCGATGGCATAACCCGGCCGGGTCATCTTCACATTCCCAAGGCCGGGGATGGTCGCAAGGATGGCGAGTTGGACCTCCTCGGGCAGCGAGGTGGAAATCCCGTTGGGATAAACCGTGGGATCGTCGAGACCTTCCGGCTCCAGAAAGATCTGATGCCCGTCGCGATCGCCGAAGCGGACCACCTTGTCCTCGATCGACGGGCAATAGCGCGGGCCTGAACTGGTGATCTGGCCGGAATAGATCGGCGAACGATGCACATTGGCCCGGATCAGATCATGCGTCGCCGGCGTGGTGCGGGTGATGCCGCACTGGATCTGCGGCGTGGTGATGCGCGGTGTCAGCACCGAAAACGGCTCCGGCGGATCGTCCCCGGGCTGCATCTCGACGGCGGCCCAATCGATGGTCGTGCCATCAAGCCGCGGCGGGGTTCCGGTCTTGAGCCGGCCAAGCGTGAAGCCGATCCGCTCGAACGATCTCGACAGCCCGAGCGCCGGCGCCTCGTCGACCCGCCCCGCCGGCCAGCTTTTCTCGCCGAGATGGATCAGACCGCGCAGAAAGGTGCCGGTGGTGACGACGACCGCCGC
Organism: Nitrobacter winogradskyi; assembly: GCF_006539545.1. Taxonomy (GTDB): domain Bacteria; phylum Pseudomonadota; class Alphaproteobacteria; order Rhizobiales; family Xanthobacteraceae; genus Nitrobacter; species Nitrobacter winogradskyi_A. Next base: position 3,150 of record NZ_BJNF01000037.1, read on the forward strand.
GGACCTGAACTGGCGGCCATCAATCAGGCGAATACCGCCGATCCGGCCGCCGGAAATAATCAGGTCACCCGCCTCGCCTTCGATCACCTCGAGGTTCGCGGTTTCGCGAATCGCGACCTGCATCGCGGCGGCATAGAGCTTGCGATCCTGCTGGGCGCGCGGACCACGCACCGCCGGACCCTTGCGGCGATTGAGCATCCGGAACTGTATGCCTGCGGCGTCGGCCGTGCGTCCCATCAGACCGTCGAGGGCATCGACCTCTCGCACCAGATGGCCCTTGCCAAGACCGCCGATCGCGGGGTTGCACGACATCGCGCCGATGGTGGCAAAGCGATGGGTGACCAGCGCGGTGCGCGCGCCGGTCCGCGCGGACGCGGCTGCGGCCTCGCAGCCCGCGTGGCCTCCCCCGATCACGATGACGTCAAATGATGCGGTCATCAGCCTCTCGCACGTTTTCCCGCGCGACTTTTATCGCAAGCGCGAAAGATGCGAAAGTTTGGATTTCAGGAGACCACGGCAGTGTTTCACGTGAAACATCGCGTCACCGCCTCTTTGAGCAAGCGCCGCGACGGTTAATGCATCATTAAAGAATGAACTAAATTCATTATTTTCCGATGCAGAATTCCTTAAAAACTGAATCAAGAATATCATCGATGTCTACGCGACCCAGCAGCTGCCCCATGAAATGAATCGCTATTCGCAATTCCTCCGCGATAAGCTCGTCGCCCTCGCCCGCCAGCGCTTCCGCCTTTTCCAGTGTTGCCGCGGCATCCCGCAATATGTTGCGGTGCCGCAAACGCGTGATCACGCCCGCCTCGCCGGATCCCAGCAGGGCCTCCGCAAAGGCCGTCAGCGCCGCCACCAGATCATCGACGCCATCCCCGCGCCAGGCGGAAATCTCGAACTGCCGCTCCCCCGTTCCTTGCCGCGTTTCTGCCGCAGGCTGCCCCTGCTTCGCCGCATCATTCTCCGGGCTCGAAAGATCGATCTTGTTCCGTATCAGCCAGAGCGACGTCTCCCCAGAACGAATCGTTTGGTCCGGCTCGCCGCCGTGATCATCCGAAAGCCACAGCACAAGGTCGGCCTTCGCCGCGCGATCGCGGGCCCGCCGCACGCCCTCCTGCTCGACCGGATCGTCCGTCTCGCGAATACCGGCGGTATCGATAAGCGTCACCGGATAACCGTCGAGATCGAGATACACCTCAATGATGTCACGCGTCGTTCCCGCGTGCGGCGACACGATCGCCGCTTCGCGACGGGCGAGACGATTGAGCAGCGTCGACTTGCCCGCATTCGGCGGACCCGTGATCGCGACCGTGAGGCCATCGCGCAGCCGCTCGCTTCGCACCGATGCCGCAAGGGTTTGCTCGATCTCGCGACGAAGCTGCGCGATCTTCTCCATCGCCGGTCTCGCCAGATCCTCCGGCACATCATCTTCATCGGCGAAATCGATTCCGGCTTCGATCCAGGCCGACGCATCGATCAGCTGCTTGCGCCAGCCGCGCGCGCGATCGCCGAGCAGGCCCTGCAATTGCCGTAACGCCTGCCGGCGCTGCCGGTCGGTATCGGCATGAATCAGATCATCGAGGCCTTCGGCTTCCGTCAGATCGATCTTGCCATTCTCGAAAGCGCGTCGTGTAAATTCGCCCGGTTCCGCCGCTCTCGCATCGTCGATCGACGACAGCGCCGCGATCAAGACATTCAGCACCGCGCGGCTTCCATGAATGTGAAACTCCGCGACATCCTCGCCGGTTGCGCTCGCCGGCGCGGGAAACCACAGGATGACGGCATCATCGATCGCTTCACCGACGCTGTCGCGCAGCAAGACACGCTTCGCCGTGCGTGCAACAGGAATTGCACCTGCAAGTTCACGAAGCGCGGCGCCGGCCTGCGAGCCCGATACGCGCACGACAGCGATCGCCGACGGCGGCCGGCCCGATGACAGCGCGAAGATGGTTTGCTCTCGCGGATGCATGACCTATGTCTTGAACCCTGGAGCGTTTTCAAGCGAAGCATGTCCTCGGGCTTGACCCGAGGATGGACGCCGGTTCGCGTGAAGAAAACGCGTCAAATCAAAATCTGAAAGCCCGCCTCTGATTCTATCAGAAGCGGAAAGGCTCTATGTCCCGAACTGCATCCATGACCGGACTTTAAAGTTATCGCAACATACACGCCCCGCCTTTCCTGCCATCGCAGATTTTCCGAAGGACGCCCCGACATGAACCACGCCGCCGGAAGCTCAGGCCGTCCCGCGAACCGTCTGGCCGCCGAGACCAGTCCCTATCTTCTGCAACACAAGCATAATCCCGTCGACTGGTGGCCGTGGGGACCGGAAGCGCTCGCTGAAGCACAGCGCAGCAACCGTCCGATCCTGCTGTCGATCGGCTATGCTGCCTGTCACTGGTGCCATGTCATGGCGCATGAAAGCTTCGAGGACGATGACGTTGCCGCCGTGATGAACCAACTGTTCGTCTGCATCAAGGTCGATCGTGAGGAACGACCGGATATCGATCAGATCTATATGAGCGCGCTGCATCATCTCGGCGAACAGGGCGGCTGGCCGCTGACGATGTTTCTTTCGCCCGACGGATCGCCGTTCTGGGGCGGCACATATTTTCCGAAGCTGCCGGACTTCGGTCGTCCGGCGTTCACCGATGTTCTGCAATCGGTGGCACGGGTTTTTCGTGATCAGCCCGACCAAATCGCGCGCAATCGCGATGCTCTGATCGCTCGGCTGTCCGAACGCGCGCGAGCAGGGCACCCTGCGAACATCGGCGTCGCCGAACTCAATAACGCGGCCGTCGCCATCATGCGTTCAACCGATCCGGTGAACGGCGGCCTGCGCGGCGCACCGAAGTTTCCGCAATGCTCCGTGCTGGAGTTTCTCTGGCGCGCCGGCGCCCGCACCCGTGACGACCGCTTCTTCGCGGCTACCACGCTGACCCTGACACGGATGAGTCAGGGCGGCATCTACGATCATCTCGGCGGCGGCTATGCGCGCTATTCGGTCGATGACAAATGGCTGGTGCCGCACTTCGAGAAGATGCTTTACGACAACGCGCAGATCCTTGATCTGCTCGCGCTCGACTATGCGCGCAGCAAGAATCCGCTCTACCGCGAGCGCGCGATCGAGACGGTCGATTGGCTGCGCCGGGAAATGCTGACAGCGGAAGGTGGCTTTGCTTCGTCGCTCGACGCGGACTCCGAAGGCGAGGAGGGCAGGTTCTATGTCTGGTCGCTGAGCGAGATCGAAGAGGTGCTCGGCGCTGCCGACGCCGCTGATTTCGCCGCGCGATACGACATCACGGCAAACGGCAACTTCGAGGGCCGTAGCATTCCCAATCGCCTCAAGAGCATCGACGTCGCCAACGACGATAGCGCTCACATGCGCGCGCTGCGCGAAAAACTGCTGGCGCGCCGTGGAAGCCGGGTTCGTCCCGGACTCGATGACAAGATTCTCGCCGACTGGAACGGTTTGATGATCGCCGCTCTCGTTCACGCGGCCTGCGTTTTCGACAAGCCCGACTGGTTGCAGATCGCGCGACGAGCATACGAATTCGTTCGCACCCATATGACCCGCAACGGGCGGCTCGGTCATTCGTGGCGCGAAGGCCGGCTGCTGGTGCCGGCGCTCGCCTCCGATTACGCGACGATGGCGCGCGCCGCGCTTGCATTGTTCGAGGCCACCGGCGACAGCGCATTCCTCGAGCAGGCATTACGCTGGCAATCCGCGCTGGACACGCACTACGCCGATGTCGACCATGGCGGCTATTATCTGACGGCCGACGACGCTGAGGGACTGATCGTGCGGCCGCATTCAAGCGATGACGACGCCATCCCCAACCACGACGGCGTGATCGCACAGAACCTGGTGCGTCTCGCCACGCTGACCGGTAATGCGAAATGGCGCGACCGGATCGACAGCCTCTTCGCAGCCTTGCTGCCGCGCGCGACCGAGAAGGGCTTTGGCCAGCTCTCGCTGATGAATGCGCTCGATCTCCGTCTCACTGGCGCGGAGATTGTCGTGGTCGGCGAGGATGCACAAGCCGCCACGCTTCTCGGCGCCGCGCGAAAACTTCCGCATGCGACAAGCATCGTGCTTCATGCTCCACATACTGATGCGCTACCGGCCGATCATCCGGCGCGCGCAAAACTTGCGGCTGTGACGCAAAGTGCCGCCTTCATCTGCCGCGGTCAGTCCTGCTCGCTGCCGGTGACGCAGCCTGATGCGCTCAACGGACTGGTGTAAGGATTGAGACGGTCGGAGACCTGAACACTTCGCTCGCGCGAGCGCTGCTCACCCCGATCGATGGCGATCAGGTGTTCATAGACTCGAAGAACTCGGCGTTGTTCTTGGTGTTACGCAGCTTGTCGAGCAGGAAGTCGATCGCATCCATCGTGCCCATCGGATTGAGAATGCGCCGAAGCACGTACATCTTCTTGAGCAGCTGCGGATCGGTGATGAGTTCTTCCTTGCGTGTACCCGAGCGCGAGATGTCGATCGCCGGGAAGGTGCGCTTGTCGGACACCTTGCGGTCGAGGATGAGTTCAGAGTTGCCGGTGCCCTTGAATTCCTCGAAGATCACCTCGTCCATGCGGCTTCCGGTATCGACCAGTGCCGTTGCGATGATGGTCAGTGACCCGCCTTCCTCGATATTGCGCGCGGCGCCGAAGAATCGCTTCGGCCGCTGCAAGGCGTTGGCATCGACGCCGCCGGTCAGCACCTTGCCGGAGGAGGGCACCACGGTGTTGTAGGCGCGGCCAAGGCGCGTGATCGAATCAAGCAGGATGACAACATCGCGGCCGTGCTCGACCAGACGCTTGGCTTTCTCGATCACCATCTCGGCGACCTGAACATGACGCACCGCCGGCTCGTCGAAAGTCGAGGATACGACTTCACCCTTCACCGAGCGCTGCATGTCGGTGACTTCCTCCGGGCGCTCGTCGATCAGAAGAACGATCAGATAGCACTCAGGATGATTGGCGGTGATGGAGTGCGCGATGTTCTGCATCAGCACGGTCTTGCCGGTGCGCGGCGGCGCCACGATCAAGGCGCGCTGACCCTTGCCGATCGGAGCGACGATATCGATGACCCGCGCCGACAAATCCTTGCGGGTGGGATCTTCAAGTTCGAGGCGAAACCGCTGATCGGGAAACAGGGGTGTCAGGTTGTCGAAGTTGACCTTGTGCTTCGACTTCTCGGGGTCTTCGAAATTGAGCGTATTGACCTTCAGCAGCGCAAAATAGCGCTCGCCCTCCTTGGGGCTGCGGATATGTCCCTCAATGGTATCTCCGGTTCGCAGGCCGAAACGGCGAATCTGCGAGGGTGAAACGTAGATATCGTCCGGACCCGGCAGATAGTTGGCATCGGGTGAGCGCAGAAAGCCGAAGCCATCCGAGAGAACCTCGACGACACCCTCGCCGATGATGTCGGTTTCCTGAATGGCAAGCTGCTTCAGAATGGCGAACATCAGCTCCTGCTTGCGCATGGTGCTGGCATTCTCGACCCCAAGCTCCTCCGCAAACGAGACGAGTTCGGCTGGAGTCTTGGCCTTGAGGTCTTGAAGTTTCATTTCCCGCATTGGGAGAGTCCTGTGGAAAGCTTGAAAAGGATGGTCAGGTGGTTTCGGGAAGATGCGGACGACGACCGAAAGGAAAGACGGCGGTCCTCTCCGTACCGGAAAAAACATCAAGCGAGGAAGGTCACCGAAAGGCTTCAAACCTGACGTGGCGGCCGGCTCGATTCAGAAACCGGAACGCGGCCACATCCGCCTGCATAGGGTGGGAATATTCGTAATATAGAAAATTGAACGCCTCCGCGCAAGGAGGTGCTGGCAGACCGTTTTGACGAAAGTTTCACGGCCTTAGAGCGGGATGAGGAAATAGTATGGTGCGGTTTTCCGCCCGCATCCCGCGTCTCGAAATATTGGAATTGATCACGTTCATGGTTTTGGATCGATTCCATCCAAAATCATCATGATCTAGAATGGCTTGACGATCACGAGAATGACGATACCTATCATGAGGGCTGTCACGACCTCATTGATAATACGATAGAATTTCTGACTCATCACATTTCGGTCGGCAGCGAAATCGCGAACGCGGCGTGCGAAATAGCCATGGACGGCGGACATCAGGATAACGAGCGCCAACTTGCCCTGGAACCAGCCGACCGCATACCACTGCCGCTCCCACATCATGTAAAGCCCGAGTCCCCAGGCTATCATCATCGCAGGATTGATGATGGCCTTGAACAGCCTCCGCTCCATGATCTTGAAGGTCTCGGATTGTTTCGAGCCAATCTCCGCATCGCAGTGATAAACAAACAGCCGCGGCAGATAGAGCATTCCCGCCATCCAGGAAATGATCGCAATCACATGAAAGGCTTTGATCCACTCGTACATCGATCGTCTCGTTCAGGGGAATTCGGCCTTGCGACCTGCTGGAGCGCCCGATACCTGCCAGAAACGGAACGATATCCGCAAGCAGCTCTTTCTAAAGAAACTCTTAAAATTCTTTGGTTTGAGTTTAAGTGACGGTGAATTAAGGGAACACAATGCCATCCCGGTTTTTTCCGCACCTTGCCCACATGGGCAAGGGAATCCAAGGCTGTCATGATCGATTGAAAGACTGTCGGAGAACCATGGACTTACCCCGCACTCGCGCGTGATTATCAAGAGACAAGTCCACACGATCCCGCTATTTTTGGAAACGGTTGAGAGTTTTCCCGTTGAGGAGACTTTGTGAAGAAGAATCAAGTTATCCGGCGGCCGTCGCAGGACAGGTGAAATTGCGGCCAGATCTCCACAACGATACACAGGGTATGCAAGGCTGATGGCGCCCGTGACCGGCCGCGATTTTCATCTTCACCTTGTGTCTGATTCGACAGGCGAGACGCTGATCACCGTGTCACGCGCGGTGACAGCTCAGTATGCCGGTGTCACGCCTATTGAGCATGTCTATCCTTTGGTTCGCAGCCAGAAGCAACTCGACCGCGTTCTGGCGGAAATCGAGGAAGCGCCGGGAATCGTCCTGTTTACGCTGCTTGAAAAGGATCTCGCGGTCCGGCTCGAGGCCAGGTGCCAGGAGATCAACTGCCCGAGCCTTTCGATTATCGGCCCGGTCATGCAGTTGTTTCAGGCCTATCTTGGCGCTGACACCACCGGCCGCGTTGGCGCACAGCACACGCTGAACGCGGATTATTTCAAGCGTATCGACGCGTTGAACTATACGATGATGCATGACGACGGGCAGCACGTCGAAGGCCTGGAGGAAGCGGACGTCGTTCTGGTCGGCGTATCGCGCACGTCGAAAACGCCCACGTCGTTCTACCTTGCCAACCGCGGCGTCCGCACGGCGAACGTTCCGCTGGTGCCGGGCATCCCGATTCCACGTCAATTGGAATCGTTGAAGAATCCACTGGTCGTCAGTCTTCATGCAGCGCCTGAACGCCTGATTCAGGTTCGGCAGAACCGGTTGCTGAGCATCGGGGCGGGACCCGGCAATGAGAGCTATGTCGATCGCCAGTCCGTTGCGGAGGAGGTGATCCACGCTCGCCGACTGAGCGTGAAACACGACTGGGCCCAACTGGATGTCACGCGCCGGTCGATCGAGGAGACAGCCGCGGCGATCATGAAGCTGTTCGCCGACAGGCGCCGGCAGCGGCGTCCGGATTAGCCGGCAATGGCGATATGGCGTGAATCAGAGCCGTTGATACTGGCGTCGCAAAGCCGGGTACGACAATTATTGCTCGCCAATGCGGGTCTGCCATTCGAGCCGATGCCGGCCGCGATCGATGAGCGGTCGGTTCAGCGAAGTTCCGGCCTCGCGGCCGCCGATGAGATCGCGGTCCGTCTGGCCTGTGAAAAGGCGCGTGAGGTTTCATTGCGATCGCCCGGACGTTATGTGATCGGCGCGGATCAGACGCTCGAATGCGATGGCCGTCTGTTGAACAAGCCGGCCGGCCGTACGGATGCGGGCGCACATCTGCGAGCGCTGTCAGGTCGGACCCATGCGTTGCATGCCGGTGTCGCGATCATGCGTGACGGTCGTCTGCTGTTTGAAAATGTCTCGGTCGCCCGCATGACGATGCGGGAACTGAGCGAGGATACGATCAGGGTGTACCTGGACGCGGCTGGCGATGGGGCCTCAACCAGTGTCGGCGCTTATCAGCTCGAAGGGCTCGGTATCCATCTGTTCAGCCGGATCGAGGGAGATCATTTCACGATCCTGGGCTTGCCGCTGTTGCCGTTGCTTGCTTATCTGCGTTCGCAAGGGCTGCTATCGCTGTGACGGCGGACGTTCGAATATGCTGGTGCTTGGGCTGACCGGCTCGATCGGAATGGGGAAATCGACCACCGCCCGACTTTTCTCGGAAGCGGGAGTTCCGGTTTACGACGCCGATGCGACCGTTCACGCGATCTATGAGGGAGAGGCGGCTTCCCTGATCGAGGCCGCGTTTCCAGGAACAACCGTCAACGGCAAGGTCGACCGTGAGAAATTGTCGGCGAAGGTCGTGCACGACACCGCAGCCATGAAGCGGCTAGAGCAGATCGTCCATCCTCTGCTGTTCAACTACCGTCAGGCGTTTCTTCAGCGGGCAGAGCGGTCAGGTGCTGCGGTGGCGGTGGTCGATGTGCCGCTGCTGTTTGAAACCGGCGGCGAGAAGTCTGTCGATGCGGTGGTTGTCGTCACGACAACGCCTGAGCTTCAGCGTGAGCGCATTCTGGCTCGCGGCAATATGACGAGCGAAAAGCTGAAGGCTATCCAGGCACGGCAGTTGCCGGACGCTGAAAAGCGCAGGCGGGCGGATTTCGTAGTGGATACCTCGCACGGTCTCGACGATGTGCGCGCGCAGATCCGCGAAATTCTGGCAGCGGCTGCTAAGATGCCGCGACGGCGGTCCTGATTCACGGCGGCGTTTCCGCTTCTTACGGAAGCACGGCGGGCTCCGGCATTCTGATTTGACGCGTTTCTTCACGCGAACCGGATTCCATCCTCGGGTCAAGCCCGAGGACATGCTTCGCCCGGAAACGCTGCAATCTTACGGAACTTCATGCGCGAAATCGTTCTCGATACTGAAACCACCGGCCTGGATCCGCTGCGAGGCGATCGCCTTGTTGAGATCGGCTGCGTTGAGATCTTCAACCGCATGCCGACGGGACAAACCTTCCACCGTTACATCAATCCGGAACGTGATATGCCGCAGGAGGCATTCGCGGTCCATGGCCTGTCGAGTGAATTCCTCGCCGACAAACCGCTGTTCGCGCACGTCGTCGATGAGTTTCTGGAATTTATCGCTGATGCGCCTTTGGTCATTCACAACGCATCGTTCGATATCAGCTTCATCAATGCCGAACTTGAGCGCCTCAAGCGGCAGGCGATCGGCCGTGATCGGCTGGTGGATACGCTATTGCTGGCGCGTCGGAAGCATCCCGGCGTCTCGAACCGGCTGGACGATCTGTGTTCGCGCTATGCCATCGACAACAGCCGCCGGACCAAGCACGGCGCATTGCTGGACGCCGAGCTTCTTGCGGAAGTCTATATCGATCTGATCGGCGCGCGACAGTCGCAATTGATCCTGGTTGAAACCGCGCCCCGCCAACGTGGCGGATCTCTGGAACTGCCAAGACGTCAGCGAACGGTGCCGTTGGCTTCACGCGTCACCGAGGCCGACGTCCTCGCGCATCGGGAGTTCATCGCGACGCTCGGCGAGAAGGCGATCTGGACGGAATTTTTGGATCAGGAATCCGGGAACTGAGAACCGGGCCCATAGAGCATGGTCCGATTCAACTTGATCGGATCATGCCATAGAGCTCCGCTGGATCAGCTTGGTTGTTGTTGTTGCGCCGCGGCCTGACGTTCCATGTTCTGTCGATACAGGCTTACGAAGTCGATGGGGTCGAGCATCAATGGCGGGAATCCGCCGTCACGGACGGCCGTGGCGACGATTTCGCGGGCAAAGGGGAACAGCAGCCGCGGGCACTCGATCATGACCAGCGGGTGAAGGTTCTCCTGGGGAACGTTGACGACCCGGAACACGCCCGCATAAGCGAGTTCGAAGCTGAACATCAGTTTTCCGGCATGTTCAGCCTTACCTTCGACCTTGAGCACGACCTCGTAGTCATTCTCCGCCACATTGCTGGCGCCGACATTGATCTGAACGTTGATCGAGGGAGGTTGTTGCTGAGGGGCGAGAGAGGCTGGCGAGTTGGGATTCTCGAAAGAGAAATCCTTGGTGTACTGGGCCAGCACGTTCAACTGGGGTGAAGGGGCTGTCTCGGGTGGCGTGCCGTTGCCGTTGGTCATGGATTTCTCTCCTGAAACTTCAAGCCGGCTTGCCGTGCCTGCTTGAACGGCGAAGTGCCGTTTCGGGGCGAGTGGCTAACATAATGCTGCCACTGTTCACAAGGACGGCGGAGGCGCCGGCGAACCCGACCGTCCTTCGGGTCGCCCGCGGGCTTTTGCCTCGTCCCAAGGCTCAACCTGTTGAAGGAACAGGTTTTATCCTTGAAACTCCGAATTTCCCCTTTGATCGGAAACGCGCTATGTTCGGTGAGATCTGCAAGTCTAGGGAGTCCTCGCTGATCCCATCGTTATGCTAGAATGCGCTCTTGGCCGGACGAGGTTTCGTACTTAAATTAATCAGGCGGCCATGCGAACCTGCCCTCATCTGGACGTTTGTTCGTCGGTCGCGACCTGGACCGATCAGAACCGGACCGATCAGAAAGTGAAGACGACGTGGATATTTACACCATCATTTTCCTCGCGCTGGCGGTCTTTATTTTCCTGCGGCTGCGCAGCGTTCTCGGGCAGCGGACCGGAAGTGAGCGTCCGCCTTATGACCGAGCCACGCGCGAGGTCCTGGGTGGCACCCAGGACAATAACGTGGTCCCGGTTCCGGGAACCGTGATCAATCAGTCATCGGCGGCGCCCTCCGCAGATGTGGGGGGCGCAGCCGACCGCTGGAAGAGTGTGGCTGAACCCGGCACGCCCCTCGCTTTGGGGCTCGACGCCATTGCGGCGCAGGATTCCTCGTTCGATCCCGGTCATTTTATCAGCGGCGCGCGGAGCGCCTATGAGATGATCGTGCTGGCATTCGCCAACGGGGATCGCCGGACTTTGAAGGATCTGTTGTCGTCGGATGTTTACGAAAGCTTTGATGCGGCCATCAAGGACAGAGAGAGGCTCGAGCAGAAAACGGAAACGCGATTTGTCTCGATCGATAAAGTCGAGCTGATTGGCGCGGAGGTGCGCGACGGGGCCGAGCAGCTGACGGTCCGCTTCATTTCGCAGATGATTTCCGTCACCCGCGACAAGACCGGAGCCATCGTCGACGGAAACCCCGAGAAGATTTCCGATATTACCGATGTCTGGACGTTTGCCCGCGATATTTCCTCGCGCGACCCGAACTGGAAACTGGTTGGCACCGGAAGCGCCAACTGAGCTTTATCGGGTCAGAAGGTTCGCGGTCGGATTATGCATCGCCGCCGCGACTGCGCCTGTCACCGTTCAGGCTCAGGGTAGCGGCCATCGTTCCCTTGGGCCGCTCGAGATTCCCGGTGCCCAGTATTCCCCGGTTGCCTTTGCCGAGATCGCCGGCTGGAACACCGACAATCATCTCGACGCGTTCAAGGCTTTTCGCGCCAGTTGCCGTGCCGTAACCGCGCGGCGTGTCTCGGCCGTCAGCCACAAGGCGCTCGGCGTGTCCTTGCGGGATCCGTGCCGCGTGGCGAAGTCGATGAATATCCCGGACAATGCCAAAGCGAGGGCTTTCTTCGAGGACCGTTTCCGGGCCGTGCGCATTTCACGTCTCGGCGAAACGGACGGCTTCGTCACCGGCTATTACGAGCCGATCATCGACGGATCGCGTATCAGGACCGATGTCTACACCGTGCCGGTCTATCGCCGCCCTTCGAACCTTTTTGTCCGGGGATTCTCGCAAAGCGCGCCGAGCCTGCCTAACAGCGGGCCGGTGTATCGCAAGATCGGCCGCAGAAAGCTGGTTCCCTACTACGATCGCGCGGAAATCGAGGACGGTGCGATCGAAGGCCGCGGCCTCGAAATCTGCTGGCTCAAGAGCCAGACCGATTTGCTCTTCACGCAAATCCAGGGTTCGGCGCGGGTTCGTCTCGAGGACGGCTCGACCATACGCATCAACTATGATTCCTATAACGGATATCCATATACCGCGGTCGGCCGCATCCTGATCCAACGTGACATCATCCCGAAGGATCAGATGTCGATGCAGCGCATCAGGCAGTGGATGGCCGACAATCCCGATGGCGCGAATGAGTTGCGCCGGCAGAACCGCTCCTATGTGTTTTTTCGCGAGGTGAAACTCTCCGACAATGACGAGGCCATCGGAGCACAGGGTTTGCCGTTGACGCCTGGCAGGTCGATTGCGGTCGACAAATCGCTGCATGTTTACGGCACGCCTTTTTTTATCGAAGGCGAACTGCCGATCGAGTCCGCCCAGGCGAAAACGCCGTTCCATCGATTGATGATTGCGCAGGATACAGGCTCCGCCATTGTTGGTCCGGCCCGCGCGGACCTTTACTTCGGCGCAGGTTCGGAGGCAGGGCGGGTTTCAGGCCGTCTTCGCCACAACATGCACTTCGTCATGCTTGTCCCGAACAGCCTCGATCCGGTAGCCCGCGCCAGAACCATGCCGCTTCCGGAAACACGACCTTCGGCAAGGATCGCAAAGCTGTTTCCACCGAGCGATCAGAAGCCTGCCAGCACCCCGCCGGCCGCCGGGGCCGCTTCAACCCCCGCGAAAGAGCAGGCCGGTGCCGCCGCCCCCGGGCCGGCAGCGAAAGCCGCGTCATCGGAAGCCGCTCCGCTGCCATCGGTGCGGCCCGGGGTCAGATCCGCACATAAGCCGCGATATCGTAGCCATCATCGCCGCCGTTGGTATCGCCGGGCGCGATGAAACGTTTCTCGCCCGACGCATCCGCGCGGCCGGGCCGCCAGCGTGTCCTTACGGACGAGGAACGCCGGTTGTGGGAAAGCGTCGCGGGGCAAGCCAAGCCGTTGCGCAAACGATCTCCGCCCGGTCCATTTCAACCCCTGCTTGAGGTGAAATCCGCGGTCATCGCAAAGCCCACGGCCTGGTCCGAAGCTGACTCGACCGGAAAAACGGCTATAACGTTTTCACGTGAAGACAGCGCGTCAAAACATAAACACTCCGGCCTTAATAACCCCCCGCCGGCGGCGCTCACCCGCCGCGAGCGTTCGCAACTGTCCCGAGGGCGGAAAGACATTGATGCACGGATCGATCTGCATGGCATGACGCAGACACGGGCATATCGAGCCTTGCTGCGGTTTTTGCAGGATGCGTCGGGCGATGGCCTCGCCTTCGTGCTTGTGATTACCGGCAAGGGCCGCGCGAAAGGGGCGGATTCCGAGCGAGGCGTCCTGCGCCGGCAGGTCCCGCAATGGCTGGCTCTTCCCGAATTTCGTTCGCTGGTTGTGGGTTTCGACGAGGCGCATCTCGGCCATGGTGGCGAGGGCGCACTTTACGTGCGCTTGCGACGCAGAGTCAGGGCATGATCGCTGATACGAAGCGGTTCCCGGCACAGGACCATGCCCGATCAGGCTCCCCGGTTTGTAGGCGCCGCTTCTGATTGAATGGAAACAACGAAGCTCCGGATTGTTGGTCTGGCGTGTTTTCTTCAAGCGGACCCGTATCCACTTCGCTCGAAAACGCTATAGTCGTCACGAATGCCCGACGTCGCCGCCTCCGATTTCCGTCATCCCCGCCGCTACGTCCGTCTGGATACGATTCTGCGGCTGCGCTGGCTTGCGGCGTTGGGGCAACTCGCGGCGATCTTCGTCGTCGCCCAGGGTCTCCAGTTCGATCTGCCGATCATTCCCTGTGTCGTGATCGTCGGGCTGTCGTCGGCGCTCAATCTGGCTTTGCAAGTCAGTTTCAATCCGGTGCAGCGGCTGGAGCCGCGTCATGCCGCGGCGCTGCTTGCGCTGAATATTGCTGAACTGGCCGCCCTGCTGTTCTTCACCGGCGGCTTGCAGAATCCGTTCTCGTACCTGTTCCTGGCGCCGGTGTTGATCTCCGCCACCGCCTTGCCGACGCGAATGACGATGGCGCTCGGGGGCTTCGCGGTCGCCTGCGCGACGGTTCTGGGCTTCACGCATTTGCCACTGCCGTGGGATGCATCCAATCCGCTCGTCCTGCCGCCGATCTATCTCATAGGGGTCTGGTTATCGATCGTGCTCGCGATCGGCGTCACCAGCCTCTACACCTTCCAGGTGACGGAGCAGGCGCGCAAACTGTCCGACGCTCTCGCCGCGACCGAACTGGTTCTGACCCGCGAACAGCACCTGACCCAGATCGATGGCCTTGCCGCAGCGGCCGCCCACGAACTCGGAACGCCGCTTTCAACCATTTTCCTGATTTCGCGGGAACTGGAGAAAGCTCTGCAGGAAAATGGCGCGCAGGAGCCACAGCGGCTGGCCGGCGATCTCAGGATTGTGCGGGAGCAAGCGCAGCGCTGCCGCGATATCCTCGCCAAGATCGCGCAGCTGTCGTCATCCGGAGCGCCCTTCGACCGCATGCCGCTGTCCACCCTGATCGAGGAAACCGTTGCGCCGCATCGCGACTTCGGCATCGACATCAAAACCCGGATCGAGGCCGCGGGCGATCATGAACCGGTCGGCATACGCAACCCCGCGATCCTCTACGGCGTCGGCAACATTCTTGAGAACGCCGTCGATTTCGCCCGCAGCGCGGTCGAAGTGAATGCCTGGTGGAGCAAGGACAGCGTCGAGATCGTCATCGCCGACGACGGACCGGGCATCGTCCCCGACATTCTCAAGAGAATCGGCGAGCCTTACCTGTCGCGTCGTCGCAATGTCGGCGATGCACAGAGCGGACGCACAGGGCTGGGTCTCGGAATCTTTATCGCCCGAACCTTGCTGGAGCGAACCGGGGCCAGGGTATCCTTCAAGAACCGGACGTTTCCTGATCACGGCGCGGTGGTCAGGATCGTGTGGCCGCGCATCCGCTTTGAAACAGCGAAAACGATTGCGGAGACAACAGGATAGTTATCAAGGGCGGCAACCTCGGCAACAATTGCTTGCGGTGCGCGGCTCAGCGACCATATGATTTCATACCAAACCAAGCGCGAGGTATCCCCGTGAACGCCACCCCCGACGTCTCCCCGCAAGCCGACCGCTCGCTGCTGATCGTCGAGGATGACAAGCCGTTTCTGGAGCGTCTGTCGCGCGCCATGGAAACGCGCGGCTTCAATGTGACCCCATGCGACAGTGTCTCTGATGGCCTTGCGCATATCGGAAAGTCCGCGCCGGCTTTCGCCGTGGTTGACCTGCGGCTCGGCGACGGCAACGGCCTCGACGTCGTATCCGCGCTTAAACGCGAGCGCCCCGACGCGAGGGCGATCGTGCTGACCGGTTACGGCAACATCGCGACCGCTGTGACGGCGGTGAAGCTGGGCGCGATCGATTACCTGTCCAAGCCTGCTGATGCCGACGACGTGGTTGCGGCGCTGCTCGCCAGCGGCACGGCGAAGTCCGAGGTCCCGCCGAATCCGATGTCGGCCGATCGCGTGCGCTGGGAACACATTCAGCGCATTTATGAAATGTGCAATCGCAATGTGTCGGAAACAGCCCGGCGGCTCAACATGCACCGCCGCACGCTGCAACGCATTCTGGCGAAACGCGCGCCTCGCTGAGATCGAGATCTGATTCCATCGGAAGCGAAAGGGCGCTTGGGTTCGGTTCAACTGCGTTGAATCAAACCCTGTGCCTGTGATTCTTTCGGCTGAGCAGGATCTTGTCCGAAACCGTTTCCACGTTTCGGGATATTGCTCTAAAATTCATCGTCGATATGACCCTGCGGATCGGCGAGGCGATTGAGACGTTGTGCCGCCGCCATCCCGAAGCGCAGCATCATTGCCTTGCGTGTCGGGGACGGCAGCCGATGCTCCGGCGCTTCGCAGTGCAGGTAGGCGCCATAGGCGTCGGCAACGATAAGCCCGGCATCGCCGGGAAATATGTCACACGGCAGGTCGCGCGTGAAAGCGAAGAACAGGCGATCGCAATGCGCCCGATAGTCCTGCCACTTCCTGTCTGCGCGCAAATCCTCGACCGAGGATTTGATCTCGACGATCCAGATCTCGCCGCGTGCGTTGACGGCGACCAGATCGGCTCGGCGTCCGGACGGCAGCGACAGTTCGCCGAGGCAGGCAAACCCAAGCGATCGTAAAAGTCTTCCCGTCCCGCGCGCGATGGCCAGCGCGGTCGCTGACTGGCGGCGATCCGGCGGGACCACAAGGGCGATGTGAGCGGCGTTGGTTTCCATGCGGCTGGACTCGGTATGTCCGATTTCGTGGTTCGCCACCATATTATAAAGCTGAAGACGCGGGCTACACCCGTTCCCTGCCGGGACCAGCCGCGAACTTGGCTGCTTGCGCCATGTTTTGAGTCTTTCGGAGGCTGAACCGGCCATGCCGCGCAAATCGCTTGGCGTTGCCTTAAAAATCGGCATTGTGCGGGTATGACGAGCGAAGACCAGACCAGGGCCAAAGTCGGCGCCACAATCATTCCGGTGACGCCGTTCCGACAGAACTGCACGCTGCTGTGGTGCGAGGCCACCAGGGATGGGGTGGTCATCGATCCCGGAGGCGATATTCCGCTGGTCAGGGCCGCCATTGAAAAGGCCGGCGTGACCGTCGGACGGATCTGGCTTACGCACGGCCATATTGATCATGTGGGCGCCGCCGCGGAGTTGCGCGACGCGTTGAAGGTTCCCATCCTGGGTCCGCACGTCGCCGACAAGTTCCTGCTCGACCATGTCGTCGAAAGCGGACGGCACTACGGCATGACCGGCATGCGCGATTTTGTCCCCGACCGCTGGCTCGACGACGGCGACCGGGTCGAGCTCGGTAAACTGGCGTTCGACGTTCTTCATTGCCCCGGCCATTCGCCGGGAAGCGTGGTTTTCTTTAACGCAGAGCTCCGCTTTGCGCATGTCGGCGACGTGCTATTCAACGGTTCCGTCGGCCGCACCGACTTGCCCGGCGGCAGCCGCGCCGTCCTGATCAAGTCGATCACCGACAAATTGTTGCCGCTCGGAGATGACGTCGCGTTCATCTGCGGACATGGACCGGGATCGACCATCGGCCACGAGCGCGCCAGCAATCCGTTTCTGACCGGTAATGTATGTGACTGACTGTTTTGGAGCATTTTCCGGCGAAGTGGATACCAGTCACGCGACGCAGACTGCGCAGATGCTCTTGAATCGTCGCCGTGAGGGAATGGTGCCGGCACACCTCCGCAACCGAGCATCAGTGGGAAATGATGTCGCGGACACGCCGTGACAGATGGCCGAGATCGAACGGCTTGGTGATCATGTCCATGCCGGGTTGGAGGAAGCCCTTGGCGTTTGCGGCATTGTCCGCATAGCCGGTCATGAAGAGGATTTTCAGATCCGGGCGGAGTTCCCGCGCCTGATCCGCGAGTTGGCGTCCATTCATGCCGGGAAGCCCGATGTCGGTGAGCAGGAGATCGACCGGCTTGTCCAATTGCAGAATCCGCAAACCTTCCGCGCCGTCCGCGGCCTCGCGCGTCACATAACCCTGATCGTGCAGCATCTCCACGATGATGCCGCGCACGACGGGCTCGTCCTCGACCACCAGAACCGTTCCCCCCGTGGCGGTGATCCTGCTTGCGGGAGACGCTTGATCGGCCTCCGCGGCGCTGTCATGACGCGGCAGAGACAGGCTGATCGACGTGCCTCGTCCCGGCGCGGTGTCGAGCGCGATGTGGCCGTTCGATTGCCGCGCGAATCCGTAGATCATCGACAGGCCGAGTCCGGTGCCGTGGCCGATCGGTTTGGTGGTGAAAAAGGGATCGAAGGCGCGCGCGGCGACATCGGTGGTCATGCCTGTTCCGGTGTCGGCGACGGTGATGCAGATATAGTCGCCCGGCTGCCTCGCGGAGGAGCCGGACCCGGCGGCGTCGATGCTCACGTTTGCCGTGGCGATCGTGAGCCTGCCGCCGTTGGGCATGGCGTCCCGTGCGTTGATGGCGAGATTGAGCAGCGCGCTTTCGAGCTGATTGGGATCGCACAGCGTCGGCCAGAGCAGTTTCGATGGAGCGATTTTCAGCTCGATGCCCTCGCCGATCGTCCTGCGCAGCAGGTCTTCGAGCGAGAGGATGAGCTGGTTGGCGTCGACCGGCTTCGGCACCAGGGGCTGTCTGCGGGCGAACGCCAGCAGGCGGTGCGTCAGCGCCGCGGCACGATTGGCGGAGGCCATCGCGGCTTCGATGTAGCGGCCCGCGCGATCGGTCCGCCCCTGCTTGATGTGCGTCTGCAAAAGATCCAGCGAGCCGACGATGCCGGTGAGCAGGTTGTTGAAGTCGTGGGCGATGCCGCCGGTCAGCTGGCCGACGGCTTCCATCTTCTGCGACTGACGTAGCGCCTCTTCGGCTGCCCTCAACCGCTCGGCGGCCACCTTCTCGGCAGTGACATCGCGCGCCACGGCATAGATCAGATTCTGGTCCGGAACCGCGGTCCACGACAGCCACCGGTACGAGCCGTCTTTGTGACGAAGCCGGTTTTCGAATCGAACCGTAGCTTTGCCGCGAGCGAGACGGCGGACCTCAACCCGGGTCTTGACGATGTCTTCGGGATGCTCGATCCATTCTGCGGTTCGCTCCGTCAGCTCAGCCTCGCTCCAGCCGAGCGTCCTGGTCCAGGCGGGATTGACGGAGCGCCAGATGCCATGCTGGTCCATGACCAGCAGCAAGTCCCGGGACACATTCCAGATCCGGTCGCGCTCGCGGGTTTTTTCCTCGACGCGCTCGGCGAGCGTCGCGTTCAGTTCGGCGAGCTTTGCCGCGATTCGCTTCTGATCGTGGACGTCGGTGTCGGTGCCGATCCAGCGGGTGATGCGACCATCCTCATCGCGCGCGGGCAATGCGCGGGACAGAAACCAGTGATAGATGCCGTCAGACCTCCGCAGCCGGAATTCGATCTCATAGGGCTCACCGCTCGTCAACGCGCGAAGCCTTGCCTCGGCTGCGGCCGAGGCGTCGTCCGGGTGGACAATCTTGGTCCAGTCCTTGCCGCTGAGTTCGCCCGGCCGTGCGCCGACGTAGTCATAAAAGCGCCGATTGAACCAGTTGAACGAGCCGTCGGATGTGGCGGTCCAGACGTGATGCGGCAGCGCTTCGGCCAGCGTGCGAAATTCCTGTTCGCGCTGGCGGATCGAGCGCTCCGCTTCGACCTGATCGGTGATGTCGATGTGGGCGCCGAACAAGCGGATCGCTTTCCCGCCCGCATCGCGCTCGATCACTGATCGGGCGGAAATCCAGCGCGTTTCGCCGTCGTTCGGCCGGATGATACGGTAGCGTACCGCGTATTCGCGATCGCCGCCCCGTACCGCCTCGATGAACTGCCCTTCTGCGACCGAGCGATCGTCGGGATGAACGCGGCGAAGCCAGTCCTCCCGGCTTTCGTGGACGGCTTCGGACGGAAGGCCGTGTATCTTCAGGTACTCCGGCGACTTGCGACTGCGATGGCCGGTGCGCAGATCGACCTCGAGGCCGCCGATCCGCCCGATCGCCTGCACGCGCGCGAGCTCGGTCTCTCGCTCCTGCAAGGCCAGTCTGGCAAGATGTTCGCGCGTGACATCGCGGCATACCACCAGCACGCCCCCGACGCCCTGGTCGCCATCGATGGGGCTGAATCCATAGGTCCAATAGACCTGCTCCAGTCTTCCGTTCCGTGTGACCGGAACCAGCTGCTCCTCATGCCAGGTCGCCCCCCGGCCGGCCATGACGTACTCGATCTGAGGGCCGATGATGTCCCAGATCTCGGCCCAGCATTCCCTGCCCTTCTGACCGAGCGCACCGGGATGCCGCTCCGGTCCCAGGGTTTGCCGGTAGGCATCGTTATAGAATTGTACCAGGTCCGGTCCCCACCAGATGAACATCGGGTGGTTGGTGTTCAGCATGATCCGGACCGCCGTGCGCAGGCTTTGCGGCCATGCATCGGGGGGACCGATGGGTGTGGAGCCCCAATCGAAGCGGCGCGTCAAATCGCCCATTTCCCCGCCTCCGGCGAGGAACGCTCCGGAACTGACACTTTCCTTCTCTGGCATTAATGGAACAGGTTGTTGGGTAGCCGTCCGGGCGGGTAACCCCGATGACGCCGCATACCGGGGTCACAAACAATCCGGACAAAACGCTTTAGCTCCCTCCCTGGTTCCATTTATTTTTGCGGTGGGCGCTCTTTTCGAAAACGCTATAGAATGCCGCGGTATGCACGCACGATCCGCCTCTCCGAAATCGGACATCGAAACTCCCCGGACCCGAACTTTCTCCGTAGCGGGTCACCAACTGGCTGCCCCGGCGGCCGCGCCCGGTCTTCATCTGGTCGCGACGCCGATCGGCCATCTCGGAGACATCACCTTGCGAGCCCTTGAAACCCTCGCAGGCGTCGACTTCATCGCTTGCGAAGACACCCGCATCACCCGCCGCCTTACCGAACGTTACGCGATCACAGGCTTACTCAAACCCTATCATGAACATAATGCCGCGACCGCGCGGCCGAAGATTCTGGCGCAACTGGCGCAAGGCGCCTCCATCGCGCTGGTCTCCGATGCCGGCACGCCATTGATTTCCGACCCGGGCTTCAAGCTGGTCCGTGATGCGTGTGCTGCTGGTCATCAGGTGATCGCGCTTCCGGGGGCGTCTTCGGTGCTGGCGGCGCTGTCCGTTGCGGCGCTGCCGACGGACCGGTTCTTCTTCGAGGGGTTTCTGCCGGCGAAGGAGACCGCGCGCCGCACCCGCCTTGCCGAACTCGCGACGATCGACGCCACCCTCGTGATGTTCGAATCCGGCAGCCGCATCCGCAGATCCTTGCCTGATCTCGCAGCGGTCCTCGGAAATCGCGCCGCCGCCATCTGCCGCGAACTGACCAAGCTGCACCAGGATATCCATCGTGCGCCCCTCACGGAGCTTGCGGAGACCGCCGCAACATTGGAAACGCGGGGCGAATTCGTCTTGGTGGTCGGACCACCGGCTGCGGATGCAGGCGCGCTGTCCTCCGGCGATCTGGACGAACTGTTGCTGAGTCTGTTGAAGGAAGGCAGCGTCAAGGACAGTGTGGCTCGCGCGGTCGAAATCTCGGGCCACCCCCGACGTCAGGTCTACGCCCGTGCGCTTGAGCTCGCCGGACACATGAGAGACAGTGACGACAATGGCCCCAGGTAACAACCCCTCCCGAAACGATCCTGAGGCCGCGGCGCCTGGGCGCGTCGCGGCGTTTCACACCGGTCTTTCAGCAGAAAGACGCGCCGCCGCCTATCTGATCGCCAAAGGTTACCGGATTCTGGCGCGCCGGTTTCGCACGCCCCACGGCGAGATCGATATCGTGGCCCGCCGGCGGCAGCTTCTCGCCTTCGTCGAAGTCAAGGCCCGCCGCAGCCTCGATGACGCCGCCTATGCGGTGACGTGGAAACAGCAGCAGCGAATCATCAACGCGGCCCAGGCCTGGTTGATGGCGCACCCCGAACATGAGACCTTCGAGTTTCGTTTCGACGCCATGCTGATTGCGCCGCGACGTTTGCCGCGCCATCTGCTAGGTGCATTCGACGCCAGCACATAGCCTCGGGCGCGCATGCAGGTGCCATAGACGGAATTCAACCGGACCAGCACACGATGAAACTGAAAGTCGCCGTTCAGATGGATCCGATCGCGCGCATTAACATTCGCGGCGATTCGACCTTCGCGCTCTTGCTGGAGGCGCAGCGACGCTGCCACGAGGTCTCGTACTACACGCCGGAGAAGCTATCGCTTCGCGGCAGGGACGTGGTTGCGCCGGTTCAGACTCTGACCGTGCGGGATCAGGTCGGCGATCATTTCACGCTTGGCGATGCAACGCGCGCCTGCCTGGAATCCTTCGACGTCGTGTTGCTGCGGCAGGATCCGCCGTTTGATCTCGCCTACATCACGACGACTCACCTGCTCGAGCGCATCCATCCGAAAACGCTGGTGGTCAACGATCCCGCAAGCGTCCGCAATGCACCGGAAAAACTCTTCGTGATGGATTTCCCCGACCTGATGCCGCCGACATTGATCTCGCGCGATCTCGATGAGATCAATTCTTTTCGTGCCGAGCATGGCGCGGTGGTCATGAAGCCGCTGCATGGTCACGGCGGAGCCGCGGTCTTCCGCGTCATGCCGCAAGACATGAACTTCGGGTCACTGTTCGACATGTTCTCGGTAACGTTTCGCGAGCCCTGGGTGATCCAGCGCTTCCTGCCCGAGGTCGTTCGGGGCGACAAGCGCATCATCCTCGTCGATGGCGAATTCGCCGGCGCTGTTAATCGCGTGCCCGCCGCTGACGATCTGCGCTCCAACATGGTGCGCGGCGGTGCCGCGCGGGCGACCGATCTCACCTCCCGCGAGAGCGAGATATGCAAGCGCATCGGCCCGGCGCTGCGAGAGCGCGGGCTGCTGTTTGTCGGCATCGACGTCATCGACGGCTTGCTTACCGAAATCAATGTCACCTCGCCGACCGGAATCCGGCCCATCGCCGCGTTCGGCGGCCCGGATGTCGCTGCGATCGTCTGGGACACGATCGAGGCGAAGCGCTCACAGGCTCCCGGCTGAAGAGCTTCAACCTGCGTTCTCTTAATGTTCTTGTGCGTCGCGGAGTTGTGAGCTAGCTTCGGCCCGTAAAAGGGGGCGGTCATGGTGCAGCGGGTATCCACCGTCGCGTTTGAGGGTATCGAGGCGCGCGCGGTCGACGTGCAGGTGCAGGTCGCTCCCGGCCTGCCCGCCTTCAACATCGTGGGATTGCCGGACAAAGCCGTGTCCGAGGCTCGCGAGCGGGTACGAGCGGCGCTGATCGCTTCGGGTCTCGCGCTGCCGGCAAGACGGATCACCGTCAATCTGGCGCCGGCGGATCTGCCCAAGGAAGGCAGTCACTACGATCTCCCGATTGCGCTCGGCCTGATGGCGGCGATCGGGGCCATTCCCTCGGACGCGTTGGCGGGGTTCACGGTGCTGGGCGAACTCGGCCTCGACGGATCGATCGCGGCCGTGGCCGGGGTTCTTCCCGCCGCGATTGGCGCGAATGCGCGCGAGGAGGGACTGATTTGCCCTTCGGCTTGCGGTGCGGAAGCAGCCTGGGCGAGCCCCGACATCCAGATCATCGCCGCAAGTTCGCTCATTCAGATCGCAAATCATTTCAAGGGAACCCAGGTTCTGTCCCGGCCGCAGCCCCGGATTCGTGAAACCCAGGGCAGCGCTCTCGACCTTCGCGACATCAAGGGGCAGGAGAGCGCCAAGCGCGCGCTCGAGATCGCAGCCGCCGGCGGACACCACCTGCTGATGGTCGGCTCTCCCGGCAGCGGCAAATCAATGCTCGCGGCGCGCCTGCCTTCGATTCTCCCGCCGCTGTCGCCGGCCGAACTGCTGGAATTGTCGATGATCGCGTCCGTGGCTGGTGAAATCGACGGCGGGGCGCTCACCTCGCAACGTCCGTTTCGCGCCCCGCATCATTCCGCCAGCATGGCCGCGCTGACCGGCGGCGGCACCCGCGCCCGGCCCGGTGAAATCTCGCTGGCGCATAACGGCGTGCTGTTTCTCGATGAGTTGCCAGAGTTCGATCCGCGCGTGCTGGACTCGCTCCGGCAGCCGCTTGAAAACGGCGAGATCGCCGTGTCCCGCGCTAATCATCGCGTGACCTACCCCGCGCGCTTCATGCTGGTGGCGGCGATGAATCCATGCCGCTGCGGCCACGCCTTCGAGCCGGGCTACGCCTGCAAGCGTGGCCGCATCGATCGCTGCACCGCGGACTATCAAATGCGCATCTCGGGACCTCTCCTGGACCGGATCGATCTGCGTATCGAAGTGCCGGCCGTGACTGCCTCCGACCTCATTCTGCCGCCTTCGTCGGAAGGCTCGGCCGAAGTCGGCGCTCGTGTCGCCGCAGCACGCGACATTCAGACGGAGCGCTATGCCGCGCTTGGATTGTCGAATGTCCGGACCAACGCCGAAGCTCCAGCGGCCGCGCTGGAAGTCATCGCGCAGCCGGATGCACAGGGGCTGAAGCTGCTCCACGATGCCGCAGAAAGCATGCGATTGTCGGCGCGTGGCTATCACCGGGTGCTGCGGGTCGCCCGCACGCTCGCGGATCTCGACGGCGCTGACAGGATCGGCCGGCTGCACCTCGCCGAAGCCCTGTCCTATCGCGCGCTCGCCGACGATATCAAACGCGCTGCGTGACATCGTGGCGTTGATGTCCCGGTAACACCTCGTTTACCTTGTTTGCATCCGATCTTTTTCCGGCCCAACCCTCAAGCACTTCGCAACGTCATGCCGTCATGCTGGGATGGCGCATCCACCGCGCGCGCTTTGGTTGGCGGCAACCCGCCTCCGACGGACGTTGCAAGGATGTGCGGGGAGATCGATGACCGCGCCAATATTCTGGACGAAGGCACGCCTGCGCGCGCGGAGGCTGATCCGGCGGTATCCCCGGCTCAACACCACTTTTCGCACCTTCATGACCTTCTCAATCGCGTTCGGCGGTGCCTATGGCTTCATTGCCGGAAGCCGAAGCGCCGACTACGACCCTCACGCGTTCGCAATCGGCATCAGCTTTCTGTTCGCGCTCGCCTGTGTCGCGCTGGCTATCCTGAGCATGCGTTTGCGCCGGATGCGCAAGAAGATGCACAAGATTGCTCTCCATAATGAGGCGCTCGTTGACCGCAACTGGGAGCTGAAGGAAGCGGAAGAGCGCGCGCGCTGCCTTTTCGAATCCCAGAGCGATCTGATCGTGCTGCGCGACGGGAACGGCGTCATCACCTCGGTGAACGAGGCCTATTGCATCCTGGCCCGGCGATCGCGAGCGGAGCTGCTTGGCAGCCGTTTCGCGCTTCCCGTTCTCGAGCAAGGCGAGAGCGCGATCGAATCGAACGGCACGCGCATCTACGACCAGCGTGTCGAAACGGCACAGGGTCCGCGCTGGATCGCATGGCGCGAAGCCTTGATGCGGATCGACGCCAACCATCCGGCGGAACTGCAATGCGTCGGCCGCGACGTCACCGATCGAACTGAAACCGAGCGCGCGCTCGGCGAAGCGCGGGATCACGCGGATGCAGCAAGCCAGGCTAAATCGCGTTTCCTCGCGATGACGTCGCACGAGTTTCGCACCCCGCTCAACGGTATCATCGGCATGAGCGGGCTGCTGCTTGAAACCTCGCTCACGCCCGAACAGGCCACATACGTCAAGGCGGTGAAGGCATCCGGCGATGCATTGTTATCGCTGATCGAGGATCTGCTCGACTATTCCAGAATCGAGGCCGGAAAGATCGAGCTTGAAACCCGCCCTTTTGTTCTGTCCGGTCTGATCGAGGACATCACCGAATTGCTGGCGCCGCGCGCGCAGGCCAGACAGCTTGAAATCGCCTCCTATGTCGATGAAACGCTGCCAGCCGAAGTGACCGGAGACGCCGCGCGCTTGCGCCAGGTGCTGCTCAATCTTGCAGGCAATGCCATCAAGTTTACCCCGTCCGGCGGCGTTGCGCTGATCGTCGCCCCCGGCATCCGGCAGGATGACATCCGCTTCATGGTTCGCGACACCGGAATCGGCATTGCACCGGATGCGCAAGCCCGGATCTTCCGTGATTTCGAGCAAGCCGACGACCAGATTACGCGGACCTACGGCGGATCGGGACTGGGGTTGAGCATCAGCGATCGCATCGCCAAGCGGATGGGCGGGCGCATCACGCTGCAGAGCAAGCCAGGTTGCGGTTCGACATTCGAGGTTTCGGTCCCTCTTCCGGCGCATCATCCCGCGTCGGGGCAAAAGCGCTTTGCCGTGCCGGATCTGACAGGACATCCGGTCATGCTCGTGGCGCCCCAGGCCATCGAGACATCGCTGCTCGTCCGGCGGCTGGAGCGATGGGGGGCGGAGACCTTCACGACATCGGACCTCGCGGCGGCCTGTGCTCTGCTTCCGGAGCGCGCGTGGCACGCCGTTCTTGTCGATCATGCCATGGGCGGCGATGCGATCTGGCGGTTCGGTCAGGCCGCCCGCCAGCATGCGGAGCGACGAATCATCATGGTCACGCCATCGACAAGGCACGACCTTCAGGCAGCCGGCGCGGCCGCGTTCACGGGCTATCTCGTCAAGCCTTTGCGAACCGCGTCGATCGCCGCACGATTGTCCGCGCCGGCCGACGACCCGACCTCGCTTTGCACCGCCGACGGCCAGCCTGATCGCGACAGGCCCGAGACATCCAGGACACCGGCCATGACCTCCGCCCCCGGCCTTTCGATTCTCATCGCCGAGGACAACGAGATCAACGCGCTATTGACGCGCTCGCTCCTGACCCGTCTCGGACATGCCGTGACCGTCGCCACAAACGGAGATGAGGCGCTCAAATCGTGGGACGCGGCCCTTGCCGCGGGCGCGCCCTACGATCTCGTTCTGATGGATGTCCAGATGCCGAATCTCGACGGCATCGGGGCCACCAGGAAAATCCGCGAACGGGAAGCCGTCCTGTCCGGCAGCCGCACGACCATCCTGGCGCTGACCGCCAACGCGCTGATCGACGATCGTCACGCGTGTTTCGAGGCGGGCATGGATGGCTTTCTTGTCAAGCCGCTCAATCGCGAGAGGCTGGCTGACGCGCTTGCGGGGTTGACCGCCGCCCGTCACGTCCCGGCCTGAGTTACTGTAGCGTTTTCGAGCGAAGTGGAATCCGGTTCGCGTGAAGAAAACGCGTCAAAGCATAAAGATAGAGTCTTTCACCGTTCCCATGAAGCGTGAAGGTCTCTGACCAGACCCGCCGTCACGCAGAGCGGTTTCTAAAGCCGCCTCAACGCGACCCGCTCGACGACGTGGTCGGCCCCCTTCTTGAGGATCAGGTTCGCACGCGGTCGCGTCGGCAGGATGTTGTCCTCCAGGTTGGCCCGGTTGGTGCGCTCCCAGATGGCAATGGCCGTTGCGGTCGCTTCGTCGTCCGACAGCAGCGCGTAACGGTGAAAGTAGGATCGCGGATCCTGGAAGGCCGAATCCCGCAAAGCGAGGAAGCGGGTCACGTACCAGTCGCGCAGCACCGGCTCTTCCGCATCAAGATAGACGGAGAAGTCGAAGAAATCGGAGACGACCGGAATGGCTCTGCCGTCGTGCGGCAACGGCCCGGTTTGCAGAACGTTGACGCCTTCGACGATCAGAATGTCGGGATGACTGACTTCGATCCAGCTATCGGGGACGATGTCGTAAGTCAGATGCGAGTATACCGGCGCGCGCACGGGCGCGCGTCCAGACTTGATGTCACTGAGAAACGACAGCAGCATCGGCAGGTCATAGCTTTCCGGGAAGCCTTTTTTCTGCATCAAGCCGCGTCGTTCGAGCACCGCGTTCGGCAACAGAAACCCGTCAGTCGTCACGAGCTCGACCTTGGGGCGCGGCGACCATCGTGCGAGCAGTGCCTGCAGCACCCGCGCCGTGGTTGATTTTCCAACCGCAACCGATCCGGCCACGCCGATGATATACGGCACCTTGCGATCATGGATGCCGAGAAACTGACGCTGAGCAACAAAGAGACGCTGCATCGTAGCCACATAGATCGACAGCAGCCTGGACAACGGCAGATAGATTTCCTCGACCTCCACGAGATCGAGTCGATCATGCATTGATCGCAACGCCGCGATCTCATTCGCGGCCAGCGTCATCGGCATATCGTGGCGAAGCTTGGCCCACTCGGCGCGGGGGAAGACCCGATACGGATTATACTGTTGCTGGTCTGCCCGCGAATCCATGAAGCTTGCCCTTTGGGCTAGAGCATGATCCCGAAAAGTGGAAACCGGTTTTCGGAGAAGATCATGCTCAATCAAAAAGGTGGACGAGAGTCTGATTCAACGCCGACGAACCAGACTCTAGAGC
>NZ_BJNF01000038.1 GCF_006539545.1 Nitrobacter winogradskyi
GGCCGCTCTAGTGGTCCGATTCTAACATTCGCATCCGCGATACGCGACCTCATGGGTCGCGAATGTCAAATTCACTTCACTGGTCGCGATTGCGCGCGGCCTTCTCTTCGAGTCCCGATATCGCCGTGCGCTGCGCCAAAACAGCTTCCACATCCTGCAGCGTCACACCGCTGGCCTTCAACAGCACAAGGAAATGAAACATGAGATCGGCGCCTTCGGCGATCAGGTGATGCCGGTCGTTCTCGACCGCGGCGATGACCGTCTCGACGGCTTCCTCGCCGAGCTTCCTCGCGCAATGTGCGGGGCCCCTGTCGAGCAGTTTTCGCGTATAGGACGCATCGCCCCCGGATGCAGCCCGGTCGTCGATGATGGCGGCAAGATCATGGATCGTGAAACGCTGCATAA
The DNA here is from genome assembly GCF_006539545.1 of Nitrobacter winogradskyi. GTDB lineage: Bacteria > Pseudomonadota > Alphaproteobacteria > Rhizobiales > Xanthobacteraceae > Nitrobacter > Nitrobacter winogradskyi_A. The sequence continues at coordinate 406 of NZ_BJNF01000038.1, forward strand.
TCCGCCTATCCGTCCGCTCGTACTTTTAGGCTCACGACAATTCCTGAGTGTCTAGCACTTCCGTAATCCGGAGTCGTCACGGATCGAGCCGCATGGCCAGCCCGGCGCGAACCATATGCTCCTTGGCTTGGCGAATGGTAAATTCCCCGAAATGAAAGATCGATGCCGCAAGAACCGCCGTGGCGTGGCCTTCGCGGATTCCGTCGACCAGGTGATCGAGGTTGCCGACGCCTCCGGACGCGATCACGGGTACCGGAACGCTGTCGGCCACCCGCCGGGTCAACGGCAGATCGAAGCCCTGACGCGTGCCGTCGCGATCCATCGAGGTCAGCAGGATTTCGCCGGCGCCGAGCGACACCACTTCCTGCGCATATTCGATGGCATCGATGCCGGTGGACCTGCGGCCGCCATGCGTGAAGATTTCCCAGCGGTCCGTCCCACCGGCCCTTGAGACCCGTTTGGCGTCGATGGCGACCACGATGCACTGGTCGCCGAACTTTTCCGCGGCCTCCTTGACGAACTCGCGCCGGCTCACCGCCGCGCTGTTGATCGAGACCTTGTCCGCGCCGGAGCGCAGCAAGGTGCGGATATCCTCGATGGTGCGGACGCCGCCGCCGACGGTCACCGGCATGAAGCAGGCTTCCGCGGTGCGCCGGACCACATCCAGCATGATGCCGCGATTCTCGTGCGTCGCGGTGATGTCGAGAAAGATAAGTTCGTCCGCGCCGGCGGCATCGTATGCGATCGCCGCTTCCACGGGATCGCCGGCATCCCGCAGGTTCACGAAGTTGACGCCCTTGACGACCCGTCCATCCTTGACGTCAAGACAGGGTATGACACGGACCTTGAACATCGCCGCCCGATCCTCTCAGGCCGCCGCGCGCGCGGCGTGGATCAGCTTCAGCGCCTCGACCGGATCGAGCCGGCCGTCATAAAGCGCGCGTCCGGCAATGGCGCCCGCGAGTTTCTTCGCGCGCGGCTGGAGCAGCGCCTTCACGTCAACGATGGAGGCGAAGCCACCCGAGGCGATCACCGGAATCGAGATGCTGTCGGCGAGCGCGATCGTGGCGTCGAGGTTCAGACCCTTCAGCAAGCCGTCCCTGGCGATGTCGGTGAAGATGATCGCCGCGATGCCGGCATCCTCGAACCGCCGCGCGATGTCGAGAGCGGTCACTTCCGAGGTCGCGGCCCAGCCCTCGACCGCGACCTTGCCGTCGCGCGCATCGAGGCCGACCGCAACGCGCCCGGGAAACGCCTTGGCGGCTTCCTTGACCAGAACCGGATCGCGCACCGCGGCCGTGCCGATGATGACGCGCGCGACGCCCTTTCCGAGCCAGGCTTCGACCGTTTTCAGGTCCCGGATGCCGCCGCCAAGCTGCATCGGCAGGGTGACGTTCTTCAGGACGCGCTCCACCGCATCCGCGTTGACCGGCTTGCCCGCGAACGCGCCATCGAGATCGACGACATGGAGATACTCGAAACCTTGCGCGGCGAATGCGCGCGCCTGCTCAACGGGATCGAGATTGAACACGGTCGCGCGCGCCATGTCGCCCTGCTCGAGGCGAACGCACTGACCGCTCTTGAGATCGATAGCGGGGAAAAGGATCACGGTTTCCACTTTAGGAAATTGGCGATCAGAGCCAGACCGAACCGCTGGCTCTTTTCAGGATGGAATTGAGTGCCGATCGCGGTGTCCTTGCCGACGATCGCCGTCACCGGACCACCATAGTCGGCGCGCGCGAGCACGTCGGTCTCATTGGCGGCGTTCAGGTGATAGGAGTGTACGAAATAGGCGTGGCGGCCTCTGGGTCCCAATGGGAGGCCATCGAGGACCGGATGCTCCCGGACCGGATCAAGCGTATTCCAGCCCATATGCGGAATCTTCAGGCTTTCGTCGCGCGGGGAAATCTTTTCGACGTCGCCCGCGATCCAGCCGAGGCCGTCCGTCGTGATGTGTTCCTTGCTCCGTGTCGCCATCAGCTGCATCCCGACGCAGATTCCTAAGAACGGACGCGCCTTGTCGCGCACCACCTCCGTCAGCGCCTGGACCATGCCGTCGAGCGCATCGAGGCCGCGGCGGCAATCGGCGAACGCACCCACACCGGGCAGCACCACACGATCGGCCCGGAACACCACGTCAGGATCCCGCGTCACCACGATTCTTTGCAAATCTTCGATGCCGCGCGACGCGCACTCAAACGCCTTGGCGGCCGAATGGAGATTACCCGACCCATAGTCGATGATCGCAGCCGTCACCGCCGAAATCCGGGTTGCGGAAACAGGCCGACGATGTCGCCGCGCGGTAGCGACGGCGGAAGGGATTGGTCGGCAGCGCCTCGCGTCGGCGGCGGCGCGCCGCGATCGATCGCCAAAGGATCGTAGTCCGCTCTTGCTCGCCAGCGATCGAAAAAACGCCGCTCGGCGGCTTCCGCGTCGTCCGCGACAATAACGTCGAGCGGACGCCACTTGCGCCGCGACAGCGTCCAGCGCCGCAAGCTCGCCGCTTCCAGCCCCATCAGCACGGCGACCACCGCCATCGCCGCGACGCGTGTCCCTGCGCCGACGCGCAGCAGCGTCATCACCGCTTCCATCGCGACCGACAGGACCAGATAGCCCGCGAGAACCAGCCATAACCGCCGGTAAAGCAGCCACACCGGACCGAGCGCAAACGCCCCGAACGAGAAGCCATCGCGAACGAATACGAAGTTATCCGTGGCGCTACGCCCGTCTGGCCCGTCGGCCGGTGGCGCATGGACTGTGTAGACCGACATTGCACTCTCCGCCGACAACAGCACGGTCAGCCGCCGAGCTGCCCCTTTGTTGATGGCACTTCGTTCGCGGCGCGTGGATCGATCGCCACCGCTGCTCGAAGCGCTCGCGCCAGACCCTTGAAGCAGGATTCGGCGATATGATGGCTGTTCTCGCCATATAGGGTCTCCACGTGCAAAGTCACGCCCGCATTGACCGCAAACGCATTGAACCATTCGCGCACCAGCTCGGTATCGAACTCCCCGATCTTGTCGCGGGGGAAACCGACCTTGAACACCAGCACCGGCCGGCCGGAAATATCGATCACGACCCGGGACAGCGTTTCGTCCATCGGCATATAGACGGTTGCATAGCGGCTGATGCCGACCATCGAGCCGAGGGCCTGCTTCACCGCCTGGCCCAGCGCGATGCCGACATCCTCGGTCGTGTGATGATAATCGACGTGGAGATCGCCGTCGGCCCTGACCGTGATGTCGATGCGCGAATGGCGTGCAAGCAGATCCAGCATGTGGTCGAAAAAGCCGATGCCGGTCGCGACCTCGGACACGCCGGAGCCGTCGAGGTTCACCGCGACCTCGACGTCCGTTTCCTTGGTCTTGCGCTTGATGCTCGCCGTGCGCATGAAGAACTCTCTCACATCGCGCATGATCCGCCTCCGCCGGCCTGCAAGCGGTTTGACAACAGGATCACGCGCCATTTAACGATCCGAGCGCGCCGGACGCAAAATCGGGTCACCGCTCTTGCTGAACGCGCTCTGGCGGAACGCGGCTCTTTTAACAGGCTCACGACCTGTTCGCTACTGCGGGATGATGCAATTTTTGCCGATGCGCTTCGGCCGTGGCGACGGGAATCCACGGATCGAACGCCGATTGCAAGGCCGCGCCGCAATGCCTAAATCTGGCGGATCATGAAGGGGTTCAGATGCAAGCATCACAGCCGGAGACGTGGCACGGCACCACGATCCTGACCGTTCGCAAGGGCGGCAAAGTGGTCATCGGCGGCGACGGCCAGGTCTCGATCGGGCAGACGGTCATCAAGTCCAACGCGAAAAAGGTCAGGAAGCTCGGAAAAGGCGATGTCATCGGCGGTTTTGCCGGCGCCACCGCCGATGCGTTCACCCTGTTCGAGCGGCTGGAAAGCAAGCTTGAGCAGTATCCCGGGCAACTCACCCGCGCCGCGGTCGAACTCGCCAAGGACTGGCGCACCGACCGCTATCTGCGGCGGCTGGAAGCGATGATGCTTGTCGCCGACAAGGACGTGTCGCTGGTGCTGACCGGGACCGGAGACGTTCTGGAGCCGGAATCCGGCGTGATGGCGATCGGCTCGGGCGGCAACTACGCGCTCGCCGCCGCACGGGCCCTGATCGACTCCGACCACGATGCCGAAACCATTGTCCGCCGTTCTCTCGATATCGCCGCCGATATCTGCGTTTATACCAATCGAAACCTGACGATCGAAGCGCTGGCCGCGACCTGAGCGATGGCTTACGGCTTTCGCCCGATGACCGACGCCGACAGGCTGCTCGTTGAGGGCGTGCCGCGTATCGTGATCGATCCCGGTCCGGACAATGCCCGCGCCATCCGAGCCTATGAAAAAGCGGGCTTCTATCGCGATCGCCGCGCGGCAACGCCCGACGGCCCCGCGCTTCTGATGATCCGCGACGCAGGAGTGTCGTCGGTCGGCGCTCCCTCATCGTGAACCGCTTGCCGCGGATCGAATCGCAACCTACCTAGGGTGGTCATGACAGACATATCTCCCCGTGAAATCGTTTCCGAACTCGACCGTTTCATCGTCGGCCAGGCCGACGCCAAGCGCGCGGTCTCCATCGCGTTGCGCAATCGCTGGCGACGCCAGCAATTGACCGGACCGCTGCGCGAAGAGGTGTTGCCGAAGAACATTCTGATGATCGGCCCGACCGGCGTCGGCAAGACGGAGATCGCGCGACGGCTGGCAAAACTTGCCAACGCTCCTTTTCTCAAGGTCGAGGCGACGAAGTTCACCGAAGTGGGATATGTCGGACGCGACGTCGAACAGATCGTGCGCGATCTCGTCGAGGTCGCGATCAACCAGACCCGCGAGCGTAAGCGCAAGGACGTTCAGGCGCGCGCGCAGCTTGCCGCGGAGGAGCGCGTTCTGGATGCCCTGGTCGGCGCCAATGCAAGCGCCGCCACGCGCGATTCGTTTCGAAAGAGATTGCGCAGCGGCGAACTCAACGACAAGGAAATCGAGATCGAGACGCAGACCTCCGGAGGAGGTCCGATGTTCGAGATTCCCGGAATGCCTGGGGCCCAGGTCGGCGCGATCTCGATCGGCGATATTTTCGGCAAGATGGGCGGGCGAACCAAGACCCGCCGGCTGACCGTCTCGGACTCCCATGAGATCCTGATCAACGAGGAATCCGACAAGCTGCTCGATAGCGATCAGCTCACGCAGGAAGCGATCGCCGCTGTCGAGAATAACGGCATCGTGTTCCTCGACGAGATCGACAAGATCTGCGTGCGTGACGGGCGCAGCGGCGGCGACGTATCGCGCGAGGGCGTGCAGCGCGACCTGCTGCCGCTGATCGAAGGAACGACGGTCTCGACCAAGCACGGCGCGGTGAAGACCGACCATATCCTGTTCATCGCGTCAGGCGCGTTTCACATCGCCAAGCCTTCCGATTTGCTTCCCGAATTGCAGGGCCGGCTGCCGATCCGCGTCGAACTGGATGCTCTGACGCGCGATGACCTGCGGCGCATCCTGACCGAGCCGGAAGCCTCGCTCATCAAACAGTACATCGCATTGATGGACACCGAGGGGGTCGTGCTCGACTTCACCGATGATGCCGTCGATGCGCTTGCCGATATCGCGGTCGCGGTGAATTCGACGGTGGAGAACATCGGCGCGAGGCGGTTGCAGACCGTCATGGAGCGGGTGCTCGACGACATCTCGTTCACGGCCCCGGATCGCAATGGCGAGACGGTCCGCATCGATGCCGGATATGTCCAGAAAAATATCGGCGACCTGGCCAAGAATGCCGACCTGAGCAGGTTCATTCTTTAGATCACGATGGTTTTGGATCGAATCGAGCCAAAACCATCAAGGTGATCGTTTCCAATATTTTGAGACGCGGGATGCGGGCGGAAAACCGCACCACACTTTTCCTCATCCCGCTTTGGCGTTTTGACGGTTCTTTCCCGCGAGCCCGTATCCAATCCTGGAGTCAGGCGCGAGAACATGCTTCGAGTAAAACGAAAGCTCGACTTTCATCTCGTCGGCGGAAACGGCGGGAGCTGAGGCAGGGACAAGCCCTCGCGCATTTCAGGGCTGCAACGCGGCGGCCTTCTTGCGCGGCACGAAAGGTTGCTACCCGTCAGACGAGGCAAGGAGGGGATTTTTCCACATAAGGTTCTCTAAAGATATCAACCCACTATATGTTGGATAGCGGTGGATTGACGTCACGGACTGTGGCGGTCCATTATGTTGCGGTGCAAAAAAGGAACAGGCCAATGCCGATCGGTGAATTTGGACGGCCTCCGGAGTTGTCGGCGGAGGTCAGTTCGACGATGACGGCGCCGATGTACTGGATGTACGAAATGGCCCAGGCCTCGCTCAATCCGGCCCGCGCCGTCACCGATGCAACCAGGATGCTGTTCCAGAACCCGCTCAATCCGTGGGCGCACACCCAGCTCGGCAAATCGGTCGCCGCGGGTTGCGAACTGTTCGAGCGCACCACCCGCCGTTACGGAAAACCGGAGTGGGGTCTCCACGAGACCGAAGTCAACGGCGTGCGTACGCCGATCGAAATTCGTTCGGTCTGGCAGAAACCCTTCTGTCGTCTGCTCCACTTCGATCGAATGCACCCGCGTCCGCTGCGTGCGCCGCAGCCGCGTCTGCTGCTGGTGGCGCCGATGTCGGGTCACTACGCGACCTTGCTGCGCGGAACCGTCGAAGCGTTCATGCCGACGCACGACGTCTATATCACCGACTGGTCCGATGCCCGCATGGTTCCGGTGGCGGAAGGGCGTTTCGATCTGGATGATTTCGTCGACTATCTGATCGAGATGCTGCACGTGCTCGGCGGAAACGTCCATGTCATCGCTGTCTGCCAGCCGTCGGTCCCGGTGCTGGCCGCGGTGTCGGCGATGGAGGCCGGGCGCGATCCCTATGTTCCGCTGTCGATGACGTTGATGGGAGGGCCGATCGATACCCGCAGGAATCCGACCTCCGTCAACAATCTCGCCGCCGAGAGAGGCACCGACTGGTTCCGCAATAACGTCATCACCAAGGTGCCGTTTCCGCATCCCGGTGTCATGCGCGACGTCTATCCCGGTTTCTTGCAGCTCAACGGCTTCATCAGCATGAATTTCGATCGCCACATGGACGCGCACAAGAGCCTGTTCGAACATCTCGTCAAAGGCGATGGCGACCTGGCCGACAAGCACCGCGATTTCTATGACGAGTATCTCGCTGTCATGGACCTGACCGCGGAGTATTACCTGCAAACGGTCGATCAGGTGTTCGTCAAGCACGCTTTGCCGAAGGGTGAGATGACTCATCGCGGCCGGCTTGTCGATCCTTCGAAGATCACGCGCGTCGCGCTGATGACGGTGGAGGGCGAGAAGGACGACATTTCCGGCCTCGGCCAGACAGAAGCTGCGCATGCGTTATGCACGTCGATTCCGGACAACCGGCGAACCCATTACGTGCAGAGCGGTGTGGGTCACTATGGCGTGTTTAACGGTTCGCGGTTCAGATCGGAGATCGTCCCTCGCATCAATGACTTCATGCAGTCAAACGATGGGCCTCCGGAGAAAGCATCGCGTGCTGCGGCCGCGGAATGAATCTCGCAATCCAAGTGAAAACCGATCGGGCTGCTGATCCGCCGCGCGACCATCGGTGCCTGGATAACCGGCCTGTTTTGACGGTTTTCAAAGAATGAACCGAGTTTCATCCATACCAGGGTCCAGTTCAGCCGGGGAACCCCGGATTGGAATTGTTCCCATGCCCCTTATATAGCCTGATCACGATTCATTAACGCTGTATATTGGGCAAATGATTTGTTTTTGCGCCGGACGGTTTGAGTGGCGTCGGATATGGCAAAATCCGGGCGGTATCTCCCCTTCCGGATTTGCAGATATGGCCCGCGCACTTCTTTACCGACGCCCCGCTGAACCATCCCGGCTTCTCATCAAGCACGGATCCCAGATTTATTCCGTCCGCTTGCGACGGCATCGCCGCGCGCGCCGCTATACTTTGCGAATCCATCCGAGCGACCGCGAAGCGATCCTGACAATGCCGCCACGGGGAACGCTCGCGGAAGCCAAAGACTTCGCGCAACGTCACGGCGGCTGGATCGCGGCGCGTCTCGGGCGTCTGCCGAAGGCGGCTCCCTTCCAGCACGGCGCGGTCATTCCGCTGCGCGGCATCGCTCACCGGATCGTGCATCGCGCTGGCGAGCGCGGCACGGTGTGGACGGAGACGCGCGACAGCGGAGAGCGTCTTCTTTGTGTCGCCGGCGGACTGGAATATCTCGACCGGCGCGTCCACGATTTCCTGAAACGGGAAGCGCGGCAAGACTTGCAGAAGGCCTCGCTGCGTCATGCCGATGCGCTTGGCGTCAAGGTCAGGCGCATTTCGATCCGCGACCAATCGAGCCGCTGGGGATCATGCACATCCGCTGGATCGCTTTCGTTCTCATGGCGGCTTATCCTGGCGCCGCCGTTCGTGCTGGATTATCTCGCCGCGCACGAAGTCGCCCACCTCGTCGAAATGAATCATTCGCCGCGATTCTGGAAGGTGGTGGCTCGCATCTGCAAACATGTCGAGCGGGCCAAGAAGTGGCTCGACGTTGAAGGCAACGACCTTCATCGCTACGGCATTCAGGACTGATTGAGGAACGGCCGGAATCGCGACGAGCGATTCTCAGCCTCCTCGCGAGCGGGAGAGGAAGCGCGCGGTGCTGCGATGGCGCGTACCCTCGGAATGAAGAAGACGATTCTTTATCGTCCGCCGAACAGGCGGTCATTCAGCCAGCCGTCCAGTCCGAGCCCATTGGCAGGTTCCGGCCGTGCATCGGCTCGCGCCGGCTGTGGTAGCGGTGGCGACCGCCCGACCGTGGGCACCGTGGGCGAGGCCGCCCGTACCGGCGCGTCGGCAGGCTGGCCAAACTGCGCGACTTCAGGCGGGAAGCCGCCCCGCTGCGTGCCGGGAATCGATTCGGGCCGCACACCTTGATGCGCAGCGCGCATGAAGCGGCTCCATACCTCCACCGGCAGGCTGCCTCCGGTCGCTTTGCGGGTCGGCGTATTGTCGTCGTTGCCGAGCCAGACTCCGGTCACGAGCCGCGCCGTATAGCCGATGAACCATGCATCGCGAAAATCCTGGCTGGTGCCGGTCTTGCCGGCCGCCGTCCATCCCGGAATCTCCGCCTTGCGCGCGGTGCCGCTGATAAGTGTCTGCTCCATCATCGTGTTCATCATGGCGACAGCGCGCGGATCGATCACCCGGCCGGGCGCTTCCTTGCCGCGCGCATAAAGAAGCTTGTTGTTGCCCGCGGTCCTGACGCGTTCGACGACATGGGGGCCCGCGGCATATCCGCCATTGGCGAACGGCCCGAAGGCGCCGACCAGTTCCAGCGGGGTCACTTCCGACGTGCCGAGCGCGATGGATGCGTTGGGCTCGAGTTTCGACGTGATGCCGAGGCGGTGCGCGGTCCGCACCACTTTTCCAGCGCCGACTTCCAGTCCGAGCCGGACGGCAACGGTATTGAGAGACATCGCGAGCGCCTGGGTCAGCGTCACCGCGCCGAAATATTCGTGCGTGTAATTCTCCGGCCGCCAGCCCTTGATGTCGAGCGGAGCATCCTGACGGATCGTCTCGGGCGTCAGGCCGGCCTCGATCGCGGCCAGATATACAAATGGCTTGAACGCGGAGCCCGGCTGACGCTTCGCCATGGTCGCGCGATTGAACTGGCTGTCGGCGTAGTTGCGGCCGCCGACCATGGCGCGGATGGCGCCATCGGGCGTCATCGCCACCAATGCGCCCTGGCTGACATTGAACTTGATACTTTTCGCGGCCAGCTCGTCGATCAGGGCGGCTTCCGCGGCGCTCTGCAGTTTCGGATCGATGGTCGTTTCGACGATGATGTTCTGATCGACCTGTCCCACCAGATCATCGAGCACTTCGCCGACCCAGTCGGCGACGTAGTTGGCGGTGCCGGCGCTTGCCGGCTTCATCGCATAAGAGGGTTTGGCGGTGACGGCGCGCGCCTGTTGCCCGGTGATGAGATGAGCGTCGGCCATTGCGGCAAGCACGATCTTGGCGCGGGCCTCGGCGCCCTCCGGATTGCGATCCGGCGCGAGCCGCGAGGGCGACTTGACGAGACCAGCCAGCATGGCGGCCTCGGCGAGCGTGACGTTCTTCGCGGGCTTTCCAAAATACTTCTGCGCCGCCGCCTCGACGCCATACGCGCCGGACCCGAAGTAGACCCGGTTGAGATAGAGTTCGAGAATCTGCGCCTTCGTGTGCTTGCGCTCCAGCCAGAGCGCGAGTTCGACCTCCTGAAGCTTCCGCTCAAGCGTGCGCTCCTGGGTCAGGAACAGGTTCTTGGCGAGCTGCTGTGTCAGCGTCGAGCCGCCCTGCGATACGCCGCGGTGCAGCACGTTGGCAACGGCGGCGCGCAGGATGCCGAGCGGATCGACGCCGTAATGCGAATAGAACCGGCGGTCCTCGATCGCGATGAACGCGTTCGGCAAATAGGACGGCAGGTCCTTGAGCACGACGTTGCTTCCGGCCATTTCGCCGCGTGTCGCCAGCACGCTGCCGTCCGCGGCGATGATCTGAATGGTCGGCGGACGTTTTGGAATTTCCAGCGACTGGATCGGCGGCAGATGCGCCCCGATATAGATCAGCACGCCGACGACGGCGATCACCGACCACAAGGTGAGCACGGCGCTCCAATAGAGCAGCCGCGAAAAGCTCCCGCGTGTTCGCTTCTTCGCCCGCCCCTTGCGATCACCTGGCGGCGGCTTGCGCGGCCCGTCACTTCGCGGAGCGGTTGTCTTTTTGCGCGGCGGGGTTCGCCTGGCCGGCTTGTCGTCGGCGATCGTGATGCGGTCGAGCGGATTGAGGCGCAACTCCGAGAGCGAAGTCGCGAACCCGCTGAATATCGGCTCCTTGCGCCCGCTCCGCTTTCTTTGTCTCAATGCCATACGCAACAACGCTTACGCCGACTTCACCGCACGTTAGTGTGCCGATTTCGACGCTCGCGTGTCTCCGCGGCAATCCTTGATGCGAACCTCAAAATCAAAGGAGACCCTAGCGGCCGGGCTTTAAGGCGCGGTTACCTGAGGGTTTACTGAAAATTAAACCTGGAGTGCGGAACCGCGAACCGAAGCCGAACGAGCCGTGTCCAGATTATCGGCGTGACGATCGAATGACTCTGCTCGAATTACTCCGCGGTGTTGCCGCTGGCGAGCAGGTGGACCAGCGCGCGTTTGATCGCGGCCTGCCGCGTCGGAGCGGTGATCCGGGCGCCGAGCAGGTCGGTGACGTAGAACACGTCGCGCGCTCGCTCGCCGAATGTCGCGACGTGGGCGGAGGCGATGTTGAGATTGAGCTTCGAGATCGCCGTGGTGAGCTGAAACAGAAGCCCGGGACGATCCAGCCCTGAAACCTCGATCATGGTGTGGCGGTCCGACCATTGATTGTTGATGGTGACCTTGGGTTCGACCACAAACGGCCGCAGCCTCTTTCCGCCGGAGCGGCTCGGCATGACGTCGGGCAGGCGCAACCTGCCTTCGAGCACCTGCTCGATGATCTCGGCGATGCGGGCGGCGCGCCGGCCTTCGTCCTCGTCGCGCTCGTATTCCCGGGAGATTGCGATGGTATCGAGCGCCTGCCCGTCGGTGGTGGTGTAGATCTGGGCGTCGACGATATTGGCGCCCGCCGACGCGCACGCTCCGGCGATGATCGACAGCAGCCAGGGATGATCGGCGGCAAGGATCGTCAGCTCGGTGACGCCGCGCACCTCATCGAAGCCGACGTTGATGTTGAGCTTCTTGCCGCTTTGTTCGCTGGCGCGCAGAAAGCGCGCATGCCTGATCTTGTGCTCGAGATCGACCTTGAGCCAGTAAGCCGGATAATGCCGGGCGATGTAGGCATTGAGTTCATCGCCGGGCCATTCGGTGAAGGCGGCGCGGAACTCGGCCTCGGCCGCCGCCATGCGCTGCGCGCGGTTGACCTCGGAGAAGCCGCCGGTCAGCACGGGTTCGGTCTCGTAATAAAGCGTGCGGAGCAGCTGCGCCTTCCAGCCGTTCCAGACGCCGGGACCGACTCCGCGAATGTCGGCGGTCGTCAGGATGGTCAGGAGCTTCATCCGTTCGACCGACTGCACCACGGCCGCGAAATTCTCGATGGTCTTGCGATCGGAGAGGTCGCGGGACTGAGCCACCTTGGACATCGTCAGATGCTGTTCGATCAGCCATGCGACCAGTTCGGTGTCGGCTGCGTTGAAGCCGAGGCGCGGGCATAATCGGCGGGCCACCCTGGCGCCCGCGATCGAATGATCTTCTGGCCGGCCCTTCGCAACGTCGTGAAGCAGGGTGGCGATGTAAATGACGGGACGGTGTTCGGGATTTATCGTGCGCATCAGCTCGCTGGCGAGCGCGACCTCGTCATTGCCGCCGCGCTCGATATCCTGAAGGATGCCGATGCAGCGGATCAGATGCTCGTCCACCGTGTAGTGATGGTACATGTTGAACTGCATCATCGAGACGATCTTGCCGAAGGCGCGGATGAACTCACCCAGCACCCCGGTCTCGTTCATCCGGCGCAGCACGGTCTCCGCGTCGTTTGACGTCAGGATCTCGATGAACAGCCGGTTGGGTTCGGGATCCTCGCGAAGCTGCGCGTTGATCAGCCGCCGTGACCGCCTCACCATCCGCAGGGCGTCCGGATGGAAAGCCAGGTTGTTTTTCTGCGCGAGGCGGAACAAGCGGATCAGGTTGACGGGGTCACGCTTGAAGAGATCGGGCGCGGCGAGATTGATGCGGTTGTTGTCGATGATGAAGTCGTCGTTGTCCGGAACCCGCCGAACCTCCGCGCCGGGCGGCTTCGACGACGCGCGGCTGAGAACCGGCGCCGGCTTGGTCTGTTGATCCTCAAGCTTCGCGCACAGAATCGCGGTGAGGTCGCCGACATCCTTGGCGGTCAGGAAGTAGTGCTTCATGAAGCGTTCGACATCCTGCATCCCGGGATGAGACGTGTATCCGAGCCGGACCGCGATCTCGCGTTGAAGGTCGAACGACAGCCGTTCCTCCGCCCGCCCCGTCGCAAAGTGCAGGTTGCAGCGCACCGACCACAGGAAATCGGCGCAGCGGCGAAAGGTCCGGTACTCGCGCACATCGAAGACATTGCGCCGCAGCAGTTCGTGGCTTTCACGCACCCGGTAGACATACTTCGCGATCCAGAACAGCGTATGCAGGTCGCGCAGTCCCCCCTTGCCGTCCTTGACGTTGGGCTCGACCAGATAGCGCGACTGACCGGCGCGATGATGGCGCTCCTCGCGTTCTGCAAGCTTGGCGGCGACGAATTCCGCCGCCGTTCCCTGCACAACTTCGGTGTCGAAGCGGCTGATCAGTTCGTCGTAAAGCGCCCGGTCGCCGGTGAGAAAGCGGGCTTCCAGAATTCCGGTGCGGACCGTCATGTCGCGCCGCGCCTGCCGGATCGATTCATTGACCGAGCGCGTCGCGTGACCGACGTTCAGGCCCATGTCCCACAGGCAATACAGGATGGCTTCGGCGACCTGTTCGCCCCACGCGGTCTGCTTGTAGGGCAGGATGAACAGCAGATCGATATCCGACTCCGGCGCCATCAGTCCGCGCCCGTAGCCACCGGTCGCCACCACGGCCATGCGCTCGCCATCGGACGGGATAGGGGAGTGATAGAGATGACGGGTCGCGGCCGAAAACGACAGGCGGATGATTTCGTCCTGGACGAAGCAAAGCCATTCGGCGCAGTGCCGCCCGTGACGGTCGCGCAGAAGCTTCGCCTGCGCCGCGTCGCGCACTTTGGCGAGTTCGGCCTTCAACAGCCTGGACACGGCGGAACGGAAAACGTCCTCGTGCCCGGCATGCTTCTCGGCCAGCGCATCGATCTCGCCGATGATCCGGACGGTATCGAAACCGGCGCCGGCCGCCGTCGCGTCTTTTGTCGTTGGGAGGACCATTGCTTATCCGGATAGCGGAGGCCGCGCGCGCTGTCACCGCAGTTTGTGAACGACAAGTGACGGATCTATCAAATAGTTGAATTGAAACGTTTTTTAGTCCTTAACCCGAGTCGTCGGTATTATTTTCCAGGAGGCGTGGTGGTTGCCGTGGCCGTTGGAACGCGATCCGGATATTTCGAGTGTTGCAGCACAGCGCCAGCGAGCACGCAGAATCCGAACATCGAGGGGTTTCGATCCCGCATCTCCGACCCCAGATAAGCGGCATGACCTCACAAATATTCGACCCCGCCGCTTTGCGTGAACCTTCCGTGCGCGCGCCGTCATCCGTTCCGGTCGATGACGCCGTGATTCCGTTCGAGGTGGGCGCGCTGGACCTGCGCGGACGACTGACCCGGCTCGGGCCGGCGCTCGACGAACTGCTGGCTCGGCACGACTATCCCGCGCCGGTCGCCAAGCTGCTCGGCGAGGCGATCGTGCTGACGACGCTGCTCGGGTCGTCGCTCAAGTTCGAGGGCCGGTTCATCCTGCAGACCCAGACCGACGGACCGGTCTCGTTCCTGATCGTCGACTTTCGGGCGCCGGCCCGGCTGCGGGCCTATGCCCGGTTCGACGAGGCCCGGCTCGGCGCTGCTTCCGACGCCGGCGCGCTGCTGGGCCGCGGCCATCTTGCGATGACCATCGATCAAGGTCCGGACATGAGCCGTTATCAGGGCCTCGTGGCGCTGGAAGGCGGCAGCCTCGAAGATGCGGCGCACGAATATTTCCTGCGCTCGGAACAGATTCCGACGCGGGTCCGGCTCGCGGTTGGCGAGGAGTGGCGCAGGGAGGGGGATGGGCCGAAGCGTGGCTGGCGTGGCGGCGGCATGCTGCTCCAATTCCTGCCCAAGGCGCCGGAGCGCGCCCGTCAGGCTGATCTCCATCCCGGAGATGCCCCCGATGGCGAAGCGGTGCATTCAGTGACCGAGGATGATGCCTGGGTCGAGGGTCAGTCGCTGATCGGCACCGTCGAGGATCTCGAACTGATCGATCCCGACCTGTCCGGCGAACGCCTGCTTTATCGCCTGTTCCATGAGCGCGGCGTCACGGTGTTTTCGTCGCAGGCGCTGCATGCGCGGTGTTCATGCTCGCGCGACGCCGTGGAGGCGATGCTGAAGAGTTTTGCGCTGGAAGACCGCTCAGGCATGGTGCAGGATGGCAAGGTCTCCGTGACCTGCGAGTTCTGCAATTCAGTGTACGAGTTCACACCGCGGGAAGCCGGCGTGGAGTAAGCGCGACCGGACGCGACCCAGGCCTTTCGCTTCTGATGGAATCAGAAGCGAAAGTGCCCCAGAACGGACCCGAAACGGGTTCCACATTGGCGGGCCCGGCCTTTTGGTCAGGCTGCTGCTCAGTTCAGCACGCGCTTGCTGTCGGGGCTGTCGAGCGAGAACGTCGGAACGTCTATTTCGAAGGGTTCGCCGCTTCGAATCGAGATCATCTGGTAGCGACCGCTCATGAAGCCGGTTGCGGTCGGTAGCGGAACGCCGCTCGTGTACTCGAAGCGCTCCCCGGGCGCCAGCACCGGCTGCTCGCCGACCACGCCCTCGCCGCGGACTTCCTGCTTTCGCCCGGAGGCGTCGGTGATGATCCAGTGCCGGGTGCGTAACTGCACGGTATCGGGGCCGGCGTTGATGATAACCACCGTATAGGACCAGAAAAAATGGCCTCGCTCGGCGGACGATCTCTCCGGCATGAAATTCGGTTCGACGGTAACTTCGATATGGCGGGTAACGGCTCGGTACATCGCAAACTCTCTAGTATCGGGGCGATCATAGCCAAAACTGGCGCATGAACCAGCCCCACTTCGACCGTGATCGTGCGCCAGCCTGGTTCCGCACGAAGATCCCGGCGAAAATATTGCTTTTTTGTCACCGCTATAGCTTTTTCGAGCGAAATGGAATCCGGTTCGCGTGAAGAAAACGCGTTAAATCAAGGTTATAGAGCCTCGCTTCTGATTCCATCAGAAGCGAAAAGGCTCTAGCGTGAAGCTGCTCTCCCGTAAATCCATCTCGATCGCGCAGGTGATCGAGATGTCGTATCGAAACCGACCGTATGCCGCCAGTTATCGATCAGGTTGTCGGGGTTCGCACCAAGGCGGGCCCCGCGAGCGTCAAGCGCGATGCGCCGGTCGTTATGATTCCGACCCCGCCGCGCGAACGCGAGTTGCGGCTCGATCTGTTGCGTGGATTCGCCTTATGGCTGATCTTCATCGATCATCTGCCGCAGAACCTCCTGACCTGGCTCACCATCCGCAATTACGGTTTCAGTGACGCCACCGAGATTTTCATCTTCATCTCGGGCTATACCGCCGCCCTCGTTTACGGACGCGCCATGCGCGAGCGCGGATTTATCGTCGCCGCCGCGCGCATTCTCAGGCGCGTCTGGCAAATTTACGTCGCGCACATCGTTCTGTTCACGATTTTCCTTGCCGAGATTTCCTACGTCGCGAGCAGTTCCGAGAACCCGCTTTACACCGAGGAGATGGGCATCCTCGATTTTCTCAAACAGCCCGACGTCACCATCGTGCAGGCGCTGCTCCTGAAATTCCGGCCCGTCAACATGGACGTGCTGCCGCTCTACGTCGCGCTGATGCTGTTTTTTCCGCTGGTGCTGCTGGTGATGCAGCGTAGCGCGGGGCTGGCTCTGGCGCTGTCGGCCGGCCTTTATGGGCTCACCTGGTGCTTCGGCTTGGCGCTGCCCGCCTATCCCAACGGGGTGTGGTTCTTCAATCCGTTCGCCTGGCAACTTTTGTTCGTTTTCGGCGCGTGGTGCGCGCTCGGCGGTGCAAAGCGGATGTCGCGCATTCTGTCTTCACCGGCCACGCTTTCGATCTGTGCCGCCTACCTGCTGTTCGCTTTCTACACGACACTGACCTGGCATGTGCCGCAACTCAATCACTTCATGCCACACATTGCTGAACAGTGGATGTATCCGATCGACAAGACCAATCTCGACGTGCTGCGTTTCATGCACTTCCTGGCGCTCGCCGCGCTGACCCTCCGGTTCCTGCCGAAGCATTGGCCGGGACTGACGTCGCCGTGGTTGCGGCCCCTGATCCTGTGCGGCCAGCATTCGCTACAGATCTTCTGCATCGGGGTCTTTCTGGCCTTCGCCGGGCAATTCATCCTCGCGGAGTACTCTGGCGGCGCCGTGGTTCACTTCCTGATCAGCGTTTGCGGAATCCTGATCATGTGCGCAGCCGCATGGGTGTTTTCGTGGTACAAGAGGGTTACCGGCAAGGGCGGAAGCCGAGCCAAATCCGCCGACGGCGACGCGGATCTTGCGGGAGGAGGAGCATGAGGACCGGCTTGGCGTCGGCCTTGATCGTGCTGGCCGTTTCATCGGCCGGCGTCTCCGGATGCTCTGATCAAACCAAGAGCTGCGATGTACCTGCCTATCTGCTTACCAGCGACAGTACGCTGTCCCGCGTCGCATCAGTCGTCAAAGCAGGCGGCCCGCTCAACATCCTGGTGGTGGGCAGCCGTTCCTCGACGATTTCCGGAGCCGAGGGCGAGGCTTATCCGGTGAAGTTGCAGGCTGCGCTTCGTGAGAAACTGCCGGGCGTCCCCGTTAACGTGGCCGTGGAACTGACCCCGCGCAAGACCGCCGGCGATGTCGCTTCCGGTCTCGGCAAGCTCGTGGCGGCCAGACAGTCCACTCTGGTGGTGTGGCAGACCGGCATCGTCGACGCCATCCGGTCCGTTGACATCGACGAGTTTCGCGAGGCCCTCGACGAGGGCGTGACCGCGCTGCGGAACGCCGGGGCGGACGTCGTGCTGATGAACATGCAGTACAGTCCGCGCACGGAAACCATGGTCTCGATGAACGCCTATATCGACAACATGCGCCTGGTCGCACAGCAGCGCGACGTGCCGGTGTTCGATCGCTTTACGATCATGACCCGGTGGAACGAGCGCGGTGAGTTCGATCTGTTCAGCCCGGTGCATGGAGCAAGCCTTGCCAAACGCGTTCACAGTTGTCTCGGCCGCGCCTTGTCGACTTTCGTGATCAACACCGCTCGCATCAACTCCGCCGAACCGGAGGCCCGACGCCAATGATGATCAACAGCCGCATCTTCAGAACCGCCGGCCCGATTGCGCTGGCGCTCATGCTGGGGGGCGCACAGGCCTCGCGCGGGGTTGCGCAAACGGCGCCGGCCAACGCCGCGGCGTTGCCGGGGAGCAGCGCGGAGCTGTCTGCGGCGCCGTCGCTCGGCGCTGCGACTGCCGGCACCGGCATGCCGGCGCCAGGCCTGTCCGGAAAGGTCGCCGACAAGGCGGCGGCGATTGCTGCCTCCGCCCGCGATATCTTCAACCGCGTCCCCTGTCTGCCGCCGAAGGGCATATCGCAGTCGACCGGGGCACTGCCGCATGTGGCGGCCAAGCTCGCCGCCCACAAGGCGGTTGTCATCGTCGCCTTTGGTTCGTCATCGACGCAAGGTCACGGCGCGACGTCGCCCGAGTTCAATTATCCGAACCGGCTGGCGGCCCGGTTGCACCGCAAATATCCGGCCGCAGCCATCACGGTGCTCAATCGCGGCAAGGGCGGCGAGGACGCGCCCGAGATGATAAAGCGGCTGCGGGCGGAAGTGATCGATGCCAAGCCGGACATGGTGATCTGGCAGGTCGGAACCAACGCCGTCCTGCGCAACCTCGATCTCACGAGCACGGTGAAGACCGTCGAAGACGGCGTCGCGACCATTCAGGCCTCCGGGGCCGATCTGGTTCTGGTCGATCCGCAATACGCGCCAGCCGTCAATGCCAGGGGCGAGACCGCCGACAGAATGGTCCGTCTGCTGAACAAGGTGGCGCACTACCGCCATGTCGGGATTTTCCCGCGCTTTGAGGTCATGCGCGACTGGCACGACCGGCAGTCGCTGCCGTTCGACACCTTCGTGACCAAGGATGGTCTTCACATGAACGACTGGGGTTATGCCTGTTTCGCCCAGTTGCTCGGCGATGACATCATCAAGTCGGTGGATCAGGTTCAGGCTGGCGTCAGGCTACCGCCGGCTGCGACGGTCAATCGGCCGCTGTGAGATTGTCCCTCTCCCGCAAGGGGAGAGGGACAAAGCCTCACACCTTTTCCAGCGCGGTGAGGAGATCCTCGATCAGGTCGTCCTTGTGTTCGAGGCCGACCGAATAGCGGATGAAGCTTTCGCCGATGCCGAGCCCGGCGCGGATCTCTGGGGCGAGCCGCTGATGGGTGGTGGTGGCCGGGTGGGTAACGAGACTTTTGGCGTCGCCGAGGTTGTTGGAGATGCGCGCGATCGTCAGCGCGTTGAGACAGCGGAACGCGGCCGCCTTTCCGCCCTTGACCTCGAAGCCGATCAGCGTCGATCCGGCGCGCATCTGCTTCTTCACCAGCGCCGCCTGCGGATGGTCCGGCCGGCCGGGATAGACGAGGCGGGACACCTTGGGGTGCGATGCCAGCACCTCCGCGATCGCCGCGGCGCTCTCGGTCTGCTGGCGCACGCGCACGCCGAGCGTCTCCAATCCCTTCAGCAGGATCCAGGCGTTGAACGGCGAGATCGACGGCCCGGTCTGGCGTATAAAGGTCTGGAGATGCTCCTGGACGAAAGCGTTCGACGACAGGATGACCCCGCCGAGCGTCCGCCCCTGGCCGTCGATGTGCTTGGTGGCCGAATACACCACGACGTCGGCGCCGAGCGCCAGCGGGCTTTGCCAGATCGGGGTCGCGAATACGTTGTCGACGATCAGCCGCGCGCCGGCCTGATGCGCGATTTCGGCGATGCCGCTGATGTCGAGTACATCGAGCGTCGGATTGGTCGGGCTTTCGATGAAGCAGGTTTTTGTGTTCGGACGCATGGCCTTGCGCCATTGATCCAGATCAAGGCCGTCGACCAGCGTGGACTCGATGCCGTAGCGCGGCAGCAGGTCTTCGACCACATAGCGGCAGGAGCCGAACAAGGCCTTCGCCGCCACCACATGATCGCCGGCCTTCAGCGGCGCGAGTATCGCGGTGGTCACCGCGGCCATGCCGGTCGCGAGCGCACGCGCGGTTTCCGCGCCTTCGAGCGCGGCCATGCGCTGCTCGAACATCGCGACGGTCGGATTGGAGTAGCGCGAATAGATGAAACCGGGATCGTCGCCCTTGAACCGCGCCTCGCACTGTTCGGCGGTGTCGTAGACGTAGCCTTGAGTGAGGAACAGGGCTTCCGAGGTCTCGGCAAACTGCGAGCGCAGCGTGCCGGAATGAACCAGCCGGGTTTCAGGGTGATAGCGGGATGCGGACTTGGCCTCGGACATATGACCTCCTGCGGGACCGCCGTGGAAAGCGGCCACAAAAAAACCGGCCTGGGAAATTCCACAAGCCGGGATCGCATTGTCCCCGGCCTGTTTAGCGACTTATTTAACGTGGCTGCAAGCCGGCCGGCTCAAATCACCACGGGAGGCTCATGCCTAGTCCGGCGTCTCTCGTCCGTCAAGCCGATCAATTGACATTCGCGTTGCGCCCGTCGGGATTACCGGTAAAAGTGCCTGTCCTCGGGTTGATATCGCCCACCCCGCAAGGACGATCCCGTGCCATTCACGCTCCCGCCCGACGCCAACGGCATTCTGCCCGACCGCATGATCGCGGCGATGGCGGATGCCGGCCTGATCCTGCCGGAATATCCGTTCGTCGAGAGTCAGATCCAGCCGGCAAGCCTTGATCTGCGGCTCGGCGCGACCGCCTATCGCGTACGCGCAAGTTTTCTGCCGGGGCCTGACGCGACCGTCGCTGAACGCATCGACGAATTGAAGCTGCACGAAATCGACCTTTCGGACGGCGCGGTGCTGGAGACCAACTGCGTTTACATCGTGCCGTTGCTGGAGAGCCTGGCTCTTCCGCCCGAAATCGTCGCCGCCGCCAATCCGAAAAGCTCGACAGGCCGCCTCGACGTGTTCACGCGCGTCATCGCCGATGGCACCCGAAGTTTCGACATGATCGGCGCCGGCTATCACGGTCCGCTCTATGCCGAGATCAGCCCCAGGACATTTCCGGTGCTGCTGCGCGAGGGCTCGCGGCTGTCGCAGGTCCGCTTCCGCACCGGCGACGCCGTTCTCGACGCCGACGAACTTGACGCCCTGCATGCGAGCGAGCGGCTCGTCGATAGCGACGACACCGATTTCGTCAACGGCGTGGCGCTTAGCGTCGATCTCTCGGGAGAGCAGGCCCACGGCTTTGTCGGCTATCGCGCCAAGCGCCATACCGGCGTCATCGACATCGATCGCCGCGGCGGCTATGCGGTCGGCGAGTTCTGGGAGCCGATCGCGGCGCGTCCGGACGCCAGCCTGATCCTCGATCCCGGCGAGTTCTATATCCTCGCCTCGAAGGAAGCGGTGCAGGTGCCGCCGGACTACGCCGCGGAAATGGTGCCGTTCGATCCGCTGGTCGGCGAATTCCGGGTGCACTACGCCGGCTTCTTCGATCCCGGCTTCGGCTATGCCGGCGCCGGTGGAGAGGGTTCGCGCGCGGTGCTGGAAGTGCGCTCGCGCGAGGTGCCGTTCATTCTCGAGCACGGCCAGATTGTCGGCCGCCTGGTCTATGAGAAGATGCTGGCGCGGCCCAGCGCGATGTACGGCCAGCGCATCGGCTCCAACTACCAGGCCCAGGGCCTCAAGCTGTCGAAGCATTTTCGGCTGTAGGATCGTCAAGGTCCGCTGTCGATTCCGTCAGAGACGGAAGACCCTGGATTTTTGTTTGACGCGTTTTCTTCGCGCGAACCGGATTCCATCCTTAGGGCTCAAGCCCGAGGACATGCTTCGCTCGAAAACGCTATAGCCTCATCTTTTGATCAAGCATGATCTTATTCGAAAACCGGCTTCCAGTTTTCGGGATCATGCTCTAGCATGAGCGAAATCGATGGGGATGGAGTCCCCCGATAACCGCCGCAAGGCTGATGACTCCTACCGGGCGCTTTCGCGTCGGTAGGAGCTGTTTCCTCCCCGTTGCGCCCCGAGAAAGGGCGCTGATGATCAAGTCTCTGAATCCGCTGCAAGTCTGCCTGAGGGAAGACGATGATGGCCGGCGCACGGCCGGACAACCACGGGCGGAGCAAAAGCTTTGAAGTGGACATTCATCCTGGCCGTTGCGGCCGGCGGGGCGCTGGGATCGGTGGCTCGCTATCTCGTTGGCATCGGCTTCGGCAAATGGCTGGGCCCGAAGTTTCCATGGGGGACGCTGTTCATCAATGTCACGGGATCGCTTCTGATCGGAATATTCGCGGGCCTGTTCGCCGTCCGGTGGAGTTTGCCTCAAGCCGCGCGCATCTTTCTTGTTGTCGGAATCTGCGGCGGCTACACCACGTTCTCCACTTTCTCGCTTGATACGTTCTATCTGATCGAGCGCGGCGAAATGGTGTCGGCCGCCGCCTACATGATCGGTTCCGTCGTGTTATCCGTTGGCGCGTTGATCGCGGGCATCCAGATCGTGCGAGTGCTTTAGAGCATGATTCCGGCCCGAAGGGCCGCGCCAGCGCAAAGTGGGAGCCGGTTTTCGCGAAAGATCATGCTCAAACGCAGTTGAACCAGACTCTA